>JBGVEW010000035.1:0-74935 GCA_045120465.1 Eubacteriales bacterium
TAACATTTACATATGGAAAGCTATTAAGACCCCAAACGAGATCCCATCGTCGCTCCGCTCCTCGGTTTTGCTCCATTTCGCGAAGCTTCATTTCGCAAAACTTCGACCGGCGAGTTTACGAGCCTTCTCAGTGATGACACGTTGTTTTTGGGCTTTATGCGCTTATCTTTTGATTGTGCTACCCACTCGTTCAAATTTTCACCGCAAAAAGCAACGCTTTTTGAAAGGGGGCTTCGTCAATGACTCAGCCCATACAGCGTCTCCCGCTATCACTTTACCTTTTTCAGCTTCCAGATGCGCTGTGCGTATTCTTCGATACTGCGGTCGGCGGCAAACTTGCCTGCTGCCGCGATATTGAGGAGCGACATACGGTTCCATCTTGCCTTATCGCGGTAAGCCTCGATCATTGCCTCATGCGTCAGGCGGTAGGACTCAAAGTCCGCCATACACATATAAGGATCTGCCACGCCGTGACCGTTATTGAGGAGATACGACGCGATATCCGCAAAGGATTCGCCCGCAAAGCCGATAGAAAGCTGATTGATGATCTTGATCAATCGCTCGTTGGAAATATAATAGTTTGCCGCGCTGTAGCCGTTGAGCCAGAGCTGTTCGACCTCGTCTGCCTTCAAACCAAAGATGAACATGTTCTCCTCGCCTGCGGCTTCCTGCATCTCAACGTTTGCACCGTCGAGCGTACCGATGGTGAGCGCTCCGTTGATCATCAGCTTCATGCATCCCGTTCCGCTGGCTTCCTTACCCGCCAAAGAGATCTGTTCGCTGATCTCGGCAGAGGGAACGAGGGCTTCCGCCATGCTGACGCTATAGTTTTCGAGGAACACGACGTTGAGCTTTTCGCGGATCTTGGGGTTTTGCTCAATGTCCTTACCGATCATGCAAAGCAGCTTGATGATGCGCTTTGCCATATCGTAGCCGGGAGCCGCCTTTGCGCCGAAAATAAAGGTCTGCGGCTGCATATCGAGGTCGGGATTCTCCTTGAGATCCAGGTAAAGTCCAATGATATGGAGCGCGTTGAGAAGCTGTCTCTTATACTCGTGGAGACGCTTGATCTGCACGTCGTAAACCGAATGCGTATCGATCTTTTTGCCGGTCTTTGCGGCAACGAGGTTGGAGAAGCGGATCTTGTTTTCGTGCTTGATGGCACGCATACGCTCCTTAACCGTCTCGTCATCCGCAAACTTTGCAAAGTCGGAAAGGCGTTCGGGTTGGTGACGGTAATCGGTTCCGATACACTCATCCAAAAGGGCGGCGAGCTTGGGATTGGAATAGCACAGCCAGCGGCGGTGCGCGATACCGTTGGTAACGTTATCGAATCGTTCGGGATACATCCGATAAAAGTCCTTGAACGTGGAATCCTTGAGGATGCTCGAATGGAGCTCGGATACGCCGTTAACCGAGTGCGACGCGATGACCGACAGGTTTGCCATGCGGACCTGTCCGTAGCCGATGACGCTCATGTGCGAAATGCGACCCCAGTTGCCGGGGAACGCCGTCCATGCCTCGCGGCAGAAGCGCTCGTTGATCTCCTTGACGATGGAATAAATGCGCGGAAGCTTGAGGCGGAACAGATCCTCGTTCCACGTCTCCAGAGCCTCGGGCATAACGGTATGGTTGGTGTAGGAAACAGTGCGAGTCACGATGCTCCACGCCGCATCCCACGAAAAGAAATAATCGTCAATGAGGATGCGCATCAATTCCGGAATGCAGAGCGCGGGATGCGTATCATTGATGTGAATTGCCACCTTGTCGGGCAGGTTATCCAAGCGTCCGTACACCGCCATGTGGTCGCGGATGATGCTTTGGATGGATGCCGAAACAAGGAAATACTGCTGCGACAGGCGGAGCAGCTTGCCCTCGGTGTGGTTATCCGACGGGTACAAGACCTTGGAAATGATCTCCGCGTTGGTGCTCTCCTCCAGTGCTCTGGTGTACTGTCCTTGTGTAAAGAGGCGCATATCGAACTTTTGCGTGTTTCTCGCGCGCCACAAACGGAGCTGGCTGACCGCGGTGCTGTCCGCGCCCGAGATCATCATGTCGTAAGGAACTGCCTCGATCTCCTCGCAATCGTCGTAAAGGATCTCGCAGTGTCCGTCCGATCTCCACTCCTCGCGGATCTTGCCGCCAAAGCGCACCTTATACGTGCGGTCGGTTCTGGGAACGAGCCATACCTCGCCGCCCGGGAGCCAGATGTCGGGGGTCTCGACCTGAATACCGTCCACGATCATTTGCTTGAACAATCCGTACTCGTAGCAGATCGAAAAGCCCGTTGCGGGATAATCCAGCGACGAAAGCGAATCCATAAAGCACGCGGCAAGTCTGCCAAGACCGCCGTTGCCAAGCCCTGCGTCGGGTTCGCACTCGTAAAGATCCTCCAGATCAAATCCGAGCTTTTTCAGTGCCTTTTCATACGCGCCTGCAAGTCCGAGATTGCAAAGGTTGGTTTTGAGCGAGCGTCCAAGCAAAAATTCCATGCACATGTAGTACACGCGCTTGGCACCTGCCGCGTTGACCTTCTTTTTGTAAGCGGAACGCTTGTCACTTAAAATATTCTTGACCGTGATCGCCGCCGCCTTGTACATCTGGTCGCGCGATGCCTCTGCTGCCGTACATCCAAAATGGCGTTGCAGCACGCTCTCCAGCAATTCCTTGACCTCTGCACTGTTGGGATTGTAATTCATAACAAATGAGCCTCCTTGGTTTTATCGCTCCCCGCCCCTTGCGGGAAGTGTGTGTTGGAATATGGTTTGGGTTTGGGTTTGTTTTTTTGGGGAAAACTTTTACCGCCTTTTTGATAGCCTACCCTCTACGGGAATCGCTCTCATGTCGGTTCCTTTTTTCATGCTCTGCGTGGTTCTTTTCCTCATTTTTCATTCCGCATTTTGCATTTTGCATTTTGCATTTTAAAGTCCCGCGTACAGTTCGAGGTATTTCTCGGCGGAAGTATTCCACGAAAAATCGGTTTTCATAATTTTGGTAACCAGTTTTTTGCGCGCCTTGGGGTCATTCCAAAGGGCAATTGCCGCCTCGGTGCGTTCACGAAGCTCGTCAGCGCGGTAATTGGCAAAGGTAAAGCCGTTGCCGTGGATGGTATTTCCTTCGGTCCAATAGGGCTTGATGGAATCGTACAAACCGCCCGTTTCGCGCACCACGGGGATGGCACCGTAGCGCGACGCGATCATTTGCGAAAGTCCGCACGGCTCGCTCTTGGAAGGCATGAGGAAGATATCGGTTGCCGCATAGATGCGCTTGGAAAGGTCACGGTCGTAGGTGATCAGAGCGCGCACCTTTTCGGGGAACGCCGCTTCCAGGTCGCAAAACAGCTTTTCGTATTTTGCTTCGCCCTTGCCGAGAATCACGAGCTGGACGTCGTTATTTGCAACGATATCCCAAATGCACTCCGAAACGATGTCCAGCCCCTTATGGGATGCCAGACGCGTGATCAGGGAGAGCATGGGAACGTCACTCGTTTCGGGGAGTCCGACCTCTTTTTGCATTGCCTTTTTATTCTTTGCTTTTCCGGCAAGGCGGGTAGGCGTAAAGGGTGCGGCAATGCCGCTCTCCTCGGGATCGTAGTAAGTGTAATCGATTCCGTTCAGAATTCCCGTCAGCTTGTGCGCGTTGCGAACGAGGCAGGATTCCAACCCGTGTGCGTACTCTGCCGTGGTGATCTCCTCGGCATATCTGGGGCTGACCGTACTGACGCGATCGGCACACTCGATTGCCGCCTTCATCAAATTGATGCATCCGCCGTGATCCATCAGGCTATGCTCGTTTTCGCCCATTGCGAACACGTCGCCCAAAATTGCAAAATCGTACTGTCCCTGATACTCAATGTTGTGGATGGTGAACGCGGTGCGGATATCGCGGTATCCCTCGCGGTTGCGATAAATGCAGTTGAGATACACCACCGACAGTGCCGACTGCCAATCATGCGCGTGCAGCACGTCGGGGTAGTACTGCAAGCGGTTCATCATTTCCAGCACCGCCATGCAGAAATACGCATATCTCTCACCGTCGTCAAAAAATCCGTACAGTGCGGGACGCTTGAAATAGTATTCGTTATCAATAAAATAGTAAGTGACTCCGTCCTTCTGCAAGCTATACACGCCGCAATACTGCTGACGCCATGCGAGATCGACGTAAAAAACAGCCTCTTCCTTCATCTGTCGGCGCCACTCGTCCTTCACCGCCGCGTAAAGCGGAAGCACTACGCGCACGTCAACCTCTCCCGTTTTGGCAAGTGCCGCAGGGAGAGAACCCATCACGTCACCAAGTCCGCCCGTTGCCGCAAACGGCATCGCCTCGGCTCCTACAAATAAAATCTTCTTCATTTGGTTTCCTCTTTGTTTGTTTTTTGTTTGTGGCAGAGTTTTTTCTTGTTTTTTTCTTGGAGAACCTTCTTTC
This sequence comes from Eubacteriales bacterium, assembly GCA_045120465.1. Taxonomy (GTDB): domain Bacteria; phylum Bacillota; class Clostridia; order Oscillospirales; family CAG-272; genus UMGS1865. The sequence continues at coordinate 4,426 of JBGVEW010000035.1, forward strand.
AAGAAGGTTCTCCAAACCTCTCCAAGAACTTTTACCGCCTTTTTTGATAGCCTACCCTCTACAAGAATCGCTCTCAAAGTGGTTCCTCTTTTTCTGCTCTGCGCTTGGCGTTAGCCTTCGTGCAGAACAGACTCGACTTACTTTCTTTCTCTCGCACGCTGACGGAAGAATTGCTCCCGCAAGCGTTTTGGTACCACCACCCAAAACGCTCACCAAAAGTAGTTTGCTATGTGTTTTTTCTTGGGAAAACTTTTGAAAAAGTTTTCCCAAACCCTTTCAAAACTTTTATCGCATTTTTGTTGGCGTACCCTCTACGGGAATCTCTCTCATTGCGATTCCTTTTTTCATGCTCTGCGCTTGGCGCAAGCCACCGTGCAGAGCAGACTCTACTTACTTTCTTTCTCTCGCACGCTGACGGCACAATAGCTCCCGCAAGCGTTTTGGGACCCACGACCACAAAACGCTCCACAAAGTTAGTTTTGCGTGGGGATTTTTCTCATTTTGCAGTTCGCATTTTTCATTTTTTCGTGTCATCCTGAGCGAAAGGCGTAGCCTGTAGTCGAACTTTGCGGAATGAGCCTCGGGCACGCAGTGCCGCGAATGGAGCAAAGCGCGAGGGCTGTGCCCGAAGCGGGATCTATTAACGATTACCAATAGCCCTTGATAGAAAAAGTAACATTTGCATGTGGAAAGCGATTAAGACTCCAAACAAGATCCCATCGTCGCTCCGCTCCTCGGTTTTGCTCCATTCCGCGGGGCTTCATTTCGAAAAACTTCGACTGCGCACCGCGAGAATAACCGTTTGGAAAGGCTTCCCCCCGTGGGGAAGCTCCCAACGGAGTCGGGTGATGAGGTGTAGGATGCGGAACATCCGTATTCCTCATTGGATTGGTGGCGTCCTCGTTCTTACAAAAAAACTTACTCCTTCATTCGAACAGGCAGGAGCATAAAGAGCTCCTTGGTGTCCTCTTTTTCCTCTGCGGGTTCGATGTTGATGCTGGTCAGAGGCGAGGTCATGGAGATGCGCACCTTTTCGGCATCGGTGGCTCTGAGGCTATCGATGAGAAAACGGTTATTGAACGCGATCAAAAGGTCGCCGCCCTCCTGCTCCACCTCAACCTCGTCATAGGTCGATCCGAGCGTCGAAACAGCCGAAATCTTGAGCACACCGCTATCAAAATCAAGCTTTACGTGCGAACGGACGCTTCCCGCCACCTTTTCCTCGGTGATAAGAGCCGCTCTTTCCAAAGCCGCAATCATTCTCTCACGGTCAACCGTTGCAAAAATACGGTGCGAATTGAGAATAATACGGTCAAAATCAATGTACTGTCCCTCAATGAGACGGGAGAAGAAAATGATCTCTCCAATATGGAACACGATATTTTTACGGGTCAGATAGATGCGCACAGTCTCTCTCTCGTCATCCTTGAGGAGCTTGAACAATTCTCCCACGGTTTTTGTGGGGATGATGAAGGAGAAGCGCAGGTCGCTGCCGTCCTCGTTCTTATTTTCGATATCTGCCTTTGCAAGACATTTTGCAAGCTTGTAGCTATCGCAGGACACTGCCAGCATCTCGTCTCCCGTAATACGGAAATAACATCCGTTGAGAACGGGACGCTGATCGTTTGCCGCCATTGCGTACATCACCTTGGAAAGCATACTCTTGAGCATTGACTGACCGATAACAAAGCCGTCCTCGGTAACGAGTCTTGGAATTTGAGGATAGTCTGCCGAATTCATCGAATTCATCTTGTGGCTGGACTTACCGCTCTCGATGCACGCCTGCAACCCATCGTTAACGGTAAGGGTAACGAATTCCCCCTCCATTACGCGAAGCGTCTGAACGAACTTTTGCGCGTTGATGATTGCCGCACCCGGTTCCTCGACCTGTGCCGTCACCGAAATGCGCATTCCCTTTTCCAAATCGAAGGTCGTCATCTCACAGTTGCCGTCCGCGGTAGCGTTGAGAAGGATTCCCTCCACCGCCGAAAGCGTTGCCTTGCCCGACACCGCACACATCAACGGAGCTACTGCGTCGCTGATCTCTTGTCTCTTGAAAATAATCTTCATATCTAAAACCCTTTCGAATTGATAATCGTGTTGTTTTTTTTCTTTTCTTCTTTTTTGTTTTTTCTTGGAGAACCTTCTTGAAAGAAGGTTCTCCAAACCTCTCCAAGAACTTTTACCGCCTTTTTTATAGCACCCTCTTTGAAAGGAATATTCAAAGCCTTTCCACCGAAGGTGCTCTGCGCTCGGTAAAAGCCTTGATGCAGTACAGACTCTGCTGAATTTCTTTCTCTCGCACGCTGACGGAAGAATCGCTCCCGCAAGCGTTTTGGTACCACCACCCAAAACGCTCCACAAAGTTAGTTTTGCGTGGGGGATTTTCGTGGGAAACTTTTTTCAAAAAGTTTCCCACACCCTTCAAAAACTTTTACCGCATTTTTGTTAGCCTACCCTCTGTAGGAACCGCTCTCAAAGCACTCCCTATTTTCATGCTCTGCGCTCGGTAAAAGCCTTGATGCAGTACAGATTTTGCTGAATTTGTTTCTTTCGCACGCTGACGGAGCAATCGCTCCCGCAAGCAATTTGGTACCACTTCTCGCTGCGGCTCGGTCACGCTCGCGTTCTGACACCACACCGTGGTGTCATTCATCCCGCTCGCGCCGCTTCGCTACCCAAAACGCTCCACAAAGTTAGTTTACCCATGGCAAAACAACTTTTGCCTCCCACTCTTGGGGAGGTGGCACGGCTTGCCGTGACGGAAAGGGCGCATTTTACATTCCCCTCGCCCCGCGCTCGCGCGATAGCCCTATAGCCTAATAGACATATATATAATATCGTAGTGATAGTAGTAAGGGCTGCGGAAAGTGTGGAAAACTCAAAAAAGCCTTATGCCGCTTGACTTTTTTGGATGCGTCGATTTGGGAAACCTGTTGAGTGTCATAGGTGTCAAACGGTGGAATTCGGTTTTGACGATGTGAAGAACTCTCCGATTGGGGTTCTTTTGGATCCCAAATGGCACACTATGGCACGTTTTCCACTTTTCCACAAGGGTTTTCCACAAGGAAAAGTCGATTTTTTTCGATTTTTGTCATTTTTTGCGGAGTTTTCCACTCCTTGACTTCAAACGGCTATCAACAGCAATTTTGTCATATGCCGCTTGACGTTTTTGATTTTTCTCCACACCCGTTAACGGACTTTTGATAGGTTTTTTACACCACTTTTCCACAGGTGTTGAAAACCATGTGGAAAACTTGTGCTTTGGTGTGGAAAGGCATTTTTGTAACAGAAAAAGGTTCTTTTTTGGAAAGCTTCACCGTTAAAAAGTTCTTTCCGTCCGGAGAGTTCAGGCTACTGCCAACCTCTATTATAAAAAAGTTTTTTTAAAATACATAAATTTGCTGCCCACTTTTTCTTTGCAAGAAAGAGGCGCAAAGAAAAAGTTAGCAAAAAGAAACGCCAAAAGAGAGAGTTCGCACGTTGCGACGGGCGAGGAGGGTGTTGCCCCTCCACCCCACAAACTTTTGAAAAAGTTTGATCAAAACTTTTGTCAAACTGACGAAACTCGTTAGTTTTGTCTATAGTTTGGGGGCTGAGTCAATGACTCAGCCCCTTCGTTTTCTGTTTCTCAATTTCCGCCCAGATTGATCCGGAAACCTCCGCCGCCGTCGTCTCCGCCCGTTCGGATATCGAGATACGGAGTCAGCACGCGCGCCGTGTTGGCAATGGGCATGGATTGGATATAGACCTTACCGGGGCCCGTAACGCGGGTATTGAACAGCCCCTCTCCGCCAAGGAACATATTCTTCACGCCCTTGACCATCTGGATATCCATCGAGCATCCCTCGGTCATCGCCGCAAGGTAACCCGTATCTACGATGATGCTTTCCCCATATCCCAACGTGTACTCCTTGCAGTAGCCGTCGATTTCGATAAAGACCATTCCGTCGCCGCGCACGCGTTGCATAATAAAGCCCTCGCCACCGAAAAAGCCGTTTCGCAAACGCCGCTGAAAATAAACCGAAAGCTCCAACCCCCGCTCCATGGCAAGAAATCCGCGCTTTTGCACGATAATGCCCTCGCTCGGAGTCACGTGGTACGGGATGATAGAGCCCGGAAAACTGGACGCAAACGCGATCATTCCGCGTCCGCCTTCCGCGGTGTATTCGTTGAGAAAAAGCGATTCTCCCGAAAACATTCTGCCAAACATTTTTTTGATGCCGCCCCCCGTATTGGTATCCATGCGCATATTGGGACTCATCCAGCTCATAGCACCGTTCTCGCTGCAAAGTGCCTGCCCTGCCTCGGGGTAACAAATCACAACCGGCAAATTACCGCCTTCAATTTCATATCGAATCATAACGTCGTTCCTTTCTCTGTTAAATAATATGTGCACGCAGGACGATATCCTGCTCAACGTTGCCAAATCTTCTTCCGTAAATATTGAATCCGCCCGCATACTGCCGATTCATCTCGGTGCGCAGGGAAAAGGTGATCTTATCCCGATGCTCCAGCTCCAATTGCGCGAGCGTAATGCGATGGTTTACCCGTTCTCCATTCAGAATCACTCCATTGTCATCGATCGTCACCGTTACCAACACACCGTATTGCGAATACTTGCTATCCCACCACGCGGGGGAAAGAAGTCCGCGCTTGTCTCCAAAATCTCCGAGAGACAAAAACTCGGCAACGTCGATTCCGCAAACCGAAAAAACGATCTCACTCTTCCAATCGTTGCAATAGTAGGGCGACTCCGAGGAGAGCTCCAAGGAAAATTCCAGCTGCCGCACCGTGTTCTGCTTGGCGAACGCATTGGAAAATGCGTAGGTGACCTCTCCGTTGTCCATACAAATCAGTTTTGCTTCAAAGCGTTGCGGATTGTAAGCATCCTCCTTGTCCAAAACCACAAACTGATCGTCGGTTGCAAGACGGATGTATTTGACGGGAGATGCGGAAATGTAATTTCCCACTCCCACGCTCTGCTCCACCACCGTCACCCGCGTATCGGATGACGCATTTTTGAGGGAAAAGGTCAATTCCGAAAAATTGATGTAAAAAACCAAGGTCTTTCCCTTTTTGTTGGGGCGCACCTTTTCAACCACCAGCCCCGCTTCCTCTAAAATACTCAAATGAAAGATGACCGTGGAATTGGTCAATTTATTGAGCTTTGCCAATTCGGTGATCGAGCATGGCTCGCGCAAAAGCTGCTTTAAAAGCTGAAGCCTTACGGGATGGGAAAGCGCCTTGGAAATTGCCAGCACCTTTTCTTCGTCCGCACGTGTTCCCAGCTCCAATCGCACGTCACCGTAACGGTTGATCTGCTTTTCAACGTCAAACATACTCATCCCCCCTTTTTTATCTTCATTATAGCAAATCGGTTGAGAATTGTCAACCATTCTTTTGAAAATTGTGCGTTTTGGGTAAACCATTTCCAACTTGACTTCTCCTACCAAAAGCGTTATACTAAAGCTACAGGAAGCATTTGAAAGGAGGAATTGTATGCGTTCCGACAAAAAGTACTACCCAACAGCTTTGGTTGAATTGGTTAAACTGAGCGCCGAGGATATTCTTCGCACCTCGGATGGTATTGGCGACTCAACCTTTTCTCCGTCCAATCCGGGCGAATGGGATTCCCCGTAAGTCTTTGAAAGATCATTCAAATAATCAAAAAGGAGATCCAATCTGCTATGACGATGAAAAAACGAATTTTGGCATGCCTCTTGTGCATCCTTGTGTTGCTCCCCTGTATCACTTCTTTTGCGGATGCCGCGGCGGTATCCGTTCAAAACAACGAACCGCAAGACTCCCCCACCTTGACCATCGCAAAAACCAATCTGCAATTCGTCGAAAACGTGCAGATCCTTTACGCGGTCAAGCTGGAAGGAGTAGATGAAACCACAGTTTCCAAAGAGGATTTTAAGCTCCTCTGCTGGGAAACGCCGCAAAGCTCCTACCTGCTCGGAAACGAGAAGCTCGCCCTGACCACCTCGGGCGCGATGGAGATCGACGGTGAAAAATACTACGTCTTTGAATACAAGACTCTTTCCGCCAAGCAAATGGCGGACGATATTTACGCAAGAGCCGTACTGATCCGCAACGGCAACACCTATTACAGCGAGTTATCAAAATACAGCGTTCTGCAATATGCCTACAACAAACTGGGATATACCGCAGAGGGAACGGAAAGCGAGGAACTCAAAGCATTGCTTATGGATATGTTACGCTACGGCGCATCCGCGCAGAAATACTTCAACTACAAAACCGACCGACTTGCAAGTGACACCTTCTATCAGATCACGCTGACCAACGGTCACTTTACCAATGACAACATGAACACCGCGCTCGTACACGCGAAAACAGGTGCCGAGATCACGGCGGCAGAGGTCAACACCGAGGGCGCGCCCTTTGCGTTCTGGATGAGTGACGCGGGCAAGATCGTTGCGAAGGAACGCACGGTAACCGTCAACCCCACCGAAAACGCCTTCTACACCGCAGTGTATTCGAGCGAAAAGATCCCCGCCATCTTCTCCGAGGAAGCACTCGACGTCAACCAAATCCCCTGCAAGGTCAATTTTGATCCCGGGGAGCGCTATTTGCAGAATTATCAATACTTTGCAATGCAGGCAAGCGTGGAAATGACCGCAGGCGGCAGGCTCTGGAGCTGTTGGATCGGCGGCGGTGACAACTCGGACGCATACTTGATTGCAACTTACAGTGACGATAAGGGAGAGACGTGGAAAGATATTCAGTTTGTCATCGATCCGCACAACGATGACCTCCCCTTGGTACGAAACGTACACATCGGCTGCTTCTGGCAGGATCCCTTGGGTAGGCTCTGGCTCTTCTACCAGCAATCTCTTGGCATGTTTGACGGTGAGGGCGCGAACTTTGCCATCATTTGCGAAAACCCCGATGATGAAAATCCCGTTTGGAGCGAGCCGCAGTATATCAGCGTGGGCGCATCCCTCAAAAAACCCATCGTTACGCAAAACGGCGAATGGCTCCTTCCTGTCTCCATCTGGGAGCGCAACCATCCGATCAGTGAGCCGTTGCAAAATCAGCACACCGAGCTGGATGCCATCCGCGGTGCAAGAGTGTACGCCTCCACCGATTTGGGAGCAACGTGGGAATACCGCGGCGGTGTGGACTTTAGTGACAGACGCTTTAACGAGCACTCCATCGCAGAGCTGGACGATGGAAGGATCATGATGTACTCCCGTTGCAAGACCGCCATCAAAAAGTCCTATTCCTCGGACGGTGGCAGAACCTGGAGCGCGGAAGAGATCGCGTTCCCGCACGTGGACGGACTTGCGATGATCCGCACGCTCCCCTCGGGCAACCTGCTTCTCGTCAAGCACGGTCAAAGCATGACGGAAGCCACCGAATCCCGCAGCCATCTGACTGCGTTCGTTTCCCGCGATAACGGAGAAACCTGGGAAGGCGGACTTTTACTGGACGGCGCAAACTATATCTCCTACCCCGATATCGCCATCGGTTCGGACGGCAAAATCTACGTACAGTACGATCAAGCACGCAACCGCAGCGCACTGATCCTCTTTGCTCGCTTTACCGAGGAAGAGGTTCTGGCAGGAGCGATCTCAAAGGAGGGCTCCGCACTCCGTCAAACTATCAAGGACACCAACGGCATCAAGGGGCATCCCGTGGTGATGGCGGCAGGCACGCCGTTTGGAGGTTCGGGAACCTCCACCGACCCCTACACCATCTCCAACGCTGATCAATGGCAATACCTGATTGCACAGGTGGCAAGCGGCAATACGTTTGAGGGCATGTACCTCTCCCTGACGAGCGACATTGATTTTGGCGGCATTACCCTGCAACCCGTCGGCTTTATTTTGCAGAGCAACCATTATTCGCACCCCTTCCGCGGCTTCTTCAACGGAAACGATCATACACTCTCCAACTTTACAATCGATGCCCACGATCTGTATTGCCGCGGTCTGTTCGGCTACATGGATCAAGGAAGCGTTCAAAAGATCACGGTAGATAACGCGCTCATCCGCGGAAGAACCAACGTCGGAGCGATCGTCGGCTCCATTACGGGCGTAGCAGGAAACCGCTCCAAGGTTCAGCACTGCACGGTTGGAGAAAACGTAACGGTCATCGGTTACCAGCGCGTCGGCGGTGTGATCGGAAATGCCGAAAACTACGTTACCGTTCAGGATTGTGTCAACAACGCAACCGTCAAAGCTCCCTTTGCATCCGCAGATGCCGATTTGAACGTTGGCGGAGTGGTGGGATATATCAACAATCGCATCCATATGGACCATTGCGTCAACAACGGAACCGTCATTGCGCGCCATGCGGATAAAGCCTACGTTGGCGGTATTACCTCAAACGGCAAAAACTGCACCATTCTCTACTGCATCAACAACGGAACCGTCATTGCAGACGACTGCGTGGGCGAAATTTGCATCGGCGGTATCGCCGCATGGCAGAGTGACAACCGCTTTGAGGATTGCGCCAATCACGGAACAGTCCTGGCGCGCGGTCTTTCGGGCATCAACGCGGGCGGCTTGGTCGGATACTACGGAAAGGATGACAGCACGGCAAACTCCATTCTCCGATCCTATTCTACGGGCGAGGTCACGGTCGAGCATTACGGGCAGACCTCCGAGATCATGGTCGGCGGTCTTGTCGGCAGAGCCTCCGCAAAAGCCGGCAATACGGACTCCTCTATCAAGGATTCGGTCTCTCTCACTGTTCCAACGGTGATCAACGCAACGCGCAAAACCTACGTTGGAAGCTTTATCGGCAAATACGTAGCGGATTCGATGACCTTTGAGGGCAATCTCGCGGCAGAGGGAACGGCTGTTGGCAGAAGCTCGGCTGTTTCTGACGTGAGCCACCTTTGCACGGTTGACAAAACCGCGGCAGAAGAGGCTCTGGAAGCCTTAAAACAAGCCATTGAGGCACAATAAACGATATCCCCACAAGGGCTTTGCCCTTGTGGGGATACCGTTTTATAAACACTCCAAAAGCGCACTCGGTTTGGAAAGTAGCACGTCCGCACCGTCGCGGAGCAGCTCCTCGCGTCCGCGGAAGCCCCAAAGAACGCCAATCGTTTTCATGCCGGCGTTCTTTCCCGTTTGCATATCCACACCCGTGTCACCGATATAAAGGCACTCTTCCCGCGTGGCACCGAATAGGTTCATCACATCCAAAACCGCCGTCGGGTCGGGCTTGAGCGGAACGCCCTCTTTCTGCCCCGTGACAAAATCGAAATATCCCTCTCCGTACAGCTTGCCTACTACGGTTTGTGCCGCAAAATCGGGCTTATTGGAGACGATTGCCAAACGGATGCCCCGCGATTTGAGCTCGTCCAGCACCTCTTTCAAGCCTTTAAAAATCGTGGTTCCAAAGGCAACGTCGGCATCGTAAGCCGTATTGTAATCACGAAAAACAGCGTCGTAAAGCGCGTCGCTGTAGCAGGCGCGAAACTCCAACATTCCGCGCACAAGATGCTTGGCACCCTTGCCCGCAAGAAAGTTGTACTCCTTTTTGGGAATCGCTTCCACTCCGTGCATCCCGAGCGCGAGATTTCCGTAATGCGCAATCGTTCCAACGGTGTCCAGCACCGTACCATCCAGATCGAAAATACAAAGCTTGATCATGGCTTCTCCTTGGGTTCATCAGATTCAATTTATTATACCACGCTCCCTTGAAAAATGCAAGAAAAAGTCAATAAAATCGTCAACAATATCATTTTTTTCGCTTGACAATCCACCTGTTTTATGATATGATGAAACCCAAAGAGAGGGGTGACGTAATGGCAGGGAAAAATGAATTGCTGTTTGCGGACGAGAATTTTCCCATCCGAATCGATTTGAAGCGCGCATCGCACATCGATGACGTTGAGGATGCAAGGCGTGCACTTCACGAGGCGATTGAAATCAAATATTTTTACGAGGGTTCCTCTACCCTGCTCGTCGGTCGCAAAACCGTTGTGGCGCGGGCGGGCGACGTGATCGTCATCAACCCATACGAGTTTCACGCCACCGTGAACGATGAAAACTGCGGAAAATATCACCTCTTTATGATCTCTACCGATTTTTTTATCGGAAACGACTCCGAAATTCCGGATCTCGTTCACAAGTTGCTCTCGGGGCAGCTCTCCTTTGTTACACACTTTGAGCGGGATGAATCGCTTTGCCGCATCCTGTCTTTACTGATGCAGGAGATGCAAGCGCAAAATCCTTATTTCCGCATTGCGGTGCGAGGGCTTGCAATGGAGCTTCTCTCGCATCTTTTGCGTCACGGCGTACCGTCCGCCCCCACCGACGACAGCCGCGCGCATGCCGCTCGCCACTATGCGGTGGTAGAGCCCGCCCTGCGGCGCATCCGCGACGGATATGCGGAACGCTTGACCGTTGAGGAGCTTTCCCACCTTTGTGCCGTGAGCAAATTCCATTTTTGCCGCGTATTTAAGGCGGTTACGGGTATGACAGTCATGCAATATATCAACGACTATCGCCTGACCATTGCCGACGTGACGCTCAAAAACACCGACCGCACCGTGTCTCAAATCTCTCACCTGTGCGGCTTTGAGGACGAAAGCTATTTTTGCCGTTGCTACAAAAAACGCTTTGGATACCCTGCGGGCAAGCGAAGAAATCGCTGAATCCCCGTCTATAACGCATGAAAGGATCGATACCATCATGAACGTTCGGATTACAAACGATACAAAAACCTTGCGCTATGCCGCTGAGGAGCTTTGCAACTATCTGGTTCGGATAGACGAAACGCTTTCAACGTCGATTCTCGTTTCTTCTACCCCCGACCCAAACGCGATCACGCTGGGGCTTCTTTCCGACCTCTCCCTCCCCGAAGATGACGTTCTTGACGCAATGATCGATGACGTCATCGACGTCAATATTTCGAATTTGACGGGCTATATTGCGGGGAGCAACGAGCGCAGCGTTTTGATGGGCGTTTACCACTACCTCAAAAGTGCCGGATGCCGTTGGGTGCGCCCGGGAGAGGCGGGAGAATATATTCCCAAAAAGGATCTGCGGACGCACGTCTTTCGGGAACGAAAAAAAGCCGACTACCCCTTCCGCGGTCAATGCGTTGAGGGGGCGGTCAGCTTTGAGCACGTCCGCGACACGATCCTCTGGCTCCCCAAGGTGGACATGAATCTGTTTATGATCGAGCAGATCGTCCCCTACAATTATATGAATCGCTGGTACCGCCACACCGGCAACACCAAGTTCAAAAACGTGGTGGAGCCTCCCTATTCGGTGTATTGCGATTACGTGACGGAGTGGGAGCGCACCATTCAAAAATGCGGGCTCCAGTTCCACGCGCTGGGACACGGCGCGCTCAACGAGCCCTTTGGCATCCGACATATGATTTCGGGGCAGCACTACGACGTCCCCGAGGAAACCAAAAAAGCGTTTGCTTTGGTCAACGGAAAAAGAGAGTTGTTTGCTTCTTCCCCTTTCTTTACCCAGCTTTGTATGTCGCAGGAGTGGGTACAGGACAAGGTGGTTGCGTGGTTGGCGGACTATCTGGAAGAAAAGCCTTACATCGATTTTCTCCATTTTTGGCTTGGAGACTATATCAACAACCATTGCGAGTGTCAAGATTGCGTCAAGCATCACCCCTCCGACCTCTACGTTCAAATGCTCAACAAGCTGGATGCTGAGCTGACACGACGCGGCAATCCCGCCAAAATCGTGTTTATTATGTACGTGGCAACGCTTTGGCCGCCGATCAAGGAAAGGCTGAACAACCCTTCCCGCTTTATTATGACCACCGCGACCACGCGCGCCGTGGGAGATCAGTATTCCGACAAGCGACGCGAGGGTGGAATCCCCGAATGGATCCGCAACCGTCACGCCATTCGAGCGGGCTTTGATCTGACCCTTTCCTTTGTGGACGCATGGAAGCCCACGTTTGACGGACAAAAGTTTTTGTTTGAATACTACCTTTATACCTCGCATTTTTCCGACCCCGGGTATATGACCTTCTCCCGCAACCTCGCAACCGACATGAAAATGCTCCCCTTGACCGGCTTTGGCGGAGTGATGAGCGACCAGACCCAGCGCGCCTACTTCCCAACGGGGCTCCCCGCCTCCATTTTGGGCGAGTTCCAATTTGACGCAAGTCTGGATACCGAGTGCTACATCGAGCAATACTTCAAGGATGCGTTTGGAGAGGATTGGAAGCTCGCGCTCGACTATCTCGAAGCGATTTCGCGTCTGTTCTCTCCCAACGAAATGGCGCAAAACAGCGACGTTACCGCTCAGGATACGGGATCTACCGATGCGAACGCCAAGCGTGCCGGCGTGATTGGAAACCGCGCGCTGCAAGCGGCTCTGACCCAAGTCTCCCCGCTTGCCACCTCCTTTGCCGCTACCGCAACGGCGCATTGCACGCTTTCCGATCCGTGCCACAAGGAATCCTGGAGAATTTTGACCTACCACACCGAATACTGCAAACGCTTGTCACAAATCTATCTCGCGCTGACGGAAGAGGATACCAAACGTGCATACGCATATCTTGAGGAAATGATCGATTACCTCTCCGACGTTGAGGGAGAAATCCATCCTTATTTCGATCTCGTTCTCTTCACCCAACGCACCAAACAACTGATTGAAGGAAAATAAAAAAGCGAAGGAGTCCGGTGCGAAAACGCATTGGATTCCTTCGTTTTTTAAGCATCAGACCTCGTTGTAGATCCGCTTCATATTGGCAAAAGAGACGTGCGTGCCGTACTCACACTCCTCCATGCCCTCGTATTCCAGATAAATATCGCCGTCAAAATTCGAATTTTTGATGGTTTTCATAATATCCCAGATATCAATGTCCCCCTGTGCTAAGATCGAACCACGCAGGAACGTACCGTTGACCGAGCGGAACCAGGAATCCTCACAGTTAAAATCCTCAGCACCTCCGGGATCGCGGTGCGCGGGACGAAGATAAAAGTCCTTCATGTGAATGGTCTTGGCAAAGCCGATCATCTTCTTTGCCGCGATTTCGGGAATATCGTCCACGCAGGTGTAGTTTCCAACGTCCATCTGGTGTCCCCAGTTTTCTCTCTTGACCGAGGTCAAAATCTGACGAACGCGCTCGGAACCGTTGGCGTGGAAGCCGTGATTTTCCAACAGCACGGTAATTCCCATCGGCTTTGCATAGTCGCAAAGCTCCTCGTAGGTGCTCACGATCAAGGGCAGCTCCGCCTGGAACTTTTCCATCGTGTTTTCGCTCATGGGGCGGCTGAACGCCGCAGAATCCACGCGCATGGTGGGAATCTCCATATCCGAAACCATTTCCATATGCTTTTTGACGCGCTTCATTTCGTTTGCATATCGCTCGTCATCCAACATCAAAAAGTTTGCGTTGAGCGAATAGTTTCCAATCGGAACACCGAGCTTTTGGGATGCTTCTTTAAAATCCTTTTTGAGTTCCGGAGTCTCAACCAAATTAAAACCGAACGGAACCAGCTCAACCACCTCTGCCCCCATAGCCGCAATTTTCTCAAACGCGGTGATCGGAGTCAATTCGCCCGTGCGGATCTTGCGCGAAACACCATAAATGGATATACCAAACCGTCTCATGTTCTTTCTCCTTTATATCGATAGATGTGTTCGATTGAACGGGGCTGACTCCACAAAAGCCAGCCCCGTTTGATTGTTTGGAATTAAGCAGCCTCGTTTTCGCTCTCGTCTTCAGCCAGCAAGGACTGTGCCTTTGCTACGTAGAAATCGTAGAGCTCCTGCAAATCTGCCATGGATGCCTTATCCTCATCGGATACAACGTCTGCGTAGAGTGCCTGCATCTCACTGAGAAGCTCTTCTACACCGGCGCGTCTGGCTTCATCCTTCAGCACCTCATATGCAAGGCACTTCTGTTCCAGCTCCAGCATCTTCATGCCGACCAGAGCAACCTTTTCGGTAAATGCCTCCACCAAAAATTCCGCAACTGCCGCATAGTAGATGCTGTAATCGCTTTCCATCAGAACGAACAGAGTCTGCTCGTCCACGCTCAACGCCGCATAACCCTTCATGACCGTAAGTACTTGCTCGCGGTCAAAGATGGTTTCCGTGGATTCGGGATCGCTGAGCATATACGTCCAAAGAACGTTGTACGCCAGATTCTCAAAGGTCTTGAGGTTGGACTCCTGATAGGAATCGTAGATTCCAACATCCATAAATTTATTCAGTGCCTCTACGTAGATGCCGCGATAAACGTTCATCATGTACTCAAAGGTGTAGGTCAGCTTGATCTGCTCGGTCATACCGCTTCCGTCCTCGGAAACGTCACCGTTACCACTCTCAACATCCTGATACTTTACGAACAAAGGTTCGTAGTAATAGATATTGAGGATCTCAGGATCGTTGCTGGACAGAATCTTTTCCTCAAGCAACAAAGCACGCTCGCAAGCACTCAAGAGCAGGTTGTACATGTCAACCTGCTTCTCGGTAATGATCATGTAAGAAAGCTCGATGACCTGGATTGCCTCGTCAAGTGCCAAGAAAGTATCCATCCATTCGCCTTCGGGGGGCATAACGGGCTCCTCAACGTCGTATCTTGCGCTGATGGCCAGATACTTGTTGTAGGTACCTAACAGCTTTTGTTCAAAGGTCGCCTTGTCGATCGGGTTCATGCCATCGTATGCAGCCTGAACTTTGGCAAGACGCGCACGGAAGTCATCCAACCACGTATCGGAGGAGAAACGCTGTGCGTAAAGCTCCATTGCGATCACCAGCTCATTATAAGCCTCCTGTGCAGCCTCGTCGATAAACAGACCTCTGTAGTACTCGTGCAGAAGATGAACGAAGAGGCAGGTCATATCCTCGGAGAAGCCCTCCATCTCAAATACCGCGTCAAATGCAAGAGGCGGGATGTTCATGGAGTAGTAAGGATTGATCGCAGCGAGGAAGTTGAGCTGACGGGTAGGAGTCAGTGCCACGTACATGGCAAACATTTCCTCAATTGCCGTCTTGTACTCATTGGACTCTCTGTAGGTCTCCTGCGTCATAATGTTGAACAGGATCTCCATGTAGTGATCCATCAACGCTTCATACTCGGGAAGATCCAAAAGCGCGCCGGAGTAGGTATAGAAGCCGCCCTCGGTCGTGCGCAGATACTCGAGCATATCGTCAAAGTAGAAGGGGGTGCTGGGGTCAAGTCCCATCCAAACGTTAACGGGAAGGATCGCGTAAAGCTCTCGAACCATTGCGTTATCGCCGGAAAGGATCTCCTCTGCGGTGCGAAGTGCCATGTAGTAGTTGAAGAAGAAGTTGGAGGTATCCAACGTTTCAAAATTGGCAACGGCATCGATCTGCTCCAGTGCCAGGGTAATGTAGGATGCCAGCTCCTCAAACGCTACGGGCAGGTGTACGCTTGCAAGATTTGCAAGTGCCTCGTCGTTATCTACGAAATAGTAGTAGGAGTAAAGGATCTCGAACGCATCGTCCGCCTCACGCCACGTGGAAATGTGGTAGTAGATCTCGCTCAGAGAACCGTCTGCATATTCGCTTGCAAAAATGAAGTTGTAAGCCGCCTCGATCTCGGTGGCGTAGGTCGAAATACCAACCTCGTTCCAATCTGCCGGGATCTCCTCAAAGAGCTCGTGCAGATCCAGCATATAGCGGAAGATCTCTGCCAGACTCTCGTAGATCTCCACGTCCAGAAGAGCAAACTCGCCAAAGGTGATGCCGGTGGTGAGCTCCTGCTTTTCAAACGCCGTAATGATCTTGGAAACCAGAGGAGTCATCGTATAGAGTACGTTGTCATCATCCTCAAGAACCTCGATTGCCGCTTCCATCGCCTCGGGAGTACGGCAATTGAATACCAAACCGCCCTCTGCAACCGTAAATGCATCGTCGAGAGCGATGATCTCGTCTTCGATCCGGCTCATACCGTAGGAGAACGCCGCACGTGCAACCGCCAAGCGTTCCTCGGTGGTGATAAACTGCGTTTCTGCCGGTGCCATATCGAGATACATCTCCATCAGCTCCAGAGCCTTTTCGCCAAGCTCCTCGGAAATCTCGGGCCACTCCTCAAGAGCGTTCTCCCAATTGATATCCGCAAACGCTGCCGACTCATCCTTAAAGAGGGAGATGTCGGTGTAGGTGAGCTTGACGGTAAAGGGATACTCCTTGCCATCAAATTTGACGGTCAGAGTCTGATCCTTTTTGGGATTGTCCTTGGTAACCACGGAAAGATCAAATCCGGTAACCTCCACTGCCGCATCGGTCAGGGGAACGTCCTTTTCCAAAGCTCCGTTGTTTGCCTTCAGGGTCAAGTAACCGCCGGCAAGATCAAGACCGTTTGCGTGGCTATCGTAAGCGATCTTGTTGGGAGCGTGCAATTTTACTTCTTCAACCTCAAAAATCGTTACCTTAAAGGTGCAGCTGTAGGTCTCGCTGTCGGTCTCGTAGGTTGCGGTAACGGTGCAATCGCCCGCATTGTCGGAATCAAAGCCCTCGAGCTTTACCTTTTCGTTGTTGAGAATAACGGTATAGGAAGAACCGTCGTCGCGGGTGATCTTCAAGCGTCCCTTGCCAAGATCCAATTCGTCACCTACAAAATAGTCGGTTACAAATTCAATCGCCTGCATTCTTTCTACCACGTTTACCGTGATTTCAACAGACTTACCGCCATAGGTCAAGGTAACCTTTTGGTCACCCGTTTTGCTCTTATCGTAGCCCGAAACGGAAACGCCCGCATCGCTCATGGGAACCTCTTTGGTCTCTCCGTTTTGCACGACCTTCAATACACCGTTGGAAAGATCGAGATCGTTACCAACGATATACATCAATTGGGGCATATCCTTGACCTCAAGGGTCAGGTCGCCACTCGCTTCCGGCTCGTCACCACAGGAGACCGCAGCAAACGCCAAAACGGCCACCATCAAAAGCAGGAGCGCGAAGGTACTGAATTTTTTCATCGTTCAAATTCCTCCATATTATTTGTTTTCATTGTTTTCAACGGTTTCCGTCCAAATCGCATACAGCTTTCTGCCGTCGGTTGCCTCGGTCAGCTTATCGGTTTGATAAGTTGCCTTGGTTGCCGCTGCGTTGGTGTCCCAACCGATGCAGGTATAGCCGTGACGCACGGGATTGGAAATCTTGTTACTGGTATTACGGTTGGTAATGCTCGTTGCCGACTTTTCAAAATACAAAACGTAGTCGCCATCCTCGGACAACGTGCAGTTCCACACAGCGGGACGGTAGGAGGAGTTCCAGAGAGGATCCCAATTTTCACCTGCCTTGTCGCTGACACAGAAGAAGGTCAACTCCGGACACCCGTAAAAGGCGTGTGCCGCAAGATTGACAAGACTTTCGGGCAGAATAACCGCCGTTAATCCCTTGCAATTGCGGAATGCCTGTCTGCCAATGCTCTCGATCGTTGTGGGAAGCACCAGCTCTTTAACAGGGCGGCAACCGTAAAAGGCAAAATTGCCAATTTCTTTTACGCCCTTCCCAAGCGTCAAGGTTTCGAGTGCCTCGCACTTGTAAAACGCGTAGTTTCCAATGGTCGTAACACTATCGGAAATCGTAACAACCTTCAATTCGGGGCACTTATAAAATGCCTTTTCGCCAATGGTCTTAACGCTCTTGCCAAAGGTAACCGTTTCCAAAACGGGACATCTGTAGAACGCTTTTTCGCCAACGGACTCCAAGCCATCCCCCATGATCACGCGCTTGAGGGAAGCGAAATTATAGAATGCGCTTCTGCCGATGGTCTTGACGCCGTTTCCGATACGGATCTCGTCGATACCGTACACCGTAAGGGTCATATCCTCGTCCATCTCGTACAAGCCGCTACCGTAAAAAGCGTAATCGCCGATGCTGACCACGCTGTCGGGAATGACGAGAACGTCCTGATCGCCATCCATCATGTCCTCACCCATATAGATGGTACCGCACTTGTAGAAAGCGGAACGACCAATGCTCTTGAGCAGAGGAGGAAGCGTAAAGAGGGACAGATTGTTACATTGATAGAAGGTGTAATCCTCGATGACCTCAAGGGTATCGGGAAGAACGACCGACGTCAAGCCACCGCAATCGTAGAACGCAGAGCGTCCCACGTATTTTACGGTATTGGGCATTGTAATTGAGGAAAGACCGTCGCATCGGTAGAACGCATAGTTTGCGATTCCCGCAGTACCGTCACGAACCTCAATGTCGCCCGTCAGTCCTTCGGTAAAATCGACGATCCAGTTGCCTGCGTAAACCACGCCGCCCTCGGTATTCTTAAAGATACCGGAATTGCGGAATGCGTAAGAACCGATCGTTTGCACGCGGTCGGGGATCTCGATCTCTTTGAGCGATTCGCAATCGCGGAACGCGTAAGAGCCGATGACCTTTAAATTACTTGCCGTAATTTTGCCCGCATCCCAATCGTAAGAGCCAAGATATACGGCTTGAAGCTCCTTACATCCGACGAACGCCTGTTCGCCGATTTCCTCCACGCCGCTGCCGATAATGATACGCAAAAGCGCAGAAGCCCCCGCAAACGCCGCTTCACCGATATACTTCACACTATCGGGCAGCTCTACGTCCGCCAAATAGATGTTGCGATAAAATGCAAAGCTTCCGATACCAATGGTATCAGGCTTCAGGGGCTGAGGCTGAATGGAAACGTCCTTCAATCCCAAGAACCACTTGCCTACGTAAACCTCGTTTTCCGCGGTGTTATTCCAAAGAGCGGTCTCCTGGAATGCACCGAGCGCAACGTTTCGGATGCCGGATCCCAAGGTGACGTTTTGCAGTGCCGCGCACTGGTAGAACGCGCCCTCACCGATCGACCAAAGCGTCTCGGGGAAGGTAACCGCGCTCAAAGCACTCGCTTCGGAGAACGCATACGGGCCGATCTCCAAAAGATTTGCGCCAAAGGTCACGGTTTTGAGTCCTGCGCATCCCGTAAACGCGTATTCACCGATCGAAACCAGTGCATCCGGAAGGTTCATGACTGTCAGTCCTGCGCAATCCGCAAATGCGTTTTCGGCAATCGACGTAACCGCATCCCCCAAGCGGACCTCGGTCAGCTTGGCACAATACGCAAAGGTATTGGGCTGAATCACGGTAACGCCCGCGGGAACGGTGAGCACGCCCTCCAAAAGACGGCAGCTTGCAAACGCGCTTTCTCCGATCGCGGTCAAATTTTTGGGGAACTGAACCGACTTCAGATACGAGCAATTTGCAAACGCAAACTTGCCGATCTCGGTCACGTTTTCACCGATCGTTACGCTGGTAACGTCACCCTTATTGAAGAATGCCTTGTCACCGATGCGGATAACGGGCTTGTTGCGGTAGGTCGCAGGGATCACGATGTCCCCTGTTGCAATTCCCTTGGAGCTGACCTCGTAAGCGTTTCCGTTATCGATCAAAGTAAACGCCATTCCCGGCTCACGCTCGCGGATAAAGGTTTTGGCTTCCGACCAAGGGGAATCCAACAGTTCCTCGCCTTTGCCGTTCGCCTTAACGGACACCTTGTACGTGCCCTCCGCCAGAAAAGCAAGATCATACTGCGTCTTGCTTGTGACGAATTCCTGCGCCTCTTTACCGTCCGCCTCAATGCGAACGGTATAGAGAAGCGCGTCCTTGACCTTGCCCCATGAATACGTAAGTGTCGTGGTATCGATCTCCGTACGCTCGGGAGTAGCGAGCGCAGGGGTCGTTTCACAGGCACAGAGCGTCATCATAAATACAAGGGTTAAAATCAATATGATGTGCAAACGAATTGCTTTCATCCGTTGCTCCTTTCAGACTACTGCTTGCATCACGCGTTACTTGCCCGACTCCGTTGTACGAAGCTTGGCAGCAGCTGCGTCCGCTTTTTTCTGCTTGTGCTCTCTGATCAGCTCATGCGGCCACTTGAACTTGAACTTACGCACGGCAATGTCCAAGAGGAAGAGCACGATGGCCAAGATCAAAAGCGGGATACGGGGATCGTATTCCCTCTTTAACGTTTTTTCGAGATTTTGGAATACGTCCGCAGGGTCGTTGATGATAAGTCCTCTGCCGTCGTTTGCCAACAGGGTCATCAGCTCCTCGCCCAAGGGAGTGCGCGTCGGGAACGCGTTATACTCCTCGGAATAGGAAAAGGTCTTGTAGAAGGACGTATCCGAAAGAAGCACGCCGTTTTCGTCGAACTTCTCGATCGTGACCTCGTAAAGTCCCGCATCCTTGATCTCAAACGAGAATCTGCGGTTGCCCTCCTGTGCCTTTACGGGAATGCCGCGATTGGCAAGCTCCGCCAAGGAAGCAGACAGAGGCTTTACGGAGACCTCGATACGATGATTTTCATCCAGATTGTAAATATTGAGCTGCGTGGTGTAGTTGTCGGTCTTAACGGAATAGTCAAATCCGCCAACCTGTACGTCCTCCTTCGGGAAGATCGAGCGGACGATGTTGGTAACGATCGCCTTACCGATCAGGTCCTCAACAAACGTACCCGACCACTCACCGTTCAGGTCACACATAAAGCTACCCACGTTACCCGCGCCGTATTTCCAATGTGCATAGATCGGAACGTATTTGCCCATCAGGGTAACGACTGCATCCTTTTTGGCAACCGTACCGTAGTAACCGGTCAGAGGCGGGATCGCATTTTGCGCAATACCTGCCACAACGGTGGTATGCTCCTTAATCTGAGGAATAAACTCCTCACCGTAAGCGATCTCGGGGATCGCTTCCAGTGCCAGATCCTGCTGCATGACCGTAGGAATGGTCTGGAGCTGGGACTGTGCAACGTTGTAGAACTTACCGCCGCCAAGGGTTGCAAGCTCGGTCATCTTTTCGCGCTTGCCCGCATCGATATCACCAACCGTAACAACGGACATGGTAATGCCCTTTGCCACGTTGATATCCGTAAAGTCCAGATAACCGACTCCGTCCTCGGTTCTTGCTTCGTCTCCGGGGTCACCGTCGGATACGATGATAATATGCTTACGCTCGACGTTGGTAATTGCCGAAAGTGCAAGTCCCGCACCCTCGATTGCCTTTGCGAAGATGGTACCGCCGCTTGCCTCGGTATTGTCGTCCACAGCTCGGATCGCTTCGCGGATCTCATCCCTGCGGGAAACCGGAAGAATCTGCAAGTTTTCGGTCGCCGCCTCGCTAAAGGAATAGACACCGCAGAAATCACGGTCGCTCAAGGTATCCAGACACGCTTCGGCACCCTCAATCGCCGCGGGAAGCTTACCCATGCTCATAGAGCCAGAAGTATCCACAACGATCATCAATGCGATAGGAGGAGTAAAATCCACGGCGTTGATGGGAAGCATCTGCTTGTAGTAAGTGGATTTTTCCAGATCCACGCGGTTGTATGCGTGGGGCACCAGCGTTCCGTTGACCAGTTCGTTTTTACCGCCCACGGTAAACAAACCGCCGCCAAGGCTGTAAACGTACTCATTGAGCAGTTCCTCAAAGCCTGCGGGCATATCGCTGTAGGCAATGTTTGCCAAAATGACCTGTTCGTACTCTGCCATCTCCTGAAGCGTACGCGGGAACATATCCAGCTCCTTTTCCACGCTGAAGGAGGTAACCTTAAAGTTTTCGTTCAGAATTTCCTGAAGCTTTTGCGTCTCGTTTTCATAACGCTCAAGCAACAGAACGTTTTCGAATTCCTCCAGATTGATGAAGGAATGGTATGCGTTATTCTTGCTTTCGGTATCCTTGGGATGCGCGATCTCAAAGCGAAGCTCGTGCATACCTCTGGACTCCAGCAGGATGTTTATGGGAACGGTCTGCTCCTCCTGCGAAACGGTGATGGCGGTCGTTCCCAGCTTTTCACCGTTATCGTACAGGCTCAGCTCCAAATTCTGTTCACCCTTGCCGAAATTGCTTTTCAAAGTCACTTCCGCGGTAAACGCCTCACCGGGAATGACGTGTTGATCGGGCATCTTAACCGACAGGATCTGCATCTCCTCGGATTCGTTATTGGGATAGTAAACCGTATCCACCATAATGCCGTCGGCGGCAATTCCCTTGATCACGGCGGTAGCCGCTTGATCGGTTTCGATACCGTCCGAGATCAAAACGATCTTGGCGGATTCGGAATTGGTAAAGAGGCTTGCCGTGTACTCCAAGGCGGTAGCCAGATCGGTTGCCGTGGTATCGGGATCCTTGGAGGTCAAATAATTTTCATATGCATTCGTGGGGTCGTCCGTCAATTCGGCAACGTAGCTGCAGCCGTATCCGAATTTGACCACACCGACCTTGTAGTCGGTTCCGCAAATATTGATTACCGTTTGTACGAAATCATCCTTGTCCGCGCGAGTTCCCTCGGAGCTATCCGAAACGTCAACCAGCAAAAGGATCTCGTTTTTCGCATTCGGAATCTCGTAGCGGAAGGAAATACCCGCCAAAAGGTTGATCGCAATGACCATAGCAATGCTGTGCAATACCATGGAAACGATGCGGTTTCTGGTGCGGCGGTATTTTTTGTTCATCAAAAAATACGGAAGCAGCGTCAGAAGAATCGCCGGAATGATCAACAGCAACAGCCACGGATGAGTATAATTCAGTTGTAAATTCAGCATCTTGTGTCAGCTCCTGTCAATAATTCTGTTTCGTTTGCAACGCCCACTCGGCAAACATCAAGGTTACCAGCGCGATCGCAAAATAGAAGAGCAGATCCTCAAATTCGATCTCGACCACGGTTTCCACGCTCATCATGGGAAGCGCGTCAACCTGCTTGGTAACGTTGCTTTCATAAGCGGGGATCGTTACAAAGAAGTTTTCGGTAATGAGCGCGTCCCCCTTCATCGTCTTCTGCGTTGCGGTATAGGTGCCGGGGCGCGTCAGCTTCAATTCCCCTACCGCATTCTCAAACAGGATCTCCTCACCGTTTCCTTCTACCTTCAGATCGGTTCCGCGTCCCGTCAGGGTTACGGTGTCACCGATCTCAAAGGAGTTGGAGGTGAGCGTTCGGGGAATGAAATAATTGAACATATTGAACATCATAAACGAGAAATCGGGAATTGCACACAGGTTGGAATAGTTCAGGTCGAACGCCCAAACCACAACCTTTGCCCCTTGCTCATTCTTAACAAGGATCATCGGCTTACCGTTGTAGTACGCCAATTCCTCATATCCGTCACTCGAAATGATCTCTCGGTACTTTGCAATGGTGATTCGAGAGGAGTCCACGTAAGTCATCAAATTGTGAGGCGCACCCGTTGCCAGGGTCGTATCGCTCTTTACGGGAACCGCTTCACCGATACGAAGACCCGAACCGTCGGGACCCTTGTCGGGGTCCACCAGAAGCACAACGCCGTCGGTGGGCATCACGTCGGGCATACGGTGCTCAAAGATGTAAAAATCAAAGCCTTCGGTTTCTACCGCCTCACCGTACGTACGCTGCACAAACTCAATGTTCCATGCGTTTTTCATTGTCTGACGCATCGTGCGCACCATACCTGCGAAATAGTTGTTCGGGATCGAGCTCGAATACTGAACGCGGATGGTGGGCTTGGTTCCTCCGTAAAGGAAGAAGATGTTGTCATCAACAAAGGAATCGTCAACCGAAATATAGAGCTCCAGATAATCGAAGGAATACAGTGCCTCACCGCCCATATCGTCGGTATTGAAACTGATGACCTTCTCTTCCTCTGCGGGATCGAAAAATTCGGTTCTCGTCAGCGTTTTGGAAGCCTGCGCGTTTCCGTTTACGCCGTGGATCTCACAGGTAACGGTTACCGTTTCGGTTCTGCCGTAGCAGCCGAGCTCCACGTTGATCTCGTAGTGGTTGTTCTCGTTCATTTCTGCCGTACAACCGAGAATTGCCGCGTTCCATTCGCCCGCCTCTGCCACGTTTTGAACCAAAATCTCATTCTTTTCAACGTATTCGGTTGCCGTAAAGAGGTGAACCTGTGCCTCATTGTTAAAGTTCAGCACGCTTTCGGACAATGCGACAGCCCCCTTGATGTCTGCCGAGCTGTAGGTACACTGCGTACCATCCGCCAACAGCGCATCAAACGCTGCGTTGATCGCATCCGTTTGTGAGGAGCCTGCTCGCTGGAACAGGAACTCGGAGTTGTCGTCCGCCAAAATGACCGACACGAGTCCTCCATCCTCCAAGGTGCCAAGCACCAATGCGCGTGCTTCGTCAACTGCGCGCTCAAAGCGCGTGCTGGCGCCGTTGGTAAGGCGCATACTTGCGGAGGCGTCGATGATGATGACCTTTTCATTTTCGTCACCGATCTTTTCATGCATCAACACGGGCTGTGCCAAAAGCAGTGCGCAGATGGTCAGAATCAGCACCTGGCACAAAAACAGCAGGATGTTTTGCAAACGGTTGATCGGCAACCGCTTTTTTCTGTATTTCAGACTCAATCTCCAGACAAAGGTACTGGAGATCATTTTTTGCTGATAATTAGGCTTGATGATATAAATGATGATCAGAGCAATTATACCGAGCAAACCCAAAAATCCTAACGGTGCTAACCAACTCATGCCATGATACCTACCTTAAGCAATTCTTTGAACAGTACCTTTTCGATAGGCTGATCGGTGCGAACGGTGATAAACTCCGCGCCGCGCGAATGACAAAACGTCTTCAACCCATCCACCAGCTCGTGCATTGCTTGCTCGTAAGCACTCTGGGATGCACGGTCGATCTTGAGCTTCATGTTTTTGGTATCGGCAACGTCCACCGACTCGGAGTCGATGAGGTTGACGCGTCCCATGTAAAGCGGATCGGTCTCCTCGGGGGTCATCACCTGAACCAAAAGAACCTGACGCTTTTTATAGCAGAGATAATCCACTGCTTTTTTCCAGTCGGAATCCGTAAAGAAGTCGGAAATAATAACGGTAAGTCCGTCGTTGTTGCCCGTTGTGGGGCATCCGACAACCGCCTGGCGCAGATCTGCCTCTCCGTCAAAATTCATCTTTTCAAGCTCGCTGATCGCGCTGAAAAACGCCCGCTTGCCAACAATGGTGCCAAACGGATTTTTCGCCTTATCCTCTTTGATGAGTTGGAAAGAGACCTTGTCCATGTTATGTACGGACAAGTATCCCAAGGCAGCCGCAATACCAATTGCGTAATTTGCCTTTGAGGGATTATCCTTTCCCATCGATGCCGAACAGTCGATAAAGATCTGCGTGTGCATCTGTCTCTCATCGGTAAAGAGCTTTAAGAAGAACTTTTCGAAGCGGCTGTACAGATTCCAGTCGATACGGCGGATATCGTCACCGAGCATATACTCTCGATAGTCCGCAAACTCAACCGTTTGTCCGTACGTCCGCACCAGATGCTTTCCTCCGAAAAAGCCCGCAAGATCTGCGCGCAATTCCAGCGAAAGCGCTTCTAAACGACTGAAAAATTCATCGTTTAAGTAGGAACCCTTCATTATTTTCTCCCAAATACCTTACGCTTTTTCTCGGTGCTCTCAACCTCTTGGGGAGCATCCTTTTTGTCTTCCTTCTTTGCGTTATCTACGAGACCGTTCTTGCCGGCAAGCTCGTCGATGATCATCTTAACGATCTCATCAGCGGATACGCGCTCTGCAATTGCCTCGAAGGTCAGCTTCATTCTGTGTCTGAGAACGGGGTAAGCCAGCTCGTTGATATCGTTGTAAGAAACGTTGAATCTGCCGTTCATGAGTGCCTTTACCTTTGCCGCGGAGATCAAAGCCTGACCTGCACGGGGGGATGCACCGAGACGAACGTACTTCTTTGCAGCGTTGCTTGCGCACTCGCTGTCGGGGTGCGTTGCGGAGCAAAGGGTCATTGCGTAGCGCATCACGTCCTCAGCAACGGGGATCTGGTTTGCGGTAGCGCGCATCTCCAGCAGATCCTCGCCGTTACAAGCAGCGTCAGCAACCTCTGCCATGGTCTTTTGGGTCATGTTGACGATATCCATCAATTCATCCAGCGAAGGATTCTTAACGATGATCTTGAACATGAAACGGTCCATCTGTGCCTCGGGCAGAGGGTAAGTACCGTCCTGCTCGACGGGGTTCTGGGTTGCCAGAACGAAGAAGGGCTCTTCCAGCTTTCTCGAAACGCCCATCACGGTAACGGTGTGCTCCTGCATTGCCTCAAGGAGTGCAGACTGGGTCTTAGGAGTTGCACGGTTGATCTCGTCCGCGAGAATGATGTTGGAGAAGATCGGTCCCTTTTGGAACTGGAAGCTGGAGTTGCCGTTATCGTCCTTTACGATAATGTTGGTACCCGTTACGTCGGCGGGCATCAGGTCAGGAGTGAACTGGATACGGGAGAACGGAAGGTTGAATACACGACCGAGAGAACGAACCAAACGGGTCTTACCGACACCGGGAACACCCTCCAAAAGCACGTTACCGCCTGCGATCATTGCGATAACCGCACCCTCGATAACTTCCTTTTGACCAATCACGTCTCTTTCGATCTGCTCAAAGATGTTTTTGCACTGCGTGCTGAATTTTTGAATGCTCTGTTCTGTAACCATGATTTTTTCTACCTTACATTATTTATTTTTTTATTTTTTGTTTTGGGGTTATATCATCAATCCATAGGATTGTTATATACTATCGAAATAAGCCTCGAAGAATTCCCGCAATTCGGGGGGAATCTCTCCGGTTTGTTCAAAGATCTCCATTGCCATCTCGTAATACATATCGAGCTGATCTCTGTAATATTGATTACCGTCGATAAACTGGTTGCTATCCTGCCATTTACCGCCGGCACCCGCACCTTGGCCATGCGCGCCGGAATTTTCTTTCCCCTGCTCTTCACCGCCGGAGCCGGAGCCTTGCGTGTCGCCTTCATCTCCGCCCTCTGCGTTACCGTCAGAGTTCTGATTTCCGTTTTCGCCTTCCTGTGCGTTTGCGTCGGAACCGCCGGGAACGTCGTCGGCTTGATCGCCTTCGTTGCCGCTCTCTCCGCCCTGCTCCTGACCGCCTTCGCCATCGCCTTCACCGTCGCCTTCGAGGATCTCCTCAAAAATAGCGGTAAAGACCATTTCTTCTTGTACGTTCTTTTCAGAACGCTCGGGCTGCTCGTAACCGTCATCCCAGCCAACGAATACCCAACCGTCCTCGGCAACCGCCACAACGGGAGTGGTATCCTCTCCGGGGAGCAACAGCTGATCGGCGACCCCCTGAATTTCGCCGCCCTCTTCCACTACGTAGGAAACGGCGATGTAATTTGCCAACGGATCCTCAGGGTTGATGATCTCGTTAAAATTGGGAATCACGTCCTCTTCCGCAAGACCCGCGATCGTCGTCATACCCGAAGCCACCACTGCCGCGACAAGTGTCATGGCAATCAGAAGCTTGGAAAAACGCATACGGATTTTTTTGTTTGCAACGTCGCTCAAATGCTCCTTGGCATTCTCCCTCTGCAGCATGGCGATATAGGATTCATCATGTTCCAGCTCCAGCATGGTAACAACGCGCTCCTCCAGGCCCAAACGGTCTATGCGGCGCGCAATACTCTGCGTGGTGGGGCGGAATTTGGCAAAATAGAAGATGACGCCGCTGATGAGAGCGATACCCGCGCCGATGCCGATAGCGATCCAGATTCCTTCAAAGTCGAAAATCCAAGCCGCCAAAGCCGCCAAAAAGTTAGCCGAAAAGCCAATGAGCAATCCGCAAAAAGCAGACTTGATCACAGCTTCCGCAATCAATCTTGAATAATGTTTTTTAAAAAAGCGATTTTTAATCATTGCAATCTTTCATTTCTATGTAAAAATTAGGTGGAATCCAAGCGGCGGCGTACCGCCGCTTGGATTGTTTCTTCTATCCCACAGCACCCGTGGGTGCTGTGGGTGGTGTCACCAAAAGGTGACGAATGATTAGTCTTTGGTTACGGTAAAGTCAAACTCACCGGTGTTACTACTATAGCACTTGACAACCACGTAATAGGTTTCGCCTGCAGTCAGGTTTGCGGTAAGCTTGAAGTGGTATCCTTCTCCGCCGTCATCATCGTAATCCCATTCCCAATCAAGATCGTCAGCCTTGTACAAGCCACAATACGTATCACCATAGGTTGCGGTAGTGTGATCTGCCTCAAATGTGTAGCTTCCACTCTCGGCTGCGGTAAATACGTAGTATCTCTTTTCTCTGGGCTCGTCAACAACAGCGTGCATGGGAGTATTGAGCGTGATGATGATCGCCTCTTCAAAGCTATCACCACTCTTCTGAGAAGCAAACTCTTCTTCGGTCATCCACTTTGCATACAGCGTGGTAGCCGTTGCGCTGTAGTAAGGACCGGAAAGTCTCTTGCCCTCGCATGCTTCGTTGTTAAACCAACCGCAGAATACATAGCCTTCCATCTCAAGATCGGCAGGTACGGTAATTGCAAGCATCGTTTCGATCGGATCAATAACGGTATCGTTACCGGTTACGAACGTGTAGGTATGCATCTCACCGTCATAGCCCCAAACAACAGCATAAGAGTCTGCCCAGTAGGATGTCCAGCTGGAAGGCTTTTCGGCTTCCTTAACCAACAGAACCATGCTTGCGTTACAACCGTCGAACGCATCGTTGGGCATATAGGAGTAGCCTACGGGGATGATGATCTCAACAACGTGATCACAACCGAGGAAAGCCTTGGCAAAGACGCCATATACGTTTTCGGGAAGCGTAATGGAAGCGTCGGTTCCGTTGTAAGCCAGGATGTAGGACTCGGTCTCGTCGTAATCGAAGAGCACAAAGTCACCCTCGGTGCGCAGTGCGCTTTCACCCTCTTCTGCGGTGTAAACATGGTAAGCCTTCAGATCACCGGGATTCGAGTAGGAATTCTCCTCGATCTCCAGACCCGACATGTTGTAAACCTCAACCAGCTTGTCGCAATAACCAAACGCATAATCCTGAATCTCGACAAGGTTTGCGGGGAGCATAACGCTCATCAGGCTTTCGCAATAGTAGAACGCTTCCTCAGCGATCACGAGATCTTCCGTGCCGCCCTCCTCAAAGAGAAGAACCTGAAGCTTAGATGCGCGAGCAACTGCGCTATCTGCGATCAGAGTAACCTCCTTGGGAACGGTGAAGGTACGATCTGCTTTTGCGATAGGATAAGAGAGTAAGGTCTTGCCGTCAGCGCTGTAAAGAACGCCGCCGATCGCCTTAAAGGACGTGCTGCCGTCCTCAACGTAGTATGCCTCCAAGGATCTGCAGTTGCTGAACGCGCCGGCAAGAGCCGTTACAGACGCGGGGATCGTAACCTCGGTCAGTGCGTGGCAGTTTGCAAACAGCATGGAAGGAAGGGTGGTTGCCTTGGTGTTGAGCACCAGGTTGGACAGCGACATACAAGCACTGAACGCTGCGGAACCAAAGTTGGTAACCGTTTCGGGAAGAACGAGCGATTCCAGAGCCGAGCAGGAATCAAACGCGTTTTCGTTGATCGTGCTGACGGAGGTGGGAATGGTAACGTTCTTCAGTGCGGTGCATTCGTAGAATGCGTAAGCACCGATCACCGCACACTTGGGATTCTCTGCAAAGGTGATGGTTTCAAGAGCTGCACAGCCTTCGAACGCACCGGGCGTTTCATCGTGATCCGCCGTGATATCACGGTCGAGAATCGCGGTAACGCTTGCGGGAATTTCAAAGGAAGTGATTGCCGTGTATGCAAAGGTACCTGCGGGAATTGCTTCGAGCTGGCTTCCCTCTGCAAAGGTAATGCTGCTCAGATTTTCACACGCATTTGCGCCGTATGCATAGTAGTAGAAGGTATTGATACCCATCGTCTTCAGAGATGCGGGGAAGCTGACCGAGGTCAGCGCGGTTGCACCCGCGAATACGCGGTCGCCCATCGTGGTCAAGCCCTCGCCAATGGTTACGGTGGTCAAAGCATCACAACCAAAGAAGACTTCATCACCCATGGAAACCAGACCTGCGGGAAGTGCGATCGTGGTAAGAGGAGTGTCGTTGAATACGCTGTTGCCCAATACCGTCAAACGGCTATTTTCGGTAGCAAAGGTTGCAGCCTTCAGCTTGGTACCAAAGAATGCATTGTCACCGATCTTCGTCAGTCTTGCGGGGAATGCGACTTCGATTCCGTTCGCGTAGCGACCCGCATAGTTAAATGCGTGATCTGCAATCTCAAGGTCATCTGCGCCGTTTTCCTCAAATACGAGGTTCTCAAGGCTCTCGGTGGTTGCAAATGCATAAGAACCGATCGAAACAACCGTGTTGGGAATGTTTACCGTGGTGAGCTCGGTGCAATAGAAGAATGCACGCTCGCCAATGGTCTTAAGACCTGCGGGAAGAACAATGGTGGTGAGTACGTTGTTGTTTGCAAATGCGTTAGGAGCGATATTCTCCGTGCCTGCGGGAACGGTGTACTCGGTAGCGGTAAGACCGATGGGATAGTAGAGCAGCGTCTTCAGATCTGCGCTGAAGAGAACGCCGTTTACGGAAACCATCGTCGTGCTGTCACCGTTGATGGTAATCGTTTGCAGATTATCGCAATCCTCAATGAGAGAAGCATTGAAGTTTGCAAGAGCTGCAGGGAGAGTCAGGGATGCGAGCTCATCGCAGCTGTAGAATGCCTTGTCGCCAATGGACGTAACGCCCGAAGGAATGGAGATCGATACAAGTTCATCACAGTTTGCAAATGCCTCGGCACCAATGGTCTCAAGAGCACTGTTGTCTGCAAAGAGGATTTCAGTAATGAGCGTGCACTTCTTGAATGCGTTAGCGTGGATCACCTTAACGGTTGCGGGAATGGTGATCTTGCCCTCTGTACCTGCATTCTGTGCGGGGCAAAGAACGAGCTCGATGGGCTGATCCTCCGAATCGGTCAGATACAGGATACCGTCAATAACCGCAAAAATTGCGTGTTCGGATTCTGCAACCGTAATGGAAGTCAAGCTGCTGGTGGACCAGCTTCCGCTAACCGCAAATGCAGCTCCGCCGCCTTCAATTCCCGTGATCACAATGCCCTCAGCCGTAGTGTAGGACGCAAGATTTGCGGGAAGGTTAACGGTTACGAGATCCTCACAATCTACAAATGCCTCGGCACCAATGGTCACCTCACCCATACCGGAGGTAAAGGTAACAGAGGTAATATCCGTTCCGTAGAACGCACGTGCGCCAACTGCCAAGCGGTTGGTAGCGGTGCTGCCCTCTACGATGGGATCCTGGTTTGCCAGAGACGCGGGAAGAACGATGTCGCCGGAGAGGTAGGACTCCTCAAATGCGGACTCACCAATGATGGCAAGCTTACCGTCAGCGGCAAAGTTTACGGTAAAGGAACCGCCGTTCGAGTAAGAATATACGCCACATTCCATAAATGCGCCTACACCAATCTCAACAACGTTGTAGGAGAGATTGACAACTTCAATCTTATTATCCGTAAAGGAGTATGCACCGAGAACGAGGTCTGCGGTTGCCTCATCTGCAACGGGATATGCGCTCTCAAAGGTCAAAGACGTGATACCGGAATTCTGGAACGCATACTGACCGATGTAGATCAAGGATGCGGGAAGCGTAAGATCGCCGAGACCGTCCTTATCATTCCAAGAATCGTAAGAGTCAGCAAATGCGTACTCACCGATGGTTTGGAGCTGACAGCCCTCAGCAAAGTTCAGGGTGTTTACAAAGCCCTCGAAGAATGCATAAGCGCCGATGCTCTTAACGGATGCGGGAATCGTGATCTCCGTCAAATTGGGGTTCTGATAGAATGCGTACTCACCGATGGTTTCCAGCACGGAGCCTTCAACCGTCAGTTCAACCTCTACACCGTAGGAAGGATCCCAATAGCCGCCCTCCTGACCACCGAAGCAGTATGCACCGATGGACTTCAGAGATGCGGGAATGACAACTGCCTCTTCGGTAGTGGTTTTGTAGAACGCGTACTCACCGAGCGACTGTACACCCTCGGAGAGGATGATCGCGTCAGCGGTTGCCCACTCGAATGCGTGTGCACCGATGGACGTGGTGTTTGCGGGAATGACGAGCGTGCCGAGGAGTGCCTGCTCAAATGCGTTTGCACCGATGGTCAGGGACTCTGCGGTAGCAACTTCCGCAAATACGATATTGCCGATATGGCTCTCCTTGAACGCTTCGTTGCCGATCTCCTCGAGACCTGCGGGAAGGGTCAGGGTGTTCTGCCACAATGCCTTGTTGCCCTTGAAGACACCGTTGCCGATCTTCTTAACGCTCTCGGGAATGGTGATGTCCTCTACCTTACCCTGAGGAACGAATACCAGCTCGGTAACGTCCTTGTTGTAAAGGATACCGTCCTCGGTGGTAAAGTACACACCGTTGGGAACGTTGATCTCAACCAGGCTGGTGCATCCGCCGAAGATAGCGGGCAGCTCGGTGATATTGGAAGGAAGGGTTACGCTCTCGAGGGATGCGCAGTTGTAGAATGCGTCTGCGCCGAACGTAGGAGCATTACCGTCGTTCGCAAATACCAGCTCGCTGAGCTTGAAGCAATCGCGGAACGCTTCCTTACCGATCTCGGTTACGGTTGCGGGGATGGAGAAGCTTTCCAGCTCGGAGCATCCGTAGAATGCGCCCTCGGAGATCACAGCCAGACGGCTGCCCGTTCCGAGTACTACCTCTGCCAGAGCTGCACAGTTGCGGAATGCGTACTTGCCGATTACCACGTTGTTAAAGCCTCTGTCCTCAAAGGTAACCTTGGTAATTGCGGTGTTGTAGAATGCACACTCGCCAACAAGGCTTACCGTGTTGGGAAGCGTAACCTCGGTTACGTTCGTACCGATAAATGCGCCTGCTGCGATGGTCTGCGTACCGGTTGCGGGAGTAAACGCACCGCTTACGGTTGCAGGTACGTAGTACAGGGTCTTAGCGTCCTTGCTGTAGATCGCGCCGTTGATCACCTTGTAGTACTGGTTGTTTGCCGCGATCTCAATGGTGGTGAGTGCGGTGCATCCGAAGAATGCGTCGTCGGGCGTCTCGGTGGAGA
This sequence comes from Eubacteriales bacterium, assembly GCA_045120465.1. Classification (GTDB taxonomy): domain Bacteria; phylum Bacillota; class Clostridia; order Oscillospirales; family CAG-272; genus UMGS1865. Next base: position 37,266 of record JBGVEW010000035.1, read on the forward strand.
TCACACCGTCGGTCAACGTGTACTTAGAAAGCGCAACGTTGGTCAAACGGCCGGGCAAACGGAGGCTTGCCAGCTTGGTGCAGCCTGCAAATGCTCTTGCCTCGATGACAAGATTCTGCTCTGCGCCGGAAACCGCGCTCTCAAATACAACGGACGTCAGATTGGTGGAGTTTGCAAATGCTTCCTTACCGATCTTGGTCACGGATGCGGGAATGATGATCTTGCTCAGTACAGAGTCCTTAAGAGCCTCTGCGGGGATCTCGGTGATACCTGCTGGAATTGCGTAGGTACCGGTCTTTGCCATAGGCATGTAGAGAAGCTTGGTTGCAACGCCGTTTGCGTCGTTCTCGAACAGAACGCCGTCACGAGAGGAGTAAACGGGAGCAACACCCTCGGCAGTCTTGTAAACGTTGACAGCGGTCAGACGAGTGCATCCGCCAAAGGGAGTGATCTGGGAGATCTGCTGAATGGTATCGGGCAGATTGATCACCTTGAGGTTGGTGCAGTTTGCAAACGCATTACCTGCTACCATTGCAACGGGAAGTCCCTGGTAGGTTGCGGGAATCGTGATCTCGTCAACGAGCGCGATTCTCGGGCCCTTGGCTACAACGTATGCATCCTTACCGTTCACCTTGGAAAGGTTGAAGGAAAGTGCCTCGTTGATCCAGAATGCGTGCAGCTCTTTGTTTTCAAGATCTGCCCAGTGAGTCAGAGCGTTACCCTTTGCATCGGTATAACGGATGCCGTTACCGTAGGGCTCGCTGTACCAACCGCCGAATGCACCTGCAGCGTCTGCGGGCGTGGGAACGGTCAGCTGATAGGTCTGCTCGTAGAATACCTCGTCAGAGGTCTTGTCGCCCGTACCGCCTTCACCGTAGTTGTAGGTAACGGTGTACTTGTTGGGCGTGTAGTATGCGTACAGAACGATTGCACCGGTTTCTGCAAACAGCGTATCGGTATAAGCCATACCGTTGGATGCAGGGCCGCCGGGAACGTTGTACCAGCTATTGAATGTATAGCCGGTCTTTTCGGTGGTGGGAAGCTCAATGCGATCCCCTACAGCCTTATACTGTACGTCGATCGCGCTGCCTCCGCGGGTGTCGAAGATCACAGCGTATGCCGTTACGTCAACGGTGAGCCACTCGGAAGGACGGCCGTCGTTGGTCAGGAAACGAACCTTCAGGGTGTTCTTGCCCTCACGGGTCAGAGCAACCTTAACGGCAAAGGAACCGTCGGTAACGCTGATGACGTTGCCGTTGTTGACCTGAAGTTCATAGGAGGATGCGCCGAGAACGGGAGTCCAGGAGAGGATGCCCTCGGAGTAGGTGACCTTGTTACCGTTTGCGTTGTACACAGCAGTAACCGCATCGCTCCAGAGAGAAGCCTGATCGCCCATTGCGCGAACGCTGATCGCATATGCGTTGCCTTCAACGTAGGTCAATGCACCGGTCAGATCAAGGCTGTTGGTAGTAGCTTCGAGAACCGTATCGCCAACCTTTACCTCGTACTTGGTAGCTCCCTCAACAGCCGTCCAGGAAAGCAGATAGCCGGAGAGACGCAGGTCAGCGGGAGTTGCGAGATTGCTCTTTTGATAGATGTACTCGCTTGCCGCGGGAGAAGCGTAGCCACGGGTTACGGGATAAACCTTAACCACGATTCCGTTCTTCACGGATGCGCACTCCTTGAGGCTGACAAAGGTCTTGGTGCCGTTGTTTACGAATGCATGGTTGTGAGCGGCGTTACCGCAAGCCACGGATACCATGTAGTAAGCAGCGTTCTCAACCTCGTCCCAACGAACGGTCTGGGTTGCTTCGTCAAAACGAATGCCCTCAACCGCGCCGAGAACCTTCTTATAAACGAATTCCTTAGAGGTGGAAGCGACGTAACCCTCGCCGATTGCCGTTACCGTAAAGCGGATACCCTCTTCGGTCATGGTGCAGTTTGCAAAGTTGAATACTCTGGAAGTACCGTTATCAAAAGCGGTGTGCTGATGATCGGGATTTCCGCATACAACGTTGATAACGTACTTGTCAGCACCCTCAACGGTGTTGTAAATGAGCATGGAATCGACAACGGTGAACAGAGAAACGCGTCTGAGTGCCTTATTCGTGTAGAATCTGACTGCCTCGGAGTTGTTGACGTCGTTGTTCGCCTTTGCGATCACGTGAACCTCGTACTCGCCTGCGGGCAGAGTATCGAAGGAGAAGTTGTAGGAAGTAGCGGGTGCGCTTGCCTCAACGACTGCTTCGCCGTCGGCATTGATGATCTTGATATCGTAAGATCTTGCGCCCTCTACGGAGTTCCAAATGATCACACCGGACTCAATGTTGACAACGGGAGCAGCGAGACGGTCGCCCGTATCGATTGCTTGCCAGAGTGCATACAGCGTGGTATGCGCATCCAGTGCCATACCTTCCTGATAGCGGAAGGAAAGCTTGTTACCGTTATCGGTCATGCTGATCCACCAGCCCATGAACTCGTACCCGTCTCTCTCGGGAACGGGGAGATCATAAAGCTTAGCACCCTTGGTGGTGAGGGATTCGGGAACCTCGGTTGCGGTGTAGTTGAGGTCAAAGTCAACGGTATATTCGATACCGTCGGCAGACGCCTCAGTCCAACGCGCGTAAACCGTAGTGTCACCGGTAATGGGCTGTGCATCGAACGCAAACGCAGTCTTAAAGCTGCTGTCTGCATACCAACCGACAAACAGGTAGCCCTCACGGGTGGGATCGGCAGGCTTTTCGAGCGTTTTGCCGTTGAGAACGGAAGCGTCCTCAATCTCGCTACCACCGTTGGTCTCGAAGTTCACCGTGTAGGTTACCTTCTTCAAGAAACGCATAGTAGCTTCCTCGTAAGTCAGGGTAATCACGTTGCCGGAAAGTGCCGCCTCAATCGTTTCCTTGCCTTCGGCATGGAAATCAAGGGAGAGGACACCCTCGTTCAACGCATATACGCCGGACTCGAGCTTGCCTTTTACATCAAGAGTAAACGAACCGCCGGCATTGAGTGTGAGCGTATACTCTTGTACGCCACCGTCAAAATAATACACACCGGCTTCGGGCCATTCGGTCTTACCGGGCTCCTCTGGTTGTTCCGGTTCCTGGTTGCACGCTGCCATCACAATGATGAGCACCGTAGCCAAAAGAATCGAGGCAACTGCAGACAGGACACCGACAAGAGTCTTCTTGGTCATTTTCATACTGTCTAACCTCCATTTATTTTTTTCGCTTGCGCGAATGGGTTACGTAATGATAAAATGCATAGATTGCGAATGTACTACGTAAAAGGGGGGGCGGGAGAGGGCTCAGAGCAGGAAAAGATAGAGCAACAACGCCGCCAGAGCAAAAGCTCCGACCAAGCAGAGCAGCATCGGTCCGTAAACCGAAAACGCCGCCGCGATCATCGCGCGCTTTTCTCGGAAATTGAAGCTGACGTAACGCTTTCTCTGCTCGTCAAACGCTTCCTGTTCCTCGGGAGTTCTCCCGTGCAAAGCCGCCATCGAGTACACGGTATCCCCCGTGTCCTCGTAATAGACGACCTTGCGTTTTTTCTTCTTAGATTGTTTTTCTTTCATGCTTCGGGAGTTGCCTCGGGAGCATCGGGGGGATTCCCACCCTCACACAAGTGGCAGGCAACGAAATGTCCGGGTGCGACCTCGGTCATTTGCGGAGCTTCCTCACGGCACCGATCGGTGCAGTACTTGCAACGGGTATGGAATTTGCATCCCTTGGGGGGATTGGTGGGGCTGGGAAGCTCGCCTTCCAGCGCCACGGGGTCGGATTTGTGATGCGGATTTGCCACGGGAACTGCGGAGAACAGCGCCTTGGTGTAAGGATGCTGTGCGTTGGTGCAGATCTCCTTGGTCGAACCCATCTCTACAACGTTTCCGAGATACATGACCGCGATCTCATCCGAGATGTACTTGACGACCGAGAGGTCGTGGGAAATGAACAGATAGGACATTCCCTCTTCTCTCTGCAGCTTTTTGAGCAGGTTGATGATCTGTGCCTGAATGGACACGTCAAGTGCCGAAACGGGCTCGTCACAAATGACCAGCTTGGGCTTTACCGCCAAAGCACGCGCGATGCAGATTCTCTGACGCTGACCGCCCGAAAACTCGTGCGGATAGCGATCGTAGTAATGCTCCTGCAAACCGCAACGCTTCATGATGGTACGAACGTAGCTTGTGACCTCGTTTGCGGGAACGACGTTGTGCACGCGTACCGCTTCACCAATGATCTCGCCAACCGTCATACGGGGGGGCAAGGAGGAGTACGGGTCCTGGAAAATGAGCTGCAGCTCGGTGCGGAGCTTAGAAAGTCCGCGACGGTTCAGCTTTGCCAGATCGTAGAACTGATCCTTTCCGTTTGCGTCCGTGGTCTTATAAAGAGCACTTCCCTCGGTAACGTCGTACAAGCGGAGAATGGTACGCCCGAGCGTGGTCTTACCGCAACCGGATTCTCCTACGATACCAAGCGTTTTGCCGCGTTCCAGATCAAAGGAAACGCCGTCAACAGCCTTTAGGAATGCGGTGGGATGACCGAACATATCCTTTTTGACGGGAAAATGCTGCTTCAGTCCCTTGACTTGCAGAATGTAATCCTTTTCTTCCATCATTCCTCACCTTTCTCCTCGTCGTACAGGTGGCAGAACACGCTGTGCGTCTCGGTAATCTTGATCTCTCTGGGATACGTGCCCGCGCACTTTCCGCAACGGCGATTACATCTTCCCTTGAAGAGACACTCGTCGGGAATATTGATGGGGTTGGGCACGTTTCCGGGGATGCTGTAAAGCTCATCCGCCGCATCGGATTCCAAGGAGGGCTTTGCCTTTTGGATACCGATGGTGTAGGGGTGCATAGGATTATCGAAAATCTCATACACGGTTCCCTTTTCCACGATCTTACCCGCGTACATGACCACTACGTAGTCTGCCATCTCGGCAACGACGCCAAGGTCGTGCGTGATCAGCATAACCGATGCGCCGCACTCCTTTTGCACCTTTTTCAGCAGGCGCAAAATTTGGCTCTGAATGGTAACGTCCAACGCCGTGGTGGGCTCGTCGGCAATGATCAGCTTGGGGTTGCCCGTCAAGGCAATCGCAATCATGACTCTCTGACGCATACCGCCCGACAATTGGTGCGGATAGTAGTTTACAATGGTTTCGGGCATCGGAATACCAACCAAAGAAAGCATTTCGATCGCCTTCTTTTCGGCATCCGCCTTGGTTGCCCCTTCGTTGTGGAGCAAATAGACCTCCTCGATCTGATATCCCACGGTAAACACGGGATTGAGGCTGGTCATCGGCTCCTGGAAGATCATGGAGATATCCTTACCTCTGATGCGGCACATCTCGTTGGTGGGCATCTTGGTAATGTCGTAGCATATGTTGTTGCCGTTCTCGTCCGTACCGAGGTCGCCGGTGTTAAAACGGATCTCTCCGCCAACGACCTGACCCTGCGGTGCCTGAACCAACTGCATGATCGAAAGGCTGGTTACGCTCTTTCCGCATCCGGATTCTCCAACCAGACCGATGATCGAATCCTTGGGAACGTTGAACGTAATGCCGTTTACCGAACGGACAACGCCGTTATCGGTAAAGAAGTGGGTCTGCAGATTATCGATCTCCAAAACGTTGTCGTTCGACTGCATCACGGTGGTGTAATCTGCGGGAGTCACCTTGCGACGCTTGATCTTTTCAAGGCGCTTCATTTCGCGAAGATTGCTTTTGATGATCGCGCGGCTCTCTTTCAAGGTGAGCGTATTGGGATTCTTTTGTTTCTTTGCCATCCTAATCACCTCTTAGACTTGGGGTCCATTGCGTCACGCAGACCGTCGCCAACAAAGTTGAACGCCAGAACCGCGATAACGATCAGAATACCCGCCGGAATCCAAAGTGTCGGATAGGACGCCATCGTAACGGGGTCGGTAGAGGAAGAGATCATCGTTCCCCACGCGGCGTACGGGAGCGGGATACCCAGACCCAGGTAGCTCAACGTGGACTCGTAAAGAATGATGCTTCCCAGACCCAGCGTCATCGACACGATCAGCTGCGGCATGATGTTGGGAACGAGGTGCTTGAAGATTCGTCTCCAAACGGGAATACCCATAACCTCGCAGGCAACGATATACTCCTGCTCACGCAGGTAGAGGATCTGACCTCTTACCATTCTCGCGGTGCCGCTCCAACCGAAAATGGTTAATATGACCATCAAATAGTAAATTCTCATGTGGGATTCGATGCCCCATGAATCGATAACCGCGGATGCGATCAAAAGGATCGGCAGCGTGGGGATACAGTTGAGAATATCCACCAAACGCATGATCAGCTGGTCGATCTTGCCGCCAAAGTAACCCGAAATACCGCCCAGAATGACACCGAGGATGGTCTCCAGAATAACGACCACAAATCCCAAGGTCAGGGAGATACGTCCACCGTACATCAAACGGATGAACACGTCAAGTCCCTTTTCGTCGGTTCCGAGAGGGTGAGAAGAAGAGGTCGGCGCGTACGCGTTGATATCTACCGTGTCCTCAAAGAACTGATAGGTCTTGATGGGGTTGCCGTTGGCGTCAACGGTATCGATCCAATACCCCGAACGCTTTACGGTAGGGGTATGGTCGGTATCGGTTTCATACCATTCATAGCCGAACAGATGCATAACAGGGGGACCTGCAAAGGCGAATACAAAGAGTGCCACGAGCATGATAAGCCCAATCAGAGAGAGGCGGGAGCGGAAGAACCGCCGCGCTACCATCTGCGCGGGTGACATCTCCTTGTAATGCACCTCTACTTCAACTTCCTCGAGCGCATCCGTCGGATCTGTTCTTTTATCCATAGTTTCGTCCATAATTTTCTCCATATCGTTTGTCGGAATGCTTATTTGGAAAGCTTGACGCGCGGGTCAACAACCGCATACATCAGGTCGGAGAAGAGGGTTCCGATGACCGTAAGGACTGCCAAGAACATATTGTAGCCCATGATAAACGGAATGTCTCCCTGCTGAAGTGCTTTATACGCCAAGCGCCCGATTCCGTCGATACTGAACACTTCCTCGGTGATCATCGCGCCGCCAAACAGAGACGGCAGGATGCCCGCGAGAAGCGTCATCAAGGGGATCATGGTGTTGCGGAAGGCGTGTACGTAAATGACCTTCTTTTCGGAAAGTCCCTTGGAGCGTGCCGTACGGATGTAATCCGAGTTGAGCACCTCCAGCATATTGGTTCTGGTATAACGCATCAATCCACCGATGGAAAGCACGACCAAAACCGTCATGGGGAGCACCAAGTGCCACAGCATGTCGCCAAGGTGTGCAAGACCTACGCTTGCGGACGCGCCGCTGACAAGACCCGATGCGGGGAACCAGCCAAGCCAGCTCGAAAAGATCTTGATAAGCAATGCCGCAAAGAAGAAGGAAGGAAGCGAAATACCGATCATGGTAACGACCGTTACCGTGTAGTCACGCACCGAGTACTGATGCGTTGCGCTCGTGATACCCATGGGGATCGCGATGGCAAACTGCAGTACCAATGCGACGAGCGAAATGAAGAAGGAGATCCACATATGCTCGGCAATGACGGTGGAAACGGGCATCTGATACAAGAAGGATTGACCCATATCACCGCGGAGCATATTTCCGAGCCACGAGAAGTAACCCGAAAGGACTGCTCCGAATTTTTCCCAAACGGTAGCCGTTTTGTAAGAAACATCAAGGCTGTACGCCCTTGCGATGCTTGCATCGGGACGGAATTCGATCGCGCCGTCATTTGCCGTCCAGATACCCTGCTCCAAAGTTTTGGGATGATCCGCGTCGCGTTTATCCACGATGCGGTAAGCAAGCTCCTTTGACTTGGTGATTTCGATGATAAGAGAAACACCATCGAGCTGGCTGTTTGTGTACGTTCCGTCGTAAAACTCTTCAGAGGAAAGGAGCTTGCCCGTAAAGTCCTCGTATTCGGACACCTTGGTATCGGTACGGAAAACGGTTCCCGCGGAAATGACAACGTTCCCTTCCCCATCCTTTACTTCATTCAATTCGACGTCCAGATATGCATCCGGCATATAAAGACCGTATCTCTTTTTAAAATCGTCAAGCTGTTCGCGGGTGATGGTTCCCTGCCCGAGCTGAGCCGAAAACTTTGTTTCCAAATAGTTTTGCGGCATCAGTCGAACAAGAAAGTAAATGATAATGGATACACCCAACAGAATGATGATTGAAAGACCGATTCGTTTCAGTATATATTTGATCATTCTGATATCCCTCGAATTCGAGTTTTAGTTGGTTTCCTTCAGACTGACTTCCCAGATTCTGCTCAGAGGTCCGTTGTAAGGAGTGAGCTCGCTCTTGGGAGTGAGGGTCGATTCGTCAATGACGTTGGAGTTGTAGGCAAACAGGTCACTTCTCTGGTAGGTAGGCAGCTCAACCGCCAGCTCCATAACCAGATCCAAAGCCTGCTTGTAATACTCGATACGCTTCTTTTCATCGAGGGTCTCTCTTGCCTTGTCGATGATATCGGAGAGCTGCTTGATGAGTGCCAGCTCGGTATCGTACTTATTACCGTTGTTTGCCTTGATTGCGCGGTAACCCCAGTTTGCGGTAGAGCCCGCGGTGGAGTCCATGTGGTAAACCTGATACATATCAGGGTCAACGCCCGCTCCCCATGCTGCTGCCCAAACGGTAAGGTCACCGTTGTTGAGCTTGGAGAGCGCGTTGATATCGGTCTTGACCTCAACCTTAAAGCCGTGCTTATTCAGAATATCCGCAGCCTGCTTGAGGGAGTTGTAAGCGGGGTGGTCGGTAGTATCGCCTGCAATGGTGAAGGTGTACTTACAAATGTCGTTACCCTTCTGGTAGATACCCTCGGCGTTCTTGGTGTAACCCGCCTGCTTTACCAGTTCCTCGCACTTTGCGCCCGTGGAGTCAAATGCGTAGTACTGACCCTCGATGTCCTTAGGATATGCCCAGGATGCCATGGTCATAGGACGGGAGATGGAATAGGAGTAACCAAAGTAGTACTCAACCGCGAGGTTGGTGTTAACCGCGTGCATGATCGCACGTCTGACGTTGATGTTGGGAACCTTTTCGGCGTTGATACCGATATAACCGTAACCGTTGGTCATAACGAAGGAGCTGGAGAATCCGTCACCCTTCTTTGCCTCAAGGCTATCGATGTTCTCCTGCTTGCAGGCAGGCTCAACGAAGTGAACGCCGCCGGAGTACAGGGTATCGAGCATGAGGTTGGTGGAAACGACCTGATAGTTGATATACTTGATCTTAACGTCGAACATGAAGTGGCTGTTACGCTCGAAATATACGACGTTGTTTGCCTTGAAGGTACCTGCGCTGACTGCGGAGGAGTCGCCGGTACGGGTGGTTGCCTTGTAAGGACCTGCGCCTACGGGAACACCGATCTTGTTGGGGTTCTTAACAACCTCATCCTGGAACTCGATGCTACCGAATTCCACGCCGAAGTTCTTCTCGTAGTCAAACTTCTTGATCTGTGCCTCGTTGGAGTAGTAGTACATAGGAGCAACGGTAAACGCGAAGTTCCAGATTGCCTTGGGGTCAACCTCGTTGATCTCAATCTCAAGGACCTCGTTACCCTTGGTTACGCTGCCGTCCTTAGCAAGCGTAGGAACGCCGTACTCCACACCGTTAACGGTTACGCTCTCCTTGCGGTTTGCGTAGCGGATACCGGAAATGCTTTCAATTCTGTCCTCATCCTCGATGTTTTCAAAGTATGCCTGCTTTTCGAGGTAGGAGAAGTAGGTCAACAGCTCGGTAGCGGTTGCCCAGTAGGTGATAACCTCATCTACACGGTTGGGGAAATAGGTGTTGTAAACCGCGTTGATCGCCTGCTCCTCGGACCAGTTCTTGCACTGCTCCTCGTCAACGCTGTAGTCAAACTTGTATTCCTTCTTGTTCCAGGAAATGAAACCCTCGTTGTAAAGGAATGCCTCAGAGTCGGTAGTAAGAGTAACCTTCTTGCCGTTCTTATCGGTAAATACGATGTCCTCTGCGGTACCCTTTGCGTAGGTGTAGTCCTTCTTCAGCTCTTCCTTGAAGTACTTCTTAGCCAGCTCGTAGTCGTTGATGATCGTGCCATACTCGGGAAGCTCGGTCTTGAAGTCGTTCATAACAGCGGTAAGAGCATTAACCAGTTCATCTTCCTTCAGGCTCTTGCCCTCGTTATCGTCATAAACGATCTCAAGGCAGTCGCGGAGTCTCTGAACACGGTCAGCCGCGAGCGCGATGAACTGCTCGTCAAAGCTATCCTGCTCGTTTTCGTTCTTACTCTGGGTACGGTACTCATCCAAACCTACGATATCGGTGGAGTAGATGGTTGCGCTACCGTAGTAAGCGGGGTCAAGATAAACGTAAAGGTTGAACAGAACGTCCTTCATCGTAAGAGGAGAACCGTTGCTGAACTTGAGATTGTTCTTGAGAACGAAACGGTAAACCGTGGTCTTGGTATTACCCTGCGCATCCTTTTTGGGGATGGCTTCGTAGTCCAGAACGACGCACGCCTCGTCCTTACCGTATGCGACCTTACCGTCCTTATCGGAGGAAAGCATCGAGATCTGCGTCATACCGACGATCTGACCGTCGGGACCGGAGGAGGAGTAGAAGGGGTTGAATACGCCGTCAAGCTCCGAGGTGGAAAGCACCAAACGGGTACTTTCGTTGTCGATAACTGCGCCTGTTCCGCTGGGATCACTCGGGTCGTTTCCGCAGCTCGCAAATACTGCGGCAAGCGTTGCGATCGCCAGGATCAGAGCAAGCAGCTTTGTGCTGTTTCTTTTCATCATTACATCTCCTTATTTTTTAAGCCTGTGTTTCAGACTTCTTTTCAATCGTGATATTGGCAGTAAAGTCCGTTACGGTATTCTTGTCGCTCTCCTCATAGAGTGCCTCGTTCAAACGAGGAAGCTCCACATCGGACGCAACCACGATCTTACCGTTGACTTGAACGTTTGTAATCTTACAACCGTTCGCTTCTCTTGCCAATGCTGCAACCTTCAGCGTTTTTGCCACGCTCTTGACCTCAAGGAACTCAAGCGTTACGTTGTCAAAGGTTACGTTGCGGATCTCGGCACCCTCGCCCAGATCCTGGAATACGGATGCGGAAGGCATAATCGCCGTACCAAACTGTTCAACGGTAAAGTTTTCCACCTTATGTCCGTTGCCCTCGAAAACATTGGAGAACGTTCTCTTGAAATCAAGCGTCTTGCCTTGGCAATCGATGTCACTCAAAAGATAGATGTTTCCATTTCCGATCGCGTTGTTCAGGGTGTCATAGCTGTCAACCAACAGCCAATCGCCCTGAATGTAGTCAACGTAAATGCGAATGTCCGTATCAACCGCGCCACCGGGATGCTTGGTTGTGAAATCCCATGCGTCGGTCAATTCTTTATTGGAGTAGTAACCGCTGGGGGTATAACCCTTGCGTGTCTTGGCAAACTCTCTCCAGTCCTCAAACACCTCATCGGCCGCAACCGAATAGCTGCCAAGCTGAATTTCCTTATCGCCGTCGGTATAGCAGACCGTAAACGTGTAAACAATCTCCTTTTCCCAACCGGCATAAAGGGTCAGTACTTCTTTGTTGATTTTATCCTTTGCAAAATCCCACTTTTGATCAGCCTTACATTCTGCGCTCGTGTACCAACCGGTAAAACGGTATCCCGAACGAAGGATCTCATAGTTGTTATACGTGGTCGGGTCGAGAATCAAGGAGCCCGGCTCGTATGCGTAATTGATCTTGGTGGTAACGACGGAGGTCATGATATCCAGCTTTCCTTGATTGAGATCAAAGGTTGCGACATACATGCCGTCCAGATTTTGCGCGGCATTGCCGCACCCCGACAAAAGAATTGTCAGGGTGACGGTCAAGAGTGCCAAAAGGATCAGATGTTTTTTCTTCATTCTTCACCTTGCTCCTTTTCCTGCGTATCCTGCGTATCCTGCGCATCCTGTGCGTCTTGCACGTCCTGCGCATCGTTTTGCTCTTCCTCGACCTCCTCGGCAGCCTCAGCTTCCTGAGCGGTCTCGGTCGTCTCAGCAACCTCAGCCTCGGGCTCTGCCTCGATCATCGGCTGCGCCTGCTGCTTGCGCTTTTTACCGACGCTCAAACCAATGCCAACACCAACACCCGCCAAAACGATTACCGCGCCGACAACGATCAGGATGATCGCCCAAACGGCCATACCGTCATCGGGAGTCGGTTCCTCGTCGGTTACGGGAGGCGTGTCGGGAGTATTGTCCTCGGGGATGTCTTCCTCGGGGAAGTGCTCCGCAAAGGTCTTGTCAAAGTCGGGAGTCATACCCATTGCCTTGGTAAGATCAGCGATCTTTGCGGTCAGAACGCTTGCGTTTTCAACCGCCTGCTGCTCTTCTGCGCTCAGGCTGTTGAAGAATGTGCTTGCATCCTTGACTGCATTGAAGGAGTACTCCGTGCAATCCATATCGTACAGGTGATTGATCTTATCCTCTGCAACGTCAACGTTGTATTCGCTGCGTGCCTTAAGGAAACGGTCGATCAATGCCTTTTCTACGGTTGCAAGCTCATCTGCCTGACCTTCGAGTGCGTTGTACGCATTGATCGCGGCATCGACCAGTGCTTTGTCAAAGCGGTCTGCCGTTTCGGGAAGCTTTTTAACAGCCTCGATAAACGCCAGTGCAAACTTGCCGGTGGTAGCGCCGGAGGTCTCCTCGCTTGCCTTGAAGTATGCCCGGTAGAGAACGCTGTCGTAGCCCTCGTTGTTATCGGGCAGGACGTAAGTCAAGTCGGATGCACCCTTGGACGCTACAACGTCAATGAAGTTCATGTAGTACAAAGGCATTGCAACCTGATCGACTTCTCTGTAGTAGTAATCGTAACGGTAGAGCTTATCGAAATTGGGATACTCCTCAAGCGTTTCGGGAGTGATCTTGATCTCTTCACCCGTAACGGTGCCCTCGAGGTGAGGTGCGTAGTAAGAATGGAAGACAACGGTCTTGAGATTCTCGCACGCATAGAATGCGTAGTTACCGATGCTCTTCATGGACTCGGGAAGGATCAGCTTCTCGATAAACGTGTTGTTCATCGCCGCGGTGTACTCGATTCTCACGGTACCGTCGGCAACCGCAAACTCGGTATTCTCCTTTGCAACGGGGTAAACGGACAGCACGTAGCCGTTGTTGACAACCGTGTAAAGAACGCCGTCGCGGATCATGATATGATCGGATTCGAAATCGTAAACCTTTTCACCATCTACCATTGCGTAGAAGGTCTTGAAGGTTGTGCTCGAATCAAAGATGCTGAACTCAACGGTCTGGAGCGTGGGAGAAACCTCAAACTCTACTATGGAGGTCAGTGCAAACGCGCCAAAGCCGAGGTGCTCGAGCTTGGGAGCGGATACCGTGGTCAGATTTTGACAACCCGCAAACGCCTGATCGTAAATGTGGGTCGCTTCGGGAGCATATACGGACTGCAGATAGAACGCACCGCCCGTGTTTTCGGTTCCCTCCGCAAATGCCATCGAACCGATCTCAACGGCAGAGGAAAGATCCAGATGCTCAGCGTGAGGCGCATCGTAGAATGCACCCATACCGATACGAACCACGTGAGACAGATCAATATCGGTCAAAGCGAGACATGCATAGAAGGTCAGATCCTCGATATCGGTCAGATTCTCGGAAAGAACGACACGCTGCAAGGATTGGCAAGCCGCAAATGCAGCACCGCCGATCTTGGTAACGTTCGAAAGATCGATCTCGGTCAGATAAACGCATCCGTAGAAGCCGTATTCACCGATCTCGCGGAGAGCGGGCATATAAACGGTAGCAAAGCCTGCACCGCTGACAGCGTTTTCATCATCGCTGGGAGCAAATGCGTTGTCACCGATCACCTCAAGGCGTTCTGCGCTGAACGTCTTCAAGTTAGGACAGTCTGCAAAGCAAGCCTCGCCGATTTTGGTTACGTAGGGCATGTTTACGTCGGTCAGGGACAGACAATAGTAGAACGCATATGCGCCAAGTTCACCGGTCATCTTGGTAAAATCGATCGAAATCAGATCTTCGCATCCGTAGAATGCAGACTCGTCAACGGTAACACCGTCGCCCAGGAGGTTTACGACCTCAACGCCGCTTCCGCAGAATGCGTAAGCACCGATCACGGCAGCCGCACCGAGCGTTACGCGCTCCAGGGACGTGCATCCGTAGAAGGCACCGATGCCGATCTCTACACCGTTTTGAGGGAGATTTACCTCAACCAAGCCGGTATTTTCGAATGCGAACCCACCAACGCGGGTCACGTTTTCGAGATTGATGGAAGTAAGCTTTTTGGATTCGCAGAATGCCATTTCACCGATTTGAACGTCACGTGCGGGAAGCACAACGCTCTTCAGTGCGTCACAGCTTGCAAACGCCGCCATGCCGATGGACTTGATGAGAGAGCCCTCTGCAAAGGTAACGGACGTCAGATAACGGTTTGCGGAGAACGCGCCGTCACCGATCTCCTTAACATGTGCGGGAACCTCATAATTGCCGAGGTTTGCATCGGGCAGTGCCAGAATCAGACGAGTGCCGTCCTTGCTGAACACGATGCCGTTTTCAACCTTGTAAAGCGCAGAAGCTTCCACGTTGAAGCTCATACCCTTGATGCCCTCAAACGTGCTCATGCCCGCAGACTCGATCTCGCTGTTTTCAGCAAAGATCAGCTCGGTCAAGCCACTGCTTGCGAATGCCAGATCACCCAAAACGAATGCGGAATTGGGAAGCGTCAGGCTTTCGAGATCGGTACATTTATAGAACGCACCGTATGCGATTTCCTCACACGCACCGCCAAAGATAACGGTTTCAAGGTTCTTACATCCGTTGAACGCCTCCTGACCCAAGTAGGTCAGATCGTTCTTGAACTCAACGCTCGTCAGCTTGGTGCAGCCCTTGAACGCGCTGTCCGGAACGGTATCGCAATAGAGCACGATGCTCTTGATGGGAGTGTTTTCAAACATTTGCTCGGCGATACGGGTCTTTTCGCCAAGTACGACCGTTTCCAGCTTGGAGCAGTTCGCAAACGCTGCAACGCCGCTGCGGGAAAGGTTGGTCAGGATCGCCTCGCTGATACGCGTTTCTGCAAACGCCTTATCACCGAGAGCATAGATCGAAGAAAGATCAATGCCGCCCAGATCCTTACAGGTCAAGCTTTCGCACTGGTAGAATGCCTTGTTTGCAATGACGGTAACGTTTTCGAGGTTGATGTTTTCCAAGACCTCACAGCCCTCGAACGCGCTCTCACTAATGGTCTTACAGCTCTTGGGAAGCGTTACGCTACCAAGCTTATGACAACCGTAGAATGCGAATTTTTCAATGGTTTCAACGTCCTCGGGGATCACTACGGAGGTTACCGTATCGTTTCCGAGTGCAGTCTTCTTATCGTCAAAATCGTAGTTTCCGTCCTCGTCCGTTTCAACCTCTTTCTCGTTATCGAGATCGTAATGGCTGAACGCGAACGCGCCAATCATCATAATACCCTCGTCACCGGGGATCACGACGTCGCCGCCCCAACCCTTGTAAGCAAGGAGCGTGCGTCCCTCGATCACGAATTCGCTCTTGACCTCAACCGACAGACGAGCCGCCAAAAGCGAGGGCTTACCGTCAATGAGGATCTGCAGAGTGATTCTTGCCTTACCCTCAGCCTGTGCGGTAACGACACCGTTTTCATCAACGGTTGCCGCCTTGGGATTACTCGTGGTCCACTTCAATTCGTATTTATCGGGATCCAGATACCAAGGATCGAGCTGATAGTAAAGCTGGATCTTTTCGGAAGGATAGAATGCAAGACTGGAGCTGCCGCCAAAATAGTTGATCGCACCCGTGACTCCGATTTCGGAATAATCGATGTCGGAATTGAAAGCAAACAACGTCTTATAGGAAGTAAATTTCAGATCCTCGACCTGCATCTTGTCGGGATTTTCCACCACCTGATCACTGACGTTTACAACCAACGTCTTGTAAAGAGGCTTTTCGGTGCCGTCGGTCGGATCGATAAACGTCCAATCCTTACCCGTAACGGTAATGGTTGCCTGACCTGCCTTACGTGCCTCGATCTGACCGTCCTGAATGGCAACGACCGTTTCATCGGAGGATGCCCAAGTCAGGTTCTGGAGGTAACCGGTTTCGATCACGTCTGCGTCCTTGCGAGCAAGGAACGTGGTCAAATCAAAGATCTGGTTGATATCCAGAGACAACGCAGAATCAAGGAATTCCAGCTCGGTGCTCTCGGTTTCGGGGAACGGAACGTAAGCGATACCGGAGTTCATTGCGTAGTCGTCGATGTAGAAGCAAATACCCTCGGGAGTGGAGGAATTCTTCACCAGGTCGATGTAATCGGTGATTTCAACCGCAACCTTGGTAACCTTTCCTCTCTCTTCCTGATAGATCGGGATCGGATTGCCGCAAAGCGAGGAGTAGGTCTTTTTGATCGTGCCGTCCTCGGTGGTCTCACCCTGCGGATCGTCATAAACGATGATGGGGCGCAGAGACATCGCGTAATGGTTATCGTAAACCATCAAATCAACGTAGTAGCGATTCTTCTTCATCGCCTTATCGTACTCGGTGCGGAAGGTCGCATCGGTAATGGAGGGTGCCTCGTAGTCGATGTAGAAGGAGAAGGAGTAAGTATCCTTGGAATTGCGGTTTTCACCGTCCCAGTCGAGCTTTGCGGACATCGTGACCTCAAAACGCTGGTTGTTGTATCCAAATACCTCACCCGTCTGGTAATTTGCCATTGCCAAGCGGATCTGTGCGGCGTAGGGATACGGAGAACCGATAAAGTGCGACTTGTAGCAGTTATACTGGGTCTCGGACCATACTTCCTCACCCGTAGTCGCGTTTTTGATCGAAATATTCAGCTCCTTCGCGCCGCGCAAAAGTCCGGTAAAGATTCCGTAAATACCGTTAATCGCATCCGCGTAGTAAGAAACCGCTGCCTTATCCTCGGTTGCGGGAATCGGCGTGTACTTGCTCTCGTCCATTGCGTAAACGTAGCTGCCGAGAGGAAGCACGTAGTCGTAATAGTAGCTACCCAGGGGGGTGGTTGCGTAGTAATCCGCCTTGATCTTGTCCTCGTCGTCGATCGCGTTGTTGTGTGCCTCGGTCTCTACCTCGTAGTAATCAAGGTCGAAAATCGGAGCCTCACCCCAGTCGCCGTAGAAAGCAAGGAAGGGTGCGTTGAGGTCAACGCCGTTTGCATCGGTGCTGTCGAAGGTCAAAAATCCTTCTACGTACATACCGTTTTTAAAGCTTGCGTTCAGGTAAGACTTATCCGCCGCAGAAAGCGTCAGAGTAACCGTTACCTTTGCGGTCTTACCCGCCTCAACCGAAACGACACCGTTTTTGAGGGTACCGTTTTCAACCGAATACTCGGCCGTGTTGGAGAGGATGTATCCCATCTCCGCTACGTACTCGGGATCGGAGGTGGAAAGCGTCTCGGTCATGGTAACGTTACCGATGGTGTAGCTGAGTGCCTTGTCGGAGATGTTTTTGAGGTTGATGCTCATCGTGTAAACGCCGGTACGCTTGGGATCGTCAAAGAGCTCCAGCTTGGTCTTACCGATACCATCTACAAAGAGGTATGCGGGGGTCGTGGTTGCCTTTACGATATCCGCAATACCCGCTCCCTGCTTTCTGGGGGAGTAGGGATTGCCCTTGTGGTCAAGCGCGATGGTCGCGGTGGACATGCAGAGCTGGTTGACCAGGTCTCTGACCTGCTCAGGCTTCATCTCGGGATATTTTTCCTTGACGTACTGACGAATCAGGACGGTAATACCGCACATATTGGGGGCTGCCATACTGGTACCGCTCAATTTGTCGTATCCGCCGCCGGGAATTGCCGAGAGAATGTTACCGCCGTGTGCGGTGATCTCGGGCTTGAGCGTCAGGTCGGGATTAGGTCCCCAGCTCGAGAAGTCACTCATGAAGGGGCCTGCCTGATTTTCGTACTTGAAGGTGATCTTACCGGTCTTTTGCTTTGCCATGAGATCACCGTCGTCCTTACCGATGGAGATAACGGGGATCTTGACGTCGTTACCGACCGTCATAATGATATCACCGAATACGTTGTTGTAAATGATGATTGCTGCAGCACCCGCCTCGTAAGCGTACTGCATCTTTTCCTCAAAGGTGATGTCACCGCGGCGTACCAGCGCGATCTTGCCCGCAATGTCAACGCCCTCGTAGTTAATGGGCATACCCACGCCGGGGATTGCAACGTAATCGTAATCCTTAGGCTGTCCGGGAGCCACTCCGAGCATTGCAAAGAAATCGTACTCCTTTGCGTTCTGGTTTACGGACTCGTGGAAGAAGATCTCGTCCTTGCCGTTTGCCAGCATATACTTGTCCTTGTTACCGTTGATGGAAGCAACGGACATTGCAGCCATGTAGGTAGAGGGAGCACCGACCGTAGCAGAGTCGGGGTTGCCGCTCTTGTTGGTGTTACCGCCCTCGGAGCCGTAACCGCTGCTGTAATCGTTGGAAGCAGCAACCAGCAGAGAAATACCTGCTTTTTCGATGTTATCGTACAGGGTGTTCTTGTATTCCTCATCTACCTCACGGGTAAATCCGCAGGAGGTACCCAAGCTCATGTTGATCGCGTCAACGCCGAGGATGATCGAGTCCTCAAGAGCCGCGAGAATATCACCGTCCTCAGCGCCTGCCTCGTAGTCGCTGAACACCTTCATGATTGCGAACTGCGTATCGATTGCAACACCCGTAATGGTTTCGTCCATACCGCCGATGATGCCCGCAACGTGCGTACCGTGCTCGTTTGCAAAGGGCATGATGTTTGCGTCCTTATCCGCATAGTCGTAACCGAATGCGATCTTGTTACCCGTGATGTTACCGTAGTAAACCTCACGCGCCTCAAGGGAGTTGTCGTAACCGTATGCGCGAGTCTCGGTCAGAAGTGCCTCAATCTTGTCACGGTCGTACCGAGGGGATGCAACCTCGTGCGTCGTGAACGCGGTGTGCGTGTAATCGCACCCCGTATCCAGAATTGCCACGATGGTTTTCTCACCGGTGAACTTGATGTCACCGCTGTTGAAGATACCCGTGTCGTAAACGTTAACGGGGTTTTCAACCGCAATGGCAGGCTCGTAGGTGTTGGAGAGGATCACGCGCTCAACGCCTTCGATCTTGGTAATTGCCGCCAACTGCTCGTAGGTGGTGGAAACGTACGCACCGTCCGCTACGTGGAAGTAGTTGTACTTGACCTCGGTGATCAGCCCTGCCTCTTCCAAACGGGAGAGCACCTTTTTCTGGTTCGCCTCCAGCTTTGCCTTCAACTCGGCAGCCTTGGCGGACACGCGGTATTCCGCGTAGGTCATGTCCTGTCGATCCTTCGAGAAGGAGGAGACCAGCGAATCATCCGAGAAGGTCAGGATAACCTCGACCTTGCCGTGAAGCTCGTAGTCCTCGATCTTCTTGAGCAGATCCTGATTGATCGAGCCGAGAAAATCCTTTCTCAGTTGAGCGATCGCCTCATCGCTGTCAAACTTTCCGATACCGCCGGAAAGCAGTTCTTCCAGTGTCGTGGGCTTGCCGATCAGGGTAGAGATTCCCGAGACCAGAGCCGAACAGCTCAAAGCCAGGGTCTGAATCATCATTGCCATGATCAGAAGCCATGTCAGAAGCGGCTTCATCAGTCGCTTCATCCGCGAATGTCGTGTAGTGTTTGTGTTGTGCATGCTTTTTTCCTCGCATTTTTGAATTTCGCCGCCTCGGCACAATCATTTCGGTCCAATTGTTTGAGGGTTTGAGCGCGTAACTTTCACCCCAATTTTTCCGATATGCCAATGACGACATAAATATACATTAAAGATTATACCACAAGATCCGTATTTTTTCAAGTCCTTTATATATAAATAGAATACATTTTCACTTTGTATCAAATTTTTACGTATTTCATCCACCATTTTCGTCGTTTTTTACAAAAATATTTTTTCATTTCCGATGCATGAACCGCAAAAGTATGCACCTCCGCGTCTCTTTCCTGTAAGAAAATGCAAGTTATGCACTCGGCACTTGCAAAACGCACCTTCCGATGCATGTAAAAAGAGAACAAAAAAACGGCCCTCTCAAAGAGGCTTTTGAGAGAACCGCTTGTAAAAAAGCGACGAAAAGCTTTTGGTGGGAATTTGCGTTTTTGATGGGATCAACCCAAGCAAAAAAACACGGAGGTGTCTCAAATACGAGACACCTCCGCGCGATGGAAGAGACGGCAAAATCAAAGATCTCTGATGACGCGTCTTCTCAAAACCTTATTCGATTTCTTCAGCTTGACAAACGAAGGAGTCGCCACGACCGAAGAGGACTTGCGCGTGATGATCAGCTGCAGCGCGATCAAAACGAGCGCAACGCCGACGACGATTGCAAAACCGATCCAGTTGGTGTAGGAAAGCTTGAGGATTTCCAGCGTGGGAACCAGCGCAGACACCATCGCAACCGAAACGAACGCCGCGCTGACGGAAGTCAACAGGATAAAGGAAACGCGCAGGATAAACATGCACAGAAGTGCCAACAGAATTGCACCGCCGATTGCCAGCGTAATGCTCTTGGTGTAGAAATAAGCGAGAACAAAGCCAACCAGTGCCATTACGGTGTAGAACGCATAGGAGAACTTCTTGAACGCCAAAAGGAAGAACAGCGCGCCAAAAATAGCGGCAGGGATATAGGGCACCCAGTTTGGCAGGTCGAGATTGAACCAGCCCTCAACAAGGTAGAACAGCTCCGCGCCTACGAAATAGTAGCCGACCACCGCAGCAACCGCCGCCGTTAACAGCTTGATCAGCTTATAGCCGAACGCACCGATTCCGAGTGCGGCTACAAGACCAATGATGTAAAAGACCATCGGAGGGATTCCAAGCCCCTCTGCTCCAGCGGTAAGACCGTCCGTCAGCTTTGTCAAAAGCGCGAACAGATCGGTGTTTGTCAAATCGTTAAAAAAGTTTTCAAACATACTCATACTCCTTTCCGAGCAAGTTCCATTTACCACATTATACACCGAACCCCGTCCTTTTGTCAATAGCTTGTTTCACTTTTTCTCCCGAAAATGTGTTTTTTTTAAAAAAGGCGAGCTAAAAAACCGACAAAAGAGCGGTTTATTTACAAAATAATGCTGAAATCCGACCGCGTTTGCTGTATAATAATGTCAACGTACCCTGAAGAGGAGGGCTTCTTATGACGCACGCCGAAAGGCATTACCGTAAAATGACCGAGACTCCCGTCTCCCGTCTGATCGTCACGCTTGGAATTCCCACGACCATCTCCATGCTCATCACCGGCGTTTACAATCTTGCCGACACCTACTTTGTCGGAACGCTCGGGGAAAGTCCGCAGGCGGCAACGGGAATCCTGTTCACCCTGCAATCCATCATTCAGGCAATCGCCTTTATGTGGGGACACGGTTCGGGCACCTTTGTTTCCAAGGCGTTGGCGGACAGGGATACCGACAGCGCGACACGCTACGTTTCTTCCGCGTTTTTCATCGGCGGTTCCATCGGTATTTTGATGATGATATTGGGTCTTTTATGCCTCGACCCGCTCCTGCGTCTGCTTGGCAGCACCGAGACCATTCTCCCCTACGCCCGCGACTACGGAATGTGGGTGCTGATCGCCTGCCCCTTTATGATCTGCTCGTTGATCTTAAACAACAATCTGCGCTACGAGGGCAAGGCCTTTTACGCCATGTTCGGTTTGACGACGGGCGGGCTTCTCAACATCCTTGGCGACTACCTGCTGGTACGCGTATTCGGCATGGGCGTGTTCGGCGCGGGCATGGCTACCGCAATCTCGCAGATGATCAGCTTTACGATCCTTTTGATCCTTTACGGAAAATTCGCGCAAAGCCGCATTTGCCTGCGCGCGATCAGCAAAAACATTGAGGAATACCTCGGCATCGTCAAGGTCGGCTTCCCTTCCCTGATCCGTCAGGGGCTCAATTCGATCTCGGGCGGACTTTTGAACAATCTGACCAAGAGCCTCCCCATTGCAAACCCGGACGCGGCGATTGCCGCGATGAGCGTGGTCAACCGCTTCTCCTCCCTGGTCATGTTCGTAGGTCTTGGAATCGGTCAGGGCTTCCAGCCCGTTGCGTCCTTTAACTATCAGGCAAAAAAATATACCCGCGTCAAAAAGGGATTGATCTTTACAACGGTGTTCGGCGTTTGTCTGGTAGGCGTTCTCTCTGTTCTCGGCAATATCTTTGCAGAACCGATCGTAGCGATCTTTCAAGAGGAGACAACGGTGCGCGAAATTGCCGTTCCCGCTCTGCGCTACGCCACGGTAGGCTTGCTCTTTTTGCCCCTGTCGGTTCCCGTCAACATGCTCTACCAAAGCATCCGCAAGGCGGGGATCGCATCTCTGCTTTCCATCCTGCGCTCGGGCGCGGTATTCATTCCCACGTTGCTCCTGCTTCATCATTTTCTCGGCCTTACGGGAATTCAAGCGGCACAGCCCATTGCCGACGTATTAACGGGGCTTTTGAGCGTACCGTTCATGATCTATTTTTTGAAGAGCACACCGAATGAAACCGAATAACGCAAGGAACGCCCACGCGCAAATGCGCGTGGGCGTTCGGATCACTGACAACCCCTATTATAAAAAAACGTTTGTTAAATAGCATAAAGCTGTTAGCCGCTTTTCTCTTGGCGATGTGGGCGCAAGAGAAAAGCTCACAAAAGAGAAACGCCGAAAGGGGAATTTCGCACTCTGCGGAGCGCGAGCAAGGCTCCGCCTTGGGAAACCGCAAGCTTTTGAAAAAGCTTGACCAAAACTTTCATCGCGGGTTTGTACAAACATAGCAAGTAACGCCCTCGCGGTTTCCGCGAGGGCGTTGCTCTTTATCGGTAATACACGTAATACACGATGATGGTGCGCTCGCGTCCGCCGTGCTCCAGATCGGGGGCGGTGATCACGACTCCATCCTTGGAAAGCAGTTCCCAAGCCTGCATCTCCTCGATCTTGCATCGCATCAGCACGTCTGCCGATGCAAACACGATCATCTCGTCGTCACGGATATTCAATCCCCCGTTTCTGCCGATGACCTCATCCACGTCGTTGATCTTTTCGGTTACGTAGCGGATATGATGATTGCTCATCTGCTTTGCCATCTCCCAGCGGTATTTTTTACTGTTGGGGTCTTTTTTTCTCGAAAACCAATGAAACATCGTCACACCTCTCAAAATCAAAACGCTACGTCGGCATCGCCCACCAAAAAACGCTTGGCGGCAAAATACTCGTCCATCAAAGCCTTGGCGCGCGCCGAATTCGGATCGAATCCTTTTTTGCGAAGCCCGCGAAGCATCACGTTTTTGGGTGTCTCCTCGGGGTCGATCAATTCCAACGTGCAAACGTTGTATCCGTTCGCTTCCAGACGCTTCAGACGCAACGCATCGGTTGCCGCGTCGCACAGCTTTTGACGCAGCATGGAATGATCGGTGATAAAGGACAACGCCTCGCACTTGATGGTATGATTCATTTCGTGGTGACAGCACGGTGTAGAAAGAATCACGTCCGCCTGCCATTCGGTTGCCTTGTGCAATACGATATCGGTGGCAACGTCGCAGGCATGGAGCGAGATCACAAGGTGCACGTGCTCGGTCACCTCGAATTCGCGGATATCACCGTGACGGAATTCCAATCCCTCAAAGCCCAGCTTGTTTGCCACACCGTTACAGTATTCCACCACGTCCGCCTTCAGATCCACGCCCGTCATCCGAACGTTTCTTTTCAGCACGTTTGCAAAGTAATGGTATGCCGCAAAGGAAAGATAGCTCTTTCCGCAACACAGATCGCAAATGCGCAGATCCCCCGTTTCGGGCAGATGCGGAAGGCAATCGCGGATCAGCTCCAAAAAGCGATTGATCTGGCGGAACTTGGATTGCTTTTTATCCTTGACGCGTCCGTTTTCATCGCTGACGTCAAGCAACTTGAGAAAGGGCTCGTCACCGCGCAGAATATAGCTCTTTTCGCGGTTGTTTTTTTCGATTTTGACCGCAGGTGCATCTCCCTTTTCCAAGGCACGCAAGAGCTTTTCTCCCCCAATGAGGGTCACCTTTCCCCCCTTGGAGCGTCTCAGCTCGCACTCTCCCGCCGACGTCAAAAGATTGATCTGCGCAAAGCCGCAAAGCAACGCGCAAATCTCCTCACGGTCGGTCATGGCAAAATTGCGATGCACCGCCTTATTGTCCCTTTGCAAAGTCTCAGCCTGAATCAGACTTTTTCCGCCGATCACGCGCATCGTCAACGTCACGCGCAGGACGGATGCGTCGTCGGGCTTGGAAAGCACCGCTTTTTTCAGGCACCCCGCCAAAGCCGCGCGAGTGATCAGCTCGGTCACGCGACCGTACGGTGTATCCAGCATTTCAATATCGGTCATATCTTATTGATCCTTTTTCTTGTTCTTCTTGTTTTTTCCAAACTCCAGCTTATGCTCGCTTCCATCCCGGATGCGCTTGATGTTTTCGCGGTGTGCAAACACCACGAACACTGCGGAAAACACCGCCATGGCGATGCTGAGATCGGGCACCTGATAGAACGCCTGCAAGATCAGGGGGTACAAAAGTGCCGCCATCATAGAGCCGAAGGACACCATGCGCGTACCGATCGCCCCCACCAAAAAGATCGCCAAAAGAAAGAGGAAGGTCAGCGGCGAGATCATCAAAACGACCATCGCAAGGCAAGCCACGCCCTTTCCTCCGCTGAAACGGTGGAAAATGGGAAACATATGTCCGAACATGACGAAAAATCCCGCCAGCGCGCGACCGTTAAAGCCCCAGATCCAAAGCCCGAGCAAAACGGCAAGTGCCGCCTTGAAGAGATCTAACGAAAAGGTTGCCGCAGCCGCGCCCTTGCCAAAGGTGCGCAGCATATTGGTAGCCCCCGCGTTGCCGCTGCCGTGCTTGCGGATATCGTCCTTGTAGTACAGACGCGAGATCAGGATTGCGGGATTGATGCTGCCCAGCAGATATGCCAGGATGATGGATAAAAGCGCGCCCGTGATATGCACGATGGCAACCGTGGTATCGTTTCGCCCAATCGCCTCCAGAATCTGCTCCGCCAGCGACCAAAAGCGCACGACGACCTCGTTGGGCGACGGCGTAAGTGCAACAATCATAGCCTCCTCCTTAAAACAGCTCGATCAGTTCCTTCGGGCTCTTGGTAAAATCGTAAATGCTTCCGTCGTTGCGCACCGCAACCAAGTCCTCGATGCGGCAACCGTATTTGCCCTCTACGTAAATTCCCGGTTCAAAGGTCACCACGTGTCCGCGCTCCAATCTGACGTCCGGCGCGGTTTTGGGAGAGAGATTCGGTGTTTCGTGTACGTACAGTCCGACACCGTGACCAAGGGAATGCCCAAAGCACCCTTCGTATCCCGCTCCGTTGATCACGTCACGCGCGATGCGGTCAAGCTCCCGGCAGAACGCCCCCTCCGCCGCCGCTTCCAGCGCGTTTGTCTGCGCAGTCAGAACGGTTTGATAGAGCTTTTTCATATCCGCGTCCGCTTTGCCGAGGCAAACGGTACGGGTCATATCCGCGCAATAGCCGTCCACGCGTGCGCCGTAGTCCATCGTCAAAAAGCCGCGCTCCAGCTTGCAATGTCTGGGCGTTCCGTGGGGACGCGAGGAATTGCTTCCCGACACCGCGATGGTATCGAACGCCAAGCCCTCCGCACCGTTTTTGCGCATAAAGTATTCCAGCTCCAAGGCGACCTCGATTTCGGTCATATCGGGAGTCAGAACGGAAAGGATATGCGTAAACGCCGCATCGGTAATGCGTTGCGCGCGCTCGATGCAGGCAAGCTCCTCGTCATCCTTGTGGATCCGAAGCTGTGAAAAGAGTGCCGACGCACCGCCCGACAGCGTATAGTCCTGCAACAAATTGCGATAGCGCTCAAACTCGGCACAGGACAGGGAGCGGTCCTCGGTGGCAACCGTACGGCAACCGTTTTCCGCAAGAAGTCCCGAAATACAAGGCATATGTCCCTCGTCGGGCGTCAGAACCGCAAGCTCTGCGTTCGCCTTTTCGCGCGCCGCTTCGACGTAGCGAAAATCGGTGAGCAGATAGGATGCGCCCCGTGTTACGAGGATCAGACCGTCATGAAATTCAAAGCCCGAAAGATAACGTTGGTTCGCTCCCTCGGAAACGATGGCGGCATCGTAGCCGTGCTCTGCCAGAAGTGCGCGAAAATCGGATAAACGTGACATATAGGATCTCCTTTGATTCATTTCTCCCTTCATTATATCACAATTTTTCAAAAAAGTATAGCCCTGTTCGAAAAAATTTTTCTCGCCCCCCTTTTTTGACAAAATAAAGAGCTTTCGCAGGGTATAATAAGAGCAAACCGCATACAAAACGGAGGAATTGATGATGCAAACGGAGGTCTATATCGATCTTTACGTCCTGATCAACACCAGCATGAATCTTTTATCTCTGATGATCACCGCCTCTCTCCTGCATCGCAAGGTTTCGCGTCTGCGCTCCTGTCTTGCCGCGCTTCTCGGTGGAATTTACGCCGCTGCGGCTCTCCTTTTTGAAATCGAAGGAGCGTTGGGATTTACCCTCGACCTGTTGGCGGGAGGGCTGATGTGTGCCGTGGCGTTTGCGGGCAGTTCTCTTTCCCTCTTTCGCTTTTTGCAAAGTGCCCTCGTTGAAGTGTTGACCTCGATGATCTTAGGAGGTATCATGACGGCACTCTACAGTCTGCTCAACCGCCTCGATCTCCCTTTAGAGGTTTTGGAGGGAGACGGACTATCGGTTTGGCTCTTTTTGCTTCTGAGCCTCGCCGCAGGACTTCTGACCTTGCGCGGCGGACGCTTTTTCGGGTTTGCGGGGCGCACCAAGAGTGTGACCGTAGAGGTTCGACTGTTTGAAAAGGAGCTCACCCTGCGCGCAATGGTGGATTCGGGAAATCTGTTGCGCGACCCCGTCAGCGGTAGAGGTGTGATCGTGGTAGAGCGTGAGATCCTCGATAGCGTTCTGCCGCCAACTCTGGCGCACGCACTGAAGCAACCCTCACCCGAGGCATGGCTCTGCGACCGACGGTACGTCCGCTACATCAGGCTCATTCCCACGCGCACCGCCGCGGGAGACACCCTGCTCCCCTCCATTCTTCCCACTGCCTTAACGGTATGGAACGGAAGGGAACGTTTTTCTGCCGATTACCTCATCGCCCCCGCCCCATTGGGAAAAAGCGCGCGTGGCTTCGACGCCGTCATACCGGCGGATTGAGCAGCGTTTTAACGCGTTCCGAAACCGCGGGCTTTTAAAACAAGCTAGGCAGTCAACTGACAATCACCGTACAAAAGCAACGGTTTATCAAAAAGCATACCTTTCTTCGTCGCTTTTCTCTTGCAAGCAGCAGGCGCAAGAGAAAAGCTTGCAAAAGAGAACGCCGAAAATGGAATTTCGCCCGTTGCAACGGGCGAGGAGGGCGTTGCCCCTCCACCCCACAAACATTTGAAAAAGTTTGATCAAAACTTTTCTTAAACCGACGAAGCTCATTGGCTTTGTCTGCTGTCCGCGATCTTTTAAAGCAAGCTCGGCAAAGCTTTTCTTGCGCGTTCGTGCAAACACAGCGCGTCATCTCATCACCACCCCACAGGAGGAATCCATTCATGAATTTGTTTACACGTCTGCGCATCCGTATCGCCATGTTTTTCTGCAAGCACAACGGGCTGTTTTACATCAACGGTCCCGATATTCTGCCGCTCCCCCTCTCTCCCGAGGAAGAAGCCGCTTGCATCGGTTCCATCGATCAAGAAAGCATGCGCTCGCATCTGATCGAGCACAATCTCCGCCTTGTAGTCTATATTGCAAAACGCTTTGAAAATACGGGTACGGGCATTGAGGACCTGATCTCCATCGGCACCATTGGGCTGGTCAAAGCCATCAACACCTTTCGCGCCGATAAAAGCATCAAGCTTGCCACCTACGCCTCCCGTTGCATCGAAAACGAGATCTTAATGTATATCCGCAAAACCGGCGCACAAGCGCGGGAGGTATCGATTGACGAACCGCTCAACGTGGATTGGGACGGCAACGAGCTCCTGCTCTCGGACATTTTGGGGAGCGACGAGGACGGAGTTTCCTACGAAATGGAAATGCGGGAGGAGCGTCGTCTTGTGCGGGAGGCGGTTGCCAATCTTGAACCGCGTGAGCGCGAATTGATCGAATTGCGT
Source organism: Eubacteriales bacterium (assembly GCA_045120465.1). Taxonomy (GTDB): domain Bacteria; phylum Bacillota; class Clostridia; order Oscillospirales; family CAG-272; genus UMGS1865. The sequence goes on from JBGVEW010000035.1 coordinate 65,481, forward strand.
TACGGAATGCGCACGGGCGACGAAATGACGCAAAAGGAGGTTGCCGACCTGTTGGGCATCTCTCAATCCTATATCTCCCGACTCGAAAAACGCATCCTTGCCAACCTGCGCGACACCCTTTCGGGAAAGCTGTAACAAATTTGAAATTTTGACCGTTTCCTCTTGCAAAATTCCGTAACGCATGATATGATATTCTTGTACGGCACCGTGTCGGGTATGCCGTTGATTATGAAAAAAGTGAGGAATATCCTATGGCAAGAATTATCAAAGTCGGCATTATCGGTTGCGGTGGAATTGCAAACGGAAAGCATATGCCCTCCCTTCAAAAGGTTGCAGATTGTGAAATGGTCGCGTTCTGCGATATCATCCCCGAAAGAGCCCAAAAGGCGGCAAAGCAGTTCGGAACCCCCGATGCAAAGGTCTTTACCGACTACCGCGAGCTGCTCCGAGAAAGCGACGTTGAAGTCGTTCACGTCTGCACGCCCAACCGCTCCCACAGCTTGATCACCGTGGACGCTTTGGAGGCAGGCAAGCACGTCATGTGCGAAAAGCCCATGGCGATCAACTCCGAGGAAGCCGCAAAAATGCTGGATGCCGCACGTCGCACCGGTAAAAAGCTGACCATCGGTTATCAATCCCGCTTCCGTGACGATTCTCAGTTCCTCAAAAAGGAAGCGGAGGACGGCACGTTCGGTGAGATCTACTATGCAAAGGCAACCGCACTCCGCCGCCGCGCCGTTCCCACCTGGGGCGTATTCCTCAACGAATACGAGCAGGGTGGCGGTCCTTTGATCGACATCGGTACGCACGCGCTTGACCTGACCCTTTGGACGATGAACAACTACAAGCCCAAGTACTGCGTAGGCACTGCTTATCACAAGCTCAACAAAGATACCAACCAAGGAAACGCCTGGGGCAACTGGGATCCCGAAAAGTTTACGGTGGAAGACTCCGCGTTCGGATTTATCGTAATGGAAAACGGTGCGACCATCGTGCTCGAATCCGCTTGGGCGCTCAATACGCTCGATTACCGTGAAGCCGTCACCTCGGTTTGCGGAACGCTCGCAGGCGCGGACATGATCGAAGGTCTGCGCATCAACGGCATCCGTAACGGTCGCCAGTACGTCCTCAAGCCCGACTTCAACGCGGGCGGTGCCGCTTTCTTTGACGGTGCCAAAGGCGAGAGTGCTGCCGACCGCGAAGAGAGACTTTGGATCGAAGCCGTCCGCAACGATACCGAGCCCCTCACCCTACCCGAGCAAGCGTACTGCGTCACCCGCATCCTCGAAGGAATCTACACCTCCTCCAAAACCGGTGAAATCTACCGTTTTGATTGATTGGTGTTATTGGTAAGGGGGAGTTTTGCAGGGGGAAACTTTTGAAAAAGTTCCCCCCTGCACCCCTTTCAAAACTTTTACCGCTTTTTACAGCACCCTCTTTGGAAGGAACGTTCAAACGCTTTCCATCGGGGGTGCTCTGCGTTTTTGTAAAAGCGTTTATACAGTACAGACTCCACCGAATTTCTTTCTCTCGTACGCTGACGGAACAATTGCTCCCGCAAGCGTTTGGGTCCCACCACCGCCAAACGCTACACAAAGTTAGTTGCGCGTGTTTTTTCGGGGAAACTTTCGAGAACGTTTCCCCATACCCCTTCAAAGCTTTTACCGCCTTTTTGATCACCTACCCTCTACGAGAATCCCTCTCATAGCACTCCCTATTTTTCTGCTCTGCGTGTGTCTTAAGCCTTCGTGCAGAGCAGACTCTGCTTAATTTCTTACTTTTGTACGCTGACAGAGCAATAGCTCCCGCAAGCAATTTGGTACCACCACCCAAATTGCTCCACAAAGTTAGTTTGGCGTGTGGGCTTTTATTCTTAATTTTGCACTTTGCATTTTCTACGTGTCATTCCGAGCGGAGCACCGCCAATCAATTCACGCACATACAAAGCGGCTATTCTCGCGGTGCGCAGTCGAAATTTTGCGAAATGAAGCCTGCGGAATGGAGCAAAACCGAGGAGCGTAGCGACGATGGGATCTCGTTTGGAGTCTCAATAGCCCCTCCAAAAGCAAACGTTACTTTCCCTACAAAAAGCTATTGGCAATCTTTTGTAAAAAGAGCAGGGAGAAGCTTTTACAAAAGCTTCTCCCTGCTCTTATTGATTTTGCAAGAAAGTTTTTTCATCTTGCAAAACGAATTGTTTGATTCTTACTGAGCCGCGTTCACGATTGCCTGGAACTTGGTTGCAACGAGGGACGCGCCACCGATCAGTCCACCGTCCACGTTGGGCTTTGCCAACAGCTCTGCCGCATTCTTTTCATTCATCGATCCACCGTACTGAATGGTCACGGATTCCGCAACCTCCTCACCGTACATCGAAACGAGAACCTTACGGATCACGCCGCAGGTCTCCTCTGCCTGCTCGGGCGTTGCGGTAAGCCCCGTACCGATCGCCCAAACGGGCTCGTACGCGATGATCACGTTCTTCATCTGTTCTGCGGTGATATCCTTCAGATCCAGCTTGGTCTGCATGGAAACGACCTCGTCGGTAATACCGTTAAGACGCTCGTCCTTGACCTCACCCAAGCAGAGAATGACCTTCATGCCGGCAGCCAGAGCAGCCTTGGTGCGAAGGTTTACGGTCTCGTCGGTTTCGCCAAAGTACTGGCGTCTCTCGGAGTGACCGATGATCACGTACTCAACGCCGCAAGCAGTGAGCATCTGTGCGGATACCTCACCCGTGTACGCGCCTTTTTCTGCAAAGTGCACGTTCTCGGCACCGATTTTGATATTGGAGCCCTTTGCGGCTTCCTGCGCTGCCGCGATGGTAACGTAGGGAGCGCAGAAAATGACGTCGCAGTTATCCTTTCCTGCAACAAGGGGCTTTACTTCGTTGATGAATGCAGTTGCTTCCGCAGGCGTAAAGTTCATCTTCCAGTTGCCTGCGATCACAGTTCTTCTCTTTGCGGGATTCATAATTCTTATTCCTTTCCAAATGATGAATCGGGGAACGGCGGCAAGCCGTTCCCCGTTTGTTTTTGATCAATTACTTGTCAAGCAGGCAAGCAATGCCAGGAAGCTCCAGACCCTCGAGGAACTCGAGAGACGCACCGCCACCGGTGGAGATGTGAGTCATCTTGGGACCGAAGCCAAGACGCTCAACAGCCTCTGCAGAGTCACCGCCGCCGATGATGGAAACCGCACCGGATTCAGCAACAGCTGCGGCAACGGTCTCGGTACCGGTTGCAAAGTTCTTCCACTCGGAAACGCCCATAGGACCGTTCCAAACAACCGTGCCCGCGCCCTTGATCGCCTCGGAGAAGAGCTCGCAGGTCTTGGGACCGATATCCAGACCCATCCAATCGTCGGGGATCTTGTTGGAATCAACGAACATGCTCTCGGTGTTCTCGTCGTATTCCTTACCCAGCTTGTTATCGATGGGAAGCAGGAACTTAACGCCCTTAGCAGCAGCCTTTTCCATCATTTCCTTTGCGAGCTCGATTTTATCGGTCTCGCACAGAGACGTACCGACAGAGTAGCCCTTTGCAGCAAAGAAGGTGTAAGCCATACCGCCACCGATGATGAGGGTATCGCACTTTTCGATCAGGTTCTTGATAACACCGATCTTATCGGAAACCTTTGCACCGCCCAGAATCGCAACGAAGGGACGTGCGGGATCAGCCAGAGCCTTACCCATCACACCGATCTCCTTCTGGATCAGGTAGCCGCAAACTGCGGGCAGATAATCTGCTACGCCTGCGGTGGAAGCGTGTGCGCGGTGTGCAGTACCGAACGCGTCGTTTACGAACAGACCGCCCTCGCCTGCCAGATCTGCCAGAGCCTTTGCAAACTCGGGGTTGTTCTTGGTCTCACGAGCGTCAAAACGAACGTTCTCGATGAGCACGCAGGTGCCGTTTTCCATAGCGGCAATCTTTGCCTTGGCATCCTCACCGATGATATCGGATGCGAATGCGACCTTACCGCCAAGCTCCTCGTTGAGACGGTCTGCAACGGGCTTGAGAGTAAACTTTTTAGGATCGTTTGCCAAAGCCTTTGCCTTGAGCTCAGCTACAGCAGCCTCTCTCTCGTTTTCGGGCAGCTCGTCAACCTTCTTCTGCTCCTTCTTATCCAGCTTAAAGCCTTCGGTAAAGATTGCGTGGGGCTTGCCCATGTGAGAAGAAAGAATGACCTTTGCACCCTTATCCATCAGATACTTGATGGTGGGGAGCGCACCGATAATTCTCTTGTCGGAGGTGATGACACCATCCTTCATAGGAACGTTGAAATCGCAACGAACAAATACCTTTTGTCCGGCTTTGATCTCAATGTCTTCAATCGATTTCTTGTTGTAAGTCATGGTAGTTTGATCCTTTCAAATTTATTTGAAAAATTCCATACGAATATATCATACCACATCTTGGCAAATTTATCAATAGGTTTTGTGAAATTTTTCACTTATTTTTTTTCATCTTCCCTTTCCTTCCAAATCAAGCCAAAGGGGATCGCACGACGAAAGTGCGATCCCCTTTTACATGGATGTTTGCTTGACACCGTTACGGTGCTTGGATATCGTCCATATCCTCCTCGTCGGGTTCGTCCGCAAACGCCTCCGACAAGGTTTGATGATGTACCACCGCATCGACCTTGGGAGTGATATCTCCCGCGTGGGTCAGGGCGATCTTGGTCAGCATAGGGCCTACCAGCTCATAGACCAACACACCGAACAAAACGATGTTGCGCACGATAGAACCACCGGGAAGCAGTGCGCCCGCAATTGCAGACATTCCAAGCGCGACACCCGCCTGCGGGAAGAGCGTAACGCCGAGCCACTTGACGATGGAAGGCTCGCAACCCGAAAGCTTTGCACTGAGCCCCGCGCCAACGTATTTACCCAGTGCGCGCGACAGTACGTAAACCGCACCGATCAGGATGATCACGGGCGTACCGAAGATCGTCAGATCCAGCTCCGCACCGCTGAACACGAAGAACAGGATCAGCACGGGCATCGTCCATTTATCGGTTTTTTCCATCAACTCGTCCGCGCTGTCACAAATGTTGCAGAACAGCGTGCCGAGCATCATACATACCAAAAGGTTGGAGAACTTGATCTCCACACCGCCGGGCAGGAAGAACTCCATTTGCGCCAGAGCGACCGTGAGAAGCACGAAGGTGATAGACAGGCAAAGACGCTTACTGTTGGACTTGAAGTGATCCTCAACAACGGTCAGAACAAAGCCCATGATCGAACCGAGGATCAGGGAGCAGAACACCTCTAACAAGGGATTGACGAGGAGCGAAACGATACCGACAGCCGCCGCGCCGCTCTCCAACGCCTGCGCGATTCCCATCGAAACCGCAAAGCAGATCAGACCCACCGCGTCGTCCAGGGCGACGACGGGGAGCAAAAGACCGGTAAGCGGTCCCTTTGCCTTGTACTGTTTAACGACCATCATCGTAGCCGCGGGGGCCGTTGCGGTAGCGATGGCTCCGAGCGTGATGGCAACCGACAGAGGAAGCACGTCCGCACCGAGGATAAAGTGCAAGCCGATCAGCACACCATCTACGACGAGCATCGTAATCATCGCTTGCGCGCAACCAACGATCGTTGCCTGCTTGCCCGTTCTTTTCAAAGCCGAGAGCTTGAACTCCGTACCGATGGCAAACGCAATAAAACCGAGTGCCACGTCCTGCACGATCACCGACGTGGATTTCATGACCGCCTCATTGGAAAACACGCCCGTGATGCCAAGCTTGCCAAGGCAGTAAGGGCCGATGAGAACCCCCGCGATCAGATATCCCGTCACCGCGGGAAGCCCCAAGGGCTTGACCACGCGCGACAGCATCAATCCCGCAAAAAGCGCAAGTGCCAGACTGAAAAGCACCTGAGAGCTTCCGCCCTCCGAAAAGATGCTTGCAAATTCATTGTAAAACATAAAATGCCTCATTCTCATTTTTAATTTTTTTTAACAAACATGAAACATTATACTCTTTTTTCCATCGTCTGTCAAGTGCCAAACAACATGATTTTTCCCTTTTTTCGTCTCTTTTCTTGTGCACAAAATCAATGAATTGTCTTGCTTTTTGATCTGCCGTATGTTATAATAAAATCATCCTTCCAAAATTCGCAAAAGGAGATTGATTATGGCAAAACGTTTTGGCGTTATGCTCGATATGTCGAGAAACGCAGTTATGAAGCCCGAGGAAGTCAAAAAGTTTGCAAACGTGTTAAAATCCTTTGGCTACAATATGATCCAGCTTTACACCGAGGACACCTACGAGGTAGATGGCGAGCCATTTTTCGGCTATCTGCGCGGCAGATATTCCAAGGACGAACTGAAGGATATCGTTTCCTACTGTAATTCCATCGGCATGGAGGTCATCCCCTGTATCCAGACTCTGGCACACCTCAATCAGATCTTCCATTGGGAAACCTACAAGCAGATCCGCGATACGGATGACATTTTGATGGTAGGCGAGGAGCGCACCTACGAATTGATCGACAACATGATGCGCACTCTGCGCGAATGCTTTACCACCGACATCGTGCACGTGGGCATGGACGAAGCGCACATGCTGGGTCTTGGAAAATATCTGGACAAGCACGGTCTTCGCAACCGCTTTGACATCATTCACGAGCACCTTGACCGCGTACTTGCAATCGCGCAAAAGTACGGCTTTAAGCCCCTGATGTGGTCGGATATGTTCTTCCGTCTGGTCAACGAAGGCGAATACTTCTCGACCGACGACCTCATCACCGACGAGATCGTAAATTCCTGCCCCGAAGGCGTGGATCTGGTATTCTGGGACTACTACCACAACGATAAAAAGGTCTATGACGCAATGCTCGCCTCCCACAAAAAGTTTAAGGGAGAAACCTGGTTTGCCGGCGGTGCGTGGTGCTGGAGCGGCTTTGCCCCCACCAACGCATGGACGATTGAGAGCATGACCCCCGCGATGAAGGCGTGCGCCGAGCAGAACATCGAAAACATCTTTATCACCATGTGGGGGGATAACGGCAAGGAGACCTCCTTCTACTCCACCCTTCCCGCTCTCTTTACCGTCCGTAAGCTCTACGAGGGCATTGAGGACATGGAAACGGTAAAAGCGGAATTCAACAAGCTTACCGGAGAGGACTTTGACGCGATGATGGCGCTTGACCTTCCCGACGTTCTGGGCGGCATCTGCCAGCGCGACACCAACCCCTCCAAGCATATGCTCTACAACGACCCCTTCCTCGGCTATCTCGATTCCTCTGCCAAGGAGTATGCCCCCGCGGAATACGCCTCTCACGCAAAGCGTCTTGCAGAGTATGCCGCGAACAGCAAATACGCATATATTTTTGAAAGCGAATCCGCTCTTTGCGACCTGATGTCGGTCAAATACGATCTCGGCATCCGCACGCGTGCCGCATATCAGACAGGCGACAAGGATGCTCTGCGCGCACTCTGCGAGGATTTTGCGCTTGCCTCCGAAAAGCTCGAAACCTTCTACCGCGCGTTCTCGCGTCTGTGGCACACCGAAAACAAGCCGCACGGCTTTGACGTACAGGAGCTTCGTCTCGGCGGACTCTCCATGCGTCTGCGCTCCTGCCGTGAACGACTCCTTTCCTACCTTGACGGAACGCTGGATTCCATCCCCGAGCTTGCCGAAACGATCCTTCCTTGCGACCGCTTCGTTCCCTCGGGCAACGATCACACCTCTACCACGCAGATCACCGCGCTCAATTCCTGGCGCTTCAACGCGTCCGTGAATGCGATCTGAAAATCAAAAATTCAGGGGCTGAGTCAATGACTCAGCCCCAATTTTTGTGATATCGATCAGAACGCTACGTCGCTTGCGATGGTGTAGAGACGGTTGATCTCTGCAACACGCTTGTCAACGAGTGCCTTCATATCCTCAAGCTGCTCGGGCGTAAACGCATCGAGGTCTCCGTCCTTGAGCTTGTTCTTATACATACGGTCGGCAATCAGCGCCCAGTTGATATCCACGGGAACGACCGCACCGTCCAGCTCGCACATGACGAGATTGCTCTTGCCCTCAACCAAAAGCTCCACCGCTCTGACAGCCATTTCGGTTGCAATGGTACGATCCTTCATCGTAGGCTTGCCACCGCGCACGATGTGCGCAAAGCGACAGAACTTGCTCTCCACACCGGTCTCTGCCTCGATCTTTTTGCGCAAAGTCTCTGCGTAAGGAGAACCGTCGGGATTGAACATTCCCTCCGAAACCACTACGATCATACCTCTCTTGCCCGCATCGCGCAAGGTGCGGATCTTTTCGATCGCGGCAGCCTCGTCGAACGGAACCTCGGGAATTGCCAGTGCAACGGCACCCGAAGCGATTGCCGCATAGACCGCGATCTGACCGCAATGGCGACCCATGACCTCAACCACGTTCAAACGCTCGTGAGACTCGCAGGTGTCGTGCAAACAGTCGATCATCTGCACGGTGGTATTGATAGCGGTATCGAGACCGATGGTATAATCGGTTGCGGTAATATCGTTATCGATGGTGCCGGGAAGTCCGATGGAAGGAATACCCGCACGGGTCATATCGGTAGCACCGCGGAAGGTTCCGTCACCGCCGATACAGATCAGCGCGTCGATCTCATTTTTGCGGCAAGTCGCAACAGCGGCAGCAACGCCTTCCTTGCTGTTGAACTCGGGGCAGCGGCTGGAATAGAGTGCCGTTCCGCCAAGTCCGACGAGATTGCCGACGTCCTGATGAGAGAGAGAACGAAGATCTCCGTTGATCAGACCCTTATAGCCGCCAACGACACCAACGACCTCAATTCCCATCTCCAAAGCGCGGTTTACAACCGCCTTCACACAAGCGTTCATACCGGGAGCGTCACCGCCCGAAGTCAAAACACCGATTTTTCTGAATGTTGCCATTATTTCACCTTTCCTCCTGAATCCTACAAATGAAAGGGATCATATCCTTTTTTAGACTCAACCTATATTGTAATATATTCTCATCGAAAAATCAAGATGTTATGCGAAATTTTCAGGTAAATTTTGTTATTTTTTTATCGTTCTTTGCTTTTTTTGCGCTCAAAGCGTGATCAAAACAGCATCCGAGGGCGGCACACTCACCGCACGCTCGCCGCCGCTTTGTCGCGCTCTATCACGAACCGCCTCACGCCTATCTGAACCGTTTGCGTTGCAGGATTGCCGCGCGGATGCTGCGCTACACCTCACGCTCGGTTGAGGACATCTCCGAAGCGGTGGGATATGCATCCTCATCCGATCTTTACCGCCATTTCAAAAGCACTTACGGTATCTCGCCAAATGTTTGGAGACGGAAACAGTAACTATAGTCATGACCACCAGCCGTGCTGGTGGCTTGCACAAGCCCCTTGGGGCATTTCACACGCTGAGCCTATAGGCTCGTCGAATTATCCGCCACTTGCGGGAGTTGCCCCACTGCCACAGATGTGGCTACTGTTTTCAGCCTCC
>JBGVEW010000036.1:0-3955 GCA_045120465.1 Eubacteriales bacterium
ATCTTCGATCTCGGATTGTGTGCGGAGGAGCTGGCGATCTATTTATATCTTGTGAGGTGCGAGGATAAGAAAACCTTTACGTGTTATCCGAGCCACGCAACGATCGGTTCATGTATTGGTCGCACGGCAAACACGGTTCAGAAATATGTTAAGGAGCTTGAGAAAAAGAGATTGATCACAACCGAGATGACGATGGTGAAGGATAGAAAAGGCAGTTATAGAAACGGCAGCCTGCGATATACTATCCGTCCGATCCAAGATGCGATCGATTATTTTGACGAGCAGCAGATGCGAAGGTTAGAAGCCGAGATGGCTAGAAGAAACGCAGAAAAAGCGTTGGAACGATTTGATAAGAAGCACCGAAATCGGGCGGTTTAACACCGTCCGATTATGAAGCAGGATAAAGCCGAGTCTCTTCTCGCCTAGTCCACACCGCACGGCAACGCCGAGTAAAAAAAGATGGATTTCAAGAGATTTAGTCCTTTCTAATGATATCCTGGCCGATAATATTTCATTTTTAAAAGGCGACTTTGTAGAGCAAAATTACAGCAAAAGGCGACTTGGTTACTCAAAAATGCCCGAAAGTGCCGATGAAATAAGGAGTTTTCAATGGCGACATTGAACTGTAAAAGCAATATTAAGCAGTTTGAAACGATAATTATGTCTTGTGTGATAACTCTTGCAAAAAACGCTGGATATATCGCAACGGTTGTGGTATTGTCTTGTGGTAAGAAAGGAGGCAAGGCGTGACAGTAAATGCAACTGAAACCGAAGTCAACTTCTCACGCCCCGAATTCTGCGTTGCAGAATTCCCTTAGAAAGGAGAAACAATATGTCAAAACGCAGAGCGTCAGGCGACGGATTGATAAGAAAAAGAAGCGACGGACGGTGGGAAGGACGAATCGTTGTCGGTCACATAGCCGACGGATATCCAATCTACCGATCGGTGTTCGCAAAAACACAACGCGAGCTGATGCCAAAACATCATCAGCTCAAGGAATATTACGCAGGCATGGAGCTGACCGAGCACAGCAAGATTACGCTCGGAGAGTGGCTTGACAGATGGCTCACCGAAATCAAAGAGCCGATGCTACGCGAAAGCACTGTGGTAGGTTACCGAAGATACATCGAAAACCAAATCAAGCCTTATCTCGGCAACAAAACCATCACGAGCGTGAGCAGTACGGACATCCAACGCTTGTATAACAAACTGAAAAGAGAAGGACGGATAGCGGCTCGAGAAAAGAACGGCGAAGGACTTGCCAACGCAACGGTTCGCTCGGTGCATATGCTTCTGCACGAAGCGATGGACGGTGCGGTAAAAGAAGGACTGATACCTTTCAATCCAACCGAAGCAACGACGATTCCAAAAAACGAGAAAACAGAAAAAACGATTCTGCTTGAATCGCAAATTGAAACCTTCATGCAAGCACTCGAGGGTGACGAGATATGGCACGACTTCTTCTACACAGCGATCATGACAGGCATGAGGCGTGGAGAAATCTGCGGACTCAAATGGTCGGATTTCAATGAGGAGTACGGCACGCTCCACATTCAAAGGTCGGTGCGTTACGCTCGCGGAATTTATATCGTCGGCGAAACCAAAACGAATGAAGGAAACCGAAAAATCGTATTGCCCATGAGCGTAGCTGAACTGCTGAAGGAGAGAAAGAAAAAGGCTCTCACCGAGTGGATCTTCCCGAAGCCGTACTATCCCGAGCATCCTATGATCCCCGAAGCAGCCTACACGCAACTGAAGAAACTGCTTAAGAAAGCAGGACTTCCCGATATGAGATTCCACGACCTACGGCACACCTTCGCAACGCACGCCGCCTCGAACGGAATTGATCCCAAGACCTTGGCAGGCATCCTCGGTCACACCAAGGCGAGCTTCACGCTCGACCGATACACGCATGTAACGACCGATATGCAACGGCAGGCATCTGGAATCGTCGATAACTTTATAACGGATATGTTTGGAGAGGAGTTGAAGCCATGGCAAGACGAAGAAAATCAGGCGAAGGCACAGTAAGACTACGCAAGGACGGCAGATGGGAAGGTCGAATCGTCATTGGCTATGATGATAAGGGCTTGCCAAAAACTAAAAGTGTCCTTGCCAAAACGAAAACCGAGTGCGTGGAACGGCTTGAAGCACTCAAAGAAGAACTTGGTGCGTATGCCTCGAAAACTACGCCCGACATGCCGTTCGGCGAGTGGATGGACTTCTGGTATCAGACCTACTGTAAGCCCGCGCTCAAGCCTTACACGCAGACCACCTACGAGCAGAGAATCTACAATCAGATTATCCCGAAAATCGGAGATATTCCTCTCAACCAAGTCACGACCGGCACGCTCGAAAAGTTCTATGCGCACCTTAAAAGTGACGGCAGATTGGTGAGGCGTGAGCAGTTCGGAGCAGGGCTTGCAAACTCGGTAATAAGGAGCATACATGCTCATTGCCGAGCAGCGCTTGAAAAGGCAAAAAAGGAAAATCTCATAAGGCAAAACCCTGCAGTGCACTGCGATCTGCCACCAAAGAAAACTCCCGAAATATCGGTGCTTACACCTGCCGAAATGCAACGCCTGCTGATACAAGCAAAGTACGAAGCCGAGGGCTTCTACGAGATGTTCTTGCTCGACCTATCCACAGGACTTAGAAGGGGAGAACTGCTCGGACTTCTGTGGGATGATATCAACTTCGAAACAGGCGAACTCAAGGTAACCAAACAGGTCAAGTTCGTGGAAGGTAAACTGCAGATCATGCCGCCGAAAACCAAGGCAGCCGAGCGAACGATTATCCTTCCTCAACCGCTCATAGAGGTGTTAAAGGAATACAAGACGAGAGTGAGATCGAAATGGCTGTTCCCGTCGCCGTATAAAAACGAAGATGTGCCACGCGATCCTTGTTCGTACAGAAAGAAGCTCGCGGCGATTCTTGAGAGAGCGGAGTGCAAGCACGTGCCGTTCCACGCACTCCGCCACACCTTCGCAACGCAAGCACTTCGATACGGAATGGATGTGAAAACACTTGCAAGCACGATAGGACACGAAAGTGTAGAAACCACTGTGAATGTCAGAAATCCTCACACAAATAAAATGTAAGTCAAAGCTGCTTGATTATTGTATGAATAATTAATTTGTGAGGAATTTATAATGAAAATTACCTATCGTGAAGAAAATGGATGCTTTTACCCCAATCTTGAACTACCCAAGCAGACAAATTACACCATTGGCAAATACGGATTATTACACCTTGATTATATCAAGGAACATCGTAAAGGCAGATATACCACGCTTGTTTCGGAATGTCGATTGAGTGAATATCTCCATAAGATTGATGAACAAGCACGCGAACAACTGAACATATACATCGAACAAATGGCTAAGATGCAGAACGTAACCGAAGAACTCAAAGCCTATGATCCGAAATGCTGGGTGCAAGCGATGAATAACATCAAAGAAAACGCGGAAGAAAGCGTTTTGAGGGAGGTGGTTTATCAATGAGATCTATCTTTACGAATAAACAGATGGACCCGCAACTCTCAAGGAAGCGGTCGATGCGGCGTTTGCGGCATACTGTAAAGAGTATAAGGATGCTATTTACTGCATCGGCTCGGTTGTCGGCCCCCATCCTTTCCCGATGATGGTGCGCGACTTTCAAAGCGTTGTTGGCATCGAGGCAAGAGAGCAGTTCCTCGACATGACGGGCGAGCTTCCCGATGCGGTAGTCGCTTCCGTTGGTGGGGGATCGAATGCGATGGGACTGTTCTCGGGCTTCCTCAATGATCCTGTTGACATTTACGGCGTTGAGTCCCTCGGCAGAGGTATCAAGATGGGCGACCATGCTGCAAGCCTGACTTACGGCGAGGAAGGTATCATGCACGGCTTTAACAGCATTATGCTCAAGGATGAGAACGGCGAGCCCGCTCCCGTTTACTCGGTAGCAAGCGGTCTC
>JBGVEW010000037.1:0-2179 GCA_045120465.1 Eubacteriales bacterium
CCGGGGGGGAAGCCTTTCAATCAATAACCCACGCAAAACTAACTTTGTGGAGCGTTTGGCGGTGGTGGGACCCAAACGCTTGCGGGAGCTATTGCTCTGTCAGCGTGCGAAAGAAACAAATTCAGCAAAATCTGTACTGCACGAAGGCTTTTACCAAAACGCAGAGCACCTTTGGGGGAAAGGATTTGAATATTCCTTTCAAAGAGGGTGCTATAAAAAACGCGGTAAAAGTTTTGAGGGGTGTGGGGAACTTTTACAAAAGTTCCCCACAAAAAACAAAAACAAAAACAAAAACAAAAACAAAAAACAAAAAGCAAAAAGAGCTAAGCTCTTTTTAAAAGCCTTGTATTCAATCATAACTCAACGACCGCGAAGGGAGAAAAGGAAGAATGAAAAAAAACAATACGTGCGATCACTGTCCGTCCCGTCCTGTCCCGTCCCGTATGAGTTTGCGTGAGGCGTTGGAGCATGCGCGGGAGCAGATCGAGATCGAAGCCTTTGAGCCGTTCGACCTTCGGTTTGCCGAGGAGCTTTGCCTGGTGATGGCGGAGGTCTATCTGATGGATTCCGCGTCGCGCATCCGCATCGGAGGCGAGGAATTGGACGGGCACCTTGTGCGCGAGGTGTTCGGAGAGCTTTCGCACGAGCACGTGGATCTTGTGATGCGGAATTTCAAAGCGGTCACGGCAACCGTCAAAAACAAAAAAGCCTACCTGCGCGCCTCTCTCTACCAATCGGTTTTCGAATTGGAGTCACACTACATCAATCGGGTCAGTCACGACCTTGGAAGCCAATGAAAGGAGTAACGTATGAGAAGCCTGTACCGCGAGCGTCGATATTTTTGCGGCAATTATCTCGAAGTCAATATTTTTCCCGTATTTGCTAAGCAAAAGGGGAGAGGAAAGCGCAAAAAGCCCACGAGCGAGGTGCAGGCGAGGCTGAACGAGCATAACGCGGAGCAGGCACTGATCCGCATCCTCAACGCCAACTTCACAGGGGATGACGTCGAGATCCACCTGACCTACGCCGACGAAAATCTTCCCGAAACGCCGGACGCGGCAAAGCGGGATTTTCAAAATTACATTCGCCGCGTCAAGCGTGCGCGCGAAAAGCTCGGGCTTCCACCGGTGAAATACGTCCTCGTTCCCGCAGGAGGCATCGAGGGCACGCGCTATCACGCACACGTTACCATGTCGGGCGGCGTTGATCGGTCGCTTTTGGAGGAGCTGTGGGGGTACGGATACGCCAACTGCCGCCGTTTGCAATTCAACGAGAACGGTGTGGAGGGCTTGGCAAGGTACTGCGCGCGCCAGTTTTCGGCACACCGCGAGGAGCTCCCGTTCGGAAAGCGTTGGTCGGGCTCGCGCAATCTCACAATCCCCGAGGCGCAGGATCGTGACGGAAAGATCAAAAAAAGCGAGGTTGCGGCATTGGCACTCGGGTACGCATCCGCCTACGCGCATTTTGAAGAGGGATACGATGGCTGGACACTTTCGGATTGCCGCCCGTTTTATAACGACGTCAACGGCGGATACTATCTGCACGTGCGAATGTACCGCAAGGACACGCTGAAAGCAGGAACCAACAAAAGGAAAACACGGCGAAAAAAGGAGAGACAGAGGAATGAGACTTTCACAATTGACGAGAAGAATCGACCGTGACGACACGGTCATGGTGTTTGACGAACATGCGCCCATCGATCAAAACCTCTTGTATGCGGGACGCGTGCGTGGGATCAAGCGCGATGACCCGATCAATGGGGCATTTGTCGAGAGCGTTTCGGCACAGGACAATCGCATCTGTATCCTGGTCAGCACGGCAGGCAAAAAGCCCAAGAGCTGACGGGGATTTTTTGAAAGACCGAAACCGCCAAAGCTCGCAGAACCTCGCACCAAATATATAAGGGCGACCTATGCGAGCTTTTGGGTGGTGTTTTCGGCACACAATTTTGCACGCATCTTGCGTGCTTTTTGTGCGTGCTTTTTTCGGTTTTGCGAAAAAAAAGTGAGAATTTTTTCAAAAAAGTGTTGACAATTCAGCAAAAAGTGATAAAATAAAAGCGCAAAGAGCAAGAATTTGCTCAAAAAAGACACGGATCATAAAGGATCGTGTGATTGGAAACAGTCACGCGGTCTTTTTTTGTTTTCGGGAAAGGGGCGCGGAATGTCCGCCGGGCAGA
>JBGVEW010000038.1:0-2154 GCA_045120465.1 Eubacteriales bacterium
ATGCGCTCGTCAAGCTCACATCCCTCAAGCTCGCGGTTGACGTAATGCGCCCACATCTTTCGCCAATGCAATAACTGTTCTTCGCTGTTCCATTGTTCCGAGATTGGATTTTGTTTGCCATACTTACTGCTTTTCGGATATTTGTTCACACGCTCCAAGCCTTCCGCTTTCGATGGCGGGAGGTATTCTTTTTTCTTGCCGATCTTGTAAAGATACTGCTTCTCCCAACCGTTCTCTTGTGCTTGTAAATACTCCGCTGCCGTAAAGCCGCGTTCCTCACCATTACGGACACAAAGGTATTCCTTTTCGGTCTTGTGCTGCCAAGTGCCGTCCTTGTTAAGCGGTCTGACGGTCAGCATAATATGCGCGTGAGGATTATGCCCGTCGGTATCGTGGTAGCAGACGTGAGCACACATACCTTTGCTGTTCCACATCAGATCTCCTCCTTTCATAATAAATTTTTAATAAGAGTTTGAAATTGTGGGGGCAGTGTTCATATTTGCTATCTTGATTTCTTTCTGCATATATGGTATAATGGACGCATAAAGCCTTGCGTTGCAAGTCTCGGGATTTCATCCCCACCCGCGCTTTGCGCGGATGCGCCATTGACGGCTTCGCAAAAATGTCCTTGCAAGCAAACATTTTTGCTTCATGGTATAATGAAATGAACACTTCTGCGAAAGGAGGCTGACGATGAAGAAAATTCGATATATGATCCATTCGCTCTCTGCCAAGGCTGTAATGAGCTTTTCGAGAGAAAACGAGGACGGATCGTATTCTTTTCAACTGTCTAAAAATGAGACGGACAAATGTAAGCTGAACAGAAACTACCTGCTCCAAGACGATATGCCTATCTGCTTTCAAGCAATGTGCGTACTGAAAGGCAACGGATATAAATACGGCGATCCGTTTCAAGATAACGAGGCTCTTTTGGATATCCTTGTATATATGGACTTTAGCGGTATCTTTGACCGTCACAGCCAACAGAAGAAATATACCGACCGACAGAAAAAGGCGGAATCCATGTTCCGCCCCGAAGGAATATATTTAGATTTCGGCAAGGGTGCGCATCACTATCTTGCCTTTGAACGCTCAGGCAGTATGAGCCGCGCCGCGAAGATCTCCTTTGTGCGCGAAGATTTCTACGAGCCGCTTCGCCACAGAATGATGCTTGATATGCACATTGGCAAGTGTCAGCTTTCCAAGCTTTATGCCTATAACGGTCTGATGTTCACAAGCGGTCATCGGTACGAGGATATGAGCATTTGGGACGGCAAGCGCGTTGTTGTTGTGGATAATCCAAAGTCGCTTGTTTATGAAGCAAATATCGTAACCGTTAAGGATGACGGTAGCGACAACAGTATGCGAAAATATACCCGTGTTGAAGACGTTGCGGATATTGAGGTCTTGGAGTTTGACGGTGAGGGGCTTATCTCCCCGTCACTTGCAGATAAGATCGATACCGACCTTTGCGGTCAGCATATTCATTCCTCCTTCCAAATTCGTATGCCGTATATTAAGGGCGTGGTTCACGAGGTAGATTTCAAATCTATGCTATCCGAGCTTGGCGTTCCATATATCATCGACCTTTGGGGTAACAAGCACAAGGTGCGCGACGTTGACCTCATTCTCACTAAGAGCATGTTCAAGGGATACGGATGGATGACCGAGAACGGAATGAGCTTTGAGGAATACCTTGAACGTTGCCGTAAGTACCGCCACGCGCTTTATATCTCGGGTGTCAATCAGACCGACAAGCAGGAATACACCGAACTGAACTATCAGTTCTTGAATACCGTTTCAATGAAAGCTGAGGAGTTCCGTCCTCTTGACTTGCCCGATGGGTGGAATGTCTCTCCCGAAACGGATAGCCGTCATTGGATCACAAAAGCTACCGAAACACAGTATTACGATTACGTGGCTAATAACCATTACAGAGTTGAATACTTCATCGACGCGCTCGACAGCTTTGAAAGCTCGGACAAGCAAAAGCAGCTTGCGCATATAGTGCAAAAGAACCACCTTTTCGTAAACGAGCCGATCTACACCGCAGAGCTCGACAGCAAGGCAAAGAAGGTGCTTGAAAAGTATGCGCTTGGGCGTCTTGTAATCTCGGGAGATAACCGCTATCTCTCGGGTGACTTGATGCGATTT
>JBGVEW010000039.1:0-1914 GCA_045120465.1 Eubacteriales bacterium
GAAAGCGCACCGGGACCACAGGACAGTGCATATCTGTTCGATAAATTTATTGAAATCATGCAGGAGGAGAAGAGCAATGCCTAAGAGAACCGATATTAAAAAGGTCCTTGTGATCGGCTCCGGTCCTATCGTTATCGGTCAAGCGGCAGAGTTTGACTACGCGGGAACGCAGGCGTGCCTTGCTCTTAAGGAAGAGGGCTACGAAGTCGTCCTTTGTAACTCCAACCCCGCAACGATTATGACGGATACCTCCATTGCCGATAAGGTCTATATGGAGCCGCTGACGCTGGAATATATCGCAAAGATCATTCGTTATGAGCGCCCCGACGCGATCCTGCCCGGTATCGGCGGTCAAACGGGACTGAATCTGGCTATGCAGCTTGAAAAAAAGGGAATCCTTAAGGAATGCCGTGTTGAGCTTCTCGGAACAAGCAGTGAATCGATTGAGAGAGCAGAGGACAGAGAGCTTTTCAAGGAACTGTGCGAGAGCCTCGGCGAGCCCGTTCTGCCATCGGATATAGCCAATTCGATTCAAGAGGGTTTGGAGGTTGCAGAAAAAATCGGTTATCCCGTTGTGCTTCGTCCCGCCTTTACGCTTGGTGGAACGGGTGGCGGCTTTGCCGACAATGAAGAAGAATTTCTTTTGCTGATGAAAAACGCCTTGGCACTTTCCCCGGTGCATCAGGTGCTTATAGAGAAGAGCATCAAGGGCTTCAAGGAAATCGAGTATGAGGTCATGCGAGACCACAACGATACCGCCATTACCGTCTGTAATATGGAGAATATTGATCCGGTTGGTATTCACACGGGCGACTCCATCGTGGTATGTCCCTCGCAAACGCTTACCAACAAGGAGTATCATATGCTCCGTGACAGTGCGCTCAAAATTATTCGCGCACTCAAGATCGAAGGCGGATGTAACGTACAGTTTGCACTTGACCCATATTCCTTCCAATATTATCTCATCGAGGTCAATCCCCGTGTGTCACGTTCCTCTGCGCTTGCGTCTAAAGCAAGTGGGTACCCAATCGCGCGTGTATCGGCAAAGATCGGTGTGGGTATGACGCTGGATGAGATCAGAATTGCCAACACGCCCGCATCCTTCGAGCCAACGCTTGACTACGTGGTAACCAAGATGCCGCGTTTCCCATTTGATAAATTTGCCGATGCCAATAACTCGCTTTCCACGCAGATGAAAGCAACGGGCGAGGTCATGAGTATCGGAAGAACCATAGAAGAAAGTCTCTTGAAAGCGATCCGTTCGCTTGAAATCGGACTTTGCCATTTGCATCACAAAAAGTTTGATAAGGTATCCGAGGCAGAGCTGCTTGATTATATTAAGATCGGAACCGACGACCGTATCTACGCAATTGCAGAGCTTCTGCGCCGCGGATGTGATGCGGGTAGAATTGCGGCGGCAACTGCCATTGATATGCTCTTTATCCGCAAATTCAAGAACATTGTTGACGAGGAGCAAAACATCAAAGTAAGCAAGAATGACATTGACACGCTTCGCAGGGCAAAGAAGATGGGCTTCTCTGACAAAGAGATCGCACTGCTTTGGGAGACGAGCGAGCTTGAGGTTTATACGCTTCGTCGAAAGGCAGGTATTATCCCCGTCTATAAAATGATCGATACCTGTGCTTCCGAGTTTGACAGCTACATTCCGTATTTCTATTCCACCTATGAGGAAGAGAACGAGTCGGTCGTATCCAATAAGAAAAAGGTCATCGTACTTGGTTCGGGTCCGATCCGTATCGGTCAGGGCGTGGAATTCGATTATTCCACCGTTCACGCAGTACAGACCATCAAGGCGGCAGGCTACGAGGCGATCATTATCAACAACAACCCCGAAACCGTTTCCACCGACTATACCTGCTCGGATAAGCTCTATTTTGAACCGCTGTGCGTCGA
>JBGVEW010000040.1:0-22666 GCA_045120465.1 Eubacteriales bacterium
TCATACAGGTATTCGGAGCCTGAGCCGATAATGATCTGCTCGGTATCAACCGAAATACCTCTGTTACGTGCAAGGTATTGTTTGATTGCCTCTCTTAACTCAGTGCAACCGTAGTTAGGCGACTTCTCAAGCAACAGATCACCGTGCTCCGTCAAAACCTTACGCATTGTCTTGCTTAAAACAGAGAGAGGAAAATCCGGATAGGCATGCTTTGTTTCGGTTGCATGGTGATATTTGTGAGTGGTCTTGGCGGTTGATGCAAAGCCATCTGCCTTACGGAAGCTTACCACGTATCCGCTCCGTTCTCTTGACTCTACGTAGCCTTCGTCAGAGAGCAGGGCATAAGCGTGCTCAACCGTTACTGTGCTTATTCCGAGCTCCTCGGCAAGAGAACGGATAGAGGGAAGCTTGCTATCAAAACGCAGAACATCGTTTACGATATCCTCCCTTATTTGATTGTATAACTGCAAGTAAACAGGACGTTTTTCTTTATCGATTACGTACTTCATCTGTATATATAAAATTCTCCTAAACTGACTATTTTAATATGTACAGAGATATTATATAATAATAGCATCAAAATGTCAAGGAGTAATGATCAGATGTCTCATAATCATCAAAAAAAGATTGCTGTGATCAATGATTTCTGTGGCTTCGGACGTTGCTCTATTGCGGCGTCCTTGCCCATTATTTCTGCAATGAAGATACAGTGCTGTCCGTTGCCTACGTCGATCTTTTCCAACCATACCGGATTTGAAAGCTTTTATTATACCGACTACACGGAGCATATGAATCTCTATATGGATGAATGGAAAAAGCTTGATCTTCAATTTGAGGGGATTCTTACGGGATTCCTCGGGTCTCCCGAGCAGATCGGAATCGTAAAACGATTTTTAGAGCTGTTCAAGACAGAAAATAATATAACAGTCATCGATCCCGTTATGGGGGACTATGGCAAGCTTTATCCTACCTATTCACCCAATTTGGCAGAGCAAATGAACTCTCTTGTTCCGTATGCCGATATCTTAACGCCGAATCTGACGGAGGCTTGTATTCTTACCGGGACTGAGTACCATCCGGATATGAATGAAAACGAACTTTTCGTGCTGTGCAGTAAGCTCGCGGATATGGGACCGAAGAAGATCGTCATATCCGGTCTTGAGCGTGGCGACAGTCTTGAAAACTTTGTTTTTGAAAAAGGAAAAGATGCCGAAGTTATTATGGAACATAAGGTCGGACCGTTCCGCTCCGGTACTGGAGACGTATTTTCTTCCATTATCGCTGCTGATGCGGTAAAGGGAAAAGAATTCGGCGATTCGATACGCCATGCGTCCTCTTTCATTGCAAAGGTTTTGCGTCGCACGGTGGAGCTTGATTTGCCGAAGACGGATGGCATTTGCTTTGAAGAATTCTTAACGGAGATCTAATTGGGGGAATTATGAAAAACAATAAAATCAGACTAATGTGCTTTGCCGGCATATTTACGGCAATCGTATTTGTTTTTACCGCTTATCTTCATATCCCAAGCCACACGGGTTATACCCACGTTGGCGACGGCTTTATCTATCTTTCCGCCTGCTTGCTACCTCTGCCTTACGCTATGTTCGTAGGAGCTGCAGGAGCACTTCTTGCCGATTGCTTGACCGGCTTTGCAATCTGGGCGCCCGGCTCGATCATTATCAAAACGGCTGCGGTCCTTGTGTTTTCGAGAAAGAGCAAAAATATAATCTGCTTGCGTAACATCCTCGCATTGATTCCTGCTTGGGCTTTCTGTATCGGAGGATATTATCTGTATGAAGCAATGATAACCGGCAATTTCGTTGCGCCTCTTGCGGGAATTCCCGGATACATAACACAGTCTGCATTAAGCACTGCACTCTTTATCATCGGCGGTATCGCAATGGATAGATTAAACGTCAGAGCAAAATTAAACGGAGGTGGCTCACTATGATGACAATTACTTATCCCGTATATAACGGTATTTACGTAAATATGACAAATCGCTGTCCCTGTGCTTGCACATTTTGTTTGCGGCATCTCAGCGATCACGTGGAGGGATCGGATTCTCTTTGGCTCGACAGGGAACCTACTGTAAAAGAGGTTTGTGATAGCATTGATACGTGGGATCTGACCAAGTATAGCGAAATCGTTTTCTGCGGATACGGAGAGCCTACGGAGCGTCTTAACGATCTGCTTGAGGTAGCGAAGTATATCAGATCAAAAAGCGATATCAAGATCCGTATCAATACCAACGGACTTGCCGATTTGATTTGGAAGGAATCAACAGCGCCGAAGCTTGAAGGTCTCGTTGATACGGTTTCCGTTAGCTTAAATGCAACCAATAAGGAAGAGTATTTGAAGGTGGTTCGTCCTAAGTTCGGTATTGAGTCTTATGATGCGATGCTGAAATTTACAAAGGAATGCACAAAGTACGTTCCCAATGTTGTTATGACGGTCGTTGACGTTGTTACCTCAAAGGAAGAGCAGGAGCTTTGCAGAACAATCTGTGAATCCGTCGGGGCAAAGCTTCGTATTCGTCCTTATATTGAATCTTAAACTGAAAATTTCAAAAAAGGTATTAATAAACTCATTGATAAATAAAAATTTGACAAAGGAGATTTGGAATATGAAAAAAATATGTGTGCATTGCAATAAAGAGTTTGATGAGGAAACAAAAAAGTGTTCCGAGTGCGGTAAAAGATTAAAAGTTGGGCTTACAAAAGAAGAGCAGGAAGAATTAAAAAAACAGAATGATGATATGGTAGCCATCAATACTATGATGCCAATGTAATTGACAAATTCCAATTTATTTAACGCCCTCGTTCAAAAATGGAGCGAGGGCTATTCTATGCCAAAAAAAGGCGGCGCCTTTTTGCCGCCTAAGCGCATGGCTTTTTCGGTGTCCATTGTGGGGCGATCACGGCGGCCGTCGATCCGCGCGCTTTAATGAGAAAGGGGCTGTCTCATTTAGCGCATAACAAAAGCCACTTTTAAAAGCAAGGACAAGAATTAATTAAAAAATATAGTATTGTTCTTTAAAATTAAGAAATCCGTCGAAAAATCGACGGATTTCCTCGTTTTATGTGGCTTTTTAACTGCATTCTAACTGAGACAGTCCCTTTTTTAAAATTTTTCCATATTTATTGAAAAATTAATAAAAACGTGTTATAATTATATATAATTATACATGAAAGGACTGCTGCTATGTCATATAAGATATTCGAGCACGACCCACTTCTTCTGCCGTTTGAAAAGGATATTGAGCTTCGTATGGAGAACTATGCCAAAAAGAAGCTTTCTCTCGTCGGAAAAGAGGGAAGTCTCTCAGATTTTGCCAACGGTCACGATTATTTCGGTTTTCACAAAACAGATGACGGTTGGGTATATCGTGAGTGGGCTCCTGCCGCCGACGAGGTCTATCTCACGGGCGATTTCGTCGATTGGAGATGGCTCGATCTTCGTATGACTCCTCTAGGCAACGGCGTTTTTGAAATATTTGTCAAGGGCAGAGAAACTCTCTACAACGGCTGTCACGTCAGCGCGATAATCCGCCGCGGCGAAAAGCTTTTGCAGAGGATCCCTCTCTATATCCGAAGAGTCGAGCAGGATCCCGTTACCTTCACTTGGTGCGGTGTAATTGTGGATGAGCCGGAATACAAGTGGAAAAAGAAGAGCTTTACTCCCAAAAAAGACCTCTATATCTACGAATGCCATATCGGCATGGCGCAGGAAAAGGAGGGACTCGGCACTTATCTTGAATTCAAGGACAATATCCTTCCGAGAATCAAGGATCTTGGATATAACACCATTCAGATAATGGCGATCATGGAGCATCCTTACTACGGCTCCTTCGGCTACCAGGTGTCTTCATTCTTTGCCGCGTCATCGAAATTCGGCACTCCCAACCAGCTTAAGGAGCTTATCGACGCGGCTCATTCAATGGGCATCGCCGTGCTGCTTGACGTTGTGCACTCCCACGCCGTTAAGAACACCGCCGAGGGCATCAACGAGTTTGACGGTACAACCCATCAGTTCTTCCACGAGGGAAATAGAGGCGACCATCCCGCATGGGGCACGAAGCTATTTAATTATAACAAAAACGAGGTCATTCATTTCCTGCTTTCCAATCTGAAATTCTGGATGGAGGAATATCACTTCGACGGCTTCCGATTTGACGGTGTGACATCAATGATATACCACGATCACGGTCTTGGCGTCGCCTTTACCAATTATTCCAAGTATTTTTCACTGAATACCGACACCGAGGCAATTACCTACCTCCAGCTTGCCAACGAGATGATCAGAGAGGTCAATCCGAAAGCCATAACCATCGCCGAGGATATGTCGGCAATGCCCGGAATGTGCCTGCCGATAGCTGAGGGCGGTATCGGCTTTGACTACCGCCTCGCGATGGGCGCTCCCGATATGTGGATAAAGCTTTTGAAGAATATTCCCGACGAAAGCTGGGATATGTGGCAGATATGGTGCGAGCTGACGGGAAGAAGACCCGCGGAAAAGTATATCGGATACGCCGAATCCCACGACCAGGCGTTGGTTGGCGACAAGACGATAATGTTCCGCCTCTGCGATAGCAAAATGTACACCTCCATGTCCAAATTCACCCCCGATCCCGTGATCGATAGAGGAATGGCGCTCCACAAAATGATAAGAATGGTCACTATGACTCTCGGCGGTGAGGGATATCTTAACTTTATGGGCAACGAATTCGGTCACCCCGAGTGGATCGATTTCCCGAGAGAGGGCAACGGCTGGAGCCATTTCTACTGCCGCCGTCAATGGCATCTCGCCGACGATCCTAACCTTCGTTACGGCGATCTTCGTGAATTCGATAAAGCTATGGTCGCATTGACGAGTGACAGAAAGATATTCAGAAAGAAGCCTAAATGTCTCTTCATCGGCAACGACGACAAGGTAATAAATTACGAGCGAGGCGGTCTCGTCTTTGCCTTCAATTTCCACCCCACGATGAGCTACGAGGGATATTGGATCACCGTACCCACCCCCGGTAAGTATAAAGTAATACTTTCCACCGACGATGAGGAGTTCGGCGGTTACGGAAGAGCTTCAAAGGAATATATCTATACCGCGACCAAGCATCCCGATAAAAAAGCAAAGCTTCAGATATATCTTCCCGCAAGAAGCGCGGTTTGTTTAATTAAGATCAAGGATAAAGAATAATTTGTGAAAATCACTACTGTTTTATTCGATCTCGACGGCACTCTTCTGCCGATGAAGCAGGAAGACTTTATGAAGGCCTACTTTGAAGGTCTTGCGCGCAAATTAGCGCCGCACGGTTATGAAAAGGACTCACTCATAGCCTCTATTTTGGCAGGAACCAAGGCAATGGTCAAGAATAACGGAGACAAGCTTAACGAAGAAGCCTTTTGGGACGTATTTTCAGCCCTACTTGGCGAGAAGACCCGTGATGATATAGTATATTTCGACGAGTTTTACGCAAACGACTTCTGCAAGGTACAAGCCTTCTGCGGATTCGACAAGAGAGCCGCTGATGTTATAAAAGCCATAAAACGCAAGGGCTTCAGAGTTGCTCTTGCCACGAATCCTCTGTTTCCGTCCACAGCGACGGAGCAGAGAATCAGCTGGGCAGGGCTCTCCCACACGGATTTCGAGCTTTTTACAACTTATGAAAACTCTCACTATTGCAAACCCAATCCCGAATACAATAAAGAGGTAATAAGCAAGCTTGGTGTAGTTCCCGAGGAGTGCCTTATGGTCGGTAACGACGTGGGTGAGGATATGATAGCCGAAAGCCTTGGAATGAAGGTGTTTTTGCTTACCGATTGCCTTATAAACAGGGAAAACAAGGATATTTCAGTATATCCTCACGGCTTCTTTGACGAGCTTATTCAATATATTGAAGCTCTTAATTAACATAAAAGGGGCTGTCTCATTAAGAAGGCCTCGAAATAAGAAAAACGGATACACTTTACCAAAAAGGTATTGAGTATCCGTTTGCTTTGTTGTATAATTAAATTGCCACAAATAACACACAAGAAAGCGAGATAATTTACGCTACGCAGATTTGAGAGAGTGATCGCCGACGCGTTCTATACAGGTCAAAGGTGCATTTGGCGTACTGAAGCAGGATATGGGATTCAGACGCTTTCTTGTTCGTGGTAAAAAAGACGTTGAAACTCAACTTTTCCTTCTTGCTTTTGCTTTTAATATTCAAAAACTGTATAACCGTCAAAAATCAGGTCGTTTTGGAACCGATCTTTTTATCCCCAAGGTTGCTTGATTAATTCTCCATAACTATTTTTTATATCAAAAAAAGAGGATCTTTCGACCCTCTTCCTTTGTCGTTGCCTTTTTTGCCTCTTTTTTAGGCTTTTTGTTCGCTTTTTTTATTTATCTTTTAAAACTCTCTCTGAGAGGCTGCCTCAATTGCTCTAATATTTACATTTGAGACAGCCCCAATTTTTATGTGTGGTTTCAATTAGCCGTTGAGGCATGCGTCGTTTACAAAAACGACTGCCGTGTAGGCGGGAATGGTGATGCTGCCAGTTACTGCCTCGGGAGCATCCATAACGTCAACACCGTTTACGATCATATGCCAGTTGCCGGAAACGTTGTAGGTCATCGCTTCACCTGTGGGGTTGGAAACGATAAGTGCCTTACCGCCTGCATGGTTATCAAGCGTAATAGCAGCTCTGCCTTCACCGTAGGAGGTGTTGTCGATCACGGCGGTGTTCAGCGTTCTAAAGATTGCGTACTCTTGTCTTACGCGAATCAGCTCTTGGTAGTAGCGCATCATTTCGTATTCGTTGCTACCTTCCTTGAGGACCGACCAATCGATGTTGTTGATGGCGTCGCTGGACTTATAGCTGTTCTCGTCACCGTCCTTGGTGCGCAGCATTTCTTCACCTGCTTGGAAGAACACGGTGCCCTTGGAGATCATCAAAAGGGTTGCGCCAAGGCGGTTCATGGCAAGGCGTTCCTCAACGGTGTTGTCTCCGTTGGAGAGGATGAGCTTATCCCACAGAGTGTTGTTATCGTGTGCACTCATATAGTTAACGACCATACCGTTTTTCACTTCCCAGCTAAAGCCGTTGCCGTTGCCGCCCTTGATACCAAAGAGAACAGAGGGGAAGGAGCCGTTGCCGTTGCCGCTGATATAGCCCTTGGAGGTTGCGGTAAATACGCTGCCCTTAAGACCGTCGCGAATGACATCGTTGAATACGGCAATGCCGCCGATAGCGCCTTCGAGGGGCTCGATCTTGCTGATCTGACCTTGGTTAGCCATAGGGCTGCCGTCAATGGTGGAGCCCATTGTCCAACCCTCACCGTAAATAATTGCTTCGGGATTGATAGCGTGTACTGCGTTTTCAACCTCTTGCATAGTTGCAAGGTCGTGCAGGCCCATCAGGTCAAAGCGGAAGCCATCAAGGTCATATTCCTCTGCCCAGTAGCTTACCGAGTCAACCATAAATTTGCCAAACATATAACGCTCAGAGGCGGTATCGTTACCGCAGCCGGAAGCAGAAGAGTTTGCACCCGTTGCGGTGTATCTGTAATAGTAGTAGGGAACGATCTTGTTAAAGGAGCTGTTTGCATCGTAGGTGTGGTTATAAACCATATCCATAACAACGCCAATGCCTGCTGCGTGCAGTGCTTGCACCATTTGCTTGTATTCCTTAATTCTAACCTCACCATCATAGGGGTTGGTAGAATAGCTTCCCTCGGGAACGTTGTAGTTTTTGGGATCGTAGCCCCAGTTGAATTGGCTATCGGGGTTAGCTTCATCAACGGTTGCATAGTCGTAAACAGGGAGGAGATGTACGTGGGTAATGCCGAGATTTACAAGATAGTCAACGCCAATGCTTTGACCAAACTCGTTTACAAGTCCGCGCTCGGTAAATGCGAGATACTTGCCCTTGTAGTTGGAGGATGCGATCTTGTTAGAGAAGTCTCTTACGTGTACTTCCCAAATAACAGCATCACTGTAGGTCTTAATGCCGGTTGCAAAGTTATCCTCGCCCCAACCATCGGGGTTCGTGCGAGAAAGATCTACTACCATGCCGCGGTTACCGTTAAGGCCTGCTGCCTTTGCATAGGGGTCAACTGCCTCTTGGGTGCCAACCGAGGTGGTTACGGTGTAGGTGTAGTAGGTGCCGTGACCGCAGCTTTCGGTGTAGGACCAAACACCGCGATCGCCCTTGACCATATCAACGCTCTTATAAGCGGAGCCCTCGTGGCCGGAGGTGAAGAGATTGAGCACTACCTTAGAGGCGGTAGGAGCCCAAACCTTAAAGGTGGTTTTATCACCGTTGATGATCGCACCGAGATCATCGCCGTCGTAGGTGTAATTTTCAATAAAGTACTCGCTATCAAAAATAGAGGTGGGAACCACTGCCTTTTCGCCGTAGCCCTCAATTACTACGCGGTAGTTTTTGCTAATATCAAGGGTTTCTTCTACTTCAATAATGCCGCTGGTAACCTCTTTGCCCATATTGCTGATGTCGAGAATGGTCAATTCCTTGTCACCCTCATAAACCTTGACCTGCTTGTAGCTGGTGATCGCAGTCTTGGGGGTTACGTTGTATTGGATCTTGTGGAAATCGGTCATGCCCGCAAGGGTAAATTTCTTAATCATGGTAAGTGTTTTGCCTCCATCTTGGCTGGTGTACTGTGCTGGATCGCCGCTCTTGAGGTAGATAAAGGTTTCTTCGCCCTCAATCACAGCAAAACGGTCTTCGCTGGTGCCGTCCTTGGTTGCTTCTCCCCAAGAGGAGCCACCGGGCTCGGAGCATCCGGTACGAACGATAAATCCGATCTGCTCAATGCCTACGGGCACGTTGAGCACGACCTTTGCACCGTAGTCACAGGGGTGCATGATGTAGCCGCTGCCTTCCTTGCCATCCCACCAAGCCCAAATGTCACAGTTTTCAATAACACCGGGGTGAGACCAATAGAAGGTGATCTGATTGTAGCCATCTTCCTTCGGGATGGTGTATTCTCCCTCGGGAATTTGCCACTTGCCACCATCGGTGGTGCTTTCGTTGGTGCCGTTGTTGCTCGGATCGTTGTGACAGGAGGTCAAAACGAGAGAGAGGAGCATGATAGCAACGAGCAGAAGAGAAAGAATGCGAGAGTAAGTCTTTTTCATGATTTCACCTCATATAATTTATTTTGATTGTGCGTCCTCGGCGCTTGTTTCACAAACGGGAGCGGTCGAATCTCGGAAGATCGGCTCGGTGTGAATGGTTATGCGCTTGGTCTTGTTGCCCTTAATGGCTTGACGGAGCAGGGTAAACGCGTTTTCACCTAAGGAGATAAAGTCCTGCTTAACGGTTGTCAGCGCGGGGGTAAAGTAGCGTGCAACGTCAAGGTTATCAAAGCCGCTGACCGAAATATTCTCAGGAACGCGTAAGCCGCGCTTTCGCAGTCCGGTAATCAAACCAATGGCGATCAGGTCAGAAGCGCACACCACGGCGGTAACGCCCTGGTCGGCAAAAAAGTCGGCTGACTCAAGACCACAGACCTCGGTGTAGTTTCCGTAGCGAACGTAGCTGCTGTTAAATTCAATGTCACCTTCTATCAAGCCGATCAGATAGCCCGAAAAGCGCTCACGGGTAACGATCGATTCCTTGTCACCGCCCAAATAACCGATCTTGCGGTGTCCAAGCTTGATCAAATGCTCTACAATGGCAGCAACCGAGTTGATGTTGTCACTGCTGATGCAGGCAACCTTGGGATTTTTTACGTAAGAGTCCATCAGCATAGTGGGAATGCTTGTGGTCTCCAGCTCTTTGATGATCTCACTCGTGATCTTCGTTCCCATGATCATCAAGCCGCAAAAGTTGTTTTCTTGGCAGAGCTTTTTCAGGTTTGGGGGATTCTTATCGGAGCAGTGCTCAATCACCACCTCGTAGTGGTAGGCGTTTGCTGCCTGTTGAAATCCCGTAAGAACCGGATAACCGACCTGCGAGTTGCTGTGAGAATCCATATTCTCAAACAAAACGCAAATACGCTTGGAATCCTGATTGCGGTGCAGGGAAAAACCGATTGAGCGGGCATAGGCGTTGACGCGATTGCGTGTCTCCAAGCTGATATCGGAGGCATTGTTGAGTGCCTTTGAAACCGTGCTGGCAGAAAGACCGAGCTCGGCGGCAATTTCCTTAATGGTCATTTTGCCCTCCTTTTTTGGAAGATTTTCGAAATGCGGAGAGAACCGATTTCAATTGATTTTTTAGTTTGCCTTCTTTCATTATAGCATAGTTTTTCAAATTTACAATGATTTTTTAAAAAAAAGTGTAAAAAACAGCTAAAAAATCTTAAAAAAATGATTTCTTGACAAAAATCCTGCCTTTCCGTCACATATTTACTTGACACGGCGAAAAAAATGTGATAGAATATTACAAAGAAACATTCGAAATTTTTCGAAACACAATTTTTAGCAAAGGGGAATTCGCAAATGAAAAAGCGTTATGCAGGAGTTTTATTGCCGATAACGGCATTGCCCTCTCCCTATGGAGTAGGAACAATGGGCGCGCAGGCAAAAGACTTTGTGGAGTTCCTTGCCAGAGCTCACCAAAAGGTTTGGCAGGTGCTACCACTGGTTCCCACCGGATATGGAGATTCGCCCTACGCCTCATCCTGTGCCATTGCAGGCAGCCCTTATTTAATTGATATTGAAGCTTTGATCGCGCAGGGCTTGCTGACAAAAGAGGAAGCAGAGGAATATTCCTGTGCTGCTGCGGGAGAGGAGATCGGGCGTGTTAACT
Organism: Eubacteriales bacterium; assembly: GCA_045120465.1. Classification (GTDB taxonomy): domain Bacteria; phylum Bacillota; class Clostridia; order Oscillospirales; family CAG-272; genus UMGS1865. Next base: position 10,767 of record JBGVEW010000040.1, read on the forward strand.
ATGAGGCATTGTTCTATCGTCGCATTCCGCTCTTGAAGCTCGCATTTTCGCGCTTCGATCGTCAAGTGCCTGCATTCCAAGCTTTTTTGGAAGAAGGCGTGTTTGCTGATTTTGCCGCATTTATGGCAATCAAGGAGGCACACGGTTGGCGTGCTCTTTCCACTTGGGAAGAGAAGTATCGCGTACGCGATAAGGAAGCGATCAATGCCTTTCTTGCCGCCAATGAGGACGAGGTACTGTTTTGGCAATTTACGCAATATGAGTTCTTCCGTCAATGGGGCGAGCTGAAGAGCTATGCCAACGCGCGTGGAATTGAAATTGTGGGCGATATGCCGCTTTACGTCTCCGAGGATAGTGTTGAGGTTTGGGCGCATCCCGAGCTGTTTTTGCTCAACGGCGACGGTACTCCTACCGAGGTTGCAGGCGTTCCTCCGGATTATTTCAGCGAGGACGGTCAGCTTTGGGGCAATCCTTTGTATAATTGGGAAAAAATGAGGCAAGACGGCTACGCATGGTGGACGGCAAGGTTGCAAAAGGCACTCTCTATGTACGATATCGTACGCATCGACCACTTCCGCGGCTTTGACCGTTTTTACGCCATTCCCGCAGGCAGCAAGAATGCCAGAGTGGGATGCTGGCGCGATGGCCCGAAGGAAGCTTTGTTTGAGGGCAAAAAGGATTGGAAGATCATTGCTGAGGACCTTGGTATTCTCGATGACGGTGTTTATCGCTTGATGCGCAATACGGGATACCCTCGTATGAAGGTTTTGGAGTTTGCGTTTGACGGAAACCCCGAGCAGGAATTCAAGCCCTCCAATTACGATGAAAACTGCGTGGTTTACACGGGTACGCACGATAATGCTACCTTTATTGAATTTCTTGAGGATTTGGATGAGGATACACGCGAGATATTTTATCGCGATCTCGTATCCGAGTGCAAAAAGGCAGGCGTACGCTTTGCATATCGCTCGGAGCAGGTAAACGACCCCGAAACCATGCAACGCGCTCGCGCGGCAACAGTGCGTCTTGCTTACGTCAGCTGCGCAAAATACGTCATTCTTCCCCTGCAGGATCTGCTTGGAACGGGTGCGGAGTCTCGCATGAACACCCCCGGCACACTCAGTGATCGCAACTGGAGCTGGCGTTGCCCCGCAAGTGCAATGAGCTGCACGTTGGCTCAAAAGATCTCTCGCATTGCAAAAAGAGGGAACAGATAAATCATAGCAAAGGAACTGAAAAACAATGGACAAATGGATCAAAACAGTTGAAAGCTTACTCAAAGCCAACGACGGTGTCGATATGGAGCATGCATCCACCTCCGCACTTTATCGTGCCGTTAGTAGCGCAACCATGGCAGAAATTGCCGATACGTGGCAAAAATGCAAAGAAGCTCCTCAAAAAAGAGTTGGTTATCTTTCGGCAGAATTCTTGGTCGGCCGTGCAATTTTCGCAAATCTTTACAACCTTGGCAAGCTTGACGAGGTAAAGGCGCTGCTCGCAGAGCGTGGCATCGATATTACATCGTTTGAGGATATTGAGGACGCAGCTCTCGGTAATGGCGGTCTTGGCCGTCTTGCTGCCTGCTATCTCGAATCGGGTGCCACCGTTGGCATTCCGCTCGATGGCTACGGCATTCGTTACCGCTACGGCTTGTTCCGCCAAAGCTTTGAGAACGGCTTCCAAAAGGAAAACGCAGACGATTGGCAAAGACACGGTGACCCTTGGAGCTACAGAAGGGAAGAGGATAGCGTACTCGTAAAATTCTCCGACTTTACCACCAAGGCAGTTCCTTACGATATGCCCATCATCGGCTACGGCGGAAAGACCATTAACACCCTGCGCCTGTGGCAAAGTGAGCAGCCCGGCAACTTTGATTTTGCTGCTTTTGACAGTATGCAGATCGATAAGATCGCAAAGGATAACGTACGTTGCGAAAGCATCAGCTACGCCCTCTATCCCAACGATTCTACCGAAAAGGGACGCATCCTGCGTTTGCGCCAAGAATATTTCTTTGCATCGGCATCGGTGCAGGACCTCATTCGCAAGCACAAGCAAAAGGGACTTCCTATTGAAAAGATCAATGAGCATATCTCGCTGCAGCTCAACGACACACACCCCGTGTTTGCCATTCCCGAGTTCATTCGCCTCGTTATGAAAGAGGGCTTGAAGTTCGAAAAGGCGTTCCTGCTTGCACGTTCCGTATTTAACTTTACAAACCACACCATTTTGGGTGAGGCGCTTGAACGCTTGGATATGAAGCGCGTACGCAAGCTGTTGCCCGAAATTGCAAGAATTTTGACCAAGATGCAAGCACGCATCGAAAAGGAATTTCCGAATGGTAAGCTCTTCCTGATCAAGGATGAGACCGTACATATGGCAAACGTAGCCATTTATGCGGGCAATAAGGTCAACGGTGTTGCCGCGTTGCACACCGAAATTCTCAAGGAGAGCACCTTCCGCGATTGGTATGAGGTGTATCCCGAAAAGTTCCTCAACGTTACCAACGGTGTAACGCCCCGTCGTTGGCTCGCACTCTGCAACCCCGAGCTTTCCGCTCTCATCACCAAAAAGATCGGCGATGGCTGGCAAGCAGACCTTGAACGCCTCAAGGAGCTTGAAAAGTATGCAGACGATCCCGAGGTGCGCCACGCTTTTGCCGAGATCAAGTATTTGAAAAAGCAACAGCTTTCGGAATACGTTCTCAAGAGAGAAGGCGTCGAGCTGCCGCCAGAATTCATTTTTGACGTGCAGGCAAAGCGACTTCACGAGTACAAGCGTCAGCTGATGAACGCTTTTTCCATCCTTTATTATTATTTCCGCATCAAAGAAGGCAAGGAGCCAAACTTTAAGCCCGCCGCATTCATCTTCGGCGCAAAGGCAGCCCCCGCATATTGGAACGCAAAGGGCGTTATCAAGTTTATCAACGCCATTGCCGATAAGGTCAACAACGATCCCGAGGTCAACGATAAGCTTCGCGTTGTTTTCGTTACCGACTATAACGTTTCTTATGCCGAAAAGATCATGCCCGCAGCAGATATCTCCGAGCAGATCTCTATGGCAGGCATGGAGGCGAGCGGAACGGGTAATATGAAGTTTATGCTCAACGGCACGGTCACTCTTGGAACCATGGACGGTGCAAACGTTGAAATTTGCGAAGAGGCCGGCAGAGAGAACGAATACATCTTTGGCGCGACTGTTGAAGAAGTAAAAGAGATCAAGAAGAATTACAATCCTTGGGAGATCTACAACTCCGATCCCGAGCTTAAGAGAATCGTTGATACGCTTGACGACGGCACCTTTGACGATCAAGGCAGCGGAATGTTCCGTTCGGTCAAGGAATCTCTCTTTGGCGGTTGGAGTGCCGACCACTATCTCGTGCTCAAGGACTTCCGCGATTACGTGCGTGTTAAGAGCGAGTTGAACCGCGATTACGGTAGTGAAGAGTTCCTCGCCAAGTGCGTTCGCAACACCGCAAACGGAGGTAAATTCTCCTCCGACCGTTCCATTCTTGACTACGCGAAAAACGTCTGGAATTTGTAATTCGAAAATTTTCGAAATTTTTTTGCAAAAATTGCGCAAATTGCACAGAACGCCGTTTCAAAATTGTGCATTAGGTAGAAATTCTCAAACTCTCTTGACTTTTCCGAGGGTTAGTTGTATAATATACGATAGGGAGAAGTCTGGAACGATATCAGACCCACCCCCAAAAATAAGGCGAAAGCCAAAAAACAAACAAGGAGAAAGAAAATGAAAAAATTCTTATCTGCAATCGCACTCATTATGGTGCTCGCACTCTCCTTCGTTTGCCTCGCAGCGTGCACGCCCGATAATCCGAACGAGCCCGACGATGCAAACAAAGTGACTGTAAGCTGGTACCAAGGCAGCAAGCTTCTCAAAGAAGAGAAGATCGACAAGGGCTCTAAGGTTACATCCTGGACTCCCGAAGCTGAAAACAAAACCTTCACCGGCTGGTATGCAGAAGCATCCCTGACCCAAGCTTTCGATTTCGACAAGGCTATCGAAGCTGACACCGACATTTTTGCAGCATTCAAGTCCGACGAATTTGTACAAGATACCAACTCCTACTACCTCATCGGCGCAGGTTCAGGCGATATGGGCCAGGCAAACTGGGACCACGTAAATGCTGAAGCTAACCTCACCATGACCAAGGAAGACGTTGCAGGCGCTAACGTTTATTCCATCACCCTCACTATGTACGCAGGCGATATGTTCCAGATCTGCTTCGGCGGTAACTGGGATGGCCAAGTAGGTATCGGCCTTTTCGAAGGCGCTGAATACTGCGATGGCGTTAACTTCTATGACAACATGACCTACACCGCAGCTGACAAGAAGGTTGCACAGGTTAAGAACGCAAACGGCGAGGTTGTATTCATCGGTTCCGACGAGTACAACAAGGGCTATGAAGTTTGGAATGCAAAGCTTGCTGAAGGTATGGACGGTAAGTACAAGATCACTTACACCACCTACCCCAACGCTGGCGCATACAACAAGATCACCTTTGAGCTTGTTGAAAAGATCGAGCCCATGACCGTTACTCACGATATGTGCATCATTGGTACTCACAACGAATGGTCCACCGATTTCGCAGCAGATTCCGCTTACAGACTTGTTGAATCTACCGACAAGAAGACTTGGACCGGTTCCTTCGTAGTAACCGAAGAAATGTATGCAGACTGGACCGAAGGTGATGCAGACAACACTCTCGGTGTTAAGTGTGCAGCTATCAAGTTGTTCAACACCGTTAATGGCGATTACATCGGCATCGAAGGCAAGAACGTATTCCTCACTGCAGGTACTTACTCCATTAAGTACACCGTTGATGGCAATAAGTTCGAAATCGCTAAGTGCGAATACTACCTTGTTGGTACTTTTGTAGACGGCGAAGGCAAGGCTGTTAACTTCGCAGTTAAGAACGGCGTTACTCCTTCTCTTACCGTTGAAGGCAATGTAGCTACCGGTACTGTTGTAGCAACCGACGTTACCGCAATGGGTGACTTCACTTGGATCGCAGATCAAGGTAAGCCCGGCGTATTCGCAATTAAGGTTGTTTACGGTTCTGAACTCGGCGTTGCTAACTGGTATGGCGATGAAGCAAACGGCGGTGACAACTGGTACGTTCAGGCTGGTACATACAATGTATCCTTCGATATCGAAGCAAAGACCCTGACTATCACTCCTGCTGCTTGATCAACAAGTAATTAACAAAACATCAGTAACCTTTGCGGGGCGGGGCTGTGCCCGCTCCGCATTTTGATATCCACAAAAATACAAAACAAGGAGAAAACGATGAAAAAGATCAGAATTCTTTCCCTCGTAATCGCTCTGCTGATGCTTACAATGGTATTTGCTGCTTGTAACAATAATAATGGCGACAACGGGACTCAAAAAGAAAAAGTAACCCTTACTGTTTGGGGTTCTCAAGAAGACCAAGAAATGCTCAAAGAGATGTGCGCAGCATTCGCAGCTGCAAACCCCGATAAGGAATACAAGTTCCTGTTTGGTGTTCAAGGCGAAGGCGACGCAGCCGACAAGATTCTCAACGACGTAACCTCCGGCCCCGACGTATTCTCTTTTGCAAGCGACCAGATCAACAAGCTCATCGCAGGCGGCGCTCTTGCACGCATTGGCGGTAAGGCTGAAGAGGATGTCAGAAATAACAACACTGCAACCTCTGTTGAGTCTGCATCTGTTACCATCGACGGTCAGAATATGCTCTATGCATATCCCTGCACCGAGGATAACACCCTCTTCCTCTACTACGATAAGTCTGTTATCGATGCTGAAGATGTAACTACCCTTGGCGGTCTTCTCGATGCTGCACACGCTGCCGGCAGAAAGGTTCACTTCAGGCTCAACGATGACGGTTGGTATCTCTCCAGCTTCTTCTTCACATTCGACGATCTCGCATACAACGTAACCTACGATGCAGCTCTCACCGAGCAAAAGGTTGACATCAACTATAACAATGCAAACGGCCTCGCAGTTATGAAGGCGCTTGTTCAGTACGTAAACCATCCCGCACTCGTTATCCAAACCGACGACAGTAAGCTGATCGCAGGCTTTACTCCCGATGCAGAGGGTAAGGTTGAAGTAGCAGCAGGCGTTTCCGGTATTTGGAACGCAAAGGCTGTTCAAGGCCAGCTTGGCGAAAACATGGGCGTTGCAAAGCTTCCCACCGTTCAGATCGGTGGCGAAGAAAAGCAGCTTACCACCTATATGGGTTGCAAGCTCATCGGTGTTAACGGCTACAGCAAAAACGTAGGCGAAGCACACAAGCTCGCACAATGGCTTACCAACGAGCAGAATCAGATTAAGAGATTTGAAACCCGTGGCTTCGGTCCCTCAAACAAGGCAGCAGCTGCTAACGAGGCAATTAAGAACGATGCAGTGCTTTCAGCAGTTCTTGCACAGGCACAGTTCAGCCGCGCACAAACCAGCGTTCCCGGCAACTATTGGACTCCTATGGGATCTTTGATCACTCCCTTCATCGAGCACAAGGAAGCAGGCGATCTGCTTACATTCTACACGGATGCAGAGCTCCAAAAGCTTTTGGATGCACTCGTTCAACAAATTAAAAAGTAATATCTCTTTTTTGGGGGACTGTTGCACACAGCAGTCCTCATCTTAAATAAAAGAAGGAGGTTATCCATGGATCTCAGCTATTATCGGATGACACCTTGGCAAAGGGTCCTCCATAAAATATTACAGTTTTTTAAAAATTTCGGAAAGGGCATCGCAGGCTTTTTTGTTCGCATTTTTCAAGCCATCGTTGGCTTTTTTGTCAGCATCGGGCGCGGATTTAAGGAGTTTGGACAAAACTTTTGGTACGGTGGCGCTCTGACAAAGTCCTCGCACCTTGTTATGGGATTGAGCCATCTTTTCCGCGGACAGATCGTGCGCGGTGTCATTTATTTGCTTCTCGAGGCTGCCTTTGTGCTCTATATGGTGTTCTTTGGTGGCAACTACCTCGTTATGTGTTTTGAAAATTTCTTCAGCGGCGGAAATGTCGGACGCGTGGAAACGCACGATTTTTGGAACGAGGATAAAGGGTTTTACGACAAAATGAACGGAGACAACTCCTTCCTCATCCTTTTGTACGGTATTCTCACTCTGTTCGTTATTATTTTCTTTATCATCTGCTACATCAGATGTGCCAAGGAAAGCTACGAGCTGGAGCAATGCCACATCATTGGCAAAAAGCCTCATACCTTCCGTCGCGACATCAACAACCTGCTGGATAACAAATTCCATCTGACATTGCTCTCGCTGCCTATGGTCGGCTTGTTTGTTTTCACCATCGTTCCGCTCGTAACAATGATCTTGATCGCATTTACCAACTACGATGCGGCACACGAGGTACCTCAGCATCTTTTCCAATGGGTAGGCTTTGACAATTTCAAAGAGCTGTTATCAGGTAGCACGAAGCTTGGTGCAACATTCTGGCGTGTGCTTGGATGGACGCTTTTGTGGGCAGTTCTCGCAACCTTTACAAGCTACATATTCGGTATGCTGCTTGCCCTGCTTATCAACCGCAAGGGCATCAAACTTAAAAAGCTTTACCGCACTCTGTTTGTCGCAACAATCGCAGTTCCTCAGTTCGTATCTCTTTTGATCATGTCTAAAATGCTCGATACCGGCGGCGGTGTTCTCGGATCGGGCGGCGGAATTATCACTCAGCTAGTCGAGCAAATCTTCGATTACCACCTCAAGTTCGGTATAGATATCAACACCACGCGTATCTGCATAGTTATTGTAAATATGTGGATCGGTGTTCCCTACAGTATGCTTATGTGTTCGGGTATCCTTATGAATATTCCGAACGATCTTTACGAATCCGCTCGCATTGACGGAGCTTCTCCCGCGCGCCGCTTCTTCAAGATCACGCTTCCTTATATGCTTTTTGTTACAGGCCCCTATCTCATTACGCAGTTTATCGGTAACATCAACAACTTTAACGTTATCTACCTGCTCAGTGGCGGCGGCCCCGGCGACATTATGCTTTATACCGACGGTGCAAAGGGCACAGACCTGCTCATCACCTGGCTCTATAAGCTCTCACTTGGTACCGACCGAAACTACAAGCTGGCATCGGTTATCGGTATTTTGGTATTTGTAATTTCCGCTGTGTTCAGTCTTATTGTTTATAATAAGTCCTCGGCGGTGAAAGGAGAGGATAATTTCCAATGAGTACACCTATCAAAAACGAAAACGTTGCTCCAAAAGAGAATCAAGAACTTACCAATTGGCAAAAGATCGACCAAATGGAAGCTGAAATTGAAAAGAGCAAGCAGAAGAAAAAGCGCCGCGGCGGCATGAAGTTCAAAAGAATTTTCGGCGACACCGTAGGGCAGATTGTTCTCACTATCCTTTCTATCATTTGGATCATTCCTCTCTTTTATCTTCTCGTTCAATCCTTCCGTAAGGAGCCGGGTGCGTGGTCACCTACCTTCTTCCCGCAAGAATGGACGCTCGATAATTACAAGAGACTCTTTACCGAAACTAAGTTTTTGCAATGGTACGGCAACACCTTGCTCATTGCCGTATGTAGCTGTATCATTACGGCAGTATTCGTGCTTTCTGTGGCATATGTTTTCAGCCGTATGAAGTTTAAGGCAAGAAAGCCGATGATGAACATTATGCTCATTTTGGGTATGTTCCCGGGCTTTATGAGTATGTCGGCAGTTTACTTCCTGCTCAAAATTCTCCTCCCCGATAACTACCAATCTCACGTGAGCTTGATCATTGTTTATTCGGCGGGCGCCGCACTCAGCTACTACATTGCAAAGGGATTTTTCGATACCGTTCCCAAGTCCTTGGATGAGGCAGCTCGTATCGACGGTGCATCCCGTTTCCGCACCTTTTACAAAATTATTCTTCCCTTGAGCAAGTCCATCATTATCTACACCATTCTTACCTCTTTCATTGCTCCCTGGTGTGATTACATTTTTGTATCCTACATTATGGCAGGCGTACCCGATACGGGCATGTATACCGTATCTCTGGGTATGTATAAATGGCTTGAGCGTGAAATGATCCAACAATACTTCACCACCTTCTGTGCAGCTGCCGTTATTGTAGCGGTTCCCATAACCGGTCTCTTTATGTGGTTGCAAAAATACTACGTTGAGGGCGTAACCGGTGGTGCAGTTAAGGGATAAGGAGGAACCTGTGAAAAAGATTCTTTCTATGCTTCTTCTGCTCACTCTTCTTTTCACAACTCTCACCCTGGGCGCTTGTAAGTCCGACGATGAGAATGGGGAAGAGGATAAGGTAACACTTAACATCATTGATGATAACTATCGCAACTGGTATGAGATCTTCGTCCACTCCTTCTACGATACCAACAACGATGGTATCGGTGATCTCAACGGTGTAACCGCAAAGCTCGATTACATTCAGGAGATGGGCTACAACGGCATTTGGCTGATGCCCATTCATCCCTCTCCCACCTATCACAAATATGACGTGACCGACTATTATGCGATCGATCCCGATTACGGCACGCTTGAGGACTTTAAAAACCTGGTTGACGAAGCACACAAGCGCGGTATTCGCGTCATTATCGATTTGGTGGTAAACCACAGCAGTGACGGACATCCTTGGTTTACCGAGGCATGCAGCTACATTCGTCAAAACGGTGAGCCCGGTGGCAAATACGGCGATTTTTACAATTTCCGCATTACCTCCAATGGTGCTTATCACGAGGTCAGCGGTACGGAATACTCCTATGAGGGACAATTCTGGAGCGGTATGCCCGATCTGAACCTCAGCAGTGAGAACGTAAGAGCCGAGATCAAAAATATTATGAAGTATTGGCTCATCGATTACAACGTTGACGGCTTCCGCTTGGATGCAGTTACCAGCTACTACACAGGCAACCTGCAAGGCAACATCGATTTTCTCGCGTGGCTCAACACCGAGGCAAAGGCAATTAAGCCCTCGGCTTACATTGTTGGTGAAGCTTGGGTAGGTGATGACTATACCATCGATCGCTACTACGAGAGCGGATGCGATAGCTTCTTCCTCTTTACCGCTTCACAGGCAGGCGGCAGCATTGCCACAGCTGTTAAGCAGAGCAACGGTGAGGCGGTTGGCAAGCTTTTTGTTGGGCTGCAAGAAACCTATGGCAGCGATGCAATTCTCGCTCCCTTTCTCGGCAACCACGATACCATGCGCCCCGGCAGCTTTATGCCCGGCGAGGAGAACGTAAAGATGGCGGCAGGCGTGCTTAGCATGATGAACGGCGGTACCTTTGTTTACTATGGTGAGGAGATCGGTATGATTAGCAAGGGCGGCAACAACTCCGACCCTGCAAAGCGCATTGCTATGAAGTGGGAAGCTAAGAACATTTATGAAGGATGCTGTTATCTCCCACCCGAGGGAACTCCCGTTGACGAGACCTCTTACTATTATCCCTCTGTTGCCGAGCAAGCAGCAGATTCCGGTAGCATTCTCAACTACTACAAGGCAGCTATGGAGCTGCGCAACCGTTTCCCCTCGATTGCGCGCGGCACGGTGACCTATTACCCCGAGGGACAAAACGGTTACATTTGTGTAATCACCAAAGAATATCAAGGCGAAAAAATTACGATCGTTTTCAATATGGATACCTTTGAGCAGACCGTAACGCTGAATCAGGATATGCTTGGTTACACCGAGCTCGTTGGCGAGTTGTATGCTGCGGGCGGTGAATTTTCTTTCGATGAGAGCGGAGCACTCGTTATGCCTCCGCAGTCGATAGCAATTTTTCAGTAAGGAGAAAATATTATGGCAAGTTTGTCACTAAAACATATTTTCAAGGTATATGGCGGAGGCGTAAAGGCAGTAAACGACTTCTGTATGGATATTGACGATAAGGAATTTATCGTGTTCGTTGGTCCTTCGGGTTGCGGCAAATCCACCACGCTGCGCATGATCGCGGGACTGGAGGAGATCACTGCAGGCGAGCTCCGTATCGATAACGAAATCGTAAACGATTTTGAGCCCAAGGACAGAAACATTGCAATGGTATTCCAAAACTATGCTCTCTATCCCCATATGAGCGTTTATGAGAACATGGCATTCTCACTGCGCACCATTCATATGCCCAATGATCAAATTCACGAAAAGGTAATGGAAGCTGCAGAGATCCTCGGCATTACCGAGTATCTCGAAAGAAAGCCCAAGGCACTCTCCGGCGGTCAACGTCAAAGAGTTGCACTCGGACGTGCCATCGTTCGTCAACCCAAGGTGTTTCTGCTTGACGAGCCCCTTTCCAACCTGGATGCAAAGCTGCGTGCCGCAATGAGATCCGAGATCTCTCGCCTGCACGAAAAGCTCGGTACAACCTTTATCTACGTTACCCACGACCAGGTAGAGGCAATGACCATGGGCTCCCGTATCGTTGTTATGAAGGACGGCTACGTTCAACAAATCGATACCCCCATCAATCTTTACAAATATCCCGATAATATGTTCGTTGCTGGCTTTATCGGCACACCGCAAATGAACTTTTTCGACGGTACCGTTACCAAAACGGGTGAGGACGTTAAGTTTACGCTCGATTGCGGCACTACCGTAGATATGAAGTACATCCAAGCCGATAAGATCCCCGTTAAGTATATGGACGGCGCACATAAGATCGTATTCGGTATTCGTCCCGATGACGTACGTGTTTACAACAAGAACAATTATAATGACGGTTCTTGGGCACCTGCAAAGGCAGTTGTCAGTGTAGTAGAGGTTTTGGGCGGCGAGACGCTCATTTATGCAAACCTCAATCTCGATACCCCCGATGCACAAAGCGGTGCCATCATCATCAAGGCAAACCCCGATACCGAGGTTCGCCGCGGTGACGTGATCGATATTGAGATCTCCCTCCGCAAGTTCCACGTCTTCGA
>JBGVEW010000041.1:0-2399 GCA_045120465.1 Eubacteriales bacterium
CGATACTCCTTCAGATGGACGAGCAGATTTACGAATTTCTCATTTGGCTGAAGGAGGAAGTGCCGGAGAATCAAATCAAAGTCAAAGAATCGGAAATTATGGCGAAAGCAGTGCAAATCAGCAAAGCAAAGTAAAATACTCCGCCAAGTTAGGCGCCGATCGCGTTCACGACGTCAGAGTTTTTGATGGGGAATTGAGCGAGGAAGCACGTGCGCGGTACGTGCAAATGAAAAAGGCCTTTTCCAAGCTTTCGGAAAAGACCAAAACGGGTATGAATTTTGTGCTCGTAGCACCAAACGATTATTTTCACGGTTCCATTTTGCCAAAGGGGAATACCGTTTACGTTGCGGCGGACACCTTGGAGGACGGCAGGTGGGCAGGGACGCTTGTGCACGAGGTCATGCACTTTGCCGAGGGCTCTGACGAGTACGGTAAGCTGGTCGAGCATCTGATAAAGGACGATTCCACCTATACCCGCATCGCCGCGCGGCTGGGGGCTGAGATCATCAACAACAAAGAAGCGCCCACCAATAACGGTGTGTCGCGGCCCGTAGGTAACGCGATTCAAAGCGCTTCTTCTAATAATAGTATATCCCAAACCGAGGAAAATGTCAAGGCTTTTGAAGAAAAAGTTTTCAACGGCGAGGATCGAGAGCAGGCGGCTGATCTTTTGGGCGAGCTGGGTGCACAGATGGCAGAGGAAGTGCTTGGCACCGAGGAGTTCATCGAACGTCTGGTGAGCGAGGACGCGCCCTTGGCGGAGAAGATCATGGGTAAGATCGAGGATCTGCTCCACGCCTTTTCTACTCTGACCGATCCCTCTGCACGTGCCGAATATAAGCGACTCAAAAAGGCAGAAAGGCTCTACCTCAAAGCCGTCGAACACGCGGGATATAACTACGTCAGGGGCAAGATCTGCACCGATGGGGAGGAAGAGGACGAGGAACGCTATTCTTACGAAGCCCTGACTCAAAAAGCGGATATTTCCGTTGTGGATTTGCCGACGAAAATTCCATTGACCGTTACGGGAAAGATGGATCATAAGGCGATTATTGCACGCGGAAAGCAAAACGCAAGGTCACAAAAGAATCCGAATAACACGGGGACGAGTACCTACGTACGTATAGATGACCTTGGATTAGATGTTTTATTGGGGACCAAGGGGATGCAGCACGGCTTGGTAAGAAGCGAGGAAACCGCACTTGCCATGATGAAGATTGGCGATATTCTGAAAAACAGTGTTGCGCTAAATGAATTGGAAGGCAGTGAAACGCGCAACACCGAAATGTCGTACGTTCTTCTTGGCGCGTGCAGAATCGGCGAAGATATCTTTGCGGTTCGCTCTGTGGTATCAAAGCTTCGTAACAACGTAACCGATATAGACGTTTATCAGTTGAGTGCAGTCAAGAGCAAAAAAACAGAGACTCCTGATTCCGCTCTCAAGCGCGGCGCGGCTGTTACAGAGCAAAGCTCTATCATCTCCTCGGAGTCTCCGACTATCAGTATAGCAGATTTTTTGAACGCTGTCAAGGATATTTCACTGTTCAATGAGACTTTCTCCGAGGACGTAGCCCGTGAGCTGGGAGTCGATCGCTCAGAGGGGACTCTTTCGTCGGACGTGCGGTATTCTATCAAGTATCCGTCTTATTCCAAGGAAGATATTGCGCACAACCTGGAGCAGCTTGCAAAGATGGATGCCGTAGCTCATATTGATGCAAGCAAATTGGAAAAGAGCGGGAAATCTCCAAAAACGACGTTCGAGGAATATTTTGCAAGTCTTGGCAACACCATTTATTCGGATGTGTATGGTGATATCGCGCTTGGAAAATCAAGTGTAAAATCTGAAATCAGGCACGGGATCACTGCGGCAAAAATCGCATCTATCGAAGCCATTCCGGATGTGATTGAGCATGGAAAGGTTATATTTTATGAAAATAAATTGTCCGGCGATGAACGTGTTAAAAGGATCGTCATTGCGGCACCAATAGAAATTGCATCGGAACCGTATTATATGGGAGTGATGCTTCAGCGAGATCCTTCCAGCCAATATTTGTACTTGCACAACGTGGCAATACAAAAAGAGATGGACGAAAGTACACGGGCACACCTGGTTACGACAGGGGCTGATGCACAGAACGAACATCTCTCTATGACTATTATACTCCAAAACGCTATTGATGTCAAGTTAAATCAGTCAAAAAATAGTGGAAATGTTTCCTATTCCCTCAAAACGCACGCACTGGATCAGGAAGAGAAGAAAATCGTTATCGGTATGAGCGACGGTGAGAGAGCTTCGATTTTGAAGGAGAAAAGGATCACGCCGCACGAAATCAAAATCGCGGAGGGCTTTGATATCGATCTTGAGCATCTTGAACGGAATCGAAAGAGTTTGGTGGAAA
>JBGVEW010000042.1:0-3410 GCA_045120465.1 Eubacteriales bacterium
GCGCCCGCTCCGCCCCCCCCCCCCCCCCCCCCCCCCCCCCCCCCCCCCCCCCCCCCCCCCCCCCCCCCCCCCCCCCCCCCCCCCCCCCCCCCCCCCCCCCCAAAAATACACTTCTTACAATCGCCGGCAAACGTTTCAGCCGCCTCGGCTCTCGCGCCATGCGCCACGCCCATTCCAAGCCCATCTCGGACAGGATTTTGGGAGCGCGCTTTTGATTCCCCGACCACACGTCAAGGCTCCCCCCGAGTGCTGCCACGATCCGCAAATTTGCAAGCTGTGCGCGGTTTTCGACGATCCACCGCTCCTGCACGGGAAAGCCCATACATACGAAAAGGATCTCCGCGCCGCTCTCCCGAATTCGCTCCAGCACCCGTCGGTTCTCCTCTCCCGTTCGGTCAAAATAGCCCCAATGCGTGCCGCATACGCAAAGGTTTGGGTAGCGTTCGCGCAGTCTCTCTCCCGCCATTACGGCAACCCCGTCACCGCCCCCCAAGAGGAACACGCGCGTCCCCTCTTTTGCCGCGCGTTCGAGCACCGCCTCACCGAATTCGATCCCCGCCACGCGCTCACGCATCGGCATTTTCGCGCGTCTTGCCGCCATCAGCACGCCTTTTCCATCCGGCAAAGAAAGCGTCGCGCACTCCATAAGTTCCCTTACGCTCTCCTCCCTTCTGCAAGCGTCCAGCATCGTTGCGTTTGGGGTAAAAACCACGCACGTCTCCCCCTGTCCTCGATATTCCATTGCCCGATCGACCGCCTCCGCCTTTGTCACGTTGTCGATCCTCACACCGCACAATCTGATCTCCTTCATCCTTTGCACCTCTCTTTTTGAGTTAGTGTGGATCGATTTTGTGGGGTTATGATTTTTTTGTTGAAATTTTTGTTTTTTTGCAAAAAAGAGGTCTCAAACCACTGACGAACCCGATTATAAAAACAAACGTTCGTTAAACGGCACAAAGTTGTTAGCCGCTTTTCTCTTTGACACCATAGGCGCAAATAGAAAAGCTTGGCAAAAGAGAAACGCCATAAGGAAAATTTCGCGCTCTGCGGAGCGCGACAAGGGCTACTCGCCCTTGTCCTCGCAAGCTTTTGAAAAAGCTTGACCAAAACTTTCGTCAGCCTGACGAAAGTCGATGCTTCATCTACTGCCGGAGGTCTCAAATGCGAAATGCGTTTGAGACCTCAAACCACTGACGAACCCGATTATAAAAGCAAACGTTCGTTAAACGGCACAAAGTTGTTAGCCGCTTTTCTCTTTGACACCATGGGCGCAAATCGAAAAGCTTGGCAAAAGAGAAACGCCATAAGGAAAATTTCGCGCTCTGCAGAGCGCGACAAGGGCTACTCGCCCTTGTCCTCGCAAGCTTTTGAAAAAGCTTGACCAAAACTTTCGTCAGCCTGACGAAAGTCGATGCTGCATCTACAGTCGGAGGTCTCAAATGCGAAATGCATTTGAGACCTCATTTGATTGTATAGGCAAAGAGACCGCTTTGATCAAAACGTCATATTTTCGATATACGCATCCTCAAACGCCTGCGAAAAAGAGAGCTCGATGACCTCTGTGCGGCGCGCCAGAAGATCGGCACGCGCTCTCGCGCTTTCGTCACAGGAGCAGATCACAGCTCCCTGCAACGCGCTGTTTCCAACCGCCTTTGCGCGATTGGCAAGGTCACGCGGGATCAATCCGATCTTCGCGGCGTTTGCAATATTCATATAGTATCCGAGTCCGCCCGCCAGATAGAGTTCATCGATCTCACTCATATCGACCCCGCACTCCGCGAGCAACGCCTCGATCGCCGCCGAAATTGCCGCCTTGGCAAGCTGGAACTGTCGGATATCCTTTTGCGAGAGATACACCCCTTTACACACCTCGAACCGATCCTCACAACGGTAACGCATCAAGGGGGAATCGCACTCCTCGTCCTCGCTCCACGCACCGCTCTCGTCGATCACGCCCTCGCCCACAAGGCAAGAGATCAGATCGATCAGTCCGCATCCGCAGATCCCCTTTGCCTCCGCACCTCCAACGGTATCGAAGGAAAGGATGCCGTTTTGCGCATCCACGCGATTGACCGCCCCCACGGTACCGCCCATACCGCACTCGATGCAAGCCCCCTCGAGAGCAGGACCTGCCGCCGCGCTTGCCGCGTACAGCTTCCCCTTATGAGAGAGCAGAATTTCACCGTTGGTTCCAACGTCCACAAGCAGCAACGTTTTGTCGCTGACGTCCATGTCGCAGGCGATCGCGCCCGCCACAACGTCCGCTCCGATATACGCGCTGACCGACGGCAACAGACGCACCGTTTGCACAGGGAGACCGAGCGCGTCTCCCGCATATTCTCTCGCCTCTACAAAGCGAGGGGTAAAGGGATATGCTCCGATGGGCGTGGGATCCTCCCCGACCAAAAGGTGGAGCATCGTCGTATTGGCGGCAACCGTCAGCGTATCAACAGGCGCTCCGTCTCCAAGCTCCAAAAGCATCTGCTTGACGGCATCAAGAAGAAGCCTTTGCATCAATTCTCCCTTTCCCTCTCCAAACGCCGCGATGCGCGACAGAACGTCCGCACCGCAAACGCCCTGCGGATTGAGGCGCGAAGCGGTACGCAATATCCTTCCCGTCTCGGCATCGACCAAAGCCGCGGCAAGCGTGGTGGTTCCGATATCCAACACTGCTCCGAGAGTAGCACCCTCGTGATGCATTTTCACACCGTCGCCAAGGCGTTCCGCCTCTCCCTTGACGGCGGTCTCGACCTCGACGCAAGCATCCCCCGTCACACGCGCGTGGCAGGAAAGGATCTCGCCTCTGTCATTCGGCATTACTCCTTCGAAGCTTCCCGACACCAAACGCACGCGGCATTTTCCGCACGTGCCCTTTCCGCCGCAAGCCGCGGGGAGGAAGCAGCCGTTTGCCGCCAGTACGTCCAAAAGGACGCTCCCCGCATCCGCCTCCAATATTTGCTTTGACGGCAAGACCGTGATTTGGTAACGATTCACACGGACACCCCCTTTTTTCATGTGTTCTCGGCTTGATTATAGCACACCTCCACCTGTTTTTCAAGTGGGTTGCGATGCTTTTGACTCCTCGGAGAACAGCGTTTCCATAGGAACACCGAAAATTTTGGCAATGACGTAGATTTTCTGATCCGTTTCGCTTCTATTTTTCATAAGTCATAACCACCGGCTAAGCCGGTGGCTTGCTCAGCCCTATAAGAGCATGTTACTGGCGGGGCTGAAAGCCCACCGAAACATTTGTCACTTGCAATCTTGCGCCACCGCCACAGATGTGGCTGCTATTTTCAGCCTCCCTTGTGCAAAGGGAGGTGGCACGGCTTGCCGTGACGGAGGGATTGTAAGAAAGCACTCTCAAACAACCCCTCAGTCAGCTTCGCTGACAGCTCCCCTTACACAGG
>JBGVEW010000043.1:0-28391 GCA_045120465.1 Eubacteriales bacterium
GGTATTGGATTGAGAAGTGCTTGAAGCAAAGTGCTAAGATCGCCTTCCTGCTCCAAGTTTTCGGAAGAAACCGAAATCAAACGCGGTGACCGTGCGTTTGGAGAATCGAGATGCTCCTGTATGCTTTTTTCGGGATCGTTCTGAATCGCATAAAACACCTCCAAGCCGTACAGCTTTACAATGACGTCACCGTCATGCTCTTTTACAAAATCCACCGTTTCTTCCTCGGGGATGTTTAAGGAATCCCACGTGACGGGGGCTTCACTTGCAGTAGCGGTGCTTGCAAAAACGGACAGTAAAAATACAAAACACAGTACCAATATGATTCCTCTTTTCATAAAACACCTCCTACGAGTCAAGAATCGTCTTGATCAAAATAATTTGGAATCGTTTCAGAAGAATATGTTGTAGCACATACCAATGTACTCTCCCATACATAAATAGCAGCGTTTGCTCCCTCCTGCGTAGAAGCCATATTTACAATATATGCATACGAAACAACCTGTGTAGAACCTGTGCTCATGGGAGATGGATCCCTTACAAGAAATTTGCACACACCATCAACATAAACATAACCAAATATTACTACTACATGTCCCGATGGACGATAATCTTCACTAAGCGTTGGATAATATCCAAGCATAAGGCACAAAGTATGACCATCTTCCAAAAATCGAATAACATTTTCTTCCGTGTAAATCTGATCGTTTTTAACAATCAAATTAACCTCATCATTAGTGTTGGATAAGAAATATGTAATCGCCATTTTTGCTTCGCTAAGAAGACATAATTGCACCTCCTTTCGATGTGCTTTTGTTTTTTTTACCAACTATCTGTATTTATTTTAGCACAATTTGGTCGTTTTGTCAACCCTCCGTGATGCTTTTATTGAAAAAGCAGAAACGAAGAAAAAACCGCGCGCCAAAAGGCGCGCGGGGGCTACATAGTTACATAACAAAGTGTACATTGGTTAATTTGCAAAATTCGTTAGCCGCTTTTTCTTTGCAGAAAGGAGGCGCAAAGAAAAAGCTCACAAAAAGAAACGCCGAGGCAAATTTCGCCGTCTGCGGACGGCGAGGAGGCTTACGCAGCCTCCACTGCGCGAGCTTTTGAAAAAGCTCGACCAAAACTTTTGTCAGTCTGACGAAAGTCGGTAGTTTGATCCATAGCTTTCCCCTTCCCCATGCTTGCAGAGTGTGCGCAGGGGGCAAGTGTTACATTGGGGTGAGCGCGCGGTGCAAACGTCACGTCCGAATTGCACGACGCGGTGGCAAAAATCGCAGATCTCCTCGGGGGGGAGCAACGGTGTCATCAGCTTTTCCACCTTGACGGGATCTTTTAAGGTCTCGGGGTACATACCAAATCGTCCGCAAATGCGGATGCAATGGGTGTCGGCAACCACTCCGCCCTTGTGGTAGAGGTCGCCCAAAAGCAGGTTGGCGACCTTGCGCCCCACTCCCTGGAATTTGAGTAGCTCCTCCATCGTGTCGGGAACAACGCCGTTATAGTCGCGCACCAACATAGCACACGCGTCCTTGGTATTTTGCGCCTTGACGTGAAATAGCCCACACGGGCGGATGTAACGCTCCAAATCGGAAATCTCTGCCTCGGCAATGGCTTCGGGAGTCGGGTAGGCTTCAAACAGCTCACGGCAGACCTGATTGACCCGCGCGTCGGTGCACTGTGCGGAAAGCCGCCCCATAATCAACAGCTTCCAAGGCTCACCGCCCCACTCCAAAGCGCAAACAGCCTCGGGATAGACCTCTTTGAGTGCCTCGACAATTGCCGACATGCGCTCCTTTTTCTGCTTTTGTGTCATTTCTTCCCTTCCTTTCCCTCTTTGGACTCATTATAACAAAAAACGACGGGAAAGTCAAGAACGAGATCGAATTGTTTTTTTGTAAAAATCAAGAAAGTTTTGAAAAAAGCCTTGACAAACGCAAAAAAAGGATGTATAATATATAAGTCGCAAGCCACTGCAAACGGCAGCTTGCGATGAGTACACGGAGAAGTACTCAAGAGGCCGAAGAGGCGCCCCTGCTAAGGGTGTAGGCCGGT
This sequence comes from Eubacteriales bacterium, assembly GCA_045120465.1. Taxonomy (GTDB): domain Bacteria; phylum Bacillota; class Clostridia; order Oscillospirales; family CAG-272; genus UMGS1865. The sequence continues at coordinate 2,059 of JBGVEW010000043.1, forward strand.
TATACCGGCGCGAGAGTTCAAATCTCTCCTTCTCCGCCAAGTGAAACCTAAATTGAACTTTACGTTTGATTTAGGTTTTTCTTTTTTGTCTGCTTTTATCTGCTCTTATTGGTTTTCATCGGCTTTTATCTGCTTTTGTCCGCATTCTGAGTGAGTGCGGTCTTTTTTATTTCGTAGTCGGTGCTGGCGGCGGTTTATGCCGCGAAAGACTCTTTACACGAGCAGGGAGTGTGATAGGCTGTTTTGCCAAAAGGCACCAAAAAAGCCCCTCGGGGCTTGACGTGTTGGCTCTTTTATGCCTTTCACATCACACTCCAAAGAGGCTCGTGTCAAGAGTACCGTGGAATAAATAGCCGTTGCTCTTATATTATAATTTCCAAGTTATATTTTTCGTTATTTCCGTTATAAACAGAAATGCCCCGACTTTCATCGGGACTCGTTCTGGTTGGCTTATTAAAGTATATTTCGATTTTATCATCAAAAAGCACTATTTCCTTTATGAGATAGTTTATCAATCCTTGTGCTTCAAGTGTTAATGCTTCCTTGTAATATTCACGTATTTCGCTTGCTTTTATTCTTACTGCGTTTCTATTCTGCTCTATGAGTATATTACGCTCTAATTCCTCTTGCCTTGCTTCAAGCTCCTTTAAACGCTTTGTGGTGCTATTTGTAACAACGCCTTGCTCAATAGCGTTCATCATATTTTCAATAGCTGTAGCAGATATTCTTTGAGTTTTCAAGAGATAGAGCTGTCCACTTTTGAGCTTTTACTACACGTGAGATTGAAATAAATGTTTCAAAGTGTGACGGCTATATCTCAAGGTATTATCGAATAGGTGCTGACTGATGTTAGTATAACTTTTAAAGGTGACAGTTTTTGTCCTGTTTAAAAAACTTTTTTAAAAAAATAAAACACACCTCGATTCACAAAATAAAAAAGCAGGAGAAAAATTCCTGCAAAGATAAAGAGCAAAAAACGTGTAAAATTCAAATATGCCAAGAGCGTTAATGCGGGAGTCGCAGAAAGCGGATCAGCGTGCGATGCCGCATCGCTCGGCTTTGGATTTACGTTTTTGCTTTTTCAGTTTTGTAAGGCGTGTACTTGGCTCGGCGGAGCGAAGCGACACCGACTTGTATCAAGACAAGCACACGCTATGGTGCCAAAATTCTTTTTTGCGTTTATAGAAATCATCTTGAATTATGATACGAGTTATGCTAGAATATTTATATGATTAGTAGTTTAGAGGAGATTGACATGGCAACAAAGGAACAACAAAAAATTCGCATTCAAAGACAAGCTGCATATGAAAAAATTAGAAGCTGTGCAGAAAACATAACTTATTCCGACTGTATGTTAGCCGTTGATTATGATGGGCAAATTATTTCTTCTATACCGCAAAAGCTTATCACAGAAGAATTGTGTTTAGCCGCATTAAAAAACAACTATTTGAACAAGGATTTAATACGATATATCCCTAAAAAATTGCTTACAAAGAAATTTGCCGTAACTATCGTAGCAATAAGCGGAGTTTATCTAAAGTATTTACCCATTGAAGCGGTAGGCAAAAATGTTATTTTGAAAGCAGTAAAACAAACAATACATGCAATAAAATATATTCCCGAAAAATACAAAACAGATGAAATGTATAGGTCTTTATTTGATATAATGCCCAAAGTGTTAAAGCACATTGAAAAGCCAAGTTTGTCTTTGTGCGAATATGCTTTGGATAAATTGCCCTCTGCTATTGCATACATTAAAGATGTTTCGATTTTAACAGATAAACTGTTTGAAAAGAGTGTAATTTCAGATTGGAAAAACTTAAAATATATTCCCTCCAAACAAATAACAAGGGAACTTTGCGTCAAAGCTTTTAATTCAAATTACAAAGCATTCAAGTTTTTCCCTGACAAATATAAAACTCCCGAATTGTGTAAAATCGTTATTGGTAAAGATGTATCGTTTCTTCAATATTGCCCCAGTTCTATAATTTCCTCTGAAATGTGCGAAAACTGCTTAAAAAAGTGCGGTTTATTATTAGAATTTGTTCCCGATATTTTGAAAACAGAATCTATATGCTTGTTAGCGATAGAACAAGATTATGAGGCAATGCAATTTGTTCCTCAAAATATTTTGACAAATGAATTTTTTATTAAATGTCTAAAAATCAATTTGGCTACCCTTAAATTTATACCAGATGAATTAAAAACTGCGGAAATCTATAAAACACATCTTAATTATATTTCATTTTCAAAGCATTTTAGAGAGTGGTTAATATCGGAAGAAAGATATTATTCTTCAAGAGGCCGCGACTATGAGAAATATATAGCGTTAAAAAGTTTTTCAAGAGCATTGGCTACTACCGATATAGATAATGAGATTTTGAAATTGGAACGAAAGCTCCATTTGCGAAAAACTATCAATTCATCTTATGATAATGAAACTAACCTTTTCACAATAAGAGAAATGCTTTTTAAAGAACTTGTAAAAAAAGAAGTTTCAAGTTTTGAAGATTTCTATATGTACTTGGAGGGAAATCTTCAAGGTTCAAATTTAACTGAATACCAATTTGAAGGAATAGATATATCTTCATATAACCTTGATGGAGCATACCTTTGTAGTAAAATACTCATACAACAAGGTAATTATAACGGTGATTTTTATGATTCATCTATTGGTCAATTTAGCGAGGAAGTATCATTATTGCCTGTTTTAAGCCACGAAACAATAGAAGCCGGATTGATTTCACACGCAGAAGTATATAGCGAAAAATTAAACTCTTGTGATCGAAAAATATTCTATATCACAGATATTCATTTGAATCACCGACTGATAGATAGATTTCCAAAGTATGCGACTTTTGATGAGATTAAATTTTTCATACAAAAATACGTAAGGAAAATAATAAAAACTGCTTGTAATAAAGGGGTTGACGATTATATTTTAATTGGGGGTGATGTTTCTTTCTGCTTTGATATATCCAAAATTTTCTATACTGAATTATGCAAATATTGGACTCCCTCAAAAATAGTAGTAATTCTTGGCAACCACGAACTTTGGGATTTTAATCGTTATGGAGTGAAAGCATCAAACTGTTCTCTTGAAGATATTATAGAAAAATATAAACTTCTATTTTCTGAATTAGGAATTTCTTTCCTTCAAAATTCGCTATTGATAGTCAAACAGTATTCATCATCAATAATATCTGAAAAAGATATACTTGATAGGAATACCAATGAGTTGCGTGCTATGGCATTGGATAGCAATTTGATTATTTTTGGTGGAATAGGCTTTTCTGCATACAATCTGGAGTTTAACGCCACCAAAGGTATTTATAGAAACGCTATTACTTCTCTTCAAAATGATTTGCAATATACTCAACAAAGCGAACTTGTCTATAACAAGCTGTATGAAGCCTTTTTTGAAGATAAAATAATTATTTTATCTCATATGCCACCTAAAGATTGGTCTAAACGAGATCTTGTGCCTAATTGGATTTACGTAAATGGACATACACATAGCAATTATTATATTCAATCAGCAGAATGTACTGTTTATGCCGATAATCAAATGGGCTATACATCAAAAAGTATCGGACTAAAGTACTTTAAAATGAGTTTTTATTACGATACTTTCAAATATTATTCTGATGGAATATACCATATCACTAAAGCTCAATATATGGAATTTAATAATGGTAACGGGACTCGTTGTACATTCAACAAAGATGTTGACAGCATTGTAATGTTAAAAAGACAAGGAATATATTTGTTTTTGCTTGAAGATAAAGAAAAAAATAAACTTTTCTTGCTTAATGGCGGCGTAACTAACAGACTTAAAGTTACTGACTTGAATTATTATTACGAAAATATGCTTAAATACTCCGACTACATCAAATTGGGTATGAAAAAGTATAACGAAGCTCTAAAATCAATTTCCGATGTTGTAAAGAAAATAGGCGGCGATGGAACAATTCACGGGTGTATTGTTGATATTGATTTTTATAATCATATATATTTGAATCCGCAAGATGGAAGCATATCGGCATATTATTCTCCTTGGTTTGGGGATAGATATGAATACCCAACAGTAGAACAACTTCTTGATAAACAATTACCACAGCTTTACGCAAACTATAAAAACTTGATTGGAACTACTTCAAGTCTTGTCGTAATGTCTAATATAGATATTTCGTCAAGCGAAGCAATGCATATTCTTGACACAACACAATATAAACCTTCAAGACTAATCAAACGCTTACAATATACTACTGAAAGCAATGTGATACGCATTTGGAGTGATGATTTTATTTCTAATCAAGAGCAGTACATAGGTGAAAATAAAAAATTGCTTACTTGATTTGAGTCGTTTTACGTTTCACACCCTCCGCCAACAAAAAAGGAACTTTTGGCTACCAAAAGTTCCTTTTTTGTTTATCCAAGCCGCAGGCTTGGCATATCATTGACGCACAAAGTGCAGCGCATATCATCAAGGGCAACGAGCTGCCCTTGTATCTCATCTCACACCGGCGTTCATCTTCCTGCGGCTTGATGATATACACACCCATGGCGTGATTTGGATGCTTTGCCACTTCCAATTTTTCTCTCCCTATGATTTTTCCCTCCCTCTTGCATTTTTCCAAAGAATGTTCTATAATTATGATAGCCTTTCATCCCATGACTTTTTACATAAGAAAGGATCAAAAAATGGATCTTAACGTCTTTGGAGCAGTACACCTCATCTATCTGGCAATTACACTTCCCTTATCCTTTGGCGGACTGTTTTTGGCAAAGCGGTTTGCTAAAACCGAGAGAACGAAAACGGTCATTCTGAAATCCATTGCTTTTATGCTATTGGTTTGGATCATCATCAATCGGCTCTCTCAGGTCTATCGCTATGAAAACGTTCGATGGGAGCAAATCATCCCGGATAGCTTTTGCGGCATGAGCAGTCTTGTCCTGTCGCTTGCCGTGCTGTTTGGCAAAAAAGATAACCCCATCTACCATTTTGTATGGCACTTGGGCTTGGTTGGTGCCGCAATCACCGTGTTCAATCCTACGTTTTTGGATCAGGGTCCGACGATTTTTTATCTGCCGACAATATCGGGACTCCTACATCATAGCCTTACCTTGGTACTGGTTCCCGCGCTCTTGATGTTCAATCAAATTTACGTCACCTACAAAAAGTGGTATTGTACCCTGTTTGGTTTTACCTCGTATCTGACGATGGGAGCGTTTCAAATGTCGGTGTTCGGTTTATCCGATGCCTTTCACATCGCGGAGCCTATCCTTTCGGATACGCCTTTGACCGCTTGGGTCATGGCACCGATCTATGCAGCTGGCTACGCAGTCGTTCTTCTGTGCATTGAATTGATTCGTAAGTACCGCCAAAAGAAACAGGCACAAAAGCAAAACCAACAGTCTTGAAACGCTCCACCGACGCCCTCCAAAGTTGCAGCAAGCTCGCTTCCCTGTTTCGGCGCTATGGCAAAGTGCAGGCACTTTGCGGTGGGATTCGGCAAAAACTCTTGTCTATCCAAAAGCAAAGGGCACGCGGTAGCGTGCCCTTTGCTTTTGGTGCGGGTAAGAGGACAAGTTGAACACGTCTCGCTTCGCTCGCCTGCAAGCTTTTCTCGACGGCAGAGCGCCGTCGTTTGCAAGCAAATCGCAAAGCTTGCCTCCTCCACGCCTGCGGCGTGGGTCGCTTTTGCGAGCTTCTCATCAGACCAAAACAAAAAGGAACGCGATTGCGTTCCTTTTGTTTTGGTGCGGGTAAGAGGACTTGAACCTCCACGAAGTTGCCCCCACTAGAACCTGAATCTAGCGCGTCTGCCAATTCCGCCATACCCGCATATTCTGTTTTTGTTCCGATCGGAACGTATGATATTATATCACAAGACTTTTCTTTTGTCAATACTTTTTTGGAAAAAATCTTGATTTTTTTGTTTTTCTTGCATTTTTTCTTTTTGGATTTTGATTTTGGTCTTTTTTTGAAAAAAAAACAAAAAATATTTTATTTTTTTTTGAAAAACCCCTTGACTTTTTTTAAAGAATCGTGTATAATATGCATGTTGCGCACAAAGCGTACACGCGGGAGTGGCGGAACTGGCAGACGCGCACGTTTGAGGGGCGTGTGGTTCACACCGTACGGGTTCAAGTCCCGTTTCCCGCACCAAAAAAAGCAGATAGGCAAAGCCTATCTGCTTTTTTTGGTGTTGCAATCGGTTCGTAAGCTATACCGCGCCTTGGCGCAGGTACGGGCGACCTTGCCGTATGGCAAGTCGCATAGCGCGCAACGCGCGCGACGTTCAATTGTCCCGTTTCCCGCACCTGTTTTTGCATGGTTCAAAATAGGCAAAGCCTATCTGCTTTTTTGGTGCTGCAATCGGTTCGTAAGCTGTACCGCGCCTTGGCGCAGGTACGGGCGACCTTGCCGCATGGCAAGTCGCATAGCGCGCAACGCGCGCGACGTTCAATTGTCCCGTTTCCCGCACCAAACAGTAGAAATCCGAACCCAAAGCCGATCGGCGAAGGGTTCGGATTTCTTTATGTTTTCGAAGAAAACGTGTGTTCTGGTCATATGTGATGCTGGCTTACTGTTGTTGGCATCACGCCCGAACACCGCCTAAGTAAACATCCTTTATAGTTGATGCCAAACCAAAACGAATTATAAGAAAGGATATTTACAATGAAAAACGAAATCACTTATACCGAACATAACGGACTTTACTACCCCGATCTTGCTTTACCCGAACAGACGAATTACCCCATCGGCAAGTATGGCAATCTGCGCCTTGACTTTATGAAGAAGCACCGTCGCGGTACTTACACCACCCTGCTCACCGAAGGACGATTAAACGAATATCTACACGCCATTGATATTCAAGCTCAAGAATTGCTCGATGACATAATTCCTCACCTCGCCCAAGAATGTGGCATAGACGAAGTTCTGAAGACTCACAATGCACTTGAGTGGGCGGCCGAGATGAATAACATCAAAGCAAGCACCGAAGAGATCATTTTACAGGAGGTGATCTATCAATGAGGTCGATCATCAATGAACTTTGGCACGGAAACATCATCCCTCAAGAAGATAGCCGCACCAACACAAAGGCAATGAAAGAACTCCTCGGCTATATGGCACGGCATCACGAGGATCTCGAAAAGAGCTTCACGGACGAGCAGAAAGAAACCTTCGAAAAGTTCCACGATTGTTGGAGTGAGTATATGAGTTGGGCAGAAGCAGCAATCCTTGAATATGCTTTTAAGCTCGGTATGCAAATTGCTATTGAAACATTAACTGAATAACCTACGGCGGCAGGAGCGTTCCTGCCGCCACTTTTATATGACTGTTGAATCGTATAAAAACAAAGTTGTTTTGTGCATTGAACATTTCCATGCATTGTGATATCATGATTAGGCTTGAATTGTATGGATTTGTTGTCAAATTTCAATTTTTATATGGAATTGTTCCATTTTTTTAAATCCATTGACAAAATCAAACTTTTGTGGTATAATAATTTCTGCATAATGATGAGTTATGTTGTAATTGAATAAATTTCGCAGTTTGGTTCCGCTTCGTGCGGATCAGGGGAAAGTTCGGTGCAAATCCGTCGCAACCATCATTACCGTAATTGAAGTCTTGACTTCTTAAGTCGGAATACTCACCAAGCACAAGCGAAGGTACGCGCACGCAGTGCGCAACGTTTTTGGATATGAAAAGCGTAGCCGTTTTCGTCAAGTGTTGGGAGTACTATGCCCATCTATGCTGACAAGATAGCTACGCTTTTACTGTTTTTGCAGTAAAAGCGTTTTTTCGTTTTCTTGGGAGGTCGTATGTCAGATAAAAAATATAAAAAGGAAGATTGTATTCTCCTTTTGCAAAATAAATATAGAGAATTACAAGCAGAGGGGCTTTCACGATATCCCCAACGCTCGGATTTTGAGGATCGTGAGGTCGTGGCTATCAAAGCCTTTCTCGGTCCGTGGCCGCGCGCCTTGGAAGAAGCCGGTATCAAGCCACCGAGAGAAATTGATCGACAGCAGCGCAACAAAGAGCAACGAATCCGAGCAAAAAGAGCAAGAATACAAGCTCTCAAAAAATTAGAGCGTGAGCGAAAAAAGATTACCGGAGGTAACGGTACAAATGAAGGAAACGGAAATCATTGAACTTGCGTTAGCAGAAAAATTCCATCAAGCCGAGATCGTTAATACAGACAAAATCGTGTTCAATACCGCATTTCGTCCCTATTGCGAGGAAAATCTGTGCGGTCAGTACGGCGCGAATTATTCTTGTCCCCCCGATTGCGGAACGCCCGAACAGATGAAGCAGAGAGTGTTAGCATATAAAAAGGCGTTGGTCGTCAGCACCGAGTGGGAGATCGAGGATTTCACACAGACCGATAAATTAAAGGAAGCCAAGGCGTTACATAATGCGGCTATGCTTCGTGTCATTAAAAAATTGAAGAATGAAGGACACAACGGCGTGATGATCGGTGCAAGTGGATGTACGCTGTGCAAGCCGTGTAAGCTCACAAGCGGAGAGCCGTGTACGTATCCCGATATGATGTACTCCTGTATGGCGGCATATTGCATCTACGTCAAAAAGCTTGCCGAGGATTGCAAGATGAATTACGAGTATAAGAATAAAATACTGCCGTTCTTCGGTATGTATGTTTTTGATTGAGATATTACCGCAAAAACGCGATAATATAAATAATTGTGCGGATTGAAAAGTTGTCAACTGAGTAAATCAAGGAAATTCGGTACGAATCCGAAACAACCCCCATTTCCGTGTTTGTAGCGACAAAGTCGCAAGCATAAGTCGGAAACCTGTCCGTACATAAAAAATGGAACACATCCTTGGAGAGGAGCGTGTGTTCGGAGGCCGCAGTGCTCTGCGGTACTTTTCCGGCACGCTCTTTTTGTTTTTGCCGGATATGTCGAAAGGAGGAAAAACGCTCTTCTCATTTTTAGCATCCCCAAAAAACAATTGAAAAAGAAAGGAATTGTGTTATGAAAAACGCAAAAAAATTAGCCACGAAAGTGGTTGCAATGCTCGTTGCGATCTTGATGGTCGCATCTATGCTTCCCGTTGTCGCGTTCGCAAGTGAGCCTGCGGACACATCGGGGTATGTATATATCTCGGTCAGCTATGACGACAAATTCAAAGAGGACAAGAACGGCAAGCCTATGGCGTACATACCCGTATCATTCGAAGAGCTTGAAGCGGTTGATCTGAATGATTATAACCTGTCGGAGTATCTGTATGACGAGGACGGTGACGGAACGTATGAGATCACGGCATTACAGCTCATCATTTACGCCCACGAGGAGCTTTACGGTGGTGATTTTAGCGAAGTTGATTTTACGGGAGCCCCCGGCAGTTCTTATTTCCAAGGCGGGCTTTTCGGTCAGGATGAGAACCTCAACTACTATCTGAACGGTCAGTACCCACTTGCGGGTGCAGGATGGGGCGCAACCTCGGATCAAATCGTGCTGGAGCCCGGCGACGTGATCAGCCTTGCCGGTTTTACGAGTTGGGATTTCTATCAGGATTCCGGTTACGGATTCCATTACTTTGCCGATAGCAACGGCAATATGACTCATGCATATACCGCAGAAGCAGGCACGGCTTGCAATATCAAGCTGATCAAGGGAACAAAGGACTTTGAATACAATTCTGTCTTCCTTGACGTTCCCGATTATACCGTTCACTACGGAACAGAGCTCTATGTTGAAACGGGTAGCGTGACTACTGATGACGATGCCTGTGCTTCGATCACATTCCCCACGGCAGGTACGTGGTATCTGTGGGTAGATGGCGGCTACGGAAACGAATATTCCGAAGCAATCGTTTCTGCACCGGGTTATGCCAAGGTAACGGTTACTTCTGCGGTAACTCCCGAAGAACCCGAAGCGCCCCGTGTTGCACAGGACGTCAGCGGCGTGCTGAACGCTACGATGGCGAAACTGGCTACCACCGTTACGGCTCCCGTCTTTGGTACAAATGCAGGTGAATGGACAGTATTCAGCCTTGCGCGTGGCGGCTATTTTGCAAAAGATAACGCATACTTTACGGAGTATTATAACCGTATCGTTGAAACCGTCAACGAAACTGCTGCCTCCGTCAATATGAACGGTGCACTTCATAAGAATAAATCTACAGAAAACTCCCGATTGATCGTTGCTCTCTCCGCTATCGGCAAGGATGCAACCTCTATCGGTGATTGGAATTTGATTGAAGCTTACAGTGCAAACGGCTTTGAATGGATCAAAAAGCAGGGTATAAACGGTAGTATCTGGGCGTTGATCGCACTTGATTCCAATAATTACGAAACCTCTGACGCTACCATTCGTCAGCAGTGCATAGATTCGATTCTCTCGCTTCAGCACGATGACGGCGGTTGGTCGCTTATGGCAAACAAAGCGTATGCCTCCGACCCCGATATAACGGGCATGGCTTTGACTGCTTTGTATCCTTACCGTGATCAGGAAGCGGTTGCCGCCGCTTGCGAAAAGGCATTTGAGTGCCTTTCCGCAATGCAGCATGAAAACGGTACCTTTGCTTCGGGCGGAAGTGAATGCTCTGAAAGCTGTGCGTGGGTGATCGTTGCCTGCACCACTTGGGGCATCAATCCCGACACCGACAGCCGCTTCATCAAGAATGGAAACTCCGTCGTGGATGGTCTGCTTGCTCATTATTTGGAGGATGTAGCCCAGTTCCAGCACATGATCGGCGCAGGTGCAAACGGCATGGCAACCGATCAATCTTGCTATGCGCTGGTTGCCTATGACCGCTTTGTAGACGGCAAGACGGGCTTGTACGATTACAGCGACGTAACCTTTGACGCAGTTACTCCCGAAGCTCCCGTAACGCCTCCCGCCACCACCGATTTCTCCGCAACACTCGGTCTTCCCGAAAAGGTTGAGAACGTTGTGGGTAGGACCTTTAACGGTGTTGTCAGCGTAAACGGTTGGAATAACGAAGGCGGCTTCAAGCTCATTGATTTGATCGTCACCGTTCCCGAAGGACTTGCTGTTACAAACGTAACCGCAGGCAGCCGTCTTGTTGGCGGTACGATCAGCTATCACCTGGCAAGCGACGGCAAGCTCCGTATCGTTTACTTCGATGCAAACGCAAACAGTGATCTTACCGTAAGCGGCGAGACCTTCCCCCTTGAGCTGTTCAACATTACGTTCAGCATTGAGGATGTGAACGCAGGTGACGTTTTGGATATTTCGATTTCCGAAATGTCGCTCAAGCTCACCTCCGATTCTACCGACAACGAATCTAAGGTTGAGATTGAGACCGAGGAAGCCGAAGGAAGCGTTACCGTCGTAGAGGGCAGAACCTTCAGCGCAGGCGTTCTCTACGAGGGCGACGGCATTGATCTGATCCCTGCCGACAAGAAGGCTGTTGTGATTACTGTTACACAGCTTGAAGGCGTAAAGAAGCTGACCTATAACGATGGAACAAACACCGTCGAGTTCAAGTACAATGCAGAGATCTCCGCAAAGCTTGGCGTTACAGCATACGTAGCACTTGTAGATGCCTCTATCGAAACCGAAAACTTTGAGATTGCCGAGAATTACACCATCGACGAGGCAGATGCCGATAGCATCACCTTCGGTGACATCAACAGTGACGGTGTGATCAATGCTCAGGATGCTCTTGCGGCTGTGGATATGTGGCTCCGTAAGGGTGATGAGCCTACCGACGACGAGATCCTCACCGCGAACGTAAGCGGTGACGCTCGCATCGATACCTACGATGCACTTGCTATTGTAGAAGCCTTTGTTTACGATGACCGCGAGTATGCAATCGTAACCAAGGCAACCACTGTTTTTGATTAAGTAAAACCTACACATACGGCGGGCAGGAGTTGCCTCCTGCCTGCCGTTCCTTGTAAAGAAGGAGAATTTTATGCTGAATTGGCCGAAAAGAAATAAAATATTATGCTTCATCGTCGGTGGCGTGTTGCTTGTAAGCGCTGTCCTTCTTTGCATTTTTCTGATCCCGAAAGACGGTGGAGAAACAAACAAAAATACCCCTACCTTGACCGTGGAAACCCCACAAAAATTAAGTATATCCGGCACGGATACCTTCGTGCTTGACGTGACGATATCCTCGTTTGGCGATGCGATCTATCCCGCCGCGAGTATGAGTATCGCATTTGATGCCTCGCGCCTTGAATTTCTTGGCGTGGAAGAAGGAAACGTATTTGTTAAAAGTGACAATACCTCGGGTCAAACACTTCCCGAGTGGAGCTATAACACCGCCGCTTGCAACGAATCGGGGCGCATCAACGTGATGTATCTCGATATGACGGGCGGTAAAAATGCATTTTCAAAGGATCTGCTGGCAGAGGACAACAACGTGGTGCTTCGTCTGAAATTCAGACTTCGCGGAAGTGTCCGCGCAGGTGACGTGTGCGACCTCATCGTAGAGGATGCTGTGTTTGCCGCCTCTGATGAAACGCAGAGCCTTGCTATGACAACAAACACATTAACTGTGAAAAACGGGAAGCTCGTGATTGGAGAATGATGATGAAACGCTTGACAACGATTTTTTTAATACTGTCACTTCTGCTGTCACTGACTTCGTGTATCGGCAATTATGCCGAAGTGGATCTGAGGCAGCCCGTACCTCTGTCTGAGGACGGCATCGTAGAAAAAGAACTCCTTGACAAGATCAAAAAAGAAAACGCCATTGCTACCTTTACGGGAACATCCGGGGGACTTGATTACGAATGGACGATCTTCGGCAGCGATATTGACGAAACGAAGGACATAAATCTTCTCGTCACCTTGGAAAAAGCCGACGGCGGTGTGAAAGTCAGCTTTGCCGCAACCGAAGCGTTTGGTTTTTCTGCGCTTCTCTCAATCCATCTTGATGAAAAGTGGTCGGCACTTTCCGCAACCGCTTACCGCGACGGTACGGCTGTTTCGTCGGTTTCCATCACGGGAAGTAAAACGAGCATACTGAATCTGCCCGTAAAGGATTCCATCGGCTCTTGCACCATTACTCCCGATGCAGAAAAAGAAAATAGCGGAGTTGGTGCGAACCGCCCAAACTCCGACGGAACCGCGACAGATCAAGATAAGTATCTGACCGATCCTGTGCCCGAAGGAAAGCCTCTGCCCGTTGAACCCGAAAATCAAGAGGTCAACAAGGGCAAAACATACACCTGCACATTCTCTATTGAATGCTCTACCATTTTGAATAATCTTTCCGAGCTTGACCCCGATAAGCTGGAGCTTGTGCCGTCAAACGGCGTGATTTTAGCCCCCACCACTGTGACCTTCTACGAGGGCGAATCGGTGTTTGACGTGCTTCAACGGGTATGCAAGGATAATAATATACATATCGAATTTTCTTGGACGCCTATTTACAATAGCGCGTATATCGAGGGCATCCACAATCTGTACGAATTTGACTGTGGCGCACTTTCGGGTTGGATGTACCGCGTGGATGGCTGGTATCCCAACTACGGTTGCTCCCGTTATCAGCTTGCCGACGGGGAGGTGGTTGAGTGGCGATACACCTGCGATCTCGGTGAGGACGTGGGACGTGACGGATCGTGGTGAGCTTATGCGAGATTCCTTTACAAATTATCATCCCATCGTAAATCTGCTCTATTTTACGTTGGTCATTGCATTTTCAATGCTTCTTACGCACCCCGTGGCGCAACTTGTCGCACTTCTTTGCGCCATTACCTATGCGGTGAGTGTCGAGGGCAAAAAGAGTGTGATGTTCCTCTTGAAATTCTGTTTGCCGATGGTGCTTCTCACCGCCTTTATCAACCCTGCCTTTAATCACGAGGGTGTGACCATTCTGTACTATTTCAGTAGTGGAAACCCCTTGACGCTTGAAAGTATCCTTTGCGGTGTCGGTGCGGGCGCAATGCTCGTGACAGTCCTGCTTTGGTTCTCCGCATTCTCTCGCGTAATGACCTCGGACAAGTTCATCTACCTGTTTGGCAAGGTCATTCCCGCGTTATCTCTGGTGCTGAGTATGTCGCTCCGATTCGTGCCGAAATTCAAAAAGCAGACCGTGGTCGTGGTGGAGGCGCAACGGTGCATCGGGCGCGACATCTCCACGGGTAGCCTTTGGCAACGCTTCAAAACGGCGGTGGTCATTTTCTCGATTATGATCACGTGGGCATTGGAGAACGCTATTGAAACGGCGGACAGTATGAAAAGCCGCGGTTACGGACTAAAAGGAAGAACGGCATTCTCGATTTACCGCATGGATGACCGCGACAAATACGCGCTGATTTGGCTCGGATTTTGCGGTCTCTTTCTCACGGCAGGCGTCATGCTCTCTGCCTTTGGCTTCCGCTATTTTCCGAGCATCCGCTACGCCGCACTTGATATGACTACCATACCGTTTTACACGGTTTATTTCGGACTTTGCATCACTCCCGTGGTGCTGAATTTTACGGAGGAGAGAAAATGGAAAACTATCTATTCAAAAATGTGAGCTTTTCCTATCCCGAGGTGGAAGAAAAAGCCTTGGCGGATATCTCCTTTTCCGTACATCAAGGAGAGTTTTTGATCCTTTGCGGCCCTTCGGGATGCGGAAAGTCCACGTTGCTCCGACACTTAAAGACCTGCCTCACCCCTCACGGCAGACGCGAGGGAGAGATTTTATACTGTGGTGCGTCACTTGATCAGGTTAATGACAGAACACAGGCACAACAGATCGGCTTTGTGATGCAATCTCCCGAAAATCAAGTGGTGACAGACAAGGTTTGGCACGAGCTTGCCTTCGGTCTGGAAAGCCTTGGCTATGATACGCCCACCATTCGCCGCCGTGTTGCCGAGGTTGCCGCGTTTTTCGGTATTGAAAATTGGTTTTACAAGAACGTGACCGAGCTTTCGGGCGGTCAGAAGCAGCTTTTAAGCCTTGCATCGGTCATGGCGATGAATCCGCAGATCCTGGTACTTGACGAGCCGACGTCCCAGCTCGATCCCATTGCCGCATCCGACTTTCTCGCTCTTCTCGGCAAGATCAACCGAGAGCTTGGCATTACCATCATTCTCACCGAGCATCGCTTGGAGGAAGCATTTCCGTTTGCAACCCGTGTGATCGTAATGGAAAAGGGGCGTATCGTTTGCGACGATATTCCCGAAAAGGTTGGACTTGCGCTGAAAGAAAAGGATAGCGGGATGTTTCTCGCCATGCCTACCGCCATGCGCGTATGGGCAGGGGTAAAAACCGAGCTGCCTTGTCCGCTGACCGTCCGTGACGGCAGTGATTTTTTGACGGCTCGTAATAGTGAATCATCTCTTATCCCCCTTGCAGAAAGAGAAAACCGCACCTATGGCGAGGAGATTGCCATACATGCGGACGAGCTTTGGTTTCGATATGAAAAGGACTTGCCCGACGTGGTAAAGGGCTTTTCGCTGACACTCCGCAAGGGTGAGTTTTACGCCATCCTCGGCGGTAACGGCGCGGGAAAGACGACAACGCTGAAGCTCATTTCGGGACTGAAATCTCCCTATCGCGGAAGTGTGAATTTGAACGGCAAGGTTGGCGTTCTTCCTCAAAATCCACAAGCTTTGTTCGTCAAGCGTACCGTGCGCGAGGATTTGTACGAGGCACTTCGCGGTATGAAGATCACGAAAGAGGAAAAGGACGAGCAGGTCGCTCGTGTGGTAAAGCTCTGCGAGTTGACCACATTCCTTGACCGCCACCCCTACGATATTTCGGGCGGTGAACAACAACGAACCGCCCTTGCTAAGGTACTGTTAACTGCCCCCGATATTCTGCTCCTTGACGAGCCGACAAAAGGCTTTGATGCGGAATTCAAGGTCAGCTTCGCCGCTATTCTCCGCAAGCTCACCGCGCAGGGGGTCACCATTCTGATGGTCAGCCACGACGTGACCTTCTGCGCTGAGTATGCCCACCGTTGCGGTATGTTCTTCGACGGACACATCGTAGCCGAAGGCACGCCACAGGAGTTCTTCTCGGGCAACAGCTTCTATACCACACCCGCCAACCGTATGGCGCGGCATCTGATCCCCAAAGCTGTAACCGTTGCGGACGTCATTTCCGCTTGTGGCGGTGAGGTAGAGCAAGCCGAAGAAACCGATGAAGAAATTACCCCCTTGCCCAAGCCCGCACCGCGAAGCGTGAATTATAAACCCAAAGCACTTCCGATTTGGAGAAAACTGATCGCACTTTTGTCGGCGTTGGTGGCTCTCGGCGTGTTCTTGTACGCTACGTCGATCACCGATCTTTCGGCAATCATCAATTCATCGGGCATCACGGCAGAGGGTAAGGAACAGTTATTCCTATATCTGATTCTGTTTGCCGCCATGTCGGTATTCGTTGCCGCCATCGGGCGCAGAAGTGAGCCGCCGCTTGTTATTCAAACACCAAAAGAAAAACGAAACCTGAGCAAACGAACCATCGTAGCATCCATTGCCATTCTCTTGTTCATACCCCTGACCATCTTTGCGGGCATCTTCTACTTGGAGGATCGGCACTACAATTTGGTCGCCGTTCTCGTTCTGATCGAATGTATGCTTCCTTTCCTTCTCGTATTTGAAGGACGAAAGCCAAAGGCGCGCGAGCTTGTCACCATTGCCGTTCTGTGCGCCATCGGTATCGCAGGACGCGGACTCTTCTTTATGCTTCCGCAGTTCAAGCCGGTGCTTGCCCTCACCATTATCGCAGGTGTTGCCTTTGGCGGTGAGGTAGGCTTCCTCGTGGGAGCAATGACGATGCTGACCTCCAACATGATCTTCGGGCAAGGACCGTGGACACCGTGGCAGATGTTCGCCATGGGTATCATCGGCTTCCTTGCGGGTGTGCTATTCAAGAAAGGATGGCTCCGCCGCACGAGAGCGTCCCTTGCTGTGTTCGGTGCATTCACGGCAGTCATTATCTATGGTGGCATTATGAACCCTGCCGCCGCTATGATGATGTCCAGCGAAACACTTAAATGGGAGACCATCCTCGCCTGCTACGTAACCGGACTTCCCATGGATCTCATCCACGGCTTTGGCACGGTCATCTTCCTTATGATCGCCGCAGAACCGATGCTGGAGAAGATGGATCGGATTAAGGTCAAGTATGGATTGGTAGAGTGATTTTTATCGAGCAAAGCCGCTATCTCAGCGTGATTTACACGTCAAGATAGCGGCTTTCTCTTTTTGAAATTTTTGCACCCCCCATTGACAAACATTCTTTCGTATGCTATAATTAGCATACGGTACAATTGTACCTCGTGTAACTTGGAGGCATTTATGAATAAGTGGAGTCCCGAAAGGGCGGAGGCGATCCGCCAATTTATAGACGAATATTTTATGGAGAACCGCAAGTCCCCGACGGTGCGCGACATCGCGGCGGGAACGGGTATCTCCAAAACCTCGGTGCAGAGATATCTCACCGATATGAAGGAACACGGCGAGATCGAGTACAACGGTCGCCGCAGTATCGGCACGAATCTCTCGCGTAATATGTTTGAAACCACACCTGCAATTCGTTACGACTCTACTGTGTCCTGCTGCGGGTTGCCAAGTGAGCCGAACGTGGAAGAGGTGGATATCATTCCTCTCCCCACTGCGCTTGTCGGTGACGGAAATTTTTTCATTCTGACTGCGAAAGGTGACTCAATGACGGGCATCGGAGTTGACGATGGTGATCTCGTTATTGTGCGCGAGCAGAACACTTGCATGGACGGTGACTATGCAGTTGTCCTTGTAAACGGAACTGAAACCTTACTAAAAACCATCACCTATCTTCCCGATCAGAAAGCTTATATGCTTCACGCAGAGAATCCCGATTACGATGATCGTATCGAACGTAACGTACAGATCCGAGGAATTGCTACGCAAGTTATAAAGAAACTTTAACAAAGCTCTGCTTGTCTGTCGGTCTTAGCAAGCACCGGATTTGGGTATCCAAATCCGTTATGGAGGTATGTAAATTGAACATCAAAGAAATGTTAAATAGAGTGCTTGATGTCCTCAAGGACAAACACACTACTTGGTTTTATGTAGAGCTTCCAAAAATTGATATGGAAGCTTTGCGAAAAAAGATCATTGCAATCTTGAAGGACAAGCACGGCGGCATCGGTATGATTCCCGATGATGAGATTGAAGCACTTGCCGATGTTCTCCTGCCCGGTGTTATAAAGTTTTTCTCTTCTGATGAATGGCGTGCTGAATTTGAAGAATGGAAGAAAGAGCGCGAGTTGTTATTAGCACAAAGAGAGGAACAAAAAGTATTAGCGCTAAAAGCAGATGAAACCAAAGGTTCAAAATAGGCAAAGCCTATCTCAGGCAACTGAAAAACCCTGTTTCAAAAAGAACAGGTTGTCAAAAGCCACAAAGGCTTTAGTCGCTTTTCTCTTGCAAGGAGTAGGCGCAAGAGAAAAGCTTGCAAAAGAGAACGCCGAAAAGGAAATTTCGCCCGTTGCGACGGGCGAGGAGGCTTCCGCAGCCTCCACTGCGCCGCCTTTTGAAAAAGGCGGGCGAAAACCTTTCGTCGTTTTGATGCGGCTAATACCTTTGTCAGCAAGCTGAAATAGGCAAAGCCTATCTGCTTTTTTTGGTGCTGTAATCGGTTCGTAAGCTATACCGCGCCTTGGCGCAGATACGGGCGACCTTGCCGCATGGCAAGTCGCATAGCGCGCAACGCGCGCGACGTTCAATTGTCCCGTTTCCCTTTTCTCTCCCCTTATTATAATTCTCATGCTCTAAGGAGGTCTCCCCATGATTTTTACAGGCATCAGCAAAAGCTTCTCGCTCATCAACGAGGATCAATACAACACCATCGGCGCGTTTTGGGATGAAATGGAGCGGCTTTACGGCTTGGAAAATCTCATAGGCTTAGGTTATCGCTGGAGTGGCAATACCATCGAATACGCCATCGGATGGAAGCATGGGAATATCCCCGGGCATAATTTTTCCATCGTTTTGCCCGACGAGGGGTGGACGTGCGTCGTGGGAGAAACCGAACGCTTGAAGGAGCTATACGACGCGATCTATCAAGCGGGGGCTTTGACCTATGAGATGGAAACCTTTGATACTGACGGGACCTGTAAGATCCTCTATTACAGGAGCGACAATTAAATTCGAAATCCAACGCTTCTTGACAATCCACGCCTTGTGCATTTTGCGCATAATCGGTGTTTGGAAGGCACAATAAAAGCACCCGTTTTATGTCCTGATTTTTCCTTTTTGTGCATGTTTTATAAAAAAGTGAAAATAGATTCCATTTCACTTGATCGGTGTTGACAAGTAATATAAAATATGATACAATAATATAGCAATGTGTACATATATCAAGTAACGGTTTTATTGGAATCGCGGTCCCCATCGTTCCCCTTTCCCATTGAACCGTGCTTTTTACTGTCACAAAAACTGCAAAATAAAGAAAGGAACTGTTATGAAAAAAACTCCTATGACAGATGCCAACGGAAAACGCAAGTTTGGCATTCTCGACAGTGTCTCCTACGCTGCCGGTGACCTTGGATGTAACATGAGCTTTGCGCTCAAGGGCACCATGTCCATTTTCTGGACGCAATTTATGGGAATGGATTTGTGGTATGCACTCCTTCTCATCATCGTTCAGGTTTGGGACGCAATCAACGACCCGCTGATCGGTTCTATCATCGATGCCGACAAGCACAAGTACAAGAGAAACAAGTTTCTCACCTACATCTGGGCCGGCTCTATCGGTCTGATCGTCGGTGGTGCTTGTTGCTTCCTCCCCTTCCCCAATGCTCCCGTTTGGGCGAAGTTCATCATCTTCATCGCGGGCTACGTCGTTTGGGATGCCTTCTACACCGTTGCAAACGTCCCCTACGGTTCTCTCCTCTCTTTGATCTCCAACGATATCAAAGACCGCGCGTCTCTTTCCGCATGGCGTTCGATCGGCTCCATTTTTGGAAACATGCTCCCCATGGTCATTCTCCCCTTCATCATTTACGATAAGGACAATAACCTCATCGGTGAAAGAGTTTTCTTTGCTGCTCTTATCATGGGCGTGCTTGGATTTATCTGCTTCCAGTTTATGATCCGCACCACCGAGATCCGAGTGGATACCGAAATTGAATTGAAGGAAGAAACGCCTAAGTTCAATATCTTCAAGGCGTTTACCAACTTTATCAAAAACCGCGCCGCCGTTGGTGCAACCATTGCCGCTATGGGTATGTTTATCGGTATGCAGGGCGCAACCACGGCTGTCACCGTTATTTTCCAATCCTATTTTAAAAACGTTCAGATCTCCGGTATCGTTCAGCTCTTTGCAATGATCCCGATCGTCGTCTTTACCCCCCTTGCAAGAAAAGCCGTTGCAAAGTACGGCAAAAAAGAGCTTGCCACCTTTGGTTCTCTGGTTTCGATTGCGGCAGGTCTCGGCTTGTTTATCATCACGCCCGACAACACAGGGCTTGACCTTGTGATCTATATCATCTGCCAGCTCTTCTTCTCCCTTGGTCTTGGCATCTACTCCACGGTTTCGTGGGCAATGATGGGCGATGCCATTGACTACAACGAGTGGAAGTTCGGTTCTCGTGAAGAAGGAACCGTGTATTCGCTCCACTCCTTCTTCCGTAAGCTCGCACAGGGCATTGGTCCCTCCGTGATTCTCGTCATCATGGTAGCATTCGGCTACGACGGTAAAAACGAAGGAAACCAGCTTTGGAACGTTGCCGTTAACATGCGATACATCGTTGCCGCTACGTTCCTGCTTTCCGCAGTGATGATGTTCATCGGACTCGGTCTGATCTACAATCTGAACAAAAAGGAACTTGCTAAAATGAACCGTGACCTTGGACGTGACATCGAAGCGGACGACGTAATGGTTTATACCTCCGCAGAGGACAACGATAACTACGTTTAATCAAAACTTACGGCGTCCGACCGCAATTGAGTCGGACGCCGATCATTGAATTTACGCTATTCCAAAAACAAGGAGAAATACACATGAGAAACCTACTCTCACTCAACGCAAACTGGCTTTTCGTCAAGGACACTGCTGATATTACCTTGCGCGAAGGCAAACAAATCGATCTTCCCCACACGTGGAACGCAGAGGACGGCTTTGACGGTGGAAACGATTATTTCCGCGGCTCTTGCCTCTACGTAAAAGAGCTGAACCGCGCAGACCTTCCTGCGGCAGACCTCTATTATCTGGAATTCAGAGGTGCCAACGCATCTGCCGACGTTTATGTCAATGGCAAAAAGCTCGCTCACCACGACGGCGGTTACTCCACTTGGCGAGTCAACGTGACCGAGGAGCTCACGGACAAGACCGAGATCGCGGTTGTCGTAGATAACTCCCCCAGCGATACCGTTTATCCCCAAATGGCAGACTTCACCTTCTACGGTGGTCTCTACAGAGGTGTCAATCTGATCTGCACGAGTGCTTCTCACTTTGACCTGGACTACTGCGGTGCTCCCGGTATCAAGATCACTCCCGCAATCAACGGTGCTGACGCAACGGTTGAGGTAGAAACCTACGTAAAGGGACTCCAAAACGGTCAAAAGATCGTTTACACGCTTTACGACAAAGAAGAAAACGAACTGCAAAAGATCGAATCCACCGAAACCAAGGTCTCCTTTGAGATTAAGAACGTTCATCTGTGGAACGGTCGCAAAGATCCTTACCTGTACTGCTGTGAAGCGGAGATCGTTGAAGGCGGTGAGGTTCTTGACAACGTTTGCAGCAGATTCGGTTGCCGTACCTTTAAGGTAGATCCCAACAACGGCTTTATCCTCAACGGTGAGGAATACCCCCTTCGCGGTGTCTCCCGCCATCAGGACCGCTGGGGCGTTGGTAACGCGCTCCTTCCCGAACATCACGAGGAGGATATCGATCTGATCTGCGAAGTTGGTGCTACGACCATCCGCCTCGCCCACTATCAGCACGATCAGTACTTCTATGATCTTTGTGACGAGCGCGGTCTCGTAATCTGGGCGGAGATCCCCTATATCTCCAAGCACATGCCCGACGGACGCGCCAACACGATTTCCCAGATGAAGGAACTGATCTCGCAAAACTACAACCATCCCTCTATTTGCGTTTGGGGACTTTCCAATGAAATTTCCATCGGTGGCTCCGATGAGGATCTTTTGGACAACCACCGCGTACTCAACGATCTCGTTCACGATATGGACAAGACCCGTCTTACTACCATAGCAGCGGTTTCGATGTGCAAGATGGACGACCCCTACCTGCAAATTCCCGATCTGGTTTCTTACAACCACTACTTTGGTTGGTACGGTGGAGACACCGACATGAACGGACCTTGGTTTGATAAATTCCACGAGACGCACCCCAATATTCCGATCGGATGCTCCGAGTACGGATGCGAGGCACTCAACTGGCACACCAGCAACCCCAAGCAAGGTGACTACACCGAGGAATATCAGGCATACTACCATGAGGAGCTGATCAAGCAGTTCTCTGCAAGAAAGTATATTTGGGCAACCCACGTTTGGAATATGTTCGACTTTGGCGCGGACGCAAGAGCGGAGGGCGGCGAGAACGGACAGAACCACAAGGGTCTGATCACCATGGACAGAAAGTACAAGAAGGATGCGTTCTATGCATACAAGGCATGGCTCGTTTCCCCCGAGGTCGATCCCTTCGTTCACCTTTGCGGAAAACGTTATATCGACAGAGTTGAGGACGTTACCAAGGTAACCGTATATTCCAACCTTCCCGAGGTTGAGCTCTTTGTCAACGGCAAGAGCCTTGGCAAAAAGACTGCGGAAAACCACTTCTTCTATTTTGACGTACCGAACGTTGGCGAGAGCACCATCGTTGCAAAGGCAGGCGAGCTTTCCGATGAGGGCAAGATCCGCAAGGTTGCCGAAATGAACATGGACTACGTTCTCGTGGAAAAGGGCGCGGTGCTCAACTGGTTTGACGTAACCGCCCCCGAGGGACGCTTCTCTCTCAACGATAAGATCAGCGACATTATGAAATCCACGCGCGGAAAACTGTGGTTCCTCGGTGTTGGCTTACAGTTGAAAAAGAAGATGAACGCCAACAAAAAGGACAAGGAAGCCGGCAAAAAATCCGGCGGCTTTGACGTGGATCTCAAGGCGGACGGTGGACTGATGCAGATGATGGGCGGCTTTACCGTGCTTCGTCTGACGAGCATGATGGGAATGATGAACATCTCCTTTACCAAGGAAGAGCTTCTCAAAATGAACAAAAAGCTCAACAAAATCAGAAAGCCCAAGGAAAAGAAGGCAAAATAAATCTTTGAGGGAGTCGGATACGTTTGGGTATCCGACTCCCTCTTTTCTTTTTTATCAGACCTTGCAGATCGCAAGGTATTCTTCCAACGTCAAATCGGCAAAATACATATTTGTCGCGGCTTCGCGTCCGACAAAGCGATAGTGCCACGGCTCATAGGTGTATCCCGTGATTTCTTCTTTTCCCTCGGGATAGCGCAAAATAAATCCAAAACGGTATGCGTTCTCGGAAAGCCAGGCGAACGCCTCGCTCTCCTCAAATTGCACAGTGAGCTTATCGTTCATACCCGACGTGATAAAATCCACGCACAGGCCTGTCTGATGCTCGCTCTGCCCGGGCTTTGCGGAATAGGATTGCACCACCTTGTGCGCATCCGTTTCACTCAGGGTCGATTTGTTGCGATCCCAATAGGTTGCACGGATATACTCCTCGCCCAGACAATTGATCGCCTCAACCGAAATGCCCTCCATCTCCTTGCGCAGATGGGCGTTGTAGGTCAGGCGTTGATACTCGTAGGATCGGTACGCGCTTGTAACCATCAGATCGTCAACGTTGATGCCGTCCGCTTTCATTTCGCGGTACATCTGCACCAGTGCCTCCGCCGCGCGGCTCTCCATCTCCAGCTTCTCGTCATAATGCGTGGGGCAGGTGACGGGAGAGAGGGACGCGGGCACGTACTCTGCCCCCAAGGATTTTTCCTTATTCATCAACAGCAGATATCGCGCCTGCAATTCGGTTGTCAGAACCGATTGGTCAATATCGGCACGATAGACGTACACCGTATTCTGATAGCATTGCAGAACCGTCTCAATTTGCGAGGGCTCCATGATAATCGGCGGCTTTAGGGGTGCCGTTGTGGTTTCTTCCTCTGCCTGCAACAGAATACAGCTCTGTAAAGAGAGGCAGGCAAGCAAAAGAAGCAGAAAACAGTTAAGCTTGTTTTTTTTCATGTGACCTTCCATAGGGTACTTTAATGGGAGATTTGGTTTCGATGACGATAAAATACGGTGAGGACGGCGAATTGAGAATGTTGACCTTGGTTGCGCAGACCTTATGACGGCTGATACTTGCGAGATAATCACAAATCATTTTGCCCTCAAGATCCCCTTCCTCGTGCCCCGGATAAACCGCAACGTTGATGATCGCATCCACGTCCATCAAATCGATCGCCGCCTCAATTGCGGGAAGCGTGGTCTCGCGCAAAGTGGTGATGGATTTATCACCTCCCGGAAGCCAGCCGAGGTTAAACATTCCTGCCTTGATAGGCTCCTTTACATAGTCTTTCACCAAATGGTGTGAAGCATGTATCAGTGTATAATTTTCGGGACATCCAACCTCGCGCAGATGCTTTTTGGTGGATTCCACAGCCTGCTCCTGAATGTCGAAGGCGTAAACCTTGCCCGTGGGGCCTACGGTTTTGGAAAGGAACTCGGTATCATATCCGTTGCCCATGGTAAAATCCACGGCAACGTCACCTTCCTTTAAGTGTGTCAAAATAAAATGCTTGTGAAGCTTGAGTAAATCGATCATGTTTCATTTTTCCTTTTTATTGATGATGCAGATCCGAGCGTAGGAATTTGAATGCACGCTCTACAGCGTCTTTAGAGTTGTACCAAGGTTCCTCCGCATATCGGTAATCGAATTTTTTACAAAACCAGCTAACGTCCTTTTGCAATTCGTCAAAATAGGATTCCACAACGGCGGCACACGCCTTGGCAAATTCGGGTTGCTTCTTTTTCCCCAGTCTCCTTTGACCGTAAGAGAGCACCTTGCGGTAGTGCGGCAGACAGAAGTAGGGCTGTGCCTTGAGTTTGGGAGCAAACGCCTCATCGGTTTCCCAAAGGTAAACCGCGGTGTCCACCATATGTTCAAAATTGCCCGCGATGCGATTGCAAACGTAGCAGGTGGATTCGAGCTCCCCGATGCGTTTGATGGGCTTATTTCCCTGACCACCGCCAAATCCCGTGTCACGGATCTCACGGCGCAATTCGTCCAGGTGACTCTCCAGCGTCAGTGCCATTCCAAGTCGATTTTTACGCACGAACATCATATCGTAATGCGTGCGGCAAAATCCCTGCTCGTTGGTACGGATGCGAACGTCAGGCTCCATCATGGAAGCGCCGAGGATCAGATCCAATTCATCCTCCTCCAATTTGCGATACAGCGCGCAAAAGGGACATCCGCAGGAAGGATCCTTGGCGGACGCCTCAAAGGCTTCGTTAACGGGGATAGTAAAATTCATATCCATGCAGAGCATCTCTCCTTTTTTGGGGGAAATCATCCGTATTTTTCTACTTGCAAAAATCGGAGCGGTATGATATAATAGCATATATACGTATTTATTATATCATACCGCACGCACACTTGCAAGGTGTTTTTTGGAAAAAGACGGATTATTTTTCCCACCTGCGGAGAAACGGAGAGTACCATGCCGCAATATTCCTATGCTTTTTTTGACCTGGACGGAACGGTGATCGATTCTGCCCCCGGAGTTACGGGCTGTGTCCGTTATGCGATGGAACAGCTGGGTCGCCCGATCCCCCCGGAAAGAGATCTGACCTGCTTTATCGGTCCAACGCTCCTTTACGGCTTTTCTAACTTTTGCGGATTGGATCCCATCGATTCTCAAAAAGCCGTAGATCTGTACCGTGTGCGTTACCGCGCGGGCGGAATGTTTGAATGCCGTGTTTATGAGGGCGTTGAAGAACTCCTGAAGGAACTGAACGCGCGCGGAATCCCTTGCGTGCTCGCCACCTGCAAGCCTCACGAATTTGCCACGCAAATCGTCGCGCACTTTGGTCTTGACAAGTATTTTACCTTAATGGTGGGTCCCGAGATCAGCGGACTCCGCAACGAAAAGCACGAAGTGATCGCCTACGCAATGGAGCAGCTCGGCATTACCGATCCGTCAAAGATTTTGATGGTGGGAGACCGTGACAACGACGTGCTTGGAGCTTTCAAAAACAACGTCGCCTGTGTGGGTGTGCGTTGGGGATTTGGCAGTGAAGCGGAGCTTATGGATAGCGGCGCGTGCGGAATGTTGGATTCTCCCGCAGAGCTCTTGCGATATTTTGAGAATTGAAACACGGGGGTGGGGGGGCATCGC
>JBGVEW010000044.1:0-9527 GCA_045120465.1 Eubacteriales bacterium
TCGTTGCGGTAGTGTGCCGCATCCTTCGCCATTTCCGCGTGTGCTCTTGCTTTGGCAACAGCGGGAAAGAGCTTGCCGAACTCCGTGCCTTGCTTATAGAGAATCACTCTGTTTTTCGCATCGTACACGGCAGCCTCGTTACCGAGGTCGGCATTGCTTTTCTGAATGGGAACGGGGCAACCATCCACAAGAGCCGCAAGGAGCTTGTTGTCCTCGTATTGGAGCTTCTTCGGGAACTCACTCGCGGGCGGCTCTGCAACCGAGCTGATGTCAAAGACGTTCTTGACGTTGTAGCCCATACGTTGCTCTCCGTCCACGGTGTAAGGACTCGGCTCTAAAATCCAAATGCTTTCCTCACCCTTTTTGATGGAGCAGCCCGCCTTTTTCCAACCGTCAAAGTCCATAAGACGTGTCGGGAGCTTTCCGTCCATCTGCATATAGATGAGGAAATTGTTGTTGAGGGAGTAGTTCTCACAACGGCTCTGCACGTCAAGGAACTGCTGCATATTCTCCTTGTTTGCAACGATGCTTGCACACCCCTCGTCGATCATCTCGTAGCACTTCGCGCGTTTTTCACGCTGAACCTCTGCAAAGCTCTTTTTCTCCGTGGCAGCGGGAGCAGCTTTCGGGGGCGGAGCTTCTTTGCCGTTTTTCTTGTTGGCTTCTTCAAAAATGTTCTCAAACTCTGTCATTATCTGCCTTTCCTCTCTTTCTTTTTACTCTTGGATTTGCCTTTGCTCTTGGACTTGTCGGGAGCTTTGGGAGCATCCTTTTTCTTGTCCGCGCGCTCCTTTTTGATGTCCTCGATTTTCTTCTTGACCGAAGGCTTGCAGTCTGCTTTTCCTTCCTGCTTCATACTACGGTCGCTTTGTGGCTTTGCAGGTTCGGATGAGTGCTCGGACAGAACCTCGGGACTTGCCTTTGGATTTTTGTCTGACCGAGCCGCAGTAGGGTTTTCGACTGTCGGCTCCTCTCTCTGAATAGGCTTGGCGAGCATCTCATCAGCGAGCTTTTCGCTGTCATCCTTCTCAGGGTGCTCGGCTTCGGGTGGGTTCTGCGCTTCTTGGTCATTTTCTTTCTTTTCCTCCTGTTCTTTCACGATTTCCGCACGGAGAGTGGCAACGTCCACTTGTGCGAGATTGAAACGCTCGGTAATCCTCGCAATCTTGGACTCGTCCTCGGCGCGAACCATCACGTCGAACACACCGTCTGTCTTGTCCTTTTCTTTGAGAATGGTATAGAGAATACCGTACTGCTTGGCGACCTCTTTGAATTTCGGCAGGTCGTCTGCCTTAAAGGTGTAAACCTTCAAGGGCTTGCCGCTACGGAGCATACTTTCAAGTCTTGCCGAGCCTTTGGTTTTCTTCTGTTGCCTTGCCATAGAGTAAAGCAACACGGCAGCGTTCTTCGCGCCCGTTCCCGTCAGCTTGATAAGTACCTCCGTTCCGTTTAGCATCATTTTCATTACCTGATCTGCTGCTTCGCCGGAAGTATTCATACTTTTCTTTCCTCCTTCTTTCTGTCTTGGGTTTTCTTTGGTGTATCTTTATCGGGTACGTCGATGGTGTTGACCACCGCTTCAATAGCACCGCTTCGCAGGGCAATATCCTCGCAAAGCCGCATTTCACGACGGAGCACCGCCATCTGTCTTGATAGCTCTGAAATCTGATTTTTTATCGGTTGCATTTCCACGCTATCGTGCATACGGCGGAGTCGGTTGCGGAGTGCAGCTCGCTCCTTGGCAAGGGAAACGAACCTGCCCGATAAATTCTCGGTAAAAGAAGAAAGCTGCTCAGCGGTATGAATGTCATACTTGCCAAGCAACTTTGCTTCCTCGGAGTACATACGCGCTCGTTTGACGTCCTCTCGGATCACGGCGTATGCTTCACGGTTATTCGGTTTTTCTTTTGGGAGTGCGCCGAGCAGATAACAGTAGTGGTAGTAAAGAGCCACAAGTCCTTTCGGCTTCTCCCGTTTGGTGTAGGATTTGTACGGAGTGAAGGAACGGTTGATGCCGTTCTCTTTGAGCCGTCTTTGCACGTCCTCGTATGTGTAGCCCTCACCGAGCTTATCCATACGAAACCACCTTGTACTTTCGTCGGGGCGGATACGCAGATATTTTCCTCGCCATTCAAGGGTGTAACCGAGAGATTGAAAGGTGTGTGCGAACTGCGGATAGGTGAAGCAATGCTTGATGGCTTCGTCCATATCTCGCCGTATCAGACCTCGCACCGTCGCCCGTCCTTCTTGCTCGGCTTTTATCTCTCCGATATGCCGTCCTTTTCCTCTCGGCTTCTCGATAACAGACAAGCCGTATTCACGGCAAAGTCGGTCGGATACATCACGGATTTGTTGGTACGTTGCCTTACAAGGATTGTACCGTTTCATATCAAAGCCCGTGGCGGGAAAAGCAAAGTGATTGTGTATCGTTCCCGTGTTGGTGTGGGTGGAAACGACCACGGGAAAGTTGCCCCATAACTCTTGGGCAAGGCGCACACCGATTTCGTGTGCCACTTCGGGAGCAACCTCGCCGCGCTTGAAGCTCTGATAGGCGTGGTAAGCAATCGTGTTGGACTTGCTACCCGTCCGTGAGTTAAGCTGTTCCATCAAGCTCACCGCAGAGTCAAGCTCGCATTGGAGAGTGCTGACATAAAGCCGTTCTTCGGTTTTGAGAATATCCACGCCGTATTCGACGAGAGCCTTCAGCGTATCCTCTGATAAATTCTCCGAAGATTTGTGAAGATCTCCGACATAATCAATCAGTTGCTTTAGGTGGCTTTTTACATACCATATTTTTGTTACCGCCAATCTTGATACCTCCCCTCGCAAGCTGCGCCGAAAGCTCCGCAACAATCCGCCACACGCGGTTTGCATTTCGTCGGTACTCGGGTTCATCAATAAAACCGAGAGAGTGCGCCTTCGTCGCAAGTTGGTTCATATTGATGCCGATGTGCTGAAGCTCGTCAATGACTTGCTTGTATTCCACAGGCGGAAACTCAACGGGTTGAAAGCCTGCGATGAGCTGACGGATATAATTGCTCCGTGACATATTGGCGGCGGCAGACCACTCATCAAGGCGTTTCAGCTCGGCATCATCAAGATAGATTTGTACGGGATTGTTGCGTTTTCGCATAGCTGTTTTGTTGGGCGGGGGTATTAGGGTTCTCCCTAACAAGCGGGTTTGTAATGACAAATCCAATGCTTGCTAAGAGTGAAAGACACTAATCCGCCGCCCCGAAGTCCTCCTTTCATCGTTCTTTATCGTCGCGGCTTCTGACGGGTTCTTTGATTTCATATTCCACGCCTTGGTAGTCCTCGGCGGTCAGAATATAGTGTCCTCTGTGGTATCCGTCGTTAACGATTGTCTGCGCTTCGTAAGCATCTTCAGCTTCAACTCTGACTGTTCGTGATAACGTTTCCGTAATCGTAACCTCAAAGGTTTTGTTCTTTTCCTCGCGGTAAATTTGCAGGTCGTGATGACAAGGAATATAGATTTTTCCGTTCTCAACGCAACGGAAAAGGTCGTATTCGTGACCTCCCGCAGCCTTGTAAAAATCCTCGTAGGAGTACGGAAATTTGCTCGGATAGGCATAGCCTTCCTCGCATAATCCAAGCTCGGCATCAATGGAAATTCGCTTTGAAATGGCGAAAAATCCACTCTCAGAACCCTCCAATTTTCTTACGGGAAAGAAGTTGTAGCCGCCGTATTCAAAGGTTCTTTTACTCAAAAAATCACCGCCTTTAGAGCCTTGCATTGAACGCCTGCTCAGAGATTTCATCGAGAATATCTGCAAGGGTGATTTCCATATCTTCGGGTACTTTTTTGCCGAGCGCATAGCGGTAGGTCATAGCCGCTTTATCCTCGTCATCAAACGCCCACATTCTCACAAAGTATGTGAAAACGATACGCATATCTTCAAGCAGCCACATCTCGTAGCCCTCTACGACGGTCGTAATATCATCCTCGTCGGTTTCCCAAGAGGAACACAAAAGGTGTCCGTTTCGCTCAAACAAACGGTTCTGCTTGATGTTGTTATGGGGCATTTCGCAACCCATAATCTCACAAGCGCAAAGGGGCTTGTAATCCCAATCGAGAACGGGATCAAAGGTGCGAAGTGCGTCGATTGCTTCATTGATTTCAGCCGTAATACGCTCTTTGTTTACGGGGCAACCACCGTAATTTTTCAAGAGCATTTTACGCAGATTTTTCTGAAACTTTTTCATATAGCGCGACTCTTTGGAGTTTCTATCTTGCATCGTTTTTACGGTTATCCTCATTGGCTTTTACCTCTCTTTTCTTATCGTTTATTAGGTTCATAAGGTAGTCGTTATAGTCCTTGCTCCCGTCGGGTGGAGGGGTGAATTTGACCTCGTACCGACCGCCAAGAACATATCCAAGGGCAGCCGCACCGCGCCGTCCTTTATCGTCATTGTCGTAACACAAGAACACCTTTTTCACCTGCGGATTCTTCGATAGAAAATCCGTAAGAGATACGGGTACTTTCGTGTTTTCATAGCTTCCTTTCGGGGCATAAATGCCCGACACGGAAAGCAGGTTTTCGTGTTTATAATCACCTCCGTTTGCGTTCAAAATGGTTGCATAAGATAAAAGGTCAATAGCACTTTCAAAGACGAAAACGCTGTCTTTTTTACCTTCCGCAATAAGACGAAAGGTGTAGGTCTTGTCGCTGCCTGCTATGTCCTTTCTGTTGGTTGTGCCGTCCGTCGCTCTCCAAGAGCAATACTTCATTTCGCCTTTCTCATCGTATCCGATAAAGAAAACAGAGCCGTAACGGTCGCTCTCAGCTATGGTTCTTTTTGCGATGCAATCGTCGATGATCCTCTCGGAAATTCCTCTTGCTACGAGGTACTGACGAGCCTTTCTACACGCAAAATTGTGACGCGGCATCATAAGGCGGTCGTACCGCTTGACCTTTGCTTCGGGCAAAGAAAAAGACGGTCTTACAACCGTCGTGTCCGTCAATATCCGTACCGCTTCGGGCAGTTCAAAGCCCTTGACTTTCACAAGATAGTCCAGGGCGTTAGAGCTGCCGAACCCACGCGACCACCAAAACCATTTGCCGTTTGAGATCTTCAAGGAGTCGTGCGACTTCGTGCAGTACACGTTGCTACCGCACCTCACAAGCTCATACGGCTCATAAGTTTTCAGATAGGTCAAGAGGTCAACGCTCCGTGCTTTCTCAATGGCTTCGGGCGGCACATATCCTTGCGTGTTTTGCCTTCTCATTGATACCTCCCGTTATTCGTAAACGTGGCACACGATTTTGATTTCGTGCGCTTCGCTTTCGTGAAAATCTATATCGCCGTTAAGAGCTTTTTGCTCGGCAATATGCTCGGCTTCCGATGGGCAGTCTGCTTCGATTTCCACATAGCCGTACTGCAAAATAACTACTTCCACGCCATATTTCATCATCACCTTCCTCCTTCCAAAATAAGATAGCCGAGAGAGTGGTGCAGCTCTCCCGGCTATGTAAAGCGACGGTGAGTGTCACCGCCGCCACGCCTTGTGATGGCGTTATCGGTCGTCACGGTCATCGCGGGGGGAAGGCTTTTTCTCCTGTCCGTCCTCGCTGATTTCCTCTACGCCGTCCACGATTTCGTTCTCCTTTCTGTCCATATTGAGTTCAGAATTCAGCTCGTCGAGCCGTCTGCTTTTTTCTTCGAGGATTGCTTCGTCGGGAAAAGGCTTCGCTATCTCCGCCTTTGCCGTTTCGATCTGTCTGTGAACCTCGGCAAGCTGCGCTTCGTTGTTCTTTTTGCGCTCGGCAAACTTCTCAATAGCGTTGTCAAGTCGGGTGATGATACCGTTAGCATCCTTGCCAAGCATAACCTTGTGGAACAAAGCCCCTCGCAGAGTGATATAAAACTCACGGGAAACTCCGTCAAAGCCTATGTCGGTCTTGAACCCTCGGTATTCTCCGAGAGGTCGCGGCTCTTGATTATTGATGCGAGAGCAGATGTCAAGAATGGTCTTGCCCGCTTCAGCTTTTTCGGTGTAGGTCACGCCCATAAGCTCCATCGGAGAGAAGCCGTGCTCGTCGGGGTGTGTGCCTTCCTCGGCGGTCTTGATGTCGGCTTCAAGTCCTTTGATGCGTTCCTCTATCTCGGCTATATCCCTTGGATATTTCTTGATAAGAGCATCTTCAAGAGCGTATCTTTGGCTAAGGTGTGAAGCCTTTTGGAGCTTTAATTTTGCCACGTCAGCATCAAGCTGCATCTTCTCCATAATCTTCGGATTTCCGCTTGCCAAAGCCTTGATTTCCGCATAAGAAAGAGCCGTTTCGTCCACGTCCTCGGCGCTTCGCACGGGAGATTTTGAGGTCATAATCTGCGAGATAAACTTCTGTTTGGACTCCAAGAGCTGATAGGAATAGGCATCGAAAGTGCCTTCAGTCACATAACGGTATAGGTCAACCTCGGGGTTGGTGTTGCCTTGTCGCACGATACGCCCCGCGCGCTGTTCAAGGTCGCTCGGTCGCCACGGAACGTCAAGGTCGTGCAGAGCTATCAAACGCTCCTGCACGTTTGTACCCGCACCCATTTTGAAGGTCGAGCCGATAAGGATACGGACTTGACCTCGGCGCACCTTTCCGAACAGCTCTTTCTTCTTCGTGTCCGTATCCGCCGTATGGATAAATGCGATTTCCTCGGGCGGTATGCCGCGCTCAATGAGCTTGGTTCGTATATCGTCGTACACGTTGAAATTGCCGTCATTCTTCGGTGTAGAGAGGTCACAGAACACAAGCTGAGCCGATTTCTTATCGGCATTGCGTTCCCATATACCGTAGATATTTTCCACGCATACGTTGACCTTGCTGCCCTCAAAATCTTCAAGCATCGGGTTTATCAAGCGTTGGTCAAGAGCCGCCTTGCGCCCGTCATTGGTGACGAGAAGCATATTGTCTTGGTCGGATGTGACCTCGCGCTTGTGTATCTTCTCGGCTCGCTCCGCAAAGGATTGAACTAAGTCCTTTTGTATCTCGCTCGCCTCCACCTTTACAACGTGGAAGTGTGCTTCGGGGGTAGGAAGATTGAGCATATCCGCCGTCTGAATGTCGGCTACCTGCTTGAACATTGCCATCAGCTCGGGGATATTGAAGAACTTTGCAAAGCGTGTCTTTGCTCGGTATCCCGTGCCATCGGGAGCAAGCTCGATTGCCGTCACGGTTTCGCCAAATGTCGATGCCCAAGAGTCGAAGTGCAAGAGGTCACGGTAGCGGAGTTCATCGTATTGCAGGTATTTCTGCATCGTGTAAAGCTCCACCATCGTATTGGAAATGGGAGTACCCGTTGCGAACACGCAACCCTTACCGCCCGTCAGCTCGTCAAGGTAGCGGCACTTCATATAGAGGTCAGAGGATTTCTGAGCTTCGGTCTGTGAAATGCCCGCCACGTTTCTCATTTTGGTATAGGCGGCAAGGTTTTTATAGAAGTGTGCCTCGTCGATGAAAAGACGGTCAACGCCGAGTTCCTCAAAGGTCACAACGTCGTCTTTGCGGGATTGGTCGTTAAGCCTTTCAAGCCTTGCTTCAAGAGCCTTTTTCGACTTGGCAAGCTGCTTGACGGTCACGCGGTTTCCACGCTCACGGGAGAGTTCCTCCATACTCTGCATTATCGTTTCAATCTCGTTTTCAAGTGTGCGTATCTGCCTTTCGACGGATACGGGAATTTTCTCAAACTGAGAGTGACCGATGATAATAGCATCGTAATCTCCCGTAGCAATACGGGCGCAGAATTTCTTGCGGTTCTTGGTTTCAAAATCTTTCTTCGTCGCCACCAAGATATTTGCCGAGGGATAGAGCTGAAGGTACTCACTCGCCCATTGCTCGATAAGGTGATTGGGTACGACGAACATACTCTTGTTACAGAGTCCGAGCCGCTTGCTCTCTTGTGCAGCGGCAACCATCGTGAAGGTTTTGCCTGCGCCAACAACGTGGGCAAGGAGAGAGTTTCCGCCGTACATAATTCTTGCGACTGCGTTCTTCTGATGGGGGCGAAGGGATATTTCGGGGTTCATACCGTAGAACTGAATATGGCTGCCGTCGTATTCTCGCGGGCGGTAGCTGTTGAACTTCTCATTGTAGAGCCGACACAACCTCTCGCGCCTTTCGGGATCGCGCCATATCCATTCCTCAAAGGCTCGCTTGATCTGCTCTTGCTTGCCTTGTGCGATTGCCGTTTCCTTCTTGTTGAGCACGGGTGTTTTCTTGCCGTTTGCATCCTCAACATAGTCAAAGATACGCACGTCTTTGAGGTTCAGCGTTTCTTCGATGATCTGATAGCCGTTGATACGCTTTGTACCGTAGGTGTTGTTCGCCTTGACGTTTCCTCGGTCGTGGGGTTTATTTGTGTTAACCCATTCACCCGTCATTTTTACGAACTTGACCTCTATCTCTGATTGCATCCAACGTGAAGTGCCGAGCAGCTCGTACATAAAGTCCTGCACGTCCTCTTGCGGCACCCATACCGAGCCGAGCTTGACACCGATTTCCGCTGCCGTAAGGTCAACGGGCTGCACCTTTTCAAGTGCTTCCACGTTGATGGCGTAGTCCTCGGGGTAAAGCTCTGCGGTCTTTCTTGCCACGGCGAGCTTTTCTCTCACGTTGCCCGAAAGATAATCGTCTGCCATCAGATATTTTTTCTCCCCGATACGGTTTCCGTGATAGGGATTAAGGAAGATAACGCCTTTAAGGTCAGCGAACAGTTCTTCCTCAGATTTGCCCGTCAGCTCGGTCATATACTCCATATCCACAAATGCGCGCTCACCGATTGCAACGGCTAAAGCTTCGCTTGCCGTATCCACCTTTTCAACCGTTGTCTGTGGCTTGATGGTGCGCTTGGTGAACATATCCGCCTTTGCCTTCAGCTCCTTGTTATCATCGAGAATTTCAAGGGAGCAAAGGAGGAAATAAGAATTATCGTCCGAGAAAACGGAAGCGTTACCACGGCTATTGATGAGTCCGTATTTCTTTGTGAAGGTATCGTATAGGGTGTTGAGCTTTGCTTGCAGAGCCTTGATTTCGCTATCGGGAGCATCTTCAAGTTGCGCGTCGATAAGCTCGCGTACCACGTCACGAATACCGATCATACCCTTGATACGGTTTTCACCCGTTACCGAGGTTTCCACGGGGTTCATAACGCTGTTTTGACGGTAGTAAACCTTGCCGTCCACAAGTGTGTAGGAGAAGTTTTTGACTCTTGGATCGGCGGGGATAGCCTTGCTTTCCTCGTCGGTCAGCTCGTCCATCTCAACCTCTTGTATCTCGGCATTGATATTGGCTATCGCACCCGAAAGAAGCTCTCCGAGGTCTTGTCCTTCGTAGGCGCGGCAGGTCGGCTCGTCGCCATAAGGACCTGACCTCATTACCATTTCACCAAGCACCATATCGGGATTGTCGATAAAGTATTGGTTCATAGGAATACCGTTCTCATCGACACCGAGGTGAACCCAATCGGGTTCAGCTTCGATAATGCGGTCGCGCTTCTGAAGGAAGATAATGTCCGAA
>JBGVEW010000045.1:0-7958 GCA_045120465.1 Eubacteriales bacterium
GGAAACTTTCGAGAAAGTTTCCCCATACCCCTTCAAAGCTTTTACCGCCTTTTTGTTAGCCTACCCTCTACGAGAATCGCTCTCATAGCACTCCCTCTTTTTCTGCTCTGCGCTTGGCGCAAGCCACCGTGCAGAGCAGACTCTACTTAACTTGTTTCTCTCGCACGCTGACAGTAGAATTGCTCCCGCAAGCGGCTGGGTCCCACCACCCCATCCGCTCACGAAATTTAGTTTTGCGTGGGTTATTGATTGAAAGCTTCCCCTTGAGGGGAAGCTCCCGACGGAGTCGGGTGATGAGGTGTTTTTCATTTTGCACTTTGCATTTTGCATTTCTCACGGCTGTATCATATCTCCGCTTGCATCGGGAGCAGTTTCGGTTTCATAGTCGGTGATGATCATCACCCATTTGATGTTTTTCATTTCAACCGACGGCTTAACGGTTGCCACAAGGGTACGGCTATACTCGTCCACGTTGATCGCGGTAACCGTTCCGATCTCCAGCCCCGCCGGATAAACGCTGCCCGTACCGCTGGAAAGGACGGTATCCCCTACCTCGATATCGGCATCCACGTTGACGTAGCTGACCTTACAAAGTCCGTCGTATCGCATACTGTAGTCGCCGCTCACGATTCCAACCTCACCCGATCGCGGAATATACGCGCCAACCGAAGTGGCGGTTTCGATAAGGGTTGAAACCATGCACCAATTCAGCCCCACCTCGCTGACGTATCCCACGATTCCGTTGGGAGTTACCACGGGCATATTTTTTTCAATTCCGTCAATGCTTCCCTTATTGAGCGTCAAGGTAGTGATATAGTTTCCCGAGGAATAACTGATCACCATTCCCTCCTCAAAGGTAAAGGACGGGTATTTGCTTTTCATACCGAGATAAGCGCGCAGGCGTTCGTTTTCATTTTCCAAAAGCTCTGCGTTTTCCAACCGATCCGCCATGTCACGGTTTTCCGACTCCAGCGCGTCGTTTTGTGCCTTTAGCGCGTCGATGCTTTCAAAATACATCGACCACCCTTCAAAACCATCCGCAATGGCAGAAAAGCACCATCTTACGGGAAAGGTGACTGTTCCGAGAATATTTTTCGCCAGTCCTCCATAACCCATCAGGGCAAACGTGGACGGCACTACGGCAAGCACCACCGCCACGCATAGGCAAATGATAAAAAATTTGTTTTGAAACAGATTTCTCATTTTTTGATTTTTCTTGGAAAAACTTTTGAAAAAGTTTTCCAAAACCCTTTCAAAACTTTCACCACCTTTTTATATCAGCTCTCGAATCAATACAAAGCGAACCAAGTGGAGCATTGTTTGTTAGCGCCCTCTCCGACGCCCATTGTGAATCCTGCCACCTCTCCCGAAAGAGAGACAACAGTTATTTTTCGAAAACTAACTTTCGTGAGTGCCCGGCGGTGGTGGGACCCGGGCACTGGCGGGAGCTATTGTTTTGGCTTTGCTTGAAAGCTACAAATTCAGTAGAGTCTGCATTGCACGTGGCTTTCACCGAAACGCACCGTACTCGCAAAGGAAAGCATTTGATCTTCCTTCGTCGGAGGGCGCAATTAACAACGCGGTGAAAGTTTTGAAAGGGGTGCAGGGGAAAACTTTTATCAAAAGTTTTCCCTTGCTTCCTACTTTGCTTCCTACCTTGCTTCCTACCTTGTTCCCTTCACAATCAAATATCCAAATTCTCGGCGAATTTTGCGTTTTGCTCGATAAAGACGCGGCGAGGCTCGACCTTGTCGCCCATGAGAATGGAGAACATTTCGTCGCACGCGATCGCGTCCTCGATGGTCACGCGCAGGATGGTGCGGTGTTTGGGATCCATCGTTGTTTCCCAAAGCTGATCGGCATCCATCTCACCAAGACCCTTATATCGGTCGGCTTCGATGTTGTTGCCGCCCATTTCCGCAACGATTGCTTCCTTTTCTTCCTCGGTGTACGCATATCTTTCGCTTCCTGCCTTGCTTCCCTTTTTGTAGATCTTGTAAAGGGGCGGCTGTGCGAAATAGATGTGTCCTTCTTCAATCAGCTTACGCATATGACGGAAGAAGAAGGTCAACAACAGGATTCGGATGTGCGAACCGTCAACGTCCGCATCGGCCATGATGATGATCTTTCCGTAACGCAGCTTGGTAGAATCGAATTCCTCACCGATTCCGCATCCCAGTGCCTGAATGATCGGGATCAGAGACAGGTTGGAATACACCTTATCCAGTCTCGTTTTTTCTACGTTCAAAACCTTACCGCGCAAGGGTAAGATCGCTTGGAATCTCGAATTTCTTCCCTGCGTTGCAGAACCTCCTGCGGAGTCTCCCTCTACCAGATACAGTTCGGTCAATTCCGCGCTTCTTTCCTGGCAGTCGCGCAGCTTTCCCGGCAGCGTAGAGCCTTCCAACAGTCCCTTACGGCGGGTCGCCTCACGCGCCTTTCTTGCCGCCTCACGGGCACGGTATGCCGCAAGAGCCTTTTCGAGAATTCCCTTACCAACGGCGGGATTTTCCTCCAGATACTCCTCTAACTTTTCGGTTACGAGCGAATAGATGACCGTACGCATTTCGCTGTTCCCCAGCTTTGCCTTGGTTTGACCCTCAAACTGTGCCTCGGTCAGCTTTACCGATACCACGGCGGAAAGACCCTCACGCACGTCCTCACCGGACAGGTTCTTTTCGCTTTCCTTAATGATGCCGTACTTTCTTCCATAGTCGTTAAAGACCTTGGTCAGAGCCGTTTTAAAGCCCACCTCGTGCGTACCGCCCTCAATGGTGTTGATGTTATTTGCAAAGGTCAGGAGCGCCTCGTTGTAGCTGTCGTTATACTGCATCGCAACCTCTGCGACCCAGTTTTCCTTTTCGGCGCGCATATAAATGACCTCGGGATGGATCAATTCGCAATGCTTTTGCTCGTTGATGTATTCGACAAAGGACTTGATACCACCCTCGTATTCCAAATCGTTTTCGCGGTACGTGCCGTCCTCCTGGAGCTGTCTTTCATCGCGCAGGCAAATGTTGACACCA
This sequence comes from Eubacteriales bacterium, assembly GCA_045120465.1. GTDB lineage: Bacteria > Bacillota > Clostridia > Oscillospirales > CAG-272 > UMGS1865. Next base: position 3,027 of record JBGVEW010000045.1, read on the forward strand.
CCGTTGAGAAACGCCTGCTCACGCAAACGCTTGAGCAACGTATCGTAGTCGAACACGACCTCCTCAAACATTTCGGGATCGGGCAAAAAGCGCACGTAAAGACCGTGCTTGTCGGTCTCCCCCTCGTCCTTAAAGGGGCGTGCCACGTGTCCTCTCTCAAACCGTTCGGTATATCTTCTGCCATCGTGGCAGTTGTCGATCTCTACCCATGACGAAAGAGCGTTGACGACCGATGCGCCGACACCGTGCAAGCCTCCCGAATATTTGTATCCGTCGCCGCCAAACTTACCGCCCGCATGCAGGACCGTATAAACGACCTCCAAGGTCGGAATTCCCATTTTGGGATGGATTCCACTCGGAATGCCGCGTCCGTCGTCCTGTACCGAAACGCTGTTGTCGGGATGCAGAGTGACCTCAATGCGCTTACAACGTCCCGCAAGAGCCTCGTCGATCGAGTTATCGACGATCTCATATACAAGGTGATGCAAGCCGCGTGCAGAGGTAGAACCGATATACATACCCGGTCTCTTTCTTACGGCCTCCAAGCCCTCCAAAATTTGAATTTGGCTTTCGTCATAAACGCGTTGTTCCTGATTTTCCATGTCCACTCGTTGTTTCCTTTCTGTGTTCTGTTGCTGTCATAGAAGAGATGCTGATAACGGGTCGTTTAAATTCCGTCAAACCGACCGATTCTACCGATCAGAGACGTTGAAGATAACTGCGAAAAGCAGACTCTGTACGCCCCGCCCGCGTCCCGGTAGAGGACAAAAGAACGCGGTATTTCCTCGGAAGCAAACTCCACGCACCGCGCGGCATCCGCTACCGATAAATATTTCTTTGTGATTGCCGACACCGTTGCCGTATCGGCGTCAAATATCCCCACGATGTTTCTCGTTCGGATATTTTGATTGTTTCCTACGTGAAGATACATTACGTTACCTTCTTTCTGTTCGCTTGAAAAGCTTCTTGCAAGTGCTTTTACCGCATTGGATATAATTTACCTTTGAAAGGAACGTTCAAATCATGTCCTTGTCAAGCCTCCCTTTACATAAGGGATCCTCAGATTATAGACAAAAGATATACGATTTATGAAATTGCACAAACGCCTTAGCCGCTTTTCTCTTTGACACCATAGGCGCAAAGAGAAAAGCTAACAAAAGAGAAACGCCGAGGTAAATTTCGCGCTCTGCGGAGCGCGAGGAGGCTTACGCAGCCTCCACCGCGCAAACTTTTGAAAAAGTTTGATCAAAACTTTCATCATCCTGACGAGATTCGGTGCTTTTATCTACGATCTAAGCGTTTTTCTCTGCAATCAATCTCACTCAAACGTCCCCTCTTTTACGGTGATCAGCTTACCGCCCACGATCCCCGAAGGCTCGCAGGTAGTGATGATGACCTGGCGGTCGCGCAGCTTTCCCGAAAGATACGCGCGGCGCGTGGGATCCAGCTCCGAAAAAACGTCGTCAAACAGGAACACCGGCGTTTCTCCGCACGTCTCGGCACACACGTCTCCTTCCGCAAGCTTCATGGCAAGTGCTAAGGAACGCTGTTGCCCCTGCGACGCAAACTGCCTCGCGGGCTTGCCGTTGAGCAGGATCTCCACGTCATCCTTGTGGATTCCCCAAAGCGTGCTTCCCGCACCGATCTCGCGGTCGTGATGCGACATCAAAAGCTTGAAATAAGCGTCCTCGGTGCGCTCCATGTTCTCGTATTCCTCGGGAGACTGCTTGGAAGAACCGACGTAAATCGCGTCGGGTGTTTCCCGCTCTCCCATCATTTCAAAAAAGCAGGATTTGATATGTTCTCTCGCCCTCATCAAATAGCGATAGCGGTATCTTGCAATGATTGCCGCCTCATGCGCCAGTTGCCGCGACCACAGCTCCACCGTTGCCAAAAACGTGCCTCTGTCGTCCTCTGCGTTGCGAACGAGTTGATTTCTCTGTTTTAAAATTTGGTTGTACCTCTGCAAGCTTTTGAGGTACACGGGATATAATTGCGAAATGGCGATATCCAGATAATTCCGCCGCTCCGCAGGTCCTTCCTTAATCAGCGATAAATGCTCGGGGCAGAACAGCACCGTCCGAAACACGCCCACGATATCCGAGACGCGCCCGACCTTGATTTTGTTATGCTCGATGTGCTTCCGCTTTCCCGCCATGAGGCGAAGCGTAATATTCTGCTCTCTTACCGAATCGCAAAAATCCAGACCTACCTCGGTATAGTCCGCGCCAAACCGAACCATTTCCTCATCTCTCGACGTCCGAAAGCTCTTGCCGAGTGACCCCCAAGCAATCGCTTCCAGCAAATTGGTCTTTCCCTGCGCGTTTTCTCCGCATAAGATATTGACCCCGGAATCGAATTCGATCTCGGCGCGCTCGATATTCCGAAAATCCTTGATCCTGATGCGTTTACATTCCATACCTTTTCTTTCTTTTTTTGTTTTTTCTTGCGTTTTTGGGGAGTTTTTGGGGAGTTTTTTTTCTTGGAGAACCTTCTTGCAAGAAGGTTCTCCAAACCTCTCCAAGAACTTTTACCGCGTTTTTGTTAGCCTACCCTCTACGGGAATCGCTCTCATAGCACTCCCTCTTTTTCTGCTCTGCGCTTGGTAAAAGCGTGGATGCAGCACAAACTCTGCTTAATTTCTCACTCTTGTACGCTGACGGAGCATTAGCTCCCGCTACCACTTTGGGACCCACGACCCAAAGTGGTCACAATAGTTAGTTTTGCGTGGGGGTATCACCAATTTTGCATTTTGCACTTTGCATGTTGCATTTCGCATTTCATCCGTGTCATCACTGAGAAGCGCACGAAGCAAAAAATAACGTGTCATCCTGAGCGAAAGGCGAAGCCTGTAGTCGAACTTTGCGGAATGAGCCACTGGCACGCAGTGCCGCGAATGAAGCAAAAGCGCGAGGGCTGTGCCCGAAGCGGGATCTACGAACGATTACCAATAGCCCTTGATAGAAAAAGTAACATTTACATGTGTAAAACGATTATACCATGGAATTTCAATAACTTTCCAAGTCCAAATATTACACCTCATCCGTCAGCCTACGGCTGTCACCTTCCATCCAAAGCAACGCTTTTTGCAACGCTTTTTGCAACGCTTTTTGAAAGGCTTCCCCCCGAGGGGAAGCTCCCGACGGAGTCGGGTGATGAGGTGTAGAATGTGGAGCATCCGTATAAAAGTCTAAAAATAACGCCACACAAACAAACAGCGTGTCATCACTGAGAAGCGCACGAAGCAAAAAATAACGTGTCATCCTGAGCGAAAGGCGTAGCCTGTAGTCGAACTTTGCGGAATGAGCCACGGGCACGCAGTGCCGCGAATGGAGCAAAGCGCGAGGGCTGTGCCCGAAGCGGGATCTACGAACGATTACCAATAGCCCTTTGTAAGAAAAGTAACATTTGACTATGGAAAGCTATTAAGACTCCAAACGAGATCCCATCGTCGCTCCGCTCCTCGGTTTTGCTCCATTCCGCTGGGCTTCATTTCGCAAAACTTCGACTGCGCACCGCGAGAATAGCCGTTTGGTAAGTGCTTCCCTTTGTTGGCGGTGCTTCGCTCAGGATGACACGTTATTTTTTGCTTTGCGCTCTTTCTCGGTAATGACACGTTGTTTTTTCGCTTTATGCGCTTATATTTTGATTGTGCTACCCGCTCGTTCAAATTTTCACCGCAAAAAGCAACGCTTTTTGCACCGCTTTTGGAAAGGCTTCCCCCCCGGGGGAAGCTCCCGACGGAGTCGGGTGATGAGGTGTTTTTCATTTTGCACTTTGCATTTTGCATTTCAAACTCCCTCTTGTTTTTTTTGCTCAACGGTGCTATAATAGAGACAAACAAGCTGAAAGGACGAAACAAAATGGAGTTTTTGCGTTTTTTGGAATCGATCCGCAATCCCATATTGGATTTTTTGATGTCGTCGATCACCCTGCTCGGTGAGGAAACGCTCTTTATGGCGGTGGCGATCATCTTTTTTTGGTGCCTTGACAAAAAGCGAGGATATTTTTTACTGTTTACGGGATTTATCGGAACGGTTTGTATTCAAATATTGAAAATGGCATTCCGTATTCCGCGCCCATGGATGCTCGATCCAAAATTCACCATTGTGGAAAGCGCAAGAGAAGCCGCAACGGGTTATTCCTTCCCCAGCGGACACACGCAGATCTCTACCGATCTCTACGGTGGCATTGCGCGTTCCTCCCGTTATCGCGCCTTGCAGATCGGCGGATGGGTGATCGCGGCTCTGGTAGCGCTTTCCCGTATGTATCTCGGAGTTCACACGCCTCTTGACGTTGGCGTTTCGCTTCTCATCGGAGCAGCTCTCGTTCTGATCCTCTATCCCATCATTTCGCGTGCCTACGATAAGCCAAAATATATGTACGTCACCATTGGTGTTATGTTAGCTTTGACGCTTGCGAACCTGTTGTTCGTGATGCTCTACCCCTTCCCCTCCGACGTGGATGCGGTCAACCTTGCCGATGCGCAAAAGGTAGCGTGGCAATTCTTCTTCCTCATTTTGGGGCTTTGCATCATCTATCCGTTCGACCGTCACCTCATCGACTTTCAGGTCAACGCCGTATGGTGGGCGCAACTCCTCAAGGTCGCCTTGGGACTTGCGATCCTCATCCTCATCCGCACGCTTCTCAAAGCCCCCTTCAATTTCCTGTTTGGGGTCAATCTCGGAAGTGGCTTACGTTACCTCATCATCGTCCTCTTTGCCGGACTCCTCTGGCCCTTGACCTTCCGTTTTTGGGGAAGGCTCGGAAAAATGAAATAATTGTCATGACCACCAGCCGTGCTGGTGGCTTGCACAAGCCCCCTTGGGGCATTTCACACGCTGAGCCTATAGGCTCGTCGAATTATCCGCCACTTGCGGGAGTTGCCCCACTGCCACAGATGTGGCTACTGTTTTCAGCCTCCCTTGTGTA
>JBGVEW010000046.1:0-39803 GCA_045120465.1 Eubacteriales bacterium
TTGTTCCAAAGCTTTGAATTCTTCGGTGTCAAAGAACTCTGCCAACGTAATGCCAAAGCCGTCGCAAAGCATTTTCAGGGTGACGATTCCGGGATTCTGACTTTTTCCGTATAGGATATTTTTGATCGAAGAGGGAGCAACCGCAGATTCCATCGCCAATTTGTGAATGGACATGCCCCTTTCCCCAAGCAACTGCAAAATTCTGTTTTTAACAGCGATATAGGTGTTCATTTTTACTCTCCCTCTGAAAGATTTGGTCTCATTATAGCCCAAACCTCTTGACAAAAACGGGCTATATATGGTACAATATGGACTATAAATAGACCAAAAAAGGAGAGATTTATATGGATGTGTTTGATTATACCAGCGGTAAGATCAAAATGGTGGCAAAAATTTATTTTTGGGGAGTATCGTCTCTTGTCACACTGCTTTTGTTTATCGGATTTGTAGCGGGGATTGCATACAGAAGCGTGGGAGGTGCGTTGCTGTGCTTTTTTATGATTCCGATTTGCGTGTTTGCAATTTGGAGTTCTGCTTTGATGATGTACGGCTTTGGCAGAATCGTTGACAATACCGATGAGATTCGCTATCAGCTGGAGCAGCTTGACAAGCGTAAGGATACGCAGCATTAACCTGTTTTACCGCCGCGAGGAGCGAGTCAAATGTGAAACGCATTTGACTCACTCCTCTTTTTATAGGATTTGATTTTTGTGCAGGATTCAGCCGCTTATCTCGCCAACAGCGGCATTCCGACCAGCATATTCTCCAAAAAGATGCCGTAACCCGTGGTGGGATCGTTGATCAGCACGTGGGTGACGGCTCCGACGAGCTTTCCGTTCTGGATGATGGGGGATCCCGACAGGAGTGTGTTCAAGTAGGGACAACAGTTTTTTAACCAAAAGGCTGAAATTCAAAAGTTAAAATACAGAATAAAATTGCAAAAGGTTGCAAAAATCTATTATATAAATCTTGACAAACTACAGTTGCTATGATAAAATAGTATTGAAAACAGTTAAAAGTTGCGAAAATATATTATAGAGGTGCTTATGGAAATCAAGCGTGAATTATATTTAAATCAATTGATTAGCCGAAAAGAAAACGGATTTGTCAAGGTTATCACCGGTATTCGCAGATGCGGCAAATCCTATCTCCTGAACAACATCTTTTACAATCACCTTTTGGAAAGCGGTGTGGAGAAAGACCACGTCATTCGTTTCGCTTTTGATTCTGCCGACGATCTGTATTTGATCGGTGAGAACTTGATTGCCATTGAAAAGGAAAAGCGGAAAGTTGATCCCGAAAAGTTTATGGATTATATTCGCTCTAAGATGACAGACGATAAAACTTATTATCTTCTTTTAGATGAGGTTCAGCTACTTGACTGCTTTGAAGCCGTTTTGAACGGATATCTTCGTAAAGACAATATGGATATTTACGTTACGGGAAGCAACGCAAAGTTTTTGTCAAAAGATATTATCACCGAGTTTGCAGGGCGCGGTGACGAGATCCATATGTATCCGCTTTCTTTTGCGGAATTTATGAGCTACTATAAGGGTGACAAATATGAGGGACTTTCGGAATATATGCTTTACGGTGGCATTCCGCTTGTAGTCTTGCGAGAGAATGCACAGGACAAGGCAAAGCTTTTGTCCAATCTGTTTGCTGAGATCTATATTTCGGATATCGTGAAGAGAAATAAAATCAGAAATATCGGTGAGCTTGAGGACCTTTTGAATATTCTTTCTTCTTCTATCGGTTCTCTTACCAATCCCGAAAAACTAAAAAACACCTTTCAGACGGTTAAAAAATCAAAGATCACTGCCGCAACCATCAAAAAATATATTGATTGCTTTGAGGATTCCTTCTTGATTGATTCGGCAGAGCGATATGATATTAAGGGACGAAGTTATATCGAAACGCCCAAAAAATATTATTTTTCCGACCTTGGACTTCGCAATGCGCGTATCAATTTCCGTCAGTTTGAGCAGACGCACACGATGGAAAACGTTATCTATAACGAGCTGTGTATGCGCGGATATAGTGTTGATGTGGGTGTGGTGCAGATTGCCGAGAAGAACAAGGACGGAAAGGTGACGAGAAAGCAGCTTGAGGTCGATTTTGTTTGCAACCTTGGTTCCAAGCGTTTTTATATTCAATCGGCGTTTTCCATTCCCGATGAAGAAAAGCGTGCGCAGGAAATCCGTCCCTTCCGTAAGATTGATGACTCTTTTAAAAAGATCATCGTTACCAAAGACATTGTCGCTCCGTACTACGACGATAACGGAATTTTGACGGTAAATATTTATGACTTTTTGCTAAATCCAGAATGTATTGAGGGGTAAGAATGGAATTATATCTTTATGATAGCCTTATAAAAAAATGTGCCGAAACGATATATGCAATTGGTGCCGTTCTTCTGGGAGTGCTGGCGCTCGCACTAATAATCTATTTGATTGTTAAGTTGATCAAAAGCCGGAAAGAGGAAGGAAAGTTTCCAATACTTGTAATTGTACTATTTGTTATAATTATTGCGATTCCAACAGTTGGTTCCGTCGGGTTAGGCAATATGTTTATCAAAAGTGTGACGTATAACAGAGATATGAAAAACGGTGATGCACAGTTTTTGATAGGAGATGTTGAAGTCATTTCATGTGTCGAAGAAGAATACCGACTGGAACCTACAGGAAATTACATTGTGGAAATAAAAGTCGGAGAAACAACGATTAAACCTTCAAACGCGTTCCCCAAAACTGTTATAGAGTATTTTGACGGGGACAATGAGTTAATTATTCAATATGGCATAATAGAGGGAGACGGGCTTTATGTATGGAGTATAAAACTCTCAGAATAAAGACATTCGAAAAGCAGCGAAAACAACAATTGGCATCATCCAAGGGATACCAGTGTGATATAATAGGGACAACACATTTATACACAAACTTTAATATTTTTCGGGCAAAAAACTGTTGTCCCTATCAAACACATCCACACGGTGTGCGTGATAGGGACAACTTTTTATTTATCTCGCCAACAGCGGCATCCCGACCAGCATATTCTCCAAAAAGATGCCGTAGCCCGTCGTCGGATCGTTGATCAGCACGTGGGTGACGGCTCCGACGAGCTTGCCGTTCTGGATGATGGGGGAGCCCGACATTCCCTGAACGATCCCACCCGAGCGGGAAATGAGATCGGGGTCGGTTACGGTCACGGTAAAGCATTTCGATCCCTTGGCGTCGCGGTTGATATTGGAGATCTTCACGTCGTAACGCTCGATCTTGTTGTTGTCCAGCGTGGAGAGGATATAGGCATCCCCCTCGCATAAATCGTTGCGCATTCCGATGGGGAGCGGTTCTCCCGCGTTTTCAGGGGCTTCGGAAAGAACGCCCCACACGCCGCACGCACAGTTTCCGAGCAGGGCACCCGTCTTTCCTGCCTGAAAGTAGCCCTTCAGCTCTCCCGGTTCTCCCGCCTTGCCCTTTACCACCGAGGAAATGGTGACGTCCGAAACCGTCCCGCGCCTCATGGAAACGAGAGCCCCCGTGTCCGCATCGCAAATGCCGTGTCCAAGACCCGCAAAGGTGCCTGTGTCCGGTAGGATAAAGGTGACGGTTCCAATTCCCGCACCGCTGTCCCGTACCCAAATACCGGTTTTGTATCGGGCTTCGGCAGGGCAAAAGGCGGGGGTCAGGGTGGCTTCAAACTCCCGACCCGCGCGTCGGCACAGGAGTTTTAAGGGCTTTCCCTGGGATGCTTCGATCCGTTGCGTCAGATCCGCGGCTCCCATCAAGCTCTCTCCCCCTACCGAGAGGATCACGTCCTTTTGTCTCAGCCCCGCTTCTGTTGCGGGGTTGACTTTTCCGTTTTGAGTCTCCACGTCGCAAAATCCAACGACGGTGACTCCTTCCGTAAAGAATTTGACACCGAAGGGCATACCGCCGGCGTAAAGCTCCAGCCCCTCCAAGGCTTCGTAGGAGAGGACGGGCAAGGGATCATATGCAGAGAGGGGCGCACTCGCTTCAAGCGTGAGCGGCGCGGCGTAGGAAATATCGGTTATCGATTGGCTCACGGCAAGAGCAGTCTCCTTTTGCGGTGTTTGCCCCACGACGTTCACCGCAAGACTCATTGCGGTGGCGAGGAGGAGCATCAGGCACCCCAAAAGCTTCCATATCGTTCGTTTCATGTTCGTACCTTTCTTTCGTAACGGCAATTTTGCAAGCGGCAAAGCGCGGGAGCCGACGAAAAAAACGGCTCCGTGTTTGGTTTGCTGATACTAATGTGTACTGCCGCGTCGCAATTATGAGTTACAATGATAACCATCCAAAGCGTCGGGGAGCGTTTGCTTCCTTTTTTTATAGATTTCATCGGTTTACTTGCAATTTTTTCTTGACAACGGTCAAAAAACGGAATATAATTTATTAGTAAACTAATTGATTTTTAAAAAGAGGAGGAGCCGCTATGAAAAACCGAGAACCGAGCTTGGGAGCGGGGGCGTGTTCGAGCAAAAAAAGCTTTGTGCCGACACCGCCGATGCTCGTGGGCGAGATCTCACGCCTGTTCCGCGCGCGGATGCGAGGATACGATCTGGAGGGAGTCATGTCGCAGGACAGCGCAAGGCTGATTATGCGGGCGTTGGCAAGAGAGGATGGCGTCAGCCAGCTTTCGCTTTGCGCCGCGACACACCTCAAAGCCCCAACCGTCAGCGTAACGCTTGGAAGAATGGAAGAGGAGGGCTTGGTGGAACGAAGGCAGGATCCAATGGATCGACGGGTCATTCGCGTCCATCTGACCGAATCGGGAAAGGCGCACAACCGACGGGTGTGGGAGCGCGTTCAGGATTTGGAAAGGGAAATGATGGAAGGCTTTTCCGATGAGGAGACTGCAATTTTGGGGAAGCTTTTGCAACGGATGCGTGATCATATTTTGCCCGTAAGAGATGAAAAGCATACGGATTTGTAAAAAACGGAAAACAGGAAAAATTCGGTAAATCGGAGAGAAAGTATGAAAACGAAGCTCAAGTCTTACATACGCCCCTATCTCTTTTTGGCAACCGTATCCCCCTTGATGATGATGCTCGAGGTGCTGGCAGACCTTTGCTTGCCCTTTTTGATGTCCTTTATCGTGGATTACGGAATTTTAGAGAACGGGCTTGCCTCTATTTACGCCGACGGCGGATTTGCCCTTTGGGTCATGCAAACGCTGTTTGGCAATCGATTCGGTCAATTCGATATCGTCGTTACCTTTGGCATCATGATGCTGGTCATCACGCTCGTGGGTGGCTTTTTCGGCACGTTTTGCGCCTATACCTCTGCGCGTGCTGCACAGGGCTTTGGACACGATCTGCGCCGCGCATCCTACGCGCGCGTGATGTCGCTTTCCATTGAGCAGACCGACCGCTTTACCACGGGGTCTCTGGTCACCAGAATGACCAACGACGTTTCCATGGTGGTGGAGTTTGTTGAAATGATCACGCGGCATTTCGTTCGCGCTCCCATGTTCTTCTTGGGGGGAACGGTCATGCTGCTGCTCCTCAACGTCAATTTCGGCGCGATCCTGCTCTGCTCTTTGCCGATCTTAGCGATAACGGTGTTTCTCGTTTTGCGTCGCGCCATCCCCATGTATTCGGTCATTCAAAAAAAGCTTGACCGCGTCAATTCGGTGGTGCAGGAAAACGTCAGCGGTGCGCGCGTGGTCAAGGCATACGTTTGCGAGGACTACGAAAACGCGAGATTTGCGGATGCAAACGGTGAGCTTTGCTCCATCAACTATCGCGTGCTCAAGCTCATGGCAATCGTCACGCCCGTCCTTCATATCGTGCAAAACGGAGCGGTCATCGCGCTCATCTACGTTGGCGCGATCAATCTGCAAAACGGAATCGGCGGTATGAGTACGGGTACGGTGATGGCAGGCGTTACCTACGTGACGCAGGTGGTTCATTCCATTATGATGGCAACCATGATGTTTCAATCCATCTCCCGCGCCATGGCGTCTGCCAAGCGTATCCGCGAGGTGCTGGATACCGATCCCGTGATCGTAAGCGGAGACAAGATCCCCGCATCCGCGCCCGTGGCGGTGGAGTGGAAAAACGTTTCCTTCCGTTATCCCGGAACAACGGGCAGACCTGTGCTTGAGCACTTGGATCTTGCGGTCAAACGAGGCGAGACGCTGGCGATCATCGGTGCTACGGGATGCGGAAAGAGTACGCTCGTGAGCATGATCCCGCGTTTTTACGATGCCACCGAGGGAATGGTGGAGATCAACGGTGTACCGATCAAGGAGCAAAATCTGACGGCGTTGCGGCAACGGATCGGCTACGTTCTGCAAAAGAGCGAGCTGTTTTCGGACAGCGTTGCCAATAACATCCGCTGGGGCAAGCCTTCCGCCGGCGAATCCGAGGTGCGTGAGGCGGCACGCGTCGCGCAAGCGGAGAGCTTTATCCTTTCCTTTGGAGATGGATACGAAACGCCCATCGCGGAAAAGGGAACCTCACTCTCGGGCGGACAAAAGCAGCGGATTTCCATCGCACGCGCACTTGCGCGAAAGCCGGAGATCCTCATTTTCGACGATTCCACGTCTGCCTTGGATCTGGCTACCGAGGCAAGACTGCGCGAGGCTCTGCGCGAGCAGCTGCGGGATGCGACGGTCATTATGATCGCACAGCGCATTGCCAGCGTGCGCCATGCCGACCGCATCGCGGTGCTGGAAAACGGACGCATTACCGCTTGCGCACCGCACGAGGAGCTGCTTCGCACCAGTGAGACCTATCGGGAGATCTATCGCTCGCAGATGAAGGGAAGCGAAGGGGGTGAGGCGGTATGAATCAGCAAAAAACGTCGAACCATTCCAATCCGCCCATCATTCCTCTGGGGGGAAGACGTGGCCCCGGGGGCGGCGGCCCCATGGCGGCGCGCATGAATGCGGAAAAGCCCAAAAACACAAAAAAGACGCTGTTGCGCCTTTTGAACTATATCGGTAAAAGCGGAGTGTTGCTGATCGTTCTGCTTGCCATCATGTTAGCGGTTACGGCGGCAGAGCTGTTGGGACCCTTCTTTCAGGCAAAGGCGATCGACACCATCTCGGTGGATACCGAGGCGGGCGGTCTGACGGTAGATACCGAGTCGCTCGTGTTCTATCTGACCTTTATGGGGGGGGTTGCGCTCGCTTCGGCGGTGCTCTCCTTCTTTCAGGGCGTTCTGTCTGCGCGCTTGGCACAGTACACGGTCAAGCACATGAGAGGAGACCTTTTTGAAAAGATCTCGCGCCTTCCCATCGGGTACACCGATTCTCACCGTCACGGTGACATCATGTCACGCATGACCAACGACGTCGAAAACGTGTCAGGGGCGATCTCGCAATCCATTACCAGCCTGTTTTCCTGCATTCTGACGCTCATCGGTGCACTTTGTATGATGCTGTATTACAGCTGGGTCATGACCCTCATCGCGCTCGTTACCATTCCCGTTTCCATCTTTGTTTCCTCTTGGCTCGGCAAATTTATGCGCAAGTATTTTGTCAAACGCCAAAAGCTGTTGGGACAGCTCAACGGGCAGGTCGAGGAGACCGTAACGTCGTATAAGACCGTCGTTGCGTACGGAAAGGAAGAGGAGGCGGTGGAACGCTTTTCCCGCATTTCGGGCGAGCTTCGCGTTTGTGCCATCAAGGCACGCGTGTGGGGATCGATCATGGGACCTGTGATGAACTTTATCGGAAACCTGCAATACGTCCTCATCGCGGCAAGCGGTGCGTGGATGGTGCTGGGCGGCTTTCGAAACTTTACGGGAGCGCTCATCAGCGTGGGAAGCGTGCAGGCAATGCTACAGTACTCCAAAAAATTTACGCACCCCATCAACCAGATCGCAAACCAGTATTCGAGCATCCTGACGGCACTTGCGGGAGCGGAACGCATTTTTGAGATCATGGATCACGCCGACGAGATTGACGAGGGCACAGAAATCATGCCTGCGGAAACGGTGACGGGGGATATCGAATTTGAAAACGTCAGATTCGGGTATCTGCCAAACGAACCCGTCCTCAAGGGCTTTTCGCTCTCGGTCAAGGCGGGGCAAAAGATCGCCATCGTTGGCGCTACCGGCTCGGGAAAGACCACGGTGGTCAATCTTCTCACGCGCTTTTACGAGTGGGAGAGCGGATCGATCCGCATCGACGGTAAGGATATTACTGCCATTCCCAAAGAGGATCTGCGCCGCATGATCGCCATCGTGCTCCAGGATACGGTGCTGTTTTCGGATACCATCCGCAACAATATCAAGTACGGTCGGCAGGAGTTGTCCGACGAGCGTATGAAGGAGGCGGCAAAAACCGCGCTGGCAGACCGATTTATCGATCGTTTGCCCGAGGGGTACGATACCGTGCTGGCGGAATCGGGAGCCAACCTCTCACAGGGGCAAAGACAGCTTTTGGCAATTGCGAGGGCGGTGCTGGCAGACCCCAAGATCCTCATTCTCGACGAGGCAACCTCAAACGTGGATACCCGTACCGAAATGCAGATCCAGCAGGCGATGGTGGCACTGATGAAAAATCGCACCTCGCTCATTATCGCGCATCGACTCTCCACCATTCGGGATGCGGATTGCATCGTGGTGCTCAAGGACGGCGTAATTGCCGAATCGGGAGACCACGACACGCTCCTTTCCATGGATGGAGAATACGCAAAGCTTTACCGCAACCAGTTTGCGGGACTTTCGACCTGATCGGTTCTGTTTCCCACTCCAATTCCCCACGCAAAACTAACTTTTGTGATCATTTTGGGTAGCGAAGCGGCGCGAGCGGAATGAATGACACCACGGTGCGGTGTCAGAACGCGAGCGTGACCGAGCCGCAGCGAGAAGTGGGTCCCAAAATGATAGCGGGAGCTAATTTACCGTCAGCGTACAAAAGCGAGAAATCAAGCAGAGTCTGTACTGCATCAAGGCTTTTACCGAAACGCAGAGCACCCCCGATGGAAAGGAGATGAATCTTCCTTCCAAAGAGGGTGCTACCCAAAAAAGCGGTAAAAGTTTTTGAAGGGTGTGGGAAACTTTTTTCAAAAAGTTTCCCACGAAAAAAACTCTTCCAAGAGTTTCCCCACAAACATCCCCCCACAAAAAAAACCCTAACATCTATCCCCAAAAAAGAGAGGACAAAACCATGCCCAAAAAGCCCAAGACAATGGAATACGGTGTAACGGAGGCGGAGCGTGCAAGGTTTGAGCGGCTTTGCGACGAGGCGATGCTGAACCGACGGAGCGAGGGAGACGGCGGCTTTGGAACGTTGGCGGAAAAGCGGATGCACGCCATTCTCAAGCGGTATATTTGCCCAAATGAGGATTTTCACGAGGTGGGAATGAATGGGACGCGGTATATTTCGGACGTTCGAATCGGGAACGCGATATACGAGGTGCAAACGGGGGCGTTTTACCCCATGCACAAAAAGATCGCGTACTACATGGAGCACACCGATTGCACCGTAACCGTCGTGCATCCCGTTGCCGTCAATAAGTGGGTGACGTGGGTCGATCCCAAAACGGGGGAGATCGGAGAGCGCAAGCGGTCGCCCAAGCACGAGAGCGAAAAGGATCTGTTGGGAGAATTGTATTCGCTCATTCCCTACGTAGGAAATCCGCGCCTGCGGTTTCGGCTGCTTTTGATTGAGGCGCAGGATTTTCGATTGTTGAGCGGGCGTGTCAAGAACCGCAAAAAAGGATCGGAACGCTACGAGCGGATCCCGATCACGCTCATCGACGACAAGACCTATTGCGAGGCAAAGGATTTTGCACCGTTCATTCCCGAAACGCTGCCAAGCCCTTTTACGGTCAAGGAGTTTTCCAAACACACGGGAATCAAGGGCAGAGCGGCGTATTCCGCCGTTCGCGTGCTGGCTTCGATGGATCTGATCCGAGCGACCGAGCCGATCGGGAGAGCGATGGCGTTTTGCAAAGTGTAGAGAACGGACAAACAAAGGGGTGAGGCAAATGCGAAAGGCATTTGGCTCACCCCGACGTAATTCCGTTTTTATGCGATGATATTTTTGATATAAATCCCCCGTAACGCTTACCAATCCGATAGGTCTTGCGTTGCATAGGCGGATGGATTTGCTTTTACTTCCTCCCAATCTACGCTCATCAGCATACCGATTGCGCAGAGCACGAACAGCAATATAAAGGAGATAACCAAAACAAGAAGCGAGGTCGCTCTCTTGGGCTTTTGTAAACGTTGGTCTTTTTGTTCTTTCATTGGTGTGCTTCCTTTCTGTGATGATATCCGATGAGGGGAGTGGCGCACGTTTGTTGGGACGTTTCTGCTGATTTGTTTTTATTATACCATAACGGGAGGAGTCTGTCAAGGAGAGAATTGGAATCCGATATGCTTCTCTCAAAAAATCCCGATTTTGAAGGGCGGCGAATGCGAACCGACGCGTTTGCAAGCAAACGCTCGAACTGTAGATAAAGCGAAAGAGTTTTGTCAGTTTGACAAAGGTTTTGGTCGAGCTTTTTCAAAAGCTCGCGCGGTGGAGGCTGCGTAAGCCTCCTCGCCCGTCGCAACGGGCGAAATTTCCTTTTCGGCGTTCTCTTTTGCAAGCTTTTCTCTTGCGCCTACTCCTTGCAAGAGAAAAGCGGCTAAAGCGTTTGTGCTATTTCACAAATCGTATGCCTTTGGTTTACAACCTGAAATGGCACGCTTTGCGTGCCTTAGGAAAGTCTGTGCCGGATATTCGCCTACGGCGAAGATTCGCGCGCCCTGCGCCTTGCAAGCGAGCTTGCAGATCTGCGGGCGGCGAATGCGAACCGACGCGTTTGCAAGCAAACGCTCGTGCGGATCGAAAGCCACCCCAGCCAACACAAAAGGCACCCGCATGGGTGCCTTAGGAAAGTCTGTATCGGATATTCGCCTGCGGCGAAGATTCGCGCGCCCTACGCCTTGCAAGCGAGCTTGCAGATCTACGGGCGGCGAATGCGAACCGATGCGTTTGCAAGCAAACGCTCGGGCGGATCGAAAGCCACCCCAGCCAACATAAAAGGCACGCCATCGGCGTGCCTTTTATGTTGGCTGGGGTGGCCGGATTCGGACCGACGAATGCCAGAGTCAAAGTCTGGTGCCTTACCGCTTGGCTACACCCCAATTTTTTCAGTTACCGCTATATTATACCATATTCAAAATCGTCTGTCAAGGTCTTTTTTGCCCTTTTTTTGCCTTCTTGCTCTGCTTTTTTCGACAAATCTAATAAAACTCTTGCAACTTCGCATAAAACATGATATAATAGCGGTAACGATTTTAAAAATTCCGACAGGAGTATTCATCATGGAAAATTTTAACGATACCGCCGTATTTCAAAGCAAGATCAAGCGCGTTTTGATTACCGAGGAGGAGATCGCCGCAGCCATCAAGGAAGCAGGCAAAAAGATCAGTGACTCTTACGATGGCAGACCCATTCTGCTCGTCAGCATCCTCAAGGGCGCGTTCGTCTTTATGGCGGATCTTTGCCGTGCCATCACCGTTCCGTGTGAAATCGGCTTTATGTGTGCCAAAAGCTACTATAGCGGCACCGTTTCCTCGGGCATCGTGCAGATCACGATGGATCTGGAGCAGGATATCAGCAAGTATCACGTTATCATCGTTGAGGATATCATCGATACGGGACGCACGCTCAACGACGTGGTCAAGCTGCTCCAAGCACGCAATCCTCTTTCCTTGCGCGTGGTGACCCTTTTGGACAAGCCCTCTCGCCGCGTGGTGGATTTTAAAGCCGATCTGTCGCTCTTTACCATTCCCGATCATTTCGTCATCGGGTACGGTCTTGATTGCGGAGAGTTTTACCGCAATCTGCCCTACATAGCGGAATACAACAACGATTGACGCGTCAACGTAACGAACAGAGGAGTTTACTATGCTCAAAACAGAACGCACGTCCGTGATGAATTTTGAAAACGCCATCCGCGGTGCGCGCAACCCCATGAACAGTTGGGCGCGCATGGATAGCGAATATGACGAAAACGGCACTTACGTATTAGGCGAAAACGACCTGGACCTTGCCAAGAGGCTGGCACACGCGGGGAGCGATCACCGCAAGTTTTTGCGTCAGATCTTCGTTTCGGTGGATATCACGGCTCCCCTTTATTGGTGGAAGGAATTTGATACGTACAAGGTGGGAACGGTGGCAAACTCTACCTCCACCATGCATAAGATCCACGCCAAGCCCTTCTCCCGTGAGGATTTTTCCTGCGATCGCATGGACGAGGGAGGACTTGCGGCACTCGATGCCGTGATTGCGTATTTGGAGTCCGAACGTCTGGCGTTTGTAGCGGATAAGGAGAACCGACAGAGCTGGCACAACATCATCCAGCTTCTTCCCACGTCCTACAATCAGCTCCGCACCGTGACGATGAACTACGAAAACCTGATCAATATCTACTACGCGCGCCGCACGCACAAATTAGCCGAGTGGCACACGCTGTGCGATTGGATCCTCTCTCTTCCGTACGCACGCGATTTGATCTGCATCAAGGACTGACGTTGAAAGGAGGCTGTTTTCCATGAAGATCTACCGCTCGGAGGCACTCATCAAGGAAAACGCCTCCATTCATATTTTCTCCTCCAAGGAGGACAGCATTCCGATCCACACCCATGATTTTATTGAGATCATCTACGTGACCAACGGCATCGGAGAGGAGATCGTCAACGGCGTGTCCTACCGCGTCCGTCGGGGGGATCTCTTGTTTATCAACTACGGCAGTACGCACGAGTTTTGCAACGTGGACGGATTTGCCTTTATCAACATCTGCTTTCGCCCTGAGGTGATGAGCGAGAGCGTCATCACGCCCGAAAACGCGTTTTCGGTTCTGCAATTGACCGCCTTTGAGGAGATCCGACGGGAGTCCGACGAGGATGGAATGGTCAGCTTTACGGGCGAGGAGCGCGACGAGGTGGAGCGGATCTTGCGAACCATGCTCCGTGAATATAAGGAAGAAAAGCACTCCTGGCGAACGGTGATCAAAAGCTACATGAACGTTTTGATCACTATGATCCTGCGCAAGCTGACGAGTGGGGAGGAACGGGAGGATCTGGACGCGATGTGGAAGGAGATTTCGGATTATATCGATTCCAATCTCGGGTCGGAATTGACCCTGCCCGCCTTGGCAGGAAAGTGCTTTTACAATCCGTCCTATTTCAGCCGAGCGTTTAAAAAGCACTTTGATATGCCGCTGTCGGAATATCTGAACCGCAAAAAGATCGAAAGAGCGATGTCCCTGTGTGACCGAAAGCTCTCGGATGACGAAATCGCCCGCGCGGTGGGCTTTTCCTACAAGAGCTCGTTCTATCGCGTATTCCAGCGCATCGCCGGCATGACCTTTTCGCAATATAAGAAAAAGTATCAATCGAAGGAATAAAACCGTCCGCCTTGGCACTTTGAGGCGGGCGCAGACTGTAGAAAAAACGAACGAGTTTCGTCAGTTTGATAAAAGTTTTCGCCCGCCTTTTTCAAAAGGCGGCGCAGTGGAGGGCGCGTGGCCCTCCTCGCCGTCCGCAGACGGCGAAATTCTCCTAAAACGGCGCTTTTCTTTTTGCCAAGCTTTTTCTTTTGCGCCTTCTTGGTCAAAAGAAAAAGCGGTATAAACGAATTTGTACATGTTAACAAACCAAAGACCTTTGCTCTACAATCCGCGTCCGCCTTGGCATTTTGAGGCGGGCGGCTTTGTTTTTTTGACGCAATATACGGCAAAGCTGCGCATCAAAGCTATCGGGTTTCCGCAAAAGGTAAAAATCGGAATCTTCAAAGTAAAATACGGAACTTGCGGACGGGTGAGCGAGCTGTTATAATGGAGTTGACCCCCAAGGGGAAGCTTTGAAACGAGAAAGGAATCCACGCATGAAGAAGATGAAAAAGTCTGAGCTGATCAAGCTCAACCGATCGGAATATAGAGACAAGGTGTACGCGTGCTGGCTTGGCAAAAATATCGGCGGTACGATGGGTGCGCCTTACGAGGGACGTAGGGAGATGCAGGACGTTCATGGTTTTGCCTCTGCTCCCGGAAAGCCGCTTCCCAACGACGACCTTGACCTGCAATTGGTCTGGCTGGCAGCGGTAGAGCGTTGCGGTATCCAACAGATCAACGCGCAGACGTTGGGCGAATTCTGGCTCTCCTTTATCGGCCCTCATTGGAACGAATACGGCATTGGAAAGGCGAATATGAAAATGGGTCTCGTTCCGCCCTTTGCGGGAGACTATCACAATAACTGGAAGGACTCCAACGGTGCGTGGATCCGTACCGAAATTTGGGCTTGCCTTGAGGCGGGACGCCCCGACTTTGCCGCAAAGCTGGCGCGCGACGATGCGTTTGTCGATCACGGAGTGGGAGAGGGCACCTATGCCGCAATCTTCGTGGCGGCAATGCAGGCGGCGGCGTTTACGCTGGAAAATATCCGCGAATGTATTGACGTAGGACTTTCCAAAATTCCTGCCGAGTCACGCGTCGGGGCATCGGTACGCTTTGCCATCGAGTGCTACGAAAAGGGCATGACGCTCGCAGACGCGCGCAATGCAATACAGAGGAGCAATGCCGATATCGGAGACGGTTGGTTTGAGGCTCCCTCCAACGTGGCATATACCATTTTAGGGCTTCTTTACGGTGAGGGAGATTTTAAAAAGTCGATGATCGCCGCCATCAACTGCGGTGACGATACCGACTGTACGGGGGCGACGGTTGGTGCAACGCTCGGTATCCTTTACGGTACGCGCGGGATTCCCGAGGATTGGGCGGCGTATATCGGTGACGAGATCATCACGCTTTGCATCGATAAGGGCACGTACCGTGACGTTCCCGAAACCTGTACGGCGTTAACCGATCGCGTCATCGAGGCATCTGCGCACACGCTTCCCGTTGATCATATCTATCCCGATTATTATTGGTCTTGGCAGAGAGTGGAGATGACCGACGGAGAGAGCGAGGTACCGGACGACCTGTGCGAGCGCTATCTGCGTTGTCCCGCTACGAGGGAATTGACCGCGAGAGAATACCATCCGCACTCCGTTACCATGCGAAACACCGTGATCAGCGCAACGCTTTCTCTGCCGGAGGGGGCGGACGTTCAGGCGGGAGAGGTCAAAAAAATGAAGCTTTATTTCCGCGTCAACGGACACGTTGTCGGAAATATTCCGCAACGCCTTGCGGTTCGCTGGTGGTTGCCCGAGGGCTGGCATGTGGAAGGGAAGCGGATGCTGACCGCAGAAGCCCCCAACGATCGCCGTCCGAGCTCGTTCGTGATGATGGAGGAATACACGCTGACCGCTTCGGAATCGGTAGCACCCGTCAATCCCGTGGTGCTGGAGCTCAATCCCCTCGGACGCGTGTCACCGCTTTATATCCCCGTACAGTTGATGGGATAAATCATAAATGGATTTCAAACGCCCTGCGGAACTCCCGCAGGGCGTTTGGTGCTGTTAGAATAAGTAACTAAGAGACCCCAAAAGGGTTGCGCTGAACAGGCAAGAGAGGAGCAGACTGACGCCCCAAGAGACCAAGCCCGTAATGCCGCAAGCCTTTGCGCGTCGGGGCGTCTCCTTGGCTTTTACCGCCCAATAGATGATTCCAAACAGGGGAACAAGAGCGGAAAGAATGCAAAATCCTACGCTGATCTCGTCCGCAACGACGTTCTGCTTGCCTCCAACGGCACATCCGCAGTTTGGGCAGACGATCGCTTCATCCATAATTTCTTTTCCGCAGGTTTGACAAAATTTCATAATAAATCCTCCTTTTTATGTTTTGTCACCCCTATAATATCACAAAATGAGATATTTGTCAATATCTCATAATGAGATTTTATATAATGAGGTATCATAAGATTCGGAGGATGCCATGAGAATCAAGGATATCAGAGAGGATATGGACCTGACGCAGAGGGAGATCGCGGAGTATTTGCATATCAGGCAAAATACCTATTCGCAGTACGAAAATGGGCAGAGACAGATTCCGTTGGAGGCGCTGATTGCGCTGGCGGCGTATTATCACACGTCAACCGACTACCTGTTGGGGCTGACCGACGTGATGGAAGCGTATCCGAGGAGTGCGAGCGTCGAATCGGGTCGATGAAAAAAAGAGGAAAATAAAAGAAATTTCAAAAAAGGGTTGACAAGAGGGGATAAGTGTGATATAATAATCAATGCGAACCGAAAGGGCGCAAGTCTCTTGGTGTTACCTGCCGGTGTGGCGGAACAGGCAGACGCCCGGGACTTAAAATCCCGTGATACGAAAGTATCGTACCGGTTCGATCCCGGTCACCGGCACCAAGGGGCGGAGATCGAGCAACCCAATATCGCGGAGTAGAGCAGCCTGGTAGCTCGTCGGGCTCATAACCCGGAGGTCGTGAGGTTCAAATCCCACCTCCGCAACCAGAAAAAAGCACACATTTGTCTACCAAGACAATGTGTGCTTTTTTCAACTAAATCCGCCTTCTGCGGAATAAATCCACTATCGTGGATGAAATCGCTACGCGATGAAATCTTGCTTCGCAAGGTTAAGGGAGGCGGATTTGATTTCATCTGAAGCCGCAGGCTGAAGATTTCATCCAAACTCGTTTGGATTTCATCGTGCGTAGCACGATTTCATTAAAGATGCAAGGCTACGCCTTGATTTATTCGCAAATGTGTGATATAATATAAGCGGAAAGGCGGTGAAAACATGAATTGGGACGAATTTTACAAATCAATTAAAGAGGCATACCATATAGAAGACGAAGCTACGGTAATAAAAATACCGTTTGAAAATATCATTGAAATCACCGCGGAAGAGTTGATTTTCAAAAACAGTGATGGAGAAACCCAAAAAATCAATCTCGACGAATGCGCTAAAAACTATGATTTGGCGCAAGGCATATCGCCCGAACAACGAGAAGGCAGATTAAAATGCATTGGTGGCAGATGTTTCCCTTTTTTTGAATTTTTCACTCCTACTCACCATACAAGGTTTTACATACCATTGAAGAAAACGGCATTCACTCGATTCTTGAAAAAGATCGGTTGGGATCCGTACACAAAGCAGTTTTCAGAATACTATGCATTTCAAAGGAAGCTTAATGCTTTAGGATTTACTTCCCTTGATTTGACGTAAGAGTTCAAAATATAAAAGCTAAATTTGCTAACTATATGTGGTGTACTTTTAGTCGTTCTTACCCCACTTTACGCACCTTTTAGTCGCTCTTAGGCAACGCAAAGGCACCCAAAAGGGTGCCTTTTTGCGTTGGTTGCAATGAAGCGCACCGATGGTGCATGAAAAATGAAGCAGAACTTCGTTCTGTGAAGCGAGCCTTCGGCTCACGGAGAGGTTAGAGTGCGCTTCGCTTCATGGCGGCAGAGCCGCCGCTTCACAGAAGCCGTAAGGCTTCTGCTTCATATTCGCCAAAGGCGAATGCTTCATTGACAATGCTATGGATTTATGATATAATTATTTCAACAAATAATTTCTCCCAAACCTCTGGACTTTCCGCAAACTTTCGGTATAATGTGTATTACCACCCGAAAGGAGCGAGAAGATGATAGACTTAAAGCCATATTATCAAGTAAAATTAGCCTTACTCACATATAAAGCATCTTTTTCGAGAAATCCCCCGAAAACCGAGGACGAAAAATACGCTTATGACATTATTCAAAAAGCATATTGGATTAACGAGAAAAAGATTGAGATGCTTGATTGCAAAGTGAATGAGACGCTACTCAAAGAATATTACACATACCTTGCTCAAAAATCAAAATGAAAGGTGGTGAACGAATGCGTTTTTTTGAATTTGAAACTTATTTGACTAATGACGATATCCAACACCGCATGTCATCTTATTATGAATGGGAAAAGCATTCTTCGTGGAATATATTTAAGGAATACACCTCTTCTAGAAAAGGGTTGCATCTATATCCCGATGAAAATGGTTTTACCGGTTATTACGAAACCGGAGAACGTAATAGACATTACGATTTGCAGAGAGCGAAAGCTTGGATGCACATCAAAATAAAAGAGAAAAACGGGAAACGCATTGTCAAAGGATATACATATTACTGCCCTTTATTGATAATCTGTTTGTTGATTGGCTTGTTAGAAATTAGTTTTGTTCAAGATATACTGGCATTTATCTTAATTTCCGTTGTGTGCGCTGTATTATTTATGTCAAAAATCAAGGAAGAAAATGAATTGATAGAATGCGTAAGAAGAGTCCTTGAGCAATAGGCATCTATTTTGTCCATACTTGAAATTGCAACGAAAGCTCAAAAACCCTTGATTTCATTGACTTTCCCGTGGTGGCATCTAAATTGGCGGTACAACACAAAAAAGATTCCATAGTCGATACAATTTCGGCTATGGAATTTTGCTTTATATGCTCAAAATGCCTCATTTTTGCCCTTTTACCGCTCATTTGGGCAGTTTTGAGGGCGTTTTTTCGCATGAATACATCGTATTCATATATAAACAGATAAATCCGCCATCCTCTGCCCCGCAAAGACAGAAGTGGCGGATTTTGTATCGTTCAAGGGTTCAACCGTTCAGGAAATGATTTTAAGCACTTCGATATTCTTGTAACTTTTGAAATTCTATGGAACAATCGCAAGGTGTCAATGCGTTGACTTCACGCTTGTATTTTGATAATACATATTCCTTTATTTTCAAAAAAGCATTTGTTCCAACTTGCTTTCCTTCAATGACATCATCAAAGGCGCGATAAAAAGCAAATTCTTCGGAAGTGAGTTTGCGTGATTTTTTCACCGTATCAAGCAACATTTCCAAATACGCTTTTATTCCGTATTGCAGAATAAGGTTGTCCTTCAGCTTTCCTTCATATTCAGCTTTTTTCTTCAACTGTAGCACTTTTAATCCCTTGTATTGAATATATAAGTTGTCAAAGGAATCTTGATAACCTATCATTTTGTTTTGAAGATTTCCTAACTGTTTTTGCAATGATATCACCTGGCTCTTCAGTTTGTTGATTTTTGGCTGCCGAACGAAGAAACCAATAAAGAATCCGGCAAGAGCGGCAATCGGTATCCATATCCAACTCAATATTTTCTTCATTCCTCGTCTCCTTTCAAAAAGTCAATCAGTGCCCCCATATTGTCATCACTACAATTCAAAGAACACAACAGTTCTTCTGCTGAAGTGTAGGTAATACTCATACCTGCATGATAGTCATACCTATCGATTATTTCTTCCGACAATAATGTTAGTTTTTCCGTTTCCTTGGATAATTGATGTGTTTCTTTTGCATCGTAATAGCAGAATTTTGCAAAAGACACCATCATAGAAGTAGCCACAGGGATGTTTATGTATGGAACTCCTTTTTGTTTGACGGCACCAATAACAGCCTCCGCGAAGAAATTAATAGCATAAACCATGAACAGAATTTGAGCCTTCCGAAGCTTATTATCAATTTTTCTCGCCTTGAAATAAACTTCAGCTAATAATTTTGCTAAAACACCGCCTGCGATATCTTGTGTCCTAATTGTAAAAAGGTGAGAATAGATCTCTTGAGACATTGCTTTATTATCAAATGCCTCAATAGAGAGATTATTGGCTATGTCAATTATGTAATTTGTTGTTTTGCCGTCCTCTGTTACATAATCTAACACGGAAGAACCTGGCAATGGTAAACCTTGTTTAGACATTGTATCAGCAATTAAATGCCGTAAAGCTTGTAAAATGCCCCGTGTTTTAGAGCCTTCTTGAGCAATCATCAATCTAAATGGATTGTCTGCCCCTCTGCTGAATGGATCATGGCCCCATAATAAGCGATGAAACATTACGTATGTCGATGATCCGTCTCTTCGTTGCATTGTGTCAATGGCATCGCCCTTGTGATGGACTAACTTTCCCATCAGTAATTGAAACTTATCATACTCGCCATCAGCTTCACTTGCGACCTTGTGAATGTCAGCCAAGTAGGCTTCAAGTTTTTCGTTTGTTGAAACAAGAGCTCCAAGCAGACCGAATAGGAAAGTAAAGCAATAATCTGCCGCATCCAATGTAGATTCGCTATGCTCGATGATAATGCTTTTCGTATCAAATCCAATGTTGTTATCAATGTCAGTGGATATTCTGTCTATTTCACATAAGGCATTCTGATATATCTCGTCATAAACAGCCATGTCAAACCTCTTGCAACAATATAGATAACCAAAGAAGGCGCTCGATAAGCTCATTGTATACAGTTCCAAACAAGCTTTTTATATATTTTATGTTGGTTTCGGATATTTCTACATCGATTTTTTCCAAATTAAAGGACATCACTTTTATGGCAGAAAAGTAATCCTTGCATTTTTTGGGGTCTATTACGCTCAAAAAATAATCGAGCATATAGTTTATATTTTTACCGGATTTATTATACAAAGAAACTATGTCGCTACTTACTTTGAAAATCATAAAGAAACCTCCAACAGTAATACTGGTTGTGTTATTGATAATTATACCATAATTATGTCGGATTTTCAATGCAAAAATATGAACAAGCTAAAAAACTCCCCGAACAGCATCACATCAGGTGCCGTTCGGGGACTTTTTCTATTCTCATCAAAGCATAACCGTTATTTCGCTGCCATCCTTCGGTGAATCCGCCAAGCAGTCATCGTGTGCGATGGTTACAGAGCGGATCGACGCGCACTAAGCGAGGATGGATGCCAAATTCATTCTGCATTTGATTCAACCTACTCTTTACAAACAGTTGAATATATGGTATAATAATCGGCAGAAGCAAGGAACGCGGCATGCCGACCGACGCTTTTTATCGATCGGGAACGTAGGAGATATTATTTTATGAATTTTAGACCGAATCCTCTTTTATACGGAGCGCACGAGGGCTTTTTGAGCAGCTTTAAGCTCGTCGTCACCATGCGCGACGACGTTGACCACGCGCTCCTTCTTGACGCGGTTCATTCGGCGATGAAGCGTTACCCTTATTTTTCCGTTTCTCCCGAGAAAAACGGGGAGAGCATACAATTGCAATTCAATCCGTCTCCCGTACCAGTCTTCAAGGACGGTCGTTGCGTTGTGCTGGGAAGTGAGGAGTGCGACGGACATCTGCTGGCTTTTGGCTGCGAAGGGAAAAGGCTCATTTTGCACGCAAGCCACTATATTGCAGACGGCATGGGCATCTGCCCGCTTTTGATGACGGTTCTATACCTCTACGTTTCGGCAAAGTACGGAACGGACGGTTTGAATTCCAAGCGCATCTCAAAGCCAAATGATCCCATTTCGGAGGCGGAATACGCCTATCCCTTCCCCGAGGCACCCGTCTTGGCGGAGGCGTTTGATTCCGAAACGCGAGAAACGGTATCGAAAGAGGTCTATTCGCTCGATCGCTCCGCGTTTGACGATCAAGGCCTTTATGCATATCATTTACACATTCCGCAAAGCGCGATGATGGACGTGGCAAACCCATCCGACGGGAGCCCCGTTTCCTTTCTGTCGGTAATGCTCTTCCGCGCCTTGTGTTCGCTGGATCGGGAGCTTGCCCATCCGGTGGTTGCACACGTACAGCACCAATACCGCGCGGCGATCAAAGCACCGCTCAATCGGCACAGCTTGGTCAGCTATCTTCCCGTTGCGCTTTCCCCTGCCATCAAGGATCGCGGAGTGGAGCTCCAAAATACCGTGATGCGCGGACAGATCCTTCTCGGCAGTGAGCATGAAAAGGATCTGCGAGCGGTGGATCGCTTGGTGTCGGTTTTTGAGAGGAACCATTGCGCAACCCTTGCCGAAAAGCAGCTTGCGATGCGACAATATATTGAAAACAGTATTCGCCACAAGACCTTTGGCATCAGCTACGTAGGAAAAATGGATTGGTGCGGACTGGATCAATACGTTGAGGATCTGCACGCATATATTGGTGAAAAAAATACGCCGAATATGCTTTTGATCGAGGTAATGACCATAGGAGAGGATTTTTCCATCAACTTTATGCAAAGCGGCAAAGGCACCCGATACGTGGATGCGTTTATCCAACAAATCCAAGCATTCCAAATACCGATCCGCCTTGTCGGAGAGGAACGTTATACCCTGTGCAACACAAAAATCCCGCAATAAAATAAAAAGAGGATGTGTATAGATGTCGATTTTATTTGTCAACGCGTGTGTGCGTGAAAATTCAAGGACTCTGATACTTGCAAAACATATTTTAAGCGGTATGTCGGGGGAGATCGACGAGGTTGATTTGAATCGGGAAACGATAGCCCCCTTAAATCGAGAGCTTCTCGAAAAGCGGGAAGGCTTAACGTGCAACGAGAGCAAGGAGGATCCGATGCTTCGCTATGCCGGGCAATTTGCAAATGCCGACGAGATCGTGATCGCGGCTCCATATTGGGATCTCTCCTTTCCCGCAATTCTCAAGGCGTATCTGGAGCAGATCACGGTGGCGGGAATAACGTTCGAATATGCCAACGAAAGACCCCGCGGGCTCTGCAAGGCGAAACACCTGACCTACGTTACCACGTCGGGCGGACCGATCCTGGATGATTTCGGTTACGAATACGTCAAGGCACTTGCCCAAAAATTTTACGGCATCCCTCAAACGAAAGCGTATCGAGCGATGAACCTTGACGTCAATAGGATTGCCGCAGAGGACGTTTTGACAAAGGCGGAGATCTCCGTGATTGAATGAGGAACGGTTGCTGCGTGTCTTTTGTACGGCGACGCTCATCGTAAAAAGCATCTGTTTTTGATCCCTTTGGATTGAAAAGCAATGGGCATTATGCTATCATGGGTAGATTCAGTTGAAGGTGGTGCGATTATGAATCCTTTATATACGGAGTTCAAACGAAAATTTTCTCTTTCCATGTATAAGAATATGGGAATCAAGCTTGCAGAGATGAGCTTTTTCAAGGATTTTATCAACGATACGAGAGGAGACCTGTATCCGCTTTTGGAAAAGAGCGATGGGTGCATCGAGCGGATCGGTGAAAATCGCTATTCCGTTTCGGGCGGTCGCGCGGAGCGCGTTTTTTGTCAGCTCTTTCCGTTTGCCACCTATGAGTTGCAGGCGGAGTCGGTATCCGGCGAGGTCGGTTTTGCTTTTCGTCTGCCGAGTGCGCGGGCATCTCTTACTATGACCTGTGATGGGAACGGCAAGTATTTTTTCTATCAATGCGGGGAGCATACCGAGAGGATCGACCTTCCCGCCGAGTGCGCGGAGCGTTCTTCGTGGCTGGTGAGCCTGCGCCCGGGATGCTTTGATCTTTATTACCGACAAAACGGTGCCGCCGCGTATCTGACCACCGTGAAGGAGCCTCTTTTTGCAAATTCCAATCGGTATGCCGATTTTAAGGATGCCTACGTTTCCCTGCTTGCCGCGGGGGAGGTGTGCGTGAGTCGTGTGACCTCCTGCCTTGACAACGGTGTTTCGATCGCGGATATTCGCGCGGTTCGCTACGAGGACGGAACGGTTATTCACGAAAACGGTAAAATTTACTTTACCGCGTCGGTGCGCGCCCACGCGAGCAGCTTCCAAGGCATCTTTTCATGGGTTCCCGGTACGATGCAATTGGAAATGACCGGAGCGCTCTTTTTTGATCGCGGAGACGGTTTTTGGCGCGGCTACGTTGCATCGATCCTTCTCTATAACCGAATGGAAAAGCAATGGTACGTTTGGACAAGCTCCTTTGAGGACGCGCATATTCTTGCATACGGTCGGTTTGGGGGAGACCCAAGGTTTGGCATCGGCGTGGCGGACGTTACCATCATGCAAAGGGCAAACGAGGGAGATCGGGACACCGAATTTCTCGGCTTTTTCCGTGATGAGGATCCCGACCTGATTTACGACGCAAAAAACGACCGATGGCTGTTGGCAATTTGCCGCATCGATCGGAAAACACAACAATACAGATACGTGTTTTTTGAATCCAAGGATCCGTTCGCGGATTTTCGCTATCTTGGTTGCGGGGTAGAGGGGGCTGCGGAAACCGGCGGCTCGTTTGTGCCGATCGACGGAGAGATCTACTTTGTGTGCGGCAATTCCTTTGAGCGACGCTCCGAGTACCGTATTTACGGAAAGGACGGTATGAGAGAGGCAAGATTCCGTTATCCCGACGGGGGATTTCGCGGGTGGGGATGTGTCATTCCCGTTTGTCTCGGTTCGAGAAAGCGATGCTTCTGGTTGACCTTTGACCGTCATAACGGAAGCGACTACAATTGGAGCTACGGTAATTTTTACTGCTTTGAGGCAGAGGAAGCATCCCTCGGAGGATCGCTCCTGTGATTTTGATTTGATATTTGGAGGCGTTACGTATGGCGATCCGTCATTCTTTTAACCGATTAAAATATGCGTGCTACAGCGCGAACGTGACCATGTCGGCGGTGAGCAATCTTTCTCCCGTTCTCTTTCTCACCTTCCGCTCGCTGTATGGGATCTCTTATTCGCTCTTGGGGCTGTTGGTTTTGATCAACTTCGTCACCCAGCTGACCATCGATCTCATCTTTTCCTTCTTTTCGCACAAATTCAATATTTCCAAAACGGTGCGCGCCATTCCGCTTATCGCGGGCGCGGGCTTCCTCGTTTACGCGTTGTTCCCGTTTTTCGCGCCCGACTGCGTGTATATGGGTCTGGTGATCGGAACGGTGATCTTTTCCGCCGCGAGCGGGCTGAGCGAGGTGCTGATCAGCCCCGTGATTGCCGCGATCCCGTCGGATGATCCCGACCGCGAGATGAGCAAGCTGCATTCGGTTTACGCGTGGGGTGTTGTGTTCGTCATTGTGATCAGTACGCTGTTTTTGCTCGTTTTCAAAGGCGAGAACTGGCAGTTTTTAGCACTTGGATTTACCGCGATCCCCTTGGTTTCCGCGGTGCTGTTTTTTGGGAGTGAGATCCCCAAGATCGATACCCCCAAGCAAACGTCGGGAGCGCTCCGACTTCTCAAAAACCGCGGCGTATGGCTTGCGTTTTTTGCAATCTTTCTCGGAGGCGCGGCGGAGTGCACCATGGCACAGTGGAGCTCGGGATATCTCGAGGCGGCACTGGGGATTCCCAAGCTTTGGGGAGATCTGCTCGGTGTGGCACTCTTTTCCGTCATGCTGGGGCTGGGACGCTCGCTTTATGCCAAAAGAGGAAAGAATATCGGTCGCGTGCTGACGTGGGGTGCTGTCGGAGCAACGATTTGCTATTTGACCGCCGCGGTGTCGGGCGTAGCTTGGATCGGTCTTTTGGCGTGTGGCATGACGGGATTTTTCGTGTCGATGCTCTGGCCCGGAAATCTGATCGTGGCGTCGGGCAGATTTATTGAGGGCGGTGTATTCATTTACGCAATGATGGCGGCAGGGGGAGACCTCGGTGCCTCGGTGGCTCCTTGGCTCGTGGGAGTGGTAACCGATGCCGTAATGGCAAATCCTTCGTCGGCGGAGCTTGCGGCATCCCTTGGAATGATCCCCGAGCAGCTTGGTATGAAGGCGGGAATGCTTTGCGGAATGCTCTTTCCCTTGGTGGCGATTTTCGTTTACCGCTACATCCAAAAGAAGTGGATGAAAAAAGACTGAATCCATCAAAACGAAATCAATAAAGATCCCCGCGTAACGCGAACAAGTCTGTTTGGAACGGACTTGTTCAAAAAACGCGGGGATCTTTTATTGGGTTATCCAAGCTTGGAAACGGTCAGCGTTGCGCCGCTTTCGTTGATTGAGTTTACAACAAAGGTATATCCCAGCAGGTCGCCCGTGTCATCCGTAACGGTGGGGAGACGCTCGCCGCGCGTATAGACGTAGCCGCCCTGCGCGTCCGTGACAAACTCGATCAGATTGTCCTCGGTACCGTATTCATCCGAGGGATCGGTGTTGGTGTTGTAAATATCGTAGGAAATTTCCCCGCCGTATTCCGAGGGGGTGAGAGACGCGTTGACGTGATAGACCAACAGTCCCTCTTCTTCAAAATAGCCGCCCTGTCCTCCGTTGAGCCCATCGTTGGTGTAATACACGATGACGTAATACTCCTGATATGCACCGAGGGCGGGATCCCAGTTGTTGGCAAGGATCAGGGTGTCGCCGCTCTCACCAAACGCTTCCAAGGTCAAGGTAACGGCCGTATCGGTAACCACCAGACGCGAGGAGGTAATCCATCCGAAATGGATCTTGGTAAAGGGATTATGGTCGCCCGCCATAGAGTCCATCACGTCGTATCCGCCAAGGGGTGTACGCTTGCCTGCGACGTCGTAGTAATCTTCAGCCCCCAAAACGTGCCCGAACTCGTGCACAAAGGTGTAGCTGTTGATGGGAGCGTTGGGGTCAATGATCAGGTTTCCAAAGCCGTCGGAGGTTTCGAACATGAATTGATAGGAGAGCCACATATAATCGTTTGCGGAAACGCCGTCGTATTCGTAATAGTAGCCCTCGTCATTGGTGTAAAGGTTCCAATAGCGGTATGCCCAGTGGAAAACGTCTCCGTCGGGATCCGTATCAACGTCCAGCGTGTTGACGAGGATCACCGCGTCGATGTGCCCATTGTTGTCGGAGTCAAAGCGGGAGAGATCCATTACTGTTGCAAGGTACGCCAAGGCTTCGTCAAGGATCAACTGATCCCCGATGGCGATCTCGTCGCCAAAATAATCCATCGTGGCATTTTTGTAGTAGGTGCTGTTGTACTTGGGGCGGAACCATGCGTCCGCCAGCGTAATGTCGAGCGTGAGCCGACCGTAGGATGCCGCCTCGTAGTACTCGGAAAGGGAATAGTAGGGGATGGATCCCAAGGGAGCAGTCAGGACGCTTTGCAGAGCATCCAGCGTATATCCGCGGCTTTCCGCAGTTGCGTCGGAAAACTCCACGGGAATGACCAGAACCGCGGGGGAATCGGTGGTGGGGCAGCCGTCCAGATACGTGGATTGCTGTGTGACGTTTTGCACGTATTGACCATCGGTAAAGTCTATGTCGTAGATGCCGTCGGGGTCGGAGGGGAGTCCCGCACCCGCGTTGGTGATCAGATTGCCGTTTTCCTGAGGGGGATCGTTTTCGTCATCTTCCCGGCCGTCGCCGCCCTCGCCCCCGTCGGAGGAAAGATCGGAATAAACGTAAACTTCTACGTAGGATTCGTTGCCGTAGATGTAATAAACGAGATCAACGACAACGTCGTTTTTCTCATAGGTGTACCAGGTGTCGCCGTCGCCGTCCGTGTAGGTGTCGGTCAGCGTGTATCTCGTAAAGGAAGAGCGGTATGCGTCAAATTCCGCGCGGGTGTTTCCCACCGTGTAGAAGCACAGACCGTTTTCGTAGTCGTCAACGTCATAGTAACCCTCAATGCCGTAGGAATCGTTGGGGAGAAAGGGAATGATGACCCCGATATACTGCATCCAGAGGGCCTTGTCGTCGGCATCGAACTCGGTGTGGATGTGGGTCGTGGGGGTCTCATCACCGCCCTGATCTCCACCGTCTTCACCACCGTCTCCCCCATCGGAGGAAAGATCGGAATAAACGTAAACTTCTACGTAGGACTCGCCCTCGTAAACGTAGTAGGCAAGGTCAACCACCACGTCATCCTTTTGATAGGTGTACCAGGTGTCCCCATAGGTATCCGTATAGGTGTCGATCAGCTCGTAATCCGAAAAGAGCGCGCGGTAGGCATCAAATTCTGCCTCGGTGTTGCCAAGGGTATAAAAGTTGAGACCGTTTTCGTAGTCGTCAACATCATAGTAACCCTCAATGCCGTAGGAATCGTTGGGGAGAAAGGGAATGATGAGCCCGATGTACTGCATCCAGAGTGCCTTGTCGTCGGCATCAAACTCGGTGTGGATGTGGGGCGTGGGGTTCTCATTTCCCCCCTCGTCACCGCCGTCGTTCTCGTTTCCACCCTCGTTCTCGTTTTCATCCTCATTTTCGGTTCCACCCTCGGGGGGAGGAGCGGGGGATGGCTTTTGTTCCTCGTTCGTGGAGGGATCGGAGGGGGTGCCCGGTGTTGGGTCGGGGTTGTTTGGTTGTGGTGCGTCGGTGGCAAGCGTTCCATCGCCCGCGAGAATCTTCTCGGGCAAGAAGCAGGAGCTGAACAAAAGGGTACAGACCAAAAGCAATGCCGCCAAGCGGAGCGGTTGTTTCATATCATGACCTCCCAATGGAAGAATTTTTGCATTCCTATTGTATCATATTCTGCCTTAAAATGCAACACTCAAAATAAAAAAATATTACTTTTTCACAGTATTTTTTAAAAATGTATTGACTTTTTGGTTAAAGTGTGGTATAATGATCCGCACAAATGAGAAAGGTATATGCACGCAATATGGGCGCGCGTTTCTACAAACCACCGTGAATGGTTGACTACCGGAATGTTTTCCGCGAGTCGGCCATATTTTTTTGAGGAGGTTTGTATGAATATCTATCTTGAAATATTCGGATACGTCGGTACGGCACTTGTCATCTGCTCGATGATGATGACTTCGCTGTTAAAGCTGCGCATCATCAATATCTGCGGAAGCTTGATCAGCATGATCTATTCCTTTGCCTGCCACGCGTATCCCGTAGCGGTCATGAACTTTTGCCTGATATTGATCAACGCCTATCAAGCCATCCGTCAAGTGCGCAGACGGGAGCGATACGGACACTTGTCGCTTTTGTGGAACGACGTTACGCTGACCTATTTTTTGGAGCTTTACCAATCGGATATTCAAAAACTGTTTCCCAATTACCGTTTACAGGCACGGGAGAACACCGAAATTCATATGATATACGTTGGCAGCGAAGCGGTAGGCGTGCTGGTGGGAACGAGAGTTGCAGACCTGTATCGGATTGAAATGGACTACGTTGTTCCGCGTTGGCGTGACGTGGAGGTGGGAAGCTACTTTATGAATCGCTTAAAGGAGCAGGGAATCCGAACCTTAACGGCCCCCGTGGGGGAAAAAGAGCACAACCGATACCTGTTGCGCATGGGATTTGCGGACGAGGGCGGTATTTTGCTCAAAGAACTTTAACGAACGATAAGGAGAATGTATATATGAAATTGATGATCGACGGCAAACAGATCCTTGCTGCACCCGAAAAGTCTTTATTGGATCTTGTAACGGAATTGGGACTCATCACGGGCAAATTATCCGAGGATCCCCTTGCGGCAAAAATCGCGGGGCGCGTGTTTACCTTAAACTATATTCCCGTCCGCCAAAAGGACGTCACCGAGCGTGAGTCGGTGCGCAAGGCAATGGCGGCATCGGATGGGGTCATTCGCCTGCTCCGCTATAGTGACCCCGCAGGGCGTGATGCCTATACGCGCACGGCGCAGTTCATTCTGTTTTTGGCACTGCAAAGACTCTATCCGGGGGCGCGTGCCAAAATCAACTGTACGGTGGGCTCCGGGGTTTATATCAAGGTCACCGGAGCAAAGGATTTTTCCGCCGATACGCTCAAGCGCGAGGTGGAGGGCATCGTTGCCGAAAACATCCCTTTGCGCCGCCGCCGCGTAACCACCGAGGAGGCGATTGCGTATTACCGCGAGCGCGGACAGGAGGACAAGGCGCGCCTTTTGACCTACCGCGAGATCCCTTCCATCGATCTGTACGAGAGCGGGGATTTTGCCGATTACTTTTATGGGGAAATGGCACCTTCTACGGGATTTTTGCGCTCGTGGGAGATCCTTTCAGCCCCCGAGGGCTTCGTTTTCGTCTTTCCCGACGTCCATAACCCCGACCGCGTGGCGGGATACCGCGAGATGCCCAACTTTTTCAACGTGTACACCGAGGGAAAGCGTTGGGGGGAATTGATGGACTGCGAGACGGTGGCAGATCTGAACGAGCTCGTTGGATCGGGCAAGATCCGCGAATTGATCCGCGTCAACGAGGCGGTGCACGAAAAGCGGTTTTCGCAGATCGCGGATATGATCTGTGAGAGAGGCGCAAAGGCAGTCATGCTGGCAGGGCCCTCCTCGTCAGGCAAAACCACCTCGGCAAACCGCTTGGCAACGCAACTCCGCGGACACGGAAAAATGCCGATTTTGATGAGCCTTGACGATTATTATCTCGACCGTGACCTGGTTCCCGTAGGGGAGGACGGAACGGTGGATCTGGAGCACATCAACACCATCGACACCGAGCTCTTTGCGCGTCACCTTTGCGCGCTGTTGCACGGTGAGGAGGTGGAGCTCCCCTGCTTCAACTTTAAAATGGGGAAGCGAGAATGGACGGGACACCGCCTAAAGCTGACCGAGGATTCGGTCATCATCGTAGAGGGCTTGCACGGGCTCAACCCCGTTCTGATCCCGAAGGATCTGGATGCTTCTCTGGTGTTCCGCGTGTACGTCAGCCCGTTGCTTCCGCTCAATCTGGACGATCACAACCGCATCCCCACAAGCTATCTGCGGCTGTTGCGAAGAACCGTGCGCGATTTTGAAACCCGCGGATCCAGCGTGCAAAAAACGCTTTCGATGTGGGATTCGGTCAGGCGCGGGGAGGAACGGTGGATCTTCCCGTTCCAGGAAAATGCGGACGTGATCTTCAACAGCTCCACCCTGTACGAGTTGGCGGTGCTCAAGCGTCACATTTTCCCGCTTCTCAAGGCAATTGAGCCGTGGGAGGATTGCTACGATCAGGTGCTGGGAATGATCAAGTTCCTCAACTACGTGCATGAGGCGGACGTGGACGACGAGATCCCGCCCACCAGTATCGTGCGGGAATTCATCGGCGGCAACAGCTTTTACCGCAAGGATTAACGGGGAAATCTTGACATGAGGGAGAGCGCGTGATATAATGGAGTTGTCAATCAAAGGCGCTTGATTGATTGATATGCACAAATTTGTTTATACCGCTTTTTCTTTTGACCAAGAAGGCGCAAAAGAAAAAGCTTAGCAAAAAGAAAAACGCCGTTTTGGGAGAGTTTCGCGCTCTGTGAGCGCGAGCTTTTGAAAAAGCTCGACCCAAACTTTTGTCAAACTGACGCAACTCGTTAGTTTTGTCTGCGATCTGACAATCATGAAAGTTTTTTGCGGAGGAATCAAACATGAATATTCTTGCAATCGGAAACAGCTTTTCGGATGACGCAACGCGCTATCTGCATGGCATCGCGCACGCGGCGGGGGAGACTCTGACCGTTGTCAACCTTTTTATCGGCGGATGCCCCTTGGAGCGTCATTACCGCAATATGCTCTCGGGGGAGCGCGCGTATCAGATGCGCTTCAACGGGCAGGAAACCGGCTTTAGCGTCAGTCTCGACGAGGCACTGCTCTCTCGCGCGTGGGATATCGTTACCATGCAGCAGGCAAGTCCTTTCAGCTTTCGCCCCGATTCCTATACGCCCTATATCGAGGCTTTGGTCGAGCACGTGCGCAAGTATGCGCCCAAGGCACGCCTGTATCTCCACGAAACATGGGCATACGAGGATGGATCCGACCGCCTTGCAAGAATGGGCTTTGCGAGTGAGAGAGAAATGCGTGAGGCAGTGGTAAAGACCTACCACGAGGTGGCGGATCGCATTGGTTTTGATGGCTTTATCCCTTCGGGCGAGCTGTTTGGAAAGCTGCGTGAGGAGGGAATCCCCAAGCTTCACCGCGACGGCTTCCACGCGTCCATGGGACTTGGAAGATACGCGCTGGCACTTTTGTGGTATCATATCCTTACGGGCAAAGACGTCACGGAAAACACCTATTGCGACTTTGACATGGAAATTTCGCAAGAGGAAATCTCGATTGCAAAAAAATGCGTGATGAAATATTAAATAACAAAAAACGCTTTGCATGCATGGCATGGGAAGCGTTTTTTGTTTCTTGTAAAACGAAATCAGGAGACGAACGTGTAGTTTTGGTGAGTGCTTTATTTGCCATGGGTACACTAACTTTCGTGAGCGCGTGGCGGTGGGATTGCTTGCAATCCTTTGACCTCACGCGCTGGCGGGAGCTGTTGTTTCGTCTGCGCTTTAAAGTCCAAAATCAAGCGGAGTCTGTACTCTGTACAAGGGTGTTCACCAAAACGCACAGCACTTCGATGGAATGGTTTGAGACACATTCCCTCGAGGGTGCTGTAAAAAGGCGGTGAAAGTTTTGAAAGGGTTTGGGAAAACTTTTTCAAAAGTGTTCCCCAAAAAATTCCCAAGAAAAACCTTTTTCAAAACGTTTTCCTCAAAAACTCGTTCGCAAATTTCCCCGAATCTCTTTTATTCCGTAAAGAACACCGCGCCGAAATAGGTAACGGTGTTTTGTCCGTTGATGTAGTTCATGTCCGCAGAGCGTGCCAGTGCGGATACGTTGATGCCGTAGGCTTCCAAGGATGCCATGGCAAGGTCGGGAAAGCGACAGGGCTCATCGATCTGCTTGGCACAGCGGGGGCAAACACCGCACGCACCCACACTCAGGTGAAGTGCGTGGGGAAGAACGGACTTGTCAAGACGCTTGCGAAGTGCCAAAGAGAGGCGCGTATGGTTCCCTCGTGCTTCCTGCATCCCCTCAATATCAAAGCTGTCCTCTAACGCAAAAACGGTTTGATAGACCAGCACGTGCGAATAGTTCGAGAGGCTTTGTATCAGCTCGCCGATCTCGCCCACGTCGGGGGGACACATGTAGCACGTGCCGTATCTTCCGCAACGGTTGGCGGCACACATATCAAAAAAGGCGGTGTCCGTTACAACCGAGCGGGCATCGATCACTGCCGCGCGGTCTGCTCCCAATTCTTTTGCGGCTTGCGTCAGCGTATCGAAAAAGCCGTTAGTTTGCATGGAATTCCTCCGATGCCGCAAAGAAGGCATCCAGGTTCTCCCACGGTGTCATGGGGGGAATATCGCACCCCGACGAAAGGACGAAGTTCGGGAAGCCGGAGCATTTTTCAAGCAGCTCGCGCGTTGCCTCACGCACCGCCTCGGGAGTTCCGCGGCGGAGAATTCCCGCAGGATCAACGTTGCCCATCACGGGAACGTCGGAGGGGAATTTTTCCAGCATGAGCGAGAGGTCGATCGCGTTTCCAAAGTGGTATGCCGCCGCCCCGACCGAGAGCATGGAATCTACCATCATGGGGGTGTTGTCACCGCAGTTATGGTAGATCACGGCAAACTCGCGGCTTTGCACCGCGTCAACGATCTCCTTGACGTAAGGCGCGGCAAATTCTTCTTCCAGCGCGGGGGAAAGCAGACCCGCCACGGGCTCCGCCATGAGAATACCGTCAGCCCCTGCGTCCTTGAACGCTTGGGCATAGGAGACGAGAAAATCGGTTGCCTTGCGGAGTACCGCGTGCACCGTGTCGGGGTCGTCGTAGCAGGTCATCATAATCTCGGAAACGTCGCAAAGGCGCGCCGCGAGAGAAAACGGACCGATGATTCCCGCCAACACGGGTCGATCGTTGATGCGCTCCTTGGCAAGACGGATCGCATCTACGCAGATCCCCGTTCGCCCGTCGCCCACTGCGGGAACGCGCAATGCTTCCGCATCCTCGTCCGACGTGACGAGCTGACCGATGACGTTGGGGACCTCATCGTCGGAGAAACGAACCTCCGCTCCAAACGCTTCTGCCTCTACCGAAAGATCCATCAGGCTGACCGATGCCGCCGCGGGAGTGCGCTCTGCTACGAGCTGCATACCGCGCGCCTGCATTTCGGCACTTGCGATCAATTCACGCACTGAAACTCCAAGCAGACTGACGGCGGGAAAGGAGAGGATGGGGAGCGGCTTTTGCGCGGGAGACTTGCAAAGCTCCCACAGCCATTGTTTCATATCGTATTTCATAAATCAATTCCTTGTTATTTTATGTCGGCGCAACGGATGACCGCCTCACGCGCCCAGATTTGCCACTCGGGAAGAACGTTGATGTCCTGCCAGTTTGCGTAGTCCATCACGATGAGAGAGCCGCCGTGTTTTTGAAACGCTTTTACCATACGGATTCATTTTGACCTCTCCTGAAAATTCCCCAACGGCATCGAGCAGCTCTTGATGCCGCCCCCAAACCGAAAGCGCGGGATCAAAGGACGGGATCAGATTCATGCCATGCATAAACTCAATGTCCGAGGGGTATCCGTTTGAGAAGCAGAAGCCTATGCGCGGATGCTCTTCGTGTCGGAGAATCTTTTTGATGAGTTCTTTTGAATTCATGGGATGCCTCCTTGGGTGGGGGAGGATTCAGGCGTTCTTACAGAATTCAGCCGCCGCGTTTGCCGCGCTTGCCGCATCGGAGGTGTAGCAATCCGCGCCGATCTCACGGCAGTATTCCTCGTTGACGGGCGCACCGCCAACCATGATCTTGACCTTATCGCGCACGCCTGCTGCCTCTGCCGCCTTAACGACGTCGCCCATTACCGACATGGTGGTGGTCAGGAGTGCGGAGCAGCAGATAATGTTGCAGTTTTCGGCAATGGCGGTTTCCACAAATTTTTCGGCGGGAACGTCAACACCGAGGTCAACGACCTCCAGTCCCTTGCCCTCCATCATCATTTTGACGAGGTTTTTGCCGATGTCGTGAAGGTCGCCCTGTACCGTGCCGATGCAGACCTTGCCACCGGCACTTACGCCTGCCGCCAAAAGGTGGGGCTTGAGTACCTGCGTGCCCATGTTCATCGCACGTGCCGCAACCAGCACCTCGGGAACGTAGATCTCACCGTTTTTGAACTTTTCACCAACGACGTTCATGCCTGCGAGCAGACCCTCGTTGAGGATATCGGCGGGGGAAGCCCCCTCGTCGATTGCGGCTTGTACCATTTCCTTTACGATCTTTGCTTTTCCTTTTTGCAGGTTTTCGGAAATTTCACTTAAAATAATCATGAGCTTTTCTCCTTGTTCTCTTTGTTCTTTATTTTTGATTTTTGAAACGCGGTATTGATTGGGGGTCATCCCCGTATGGGCGTGAAAGGCGTGGTAGAAGGAAGGAACGTCGCGTAGCCCGCATGACTTGACAATTTCCTCTACCGTTTTTTCGCCTTCCTCCAAAAGGGCACAGGCGCGGTCAAGACGGAGCGCGCGCAAATAGTCCGAAAAGGGTTGCCCTGTTGTACGTTTAAAGAGCCTGCTCAGATGCGAGGCACTGACGTACAGGGCGTCCGCAACCGTTTCGAGCGTCAGGTCGCTTTCGCAAAACCGTTCGGTTGCTGTTCGGATCGCTGCCGAAACGGTACCCCATTCTTTTTTGGGGGAAGCGGTTTCCCGTTTGATCGCGCTTCGGACGTATCGGCTGACGGTAATGAGCAAAAGCGAGAGATAGGAGCGGATCGCCTCTTGCCATTCGTGCGATTCCGCCGCCAATTCTTCTTGGATGGAATCCAGCAGAGCCAAAAGGTTTTTTTGCGTATCCTCTGTGAGCATGGCGTATGCCGTTTCGGGACCCTCGCAAAACGCACCGTAGCAGTATCGAGGGCCTCCGATCGTGTCGCCACCGCACAAGCAATCCGTCGGGTCGAAAAAGAAACGGCGTACCGTTAATTCCGATCCCTCTTCGGTTGCGCAATATGCGTGAGGCACACCGGGGGCAACGAGATAAAGATCTCCCGCTTTACATGGGATCACGCGGTCGCGGATGCAATGCACACCGAAGCCGCGCACCACAAGACCGATTTCGGGCAGGTCGCACACGGATTGCCGCGGAAGCGTTCCGTCTGGCGAGTAGCGCGAAAAATCCGAGTCGGTCAGGTGTCCGACGGGCTTGCCCGCCAACACCTCCGCTTTGGAAAAACGCAGGGGGGTATTGTGCTCTTGTATCATGAGCAGTTCCTCCGTGGGTCAGATAGTGAAGGATTTGATTTGTTCGACGTAATACCGTACCAAGTCAAAACGGCTTCCGGGCATCAAGCGGTGGTCGGGGCAGGGAATAAAGCCGCCCAAAGCTACAAGAGACTTCAAGCGGTTCAATTCGGCATCCACTGCCGCACGGTCCTTGCGGAACACGGTTTTGTCCATTCCGCCAACACCGAGCACACGCTTTCCGTACCGCTCTCGCGCGGGTGCAAACTGGTCGCCCCACACGCCCACCTCGATGGGGAACATGACGTTTACACCGCTTTCGACCCACGTTGGGAGCAGACGCTCGGTGACACCGTCGCAATCCAGAGAGATGAGGTTGATTCCATGCTCGTGGCAGAGCTGATTCCTCTTTTGATAGTGCTTTTCGCAAAGCTCACGGAAGAGCTCGGGCGAGAGGAGCGGACCGTTTTTAAAGCAGACATCCTCCCAATAATGCGCAAAATCAAATTTTGCTCCGGTTTCTAAAATTGCCTTGACGCATTGATATTGCATCTCTGCATAGGTATCCACGATATCGGCAAGGAGCGTTTCGTCCTCGTCGTACATCAAATAGCTCATGCCGAGCACCGTGGTCATGTCGCGGATATCTCCCATGACACTTCCCATCCAAAGACCGATGGGAATGTCCGTGGGGCGCGTTTCATTGAAGTGGCGGAAATATTCGAGATCTACACGGGCGGGATCGAATTGCATTTTGGGCTTAAAGAGTGTTTCAAAGGCTTCTCGATCCTTCAAAAGATAATCGTCCTCCGAGGGGATGGAGATGATGCCGGGCTTGATGCGCTCAATGACGCCCTTTTCGGTCTGAATGCGCTGAGAGCCGTCGGAAAGCGTTTCGAGCACCTTTTTTTCAAAGGAGGGAAAGAGGCGCGAGTTGGCACCCTTGGTGGTTGCCCAGTTGAAATCCCAGCCGATGATGCGGTCCAATTCGCGGTCGGCATCGTTGGCGTCTCTCACGCTCGACGCAAGCTCGCGGGAGATGTGCCCTTGCTCCGCCCATTCGAGCAAAAGCTCTTTCCAGTAACCAAAATGTACGGCGGGCAGGCGGTCGGCAGATTCAAAGCGGAGAATATGAAGTGTCCGTTCCCGATTGTTCATGCGGTGTTCTCCTTATTATACACTGAGATTGTGGAAAAAGCCTCCCGGGCGGCTGACGTCAAGCGCGGCGCGATCACGGTTAAAGGCGAGGAGCTTGATCCCCTTTTCCACAGTGTTTTGGTAGATGGTTTCCATATCGTTAAACTGCGGCTGGGAGAGGTTGACTCCGTAGAGCTTGGGGAGCGTGGAGAGTGCCTTGATGTAGTGGTCGCCTCTGCCGCAAAAATGGATCATGCCGCCCTCAAAGTGCTCCAGCAGCCGTCCGTCGTAGGGGACGGAGAATTCCTCGTAAAGCTCGGGGGAGAGGTTCATCGCGCTGTCGTTGCGGATGCAGATGGTACCGCGGTGCCAGAGAAAGCCCCAATGCGGATTCATATCCGCGCGAGGCGGATGGATGTTGTGCCAACGCTCCAAAAAGGCGATATAGGTATCGGTGATGAGCGAGAGGAAGGCGTGAACCAATTCCGGCTCGTCATACATTGCGTAAAACATTTCGCCGCCCCACATCAGCTCCGCAATATCCAAAGGACCTTGCAGGTCGGGGTGGTAAACGGGAACGTATTTTTGGATCTTGGGATAGTTTTGAAACACCTCGCGGTAGATCTTGCCCATCTCAAACACACGCTTGCCAAAGCCGTTTTCAAGGTTGGGCATCCCCGCCTCCACCAAGGATCGGATGACCTCGGTATCGTTAAAGGAGCGCGTGGTGGGGAGGATGTTGTTTTGGTAGGGCATGACAAAGATCTCGGCACCCAGCACCGAGGAAAGGATGCCCGTTCCGTAGTTGGAACGAACGCAAAGCGACTCGGTGGTGCCGGCGAGTGCTCTCGAAACCATGGCAAGCTGAGATTGCATCATCAAATCGTAATCGGCTATCGCGTCGTTGATGTTGATTTGTGGGATCTCCTCACCGGGAGGCGTTCCCTTTTTGCGGCGAGGCGTAAAGACGTCGCCCTCAAAGCGACCGTAGAGAAAATCCTTCCATTGATTTTGAAAATCCTCCTCGACCTCGGGGTCGATGCGACGCTCGATGTCCTCAAGAAGTGCCAGAGTTTTTTTGCTTGGGGTGTACATACTCGTTCTCCTTTACGTAATGTTCCATAAGGTTATGCCCACGTGGAAAGGCAATGGTGATAGCCGCCCTCGCGGTTTTGATCGGCAAGTGCCTGCTTGCGGCTGAGCATCATAATTTTGATTCCCTTGTCCACCGTGTGGCGGTAGATGGTTTCCATATTGTTGTATTCGGATTGCGCAATATTGACGCCCGTGAGCCCCGGTGTTTTGGAAAGCTCCTCAATGTAGTGGTCGCCCTTGCCGCAAAAATGCATCATGCCGCCGCCAAACCGCTCGTACAGGGTCGCGTCGTGCGGTACGGCAAATTCCCGATAGAGCTCGGGTGAGAGATTGGTCGCGCTGTCGCAACGCAAAATGAGCGTTCCGCGGTAATGATAGAATTTGTAATGGTTGATATCCGACTTGCAAGGGAAGATTTTCTGCCAACGATGCAACAACGCGGTAAAGGTGTCCGCGATCAGAGAGAGGAGCGCGTGCACAAGCTCGGGCTCATCGTACATGGCGTAAAACATTTCGCTCCCCCAAAGCAGTTCCGCAATGTCCAGAGGACCTTGCAGATCGGGATGATAGAC
This sequence comes from Eubacteriales bacterium, assembly GCA_045120465.1. GTDB lineage: Bacteria > Bacillota > Clostridia > Oscillospirales > CAG-272 > UMGS1865. Next base: position 38,360 of record JBGVEW010000046.1, read on the forward strand.
GTTGACGTATTTGGCGATTTTGGGGTATTTGGCAAAGGTCTCGGCAAAGATGCTTCCGCACTCAAAGGTACGCTTGCCAAAGCCTCGCTCCAGATCCGGAACGCCTGCTTCGACGATTTCTCGGATCTTGTCGGTGTCTCCCACGGTGCGCGTGGTAGGCGAGACGTTGCAATGGTAGGGCGGAACAAAGATCTCCGCGCCCAAAACCGAGGTGAGAAGCCCCGTTCCGTAGCCGCCGACCCAGCATCCGAGCGTTCGTGAGGGGTTGTTTAGCGCAAAGGAGATCATTCCCAACTCCATTTGCAGCATCAGGTCGTAATCCTCAATGGCGTCGTTGATGTTGATCTGCGGAAATTCTACGCCCGCCGCGGATAAACGCTTGCGCGTGGGAACGAAAAGATCTCCGTCAAAGCGATCGTACAAAAAGTCTTCCCACTGACGGTTAAAATCCTCTTCAACCTCGGGGTCGATCCGACGTTCGATGTCTTCCAGAAGCTCCAACGTTTTTTTGCTCGGTACGTACACGGGGATGTTCCTCCTTCTTCATTTTTGGGTATCGTTACCTGTATTATATCAAAGTGCTACCGCGATGTAAATATGGTAAGCGTGTTTTTTTTTCAAAAAAAAGCAAGAAAACCATAGGCTCATGGCAAAGCCAAGCAGGGAAATGCGGAATACAAAATGCGAAATGAAGAAAAAAACACCTCTCCGTCACGCTACGCGTGTTACCTTCCCCGGAGTGGGAGGCAAAAGCAGTTTCGCGTAAGGAAATGCAAAATAAGCAACCAACTTAAACGGACGCTAAGCGTCCTACCCCTCATCCGTCTTGCTTCGCAAGCCACCTTCCCCCAAGGGGGAAGGATTTCAAAAAGCGTTGCTTTTTGCGGTGAAAATTTGAACGATCGGGTAGCACAATCAAAAGATAAGCGCATAAAGAAAAAAACAACGTGTCATCACTGAGAAGGCTCGTAAACTCGCCGGTCGAAGTTTTGCGGGTGAATGTCGGCATAGCCGACTGAACGAGCAAAACCGAGGAGCGGAGCGACGATGGGATCTCGTTTGGAGTCTTAATAGCTTTCCATATGTAAATGTTACTTTTTCTATCAAGGGCTATTGGTAATCGTTCGTAGATCCCGCTTCGTGCAAAGTACTCGCGCTTTGCTCCATTCGCGGCACTGCGTGCCCGTGGCTCATTCCGCAAAGTTCGACTACAGGCTACGCCTTCCGCTCAGGATGACACGAAAAAATGCAAAATGCAAAATGAGGAAAAGCACCACGCAAAACTAACTTTGTGGAGCGTTTTGTGGTCGTGGGTCCCAAAACGCTTGCGGGAGCGATTCTTCCGTCAGCGTGCGAGAGAAGGAAATCAAGTAGAGTCTGCTCTGCACGGTGGCTTTTACCGAGAGCAGAGCAGAAAAAGAGGGAGCACTTTGAAAGCGATTCC
>JBGVEW010000047.1:0-35753 GCA_045120465.1 Eubacteriales bacterium
CAATGGCTTGCGCCAAGCGCAGAGCAGAAAAAGAGGGAGTGCTATGAGAGCGATTCTCGTAGAGGGTAGGCTAACAAAAATGCGGTAAAAGCTTTGAAGGGGTATGGGGAAACTTTCTCGAAAGTTTCCCCATAAAAATCCAACGCAAAACTAACTTTCGTGAGCGGATGGGGTGGTGGTACCCAGCCGCTTGCGGGAGCTATTGCTCCGTCAGCGTACAAAAGTGAGAAATCAAGCAGAGTCTGTACTGCATCAAGGCTTTTACCGAGCGCAGAGCAGAAAAATAGGGAGAGCTATGAGAGCGATTCCCACCGAGGGTACGCTATAAAAATGCGGTAAAAGTTCTGAAGGGGTGTGGGGAAACTCTTTCAAGAGTTTCCCCACAAACCAATCCCCCACGAACCAATCCCCAAAAAACCACAAAAAACGCACCACGTGGTGCGTTTTTTGCGTTTTTTAGGTGGATTCACGTTGCTTGTTGATGTATTCGGAGGGGAGTGCGCCGATGTATTTTTTAAACATATGGCTGAAATGATTTTGGTTGTTAAAGCCGCATTTCGAGGCGATTTCCGCAATGGTGTTAAAGTTTCCGAGATCGATAAAATCTTTGGCGCGTTGGATGCGATAGACGTTGAGGTAATCCTTAAAGGTCTTGTCAAAGCACTTTTTAAAAAGACGGCAAAAATGCTCGGTGCTGTACTGGCAATAGGCAGCGATATCGGTGGTGGAGATATCCTCGTCGAGATGATCCTCGATATAGGTGCTGACGCGGGTCATAAAATCAAACATATACGAGGTGTTTCCGCTTTGCTCGCGGTACAGGTGATTGCTCACGCTGATGGAATAAAAGCGCATCAATTCGGCAAAGGTTTCCACGGTCCATCCGTCGCGTTTCTCTTCAAAAAGAGAGGTGATGCGGTCGATGCATTGAAGCAGAGCAGGATTTGCGGGATGAGAGGCGGGAATGCGATTTTCGAAGCTCATGCCCTTCAGATCGGCAAAAAAACGGTCGTTTCCGCTCTCCGCGGGAAAGACGTGATAGGGGTGAAACATCACACAGATGCGCGAAAACGCCGCATCCGTTTCGGAAAGATAGGTTCCGTGTGCCTCAAAGGGGTTGACGATAATCACGTCATCCTTTTCGATAGAGAGGGGGCGGTTGTTGATAACGATCTTGGCACTTCCGTCAAGGATACGAAAGATCTCCACTCCCTCGTGGTAATGATATCCGGAATAGACGAATTCGGGATTGAGAATTTCGGTTACCGACTTTAATATCGTGCGCGCAATGGGGCGGTAAACGTTGTCCATGCGAAAGAGGATCTGCCTCTTTCCGCCTTCAAAGACGTCGCGCAAAATGCCGATGGGGGGCGTGGCAAACATTTCGGGAGTGTTTTCGGAATTGGAACGCATCGGTTTTCTCCTTAAAATTTTACTGATTCTATTATAACATACCCCTACTTTGATGTCAATAAAAAACTATAAAAAATATCAATTTTATATACAAAGATATCAATTTACATATAGACAGTCTCTTGTAAAAATGATACAATAAACTGAACCATTTTCCGCTTTGTTTAGTGGTTTTGTTTACTTTTTGTTTGTTTTTTGGTGAAAAAGAACAAAAAAGCATCCAAAAAACTTGCTTTTAGAGAAAGCAAGGGCGATATATTTGTAGATATCCAACAAAATCGACGAAGAAAAACGAGTCCAAACGGAGCGAAAACGCGCGGCGACGGAACGGCTTTGGTGCCTACTCCGTCTTTCCTTCTACGCGCGCCCGTACGCACGTGAGAGTGAATGGAACAAACGAAAAGAGAGGTATAGACGATGAAAAAGAGACTGTTGTCAGCTCTGCTGATCCTTACCATGCTGGCGAGCGTGCTGGTGGGATGTGCGCAGGAGCCCGAAACGACAACTGTGCCGACGGAGGATTCGCAAAAGCCGAACCCCGAGGAAAATCAGAATCTTTTAAAGCTGATCGACGGAGGGGAGAGTCAATATAAAATCGTGTATCCCATGAAGGACAAGGTGGCCGAGGAGCAGGCGCGTCTTTTGGCGGAGGAGATCTCCTCCAAGCTTGGCATTGACCTCAAGGTCGTGCACGATTCGCAGGGCAAGGCGGATGAGTACGAGATCCGCGTTGGCAACGTAAAGGGTGCGCGTTTGGAGGTGCTGGAGGTCTATAAGGCGTTTGGCAAGATAGGCGAGCTTGATTTTGCGGTCAAGACGGTTGGAAACACCGTTTACGTTTACGGTACGGGGATGCAGGGTACGGTTGCCGGCATGACCTATTTTTTAAACAAGGCGGCAAGCTTGAACGCCGCAACCAAGACCTTTGGTGTTCCCAAAGCCTTGGAGACGATTTATCACAAGAATGAAACCCCCGCCGTTGCCGTAACCGGCACGGACGATCACTACGTGTATTTCTCGCTGGATGCGGGAACGCTCCAGGAGACCTTCTGCCGTTTGTCCTACACCGGAAACAACGGTTGGCGCGTGCAAACCAAGCGTACCGCCGCCGAGGAGTTTGACAACGTGGGAGCGGCACAGAGATTGGCGTTCTTCCTTGGAGAACAGGATCCGTCGGGTCTTGTCAAGATCCTGACCGAAAAGAGCGGCGACCTTCTCACGGTCAAGACCGCAGACGCGGCGGACGGTTGCGTCAAGATCAATCAAAAGAATTTCCGCATGGATTTTTACACCAAGTCCGGCAAGCTTGCGGGAACGGTGAACGATCTGTTTGCCAATGCGGGCGGCAGCTTTATCAAGGGCGAATTGACCAAGGACGAAAAGATCTTTGGTACGGGTGAGCGTTTTAACACCTCCAATCAGCGCGGAAACAAGCTGGAGATAATTTCCCGCGATATCTGGAGCAGCGATACCTCCAACTACGTAGCAATTCCCCTGCTGTGCTCCTCTCGCGGAAGCGGTATCTTCCTCAACCGTTACGAGTACATGACGGTGGATCTCGATTCCAAGGGTACCAACGTCTGGAGTGCTTCGATTGAGGAAGCAAACGTCGATTGCTACCTGTTTACCACCGAGCAGATCAGCGAAGTGCTGTACGGATATTCCTCTCTCACGGGCTTTGCGGAAGCACCCGAGGAGTGGAGCTACGGAATGCTCATCTGCCGCTTTAGCCCCGATCTTTCGCAAAAATGGTCTGCAGACGTGACCTGGAACGACGAGCGCGGATATCCCGATGCGGATTCGACCATTGACGGACGCGGCTTTGGCGTATATGACGTGATCGCAAAAATGGAGGCGTACGATCTCCCCTGGTCGGGGATCCTTGCAGAGCCTTGGGGGATTTACAGCGAGGCAAAGCACGAGGATCTGAAGGAATTGTGCGACTACGTACACTCGCTTGGCAAAAAGTTCCTCGTTTATATTGCCGTTGGTAACGCGTCGAGCAAAATGTCGGGCTTTAGCAATAACTATCTGGTTTCCCGAACGCTTCCCAACGGAACGGTGGAGTTTGCGCTCCCCGATACGCAGGACGTTTACAACAATCCCGATAACCCGGAAGGCATCAGGCGTAATTACCTCGATATCACCAATCCCGAGGCGGTTGAATGGTTTTTCAACGTTTACTGGAAAAAGCTCTCCACCGAGATCGGTGTGGACGGATGTAAGATCGACTTCTGCGAATTGATGCCCGAAAACTACGAATTGAATTACTACGATCAGTCCATGCCCACCGAGGGCTCGCACCACTGGTATCCCTCCGCGTTCTGCGCAATGTTCTGGGATATGATCTCGGATAAGCCCGATAGCGGTATGTGCTACATTCGCGGCGGTGGAATCGGCTTGCAGCGTTCTCCCTACGTTTGGGCGGGCGACCAAAAGAGAGTATTCCAAAGCTTGGATCTCCAGCTGACCGCAATGCTTTCCTCCGGACTTTCGGGGCTTCCCTTTATCAGCTACGATATGTCGGGCTACGAGTACGGCGGCGGACGCGCGGCAGTGGGCAACGGCTGGGAGCTCCACACCCTTTACCGCAGCCTTGCGTACGAGTCTCAGGTATTCATCCGCGGACTCCAGTTCTCCGCGTTTACTATTTGTATGCAGACGCACGGAACGGTTCGCATGGTATATGAGTTTGCCGAGGAGGGCGATCTCATTTACGATAAGAACAACAAAGACGAGCACGGCTCCTACATTCCCAAAATCGATGCCGCAGGCAACTACGTTTACGATTATATCCGCGATATGGATGGAAATCCTGTGTTGGATGCAAGCGGAAAACCCGTTGTCGCAAAGCCCGGTACTTACGCGCACGTTGTTGACATTTACCGCGCTTACGTTAAGCTGCACGAGCTTTTGACTCCTTACATCACCGAGTATTCCAATATCGCGTGCGAGACGGGTATGCCCTTGATGAGACATTTGGTGTTGCACTATCAGGATGACGAAAAAGTTTACGGCAGAGATGATGAGTATCTCTTTGGTGACGCATTCCTCGTGGCTCCCATTACCGACGAGGGTTACACGAGAGAGGTCTATTTGCCACAGGGTGTATGGAAGGATCTGAACACGGGCGAGGTTTACACCGTGGGAGAGGGAGGCAAGACCATTCCATGTACCGTGGGTCTTACCCAGATCCCCGTATTCTACAATCTGAATACCACCTCCGAGACCGCCGAGGATCTGCTTGACGGTATTGAGGAGATCTTTGACCATCTGAAGGAAATTGAGGCGAAAATTCCCAATTACATTAAGAACGCACTTTAATGCGTGAGGTGTTATGAAAAAAAGCTTATTGTATCGCGCCGTAACGGTTTTGTTGCTCCTTTCCATGCTTTTGAGCGTGTTTGTCGGATGTGCCGACGAAGAGATTACGACAAACCCGAATACGGATGCCAATCCGGATATGAATACGGAAGAGAAGCCGAAAAACGTGTTGACGCTTGCCGACCGCAAGGCGGCGGAGTTTAAGATCGTTTATCCGCTCTCCGCTTCCCAAAAGACGCTTGATCTGATTGATATGATCAAGGAGACGATCGAAAATGCCACGGGAACGAATATCCTCGCGGAGCATGATTCCAAGCCCACTGCCGAGCGCGAATTGCGCATTGGCTACGTTAAGCGCACGGATGCGTTGGACGTTTACAAGAGCTTTTCGGATCTTGGCAACAACGGATACGCCATCGAGCACGTTGGCAATCACGTTTATATTTACGGAAAAAGCGATACTGCGCTCGAGGCAGCCGTCAAGCACTTTGTAAACGGTGCTTTGACGCTGGATCTCGCAAACAAGACCGCAACGGTAAACGAGGGGCTCAAGCTCCGTTATACCGACGTGGAAAACCCGAACGTTGAGGACGTCTCCTCGGACGGAACCTACGTTTCCTTCCTATTAAATAAGGGAAGCCTGAACGAGACCGCGGTTCGCGTCTCCTTTACGGGAGACTGTGGCTGGCGCATCCAATCCAAGGGGCGCGAGCAAAAGGCGTTTGACGATATCGGTGCGTCGCAACGGCTCTCGATTTCTCTTGGAGAAGCTCCGGTTTTGAACGTTGAAGCAATCGGGACAAAAACCGAGAACGGCAAAACGACGATCACCGCACCCGACGGAAGCTACGCAATTCTCAACGCAAAGCCCTTTTCGATCGGATTTTATACCGCATCGGGAAAGGAAGCGGCTTACTTTACCGAGCTTTCCACCAACACCGACGGCAGTACCGTAAAGGGAAAAATGAATGCAGGCGAGGCGATCTTCGGTACGGGCGAGCGGTTTGATTCGGTCAACCAAAGAGGAAAGAGCATCCATATGTTCACCAAGGACATTTGGAGCCGCGCGGACGCTTGCTATATGGTCGTTCCGCTCCTTTGCTTCTCGCGGGGCAGCGGTGTGTTCCTCAACGTTTACGAGGAAATGTATTTGGATCTTGGAGATGCATCCAAGGTTGACAAAGAGGATGAATGGACCGCGCGCATCACGGCGTCGGAGATCGATTGCTACGTTTACACCTCGGAGCAGATCTCGGATGCCATTTACGGATACTCCTTGCTTTCGGGCTTTGCAGAAATGCCTGAGGAATGGACCTACGGAATGATTGTTTGCCGCCTGAGTCCCGATCTCTCTCAAAAATGGTCGGTTGACGTGGTTCACAGGGAAAATCAGCCCGGATCAAAGCTGGGTGTTTACGACGTGATTTCCAAAATGGAGGCGTACGATCTTCCTTGGACGGGGATCCTTGCCGAGGGGTGGGGGCCTTACGGATCTGCCAAGCACGAGGATCTTCGTGAGCTTTGCGATTACGTACATGCGCTCGGAAAGAAAATGATCGTCTATATCCGCGTGGGCACTGCGCACAGCGGTATGGACAACTATCAAAGACGCTATCTCGTCACCATGACGCTCCCCGACGGAACGACGACGCATCTGCTTCCCGCCGCAAAGACGAATAACCCCGATACCAATCTCGACGCAGTGGAAAGCCATCCGTATCTGGATCTTACCAATCCCGAGGCGGTGGAATGGTTCTTTAACGAATATTGGGTCTATCTTTCACAGGAAATCGGCGTTGACGGAGCGAAGATCGACTTTTGCGAAACGCTTCCCGAATACTACGAATTGAATTACTACAACGAAAACATGCCCACTGAGGGCTCGCACCACTGGTATCCCACGGCGTTTTGCTCGATGTTCTGGGATATGATTTCCCAAAAGCCGGATAGCGGAATGTGCTACTCGCGCGGTGGCGGAATCGGTTCTCAGCGTTCCCCCTATATGTGGGCGGGCGACCAGCGCAGAACGCACGAATGTCTGGAGTTTCAACTGACCGCAGTGCTCTCCTCGGGACTTTCCGGAGTTCCCTTTATGAGCTACGATATGTCGGGCTACCAATACGGCTATGCGGCAAGCGATGAGCAATATAAGGATCCTTATTACGAGGGTCACGTATTCGTAAGAGGCGCGCAGTTTTCCGCGTTTACCATTTGTATGCAGACACACGGCAAGGTTCGACACGCCTTCCAGTTTGCCGACGGACAGATCGCATTTGAGGCGGTGTACAAGGAGGACGGAACCTTCTCCCATTGGGAGGACATAAAAAATCCCGACGGCACCTACCAATATCTGATCTACCCCGGAGAAATGACGTATATTACGGATATCTACCGCGCGTACGTTAAGCTCCACGAGCTTCTGACCCCCTATATTACCGAATATTCCGAAATTGCGTGTCGGACGGGTATGCCCGTGATGCGACACCTGATCCTGCAATATCAGGACGATCCGAACGTGTATAACATCGATGATGAATATCTGTTTGGCGACGCGTTCCTGGTTGCGCCGATTTTGGATGATTCCTTTGAACGTACGATCTACCTGCCCGCAGGCTCGTGGAGAGATCTGAACGATCCCGAAACGGTGCACGAGGGCGGACAAACGATCACCTATCCGGCATCTTTGGCAAGACTTCCCGTGTTCTACAACGAGGACGCACAGACCAACCGATCCACAACCGCCGCAGAGCTTCTTGACGGCATCGAGGAGATCTTTGCGTATCTCGCAGAAGTTGAGAAACAGATTCCCGAGGAACGTTTCCGCTGAGAAACGAATCTCACATCATTCAAAATATCCTGAGGGAGAAACACATGAAAACAAGACTGCTATCACTTCTCTTGCTCTTGTCGATGCTGCTGTCCTGCCTGATCGGATGTACGTCCGATGCGGATACGGGCACGACGGGCGGAGAACAAAACGGTGATCCAACGAATCCTCCGTCCACGAACGCAGACCTGATTGAGTTTGCAAACGGAGACGGTTCCGCCTTTACCATCGTGTATCCCATCCATGCTTCCGAGCAGCTGATCGCGCAGGCGGAGTCGATCCGAACGGCAATCAAAAACGCGACGGGCGTTGCGCCCAATATCGTGCACGATTCCGCACCGGCGACCAAGCACGAGATCCGTATCGGCAAGATCGCCCGTATGGATGCTTTGAAGGTTTACGACGAGTACGGTGATTTCAATAAGAACGATTTTGCCGTTGAAGCGGCGGGCGACCACTTCTACATCTACGGTAAAAACGAGGTTGCGATCAATGCCGCAATCTCCTACTTCGTCGAAAAGGTGCTTCAGTTGAATGCCGAGGAGAAAACGGCAGGTGTTGCGCAGAACTTCAAGTTCCACTACCGTGAGGAGAAAAATCCTCCCGTAAGTGACGTAACCTACGACGAGAACTATCTTTACTTTTCCATGGCAAAGGGAACGCTGAGCGAGACCTACGCGCGGCTTTCCTTTACGGGTTCGGCAACCGGTTGGCGTATTCAGACCAAGGGAAAGGCGCACGAGGCGTTTGACGACATCGGCGCGTCACAGCGTTTGTCGCTCTCCCTGGGAGAAGCACCGGTTCTCAATTTAGAAAAATTTGCGTCGGTGACCCGAAAGACCGTAAACGGCAGTGACGTTTACACGGTTACGGCATCCGACGGCAGCAGCGTGGTTCTTTCCACCAAAAACTTCAAGCTCGAGTTCCAAACACCGAGCGGGAAAAACGCATCTACCATCACGAGTCTTTCCTCCGGACTTGGAGGCAGCTACGTTGAGGGTGACATTCTCCCCAACGAGGGGCTGTTTGGCACCGGTGAGCGATTTGACAGCGCAAACCAGCGCGGCAAAAAGATCAATATGTTTACCAAGGACGTATGGAGCCGCTCCAACGCCTGCTATATGGTCATTCCGCTCCTTTGCTTTACCCGCGGCAGCGGCATCTTCCTCAACGTTTACGAGGAAATGAACTGGACGTTGGGAAGTGGAAGCTTTACCGAGGCGGACGTGTGGAGTGCGGAGATCGTGAACGCAGAGGTCGATTGCTACGTCTTTACGTGTGATCGGATGAGCGACGCGATCTACGGGTACTCCTGCCTCTCCGGTTTTGCGGAGGCACCCGAGGAGTGGACCTACGGAATGCTCATCTGCCGCTACGGTCCCGAGCTTTCCCAAAAGTGGTCGGTCAGTATCAACGCGAGCGAAAAGCAGGGCGGACGTGAGGTTGGTGTTTACGACGCGATCGCTTATATGGAGGCGAACGATCTTCCTTGGACCGGTATCCTTGCCGAGGGCTGGGGTCCTTACAAGGAAAACAAGCACAAGGATCTGAAGGAATTGTGCGACTACGTACATTCCCTTGGCAAAAAGTTCCTCGTTTACATGGCGGTCGGTAACGCGGGATACAGCATGACGGGATATGATCCCGGTTATCTGATGACCATGACGCGCCCCGACGGCGTTGTGGTGCAGGGGCTTCCCTTCACCGAAACCAACAACCCCGACGCGGCAGGCGGAAAGGAACGTTACTACCTCGATATCACCAATCCCAGCGCGGTAGATTGGTTCTTTGAGGTCTATTGGGATATGCTTGCGAACGAGATCGGCGTTGACGGATGCAAGATCGACTTCTGTGAGGGAATTCCCGAATACAATCAGTTGAATTTCTACAACAAGGACACCGAAACCTCGGGCACGCACCATTGGTATCCCGCAGCGTTCTGCGCGATGTTCTGGGATATGATCTCGGATAAGCCGGACAGCGGTATGTGCTACACCCGCGGCGGCGGTATCGGCGCACAGCGTGCCCCCTATATGTGGGCGGGCGACCAGAAGAGATGCTACGAAAGTCTGGAGTTCCAGTTGACCGCGTGCCTTACCTCCGGTATGTCGGGCGTGCCCTTTATGAGCTACGATATGTCGGGCTACCAATACGGTGACGCATCGCAAAATCCTTACTACGAGGCGCAGGTATTCGTAAGAGGTACGCAGTTTACCGCATTTACCATCTGCATGCAGCAGCACGGTAAGGTGCGCCACGCGTTCCAGTTTGCCGAGGGGCAGTATAAGCTGGAATACGTCAAGGGAGATTGGAAGGTCGTTACGGATGCGGACGGCAACCCCGTTTACCTGATCGAGCCGGGAGAAATGTCCTATATCACGGATATCTACCGCGGCTGGCTCAAGCTCCACGAGCTGCTCACTCCCTACATCAGTCGATACAGCGAGATCGCATGTGAAACGGGAATGCCTTTGATGCGCATTCTGGCACTGGAGTGGCAGGACGACACCTACGCGTATAACATCGACGATGAATATATGTTTGGCGACGATTTCCTCGTAGCTCCCATTCTCGACAATAAGTACAGCAGAAAGGTATATCTGCCCGAGGGCAACTGGAAGGATCTGAACACCGGCGAGATCTATAACGTCGGTAAGGATGGTGAGACGATTCCCTGCACCGCAACCTTGGCACAGATGCCGCTGTTCGTTCGTTTGAACGAAAACGGCGAGGCGTACACCGAGCTGGCACAGGAATTGCTTCCCGGTATCGAAGAAATTTTTGAATACCTTCATTCTATTGATCTGACACAGTGGAATAGCAAAAGCAAGTCTTGACTTGGCGAATGAAAAATAAAAGGAGGGATTTGATTTTGAAATTACGATTGGTCACCATGCTTCTCCTGCTTTCCGTTTTCCTCGGTTGCTTTACCGGGTGCGGCGGAACGCCTGAGGAGCCTACCACACCGAATGAAAACGGTGGGGAAGAACAGACGCCCATCGAGAAAAAGGATCGGCTTGTGATCGCCGAGAACGGTGAATGCAAGTATCGGATCGTTTACCCGATCAAATCGAGCAATACGACCGTACAGGCAGAGGCAGAGGCTCTGGCAACGCTCATCGAGGACGTTACGGGTGCTAAGCCCGCCGTCACGCACGACTCCAACCAGGAGACGGAGTACGAGATCCGAATCGGTAAGGTCTCACGCATGAGCGCGCTTGACGTTTACAAGAACTACAACAAATTCAAGGAACGCGACTTTGCGGTTGCGGTCGTTGGAAATCACATCTACGTTTTCGGTGATAACGCACAGTCCATCAAATCGGCAATGATCTACTTTACCGAAAAGGTGTTGGGCAAGAGCATTGAGAACCGTTGCGTTTCGATCGCTCCCGACATTCAGACAACCTACGTCGAGGGCAACGAAACCACCGCGAAGCTGACGGGTCAGGATGAACATTACGTGTATTTCACCATTGGTGAGGGAACGATTGGCGAAGCCTACGCGCGTCTTTCCTACACGGGCAACAACGCATGGCGCTTGCAGACCAAAACGACGCTTTCCGATCCGTTCAACGATATCGGCGCATCCCAGCGATTCTCTCTTTCCATCGGGGAAGAACCGAGGCTGGATCTGGAAGAGATCACGGTCTCGCAATCGGGCGATCTCGTTACGGCACTTGCCGCCGACGGCAGTACGGCGACCATCAACGTCAAGAAGTTTGAAATGAACTTCTACAAGCCGAGCGACACCCAAAAGAAGGATCCTTCCGCAACGGTTACGAGCCTTTCCGTCACGGAAGGCGGAAGCTATATTGCAGGTAAGATCAACAAAAACGAAGCAATCTTTGGTACGGGTGAGCGTTTTGACAGTGCCAACCAGCGCGGTAAAAAGATCAATATGTTCACCAAGGACATCTGGAGCCGCGCGAATGCTTGCTACATGGTCATTCCGCTTCTCTGCTTCACCCGCGGCAGCGGTATCTTCTTCAACATCTACGAGGAAATGAACCTCGACCTCGGAGAAGGAGTGAGTCAGGATAAGGAAGCAACCTGGTCCTCGTCGGTCATTGGCGCGAGCATGGATTGCTACTTCTACACCACCGAGTACATGAGCGAGGCGATCAACGGGTATTCCTACCTTTCGGGGTACGCGCAAATGCCCGAGGAGTGGTCCTACGGCATGATCATCTGCCGTTACAGCCCCGATCTTTCGCAAAAGTGGTCTGCCGATATCACCCCCAATGAAAAGCAAGAGGGACGCCGACTCGGTGTTTACGATGCCATTGCGTACATGGAAAAGTACGATCTCCCTTGGACGGGCATTCTTGCCGAGGGCTGGGGTGTTTACAATGACTATAACGGCAAGCGGCACACCGATCTTGCGGAGGTTGCCGATTACGTGCACAGCCTTGGCAAAAAGGTGATGGTGTACATTCGCGTGGGAACTGCCAGCAACAGCATGGAGGGCTTCTTTGACCAGTATCTCGTCACCATGACCAAGCCAAACGGTCAGGTTACAAGTATGCTCCCCGCTGCGGAATCCAATAACCCCGATACGGGAGGCGCGACCGACGCGGCTTACCCCTATCTGGATATCACCAATCCCGCGGCGGTCGAGTGGTTCTTCAATGATTATTGGAAGTATCTTTCGAATGAGGTTGGCGTGGACGGAGCGAAGATCGACTTCTGCGAAACGCTTCCCGAATACTACGAACTGAATTATTACGATGAGAATATGCCTACGAGCGGTTCTCACCACTGGTATCCCGCCGTTTTTTGCTCCATGTTTTGGGATATGATCTCCTCCAAGCCGGATAGCGGAATGTGCTTCTCGCGTGGCGGCGGTATCGGTTCTCAGCGTTCCCCCTATATGTGGGCGGGCGACCAGGCAAGATGCTACGACAGCTTGGCGTATCAATTAACCGCGTGCCTCTCTTCGGGTATGTCGGGTGTGCCCTTTATGAGCTACGATATGTCGGGTTATCAATACGGCAGAGACGGCAGCTACATGGATCCTTACTATGAGGGTCAGGTATTTGTAAGAGGTACGCAGTTCTCGGCGTTCAGCGTTTGTATGCAGCAAAACGGCAAGGTACGCCACGCGTTCCAGTTTGCCGAGGGTCAGCGCGAGGTGATAAAGGTACTCAAAGCGGACGGAAGCTTCTCTCATTGGGAAGAGACCGAGAAGTATCTGATCGAACCGGGAGAGATGTCCTATATCACGGATATCTACCGCGGCTACCTCAAGCTCCACGAGCTGCTCACCCCCTACATTACCGAATACAGCGAAATTGCCTGCGCAACGGGAATGCCCCTGATGCGACTTCCGGTGCTCAACCCACAGTGGCAGGATGACGTCAATCTTTACGAGATCGACGACGAATATCTGTTTGGTGACGCGTTCCTCGTCGCTCCCATTCTGGACGACGGATATGCGCGAGAGGTTTATTTGCCCGAGGGCAACTGGCAGGATCTGAACACCGGTAAAATTTACAACGTCGGTAAGGACGGTAAGACGATTACCTGTACCGCAACGCTGGCACAAATGCCCGTGTTCTACAACCTTGACACCACTTCAAAGACCGCGCCCGACCTGCTCGACGGAATTGAGGAGATCTTTGCGTATCTCAATTCCATCGATCTGACGCAGTGGAACCTCAAAAGCGGATCTTAATTCTGTGTAATCAAAATTCATAATATATAAAGGAGGAATTTGATTTTGAAAGTGAGATTGATTGCAACGCTTCTCTTGCTTTCCGTACTGCTCGGCTGTCTGGTCGGGTGCGGCGGAACGCCCGAGGAGACCACCACAACTGCATCGGGCGGTGGGGAACAGACCCCTCCGAAAACCGATCAGCTCGTGATTGCCGAGAACGGTAAATCCGAGTACAAGATCGTGTATCCGATCCAATCCGGAAACATCGTACAGGCGGAGGCCGAAAATCTGGCAACGCTCATCGAGGACGTTACCGGAACCAAGATGACCGTTATGCACGATTCCATGTCTGAGGCGGAGTACGAGATCCGCATCGGATACGTCAAGCGCATGAGCGCGTTGGACGTTTACAAGAACTACAACCGATTCAAGGAACGCGACTTTGCGGTTACGGTTGTTGGAAACCACATCTACATTTACGGTGATAACGCACAGTCCATCAAATCGGCAATGATCTACTTTACCGAAAAGGTGCTGAGCAAGAGCATTGAGGACCGCAGAGTTGCCGTGGCAGCCGACCTGAACATGACCTACGTCGAGGGCAACGAAACCACCGCGAAGCTGACGGGCAGTGACGAAAACTACGTGTACTTCACCATTGGTGAGGGAACGCTTGGCGAAGCTTACGCGCGCATCTCCTACACGGGCAACAACGCATGGCGTTTGCAGACCAAGGCAAGCGCAACGGCGGAGTTTAACGATATCGGTGCTTCTCAGCGTCTCGCCCTTTCTCTTGGCGAGGCTCCCAAGCTGGATCTCAAGCCCATTACGGTAACGCAGTCGGGCGACGTTGTTACGGCGGTTGCGGAGGACGGAAGTACGGCAACGCTCAACGTTAAGAATTTTGAGATCAATTTCTACAAGCCGAGCGACACCCAAAAGAAGGATCCTTCCGCAACGGTTACGAGCCTTTCCACCTCCCAGGGCGGAAGCTCCATTTCGGGTAAGATCAACGCAAACGAAGGAATCTTTGGTACGGGCGAGCGTTTTGACAGCGCAAATCAGCGCGGCAAAAAGATCAATATGTTCTCCAAGGACATCTGGAGCCGTGCGGATGCGTGCTACATGGTCATTCCGCTTCTCTGCTTCACCCGCGGCAGCGGTATCTTCTTTAACATCTACGAGGAAATGAACCTCAACCTCGGTGAAGGCGTGAGCAAGGATAAGGAAGCAACCTGGTACTCGTCGGTCATTGGCGCGAGCATGGATTGCTACTTCTACACCACCGAGTACATGAGCGAGGCAATCAACGGTTACTCCTACCTCTCCGGCTATGCGGAGATGCCCGAGGAGTGGACCTACGGAATGCTCATCTGCCGTTACGGCCCCGAGCTTTCTCAAAAGTGGACTGCCGATATCACCCCCGGTGAAGTCAGCGGCGGACGCAAAATGGGCGTTTATGACGCGATCGCTTACATGGAGGAGTACGACCTCCCCTGGACGGGCATTCTTGCCGAGGGATGGGGACCGTACAACAACTCCAAGCATCAGGATCTCGAGGAGCTTTGCGACTACGTGCACTCCTTGGGTAAAAAGTTCCTTGTGTACATGCGAGTGGGTTGGGCAGGATCCTCGCAGGACGGCTTTGTCGGCAACTTCCTTGTGAGCATGACCAAGCCCAACGGTCAGATCACCGACCGTCTCCCCGCTGCGGAATCCAACAACCCCGATACGGGAGGCGCGACCGACGCGGCTTACCCCTATCTGGATATCACCAATCCCTTTGCGGTTGAGTGGTTCTTTAACGATTATTGGAAGTATCTCTCCGAGGACGTTGGTGTTGACGGATGTAAAATCGACTTCTGCGAGACGCTTCCCGAATACTACGAATTGAATTATTACGATGAGAATATGCCTACGAGCGGTTCTCACCACTGGTATCCCAGCGCCTTTTGCGCAATGTTCTGGGATATGATCTCCTCCAAGCCGGATAGCGGTATGTGCTATACCCGCGGCGGAGGTATCGGTGCACAGCGCGCTCCCTACATGTGGGCGGGCGACCAGGCAAGATGCTACGCAAGCTTGGAATTCCAGCTGACCGCGTGCCTCTCCTCCGGTGTATCGGGCGTGCCCTTTATGAGCTACGATATGTCGGGTTACCAGTACGGAAACGAATCTCAGGATCCTTACTACGAGGGTCAGGTATTCGTAAGAGGTACCCAGTTCACCGCGTTTACCATTTGTATGCAGCAACACGGTAAGGTTCGCCAGGCGTTCCAGTTCTCCGAGGGACAGAAAAAGATGCAGATGGTGAAAAAGGCAGACGGAACCTTCTCCCACTGGGAAGAGACCGACGAGTGGCTGATCAGACCCGGAGAGATGACCTACGTTACGGATATTTACCGCGGCTGGCTCAAGCTCCACGAGCTGCTCACACCTTACATTACCGAGTATAGCGAAGAGGCGTGCACGACGGGTATGCCGATCATGCGTATTCTGGCACTCAACCCACAGTGGCAGGATGACGTGACGGTTTACGACATCGACGACGAATATATGTTCGGTGACTCCTTCCTCGTCGCTCCCATTCTGGATGATTCGTTTGCAAGAAACGTTTATCTGCCCGAGGGCAACTGGAAGGATCTGAACACCGGTAGGACCTACGAGGTAGGAGCGGGCGGAATGACCGTTCGTTGCCCCGCATCGCTGGCACAGATGCCTGTGTTCTACAATCTCGACACCACCTCTCAGATCGCACCCGACCTGCTCGCAGGCATCGAGGAGATCTTTGAATACCTCAACAGTATTCAGCTCCCCGCGCAGTACCGCGCAGGCGTATAAGACCGCTTTATTCTGAAATCCAAAAGGCTGATCATAAAAATTATTCAAACGGAGGAAAAAACTCATGAAAAAATTACTGATTGCGCTTCTTCTGCTCTTGAGCCTGACGATGGTTTTGGCAGCGTGCGGAGAAGAACCCGAAGAAACCACCACCCAAGCACCCGACGCCCCCGCAGGTGACAAAGTGTTGGAGCCCGTTGCTCCCAACGCTCAAGGCACCATCGAAAAGGGTAAGTACGCAGGCAGAACCGATCTGGTTGAGCTTGTGATCCCCGAGGGAACCAAGGTCATCGCGCCCAACGCGTTTGACGGTTGTATCAACCTGACCAAGGTCGTATTCCCCGAGTCCCTCAACTCCGTCAACTCCAACTCCTTTGCAAACTGCGTATCCCTCAAGGAGCTGCAGTTTGGTTCCAACCTCAAGAGTGCATCCAAGGATGCATTTAAGAACTGCCCCGTTGAGACCATCGTTTTCGCAGACAACCTCAAGGATATCGAGACCAAGCTCAAGCTCGATGCCTTCCCCATGCTCAAGACCGTTAAGTTCGGCTCCGGTACCAAGACCCTTGGTGCAAGCCTGTTTGCAAACTGCGTCTATCTCGAGACCATCGAGCTTCCCGCAGATCTGACCGAGCTTGGCAACAACGTATTTGAAAACTGCACTTCCTTGAAGACCGTTAAGCTCGGCAATGCGATCACCACCATCGGTATCTCCGCATTTGCAAACTGCACGTCTTTGGAAAGCATCACCCTTCCCGCATCCGTAACGACCCTGGGCAACACCGTATTCAGCGGCTGCTCCGCGCTCAAGGAGATCAAGCTTCCCGATACGATCACCGTGATCGCAGACGGTGCCTTCAAGAACTGCCTGGCTCTGACCAAGGTTGAGGCGGCAGGCGTTGTTGAAATCGGCGCAGAGGCGTTCAAGGGCTGTGAGTCGGTTACCGTTCTTCCCGTAAGCTCCAAGGTTACCAAGATCGGCAGCGAGGTATTTGCAGGCTGCACGTCTCTTGAGGCGATCGATATTTCCGGTATCACCGTTATCGAGAGCAGAATGTTCAAGGATTGCGAAAAGCTCAAGAACGTTACCCTGAACGCAGGTTTGACCAAGATCGGTGAGGAAGCGTTCCGCAACACCGACCTGGCAGCGTTCACCTTCCCCGCAACTCTGACCGAGATCGGCAAGACCGCGTTCATGGAGACCGGACTTTCCGCAGCAGATCTCTCCGCACTGACCCTTACCGCTCTTCCCGAGTATCTCTTTAAGGATTGCGAGAACCTCGCAACCGTAACCTTCCCCGCAAATCTTGAGACCATCGGCGCGTATGCGTTCTACAACACCGGTGTTACCGAGGTTACCATTCCCGAAAAGGTGACCTACGTTGCAACCAACACCTTTGCAAAGTGCGCATCCCTTGCAACCGTTAACCTCAACAAGGTAGAAAAGATCGGCAACGACGCATTCAAGGATTGCGTTGCTCTGACCTCCGTTGATCTCGGTGAGGTTACCGAAATCGGCGCGTTTGCATTTGCAAGATGCACCGCTCTCCAGACCATCGATCTTTCCGGTGTTGTCGTAATCAAGAACGACGCGTTCCACCGTTGCTCCGCTTTGACCTCCATCACCGTTGACGCATCCCTCAAGGCTCTTGAGGACAGCGCGTTCTTCGCGTGCAACAAGGAAATGACCGTAAACGGCGCGGCTTCCGTAAACCTTGATATGTGCGGCATCCTCAACTCTGCAGTTGCAGGTGCGGGCGTTGCAGGTAAGATCGATTCTACCGGTAAGGTTACCAACAACAAGACCTACGAGGATTACGTAGAGGAGCTCAAGGAGTTCGAAAAGCAGTGGGCAGAATCTCAAAAGCCCGCTGAGGATGCAGAGACCCCCGCAGAATAATTCGCATTTGCCACGTTAAGGGTGTGCCACGGAGCGGGAAGGGAAATCTCCCCTCTCCGTGCAACCCCAAAAAATAATCTGATAAGGAGACAAAACGAACATGAAAAAATACTCGTTTTTGAAGCTTTTCGCATTATTGTTGGCAATGTTGATGGTAATGCCGATGCTGGCGGCGTGCGGCAATGAAACCGAAACAACCACTCCGGCACAAAATGAACAACCCAACAATAATCCCCCCAAGGATCCTACGGTCAAGGAAGATCGTGAATACCTGACGTTGGCTGAAAAAGGCGTTGCGAACTTTTCTCTCGTGTTTGGTGAGGAGGCACTTACCCTTACCAAGTCCGAGGCGACCCTGATGGTCGAGGCGATCGAAAATGCGACCGGCTGTGATATGGAGATCATCGATGATGGCTCCGAATACACCCATCATGAAATTTTCGTCGGTGTCATGGACGTGATGGGCCGTGAATCGATGGAAGAGTTTACAAAGGGCTACAAGCTCGGCCTTGACGACTACGTGATCAAGGTCGTCAACGGCGACCTGATCGTTGCTTGCGGCTCCAAGGAGGCAAGCGTTAAGGCGATCACCTTCCTGCAAAAGAGATTCTTCGTTGTTGACGAGGAAGCACAAACCGTAAAGATTCCCGCGGATATCGATTACGTGTTCCGCTACGCAGACAAGAACCGTCCCAACGGATTGAGTCTCGTTGAGATCAGAAAAAAGGCGGAGGACGCCCTCCTCTTCAACCTCAACTCCTACTCCGAGGCAGACGTTCCCTGCCGCCTGACCTATACGGGTAACGGCGGTTGGAGAATTCAGACCCAGTACAGTCTGGGCGCGGAATTCAGCGACATCGGTGCGGCTCAGCTGCTCACCACCTCTTTGGGTGAGGAGCCCCTTCTCAAAAAGGAAAAGCTGACCTATTACACCAACGGCGACAACCTCATCATCGAGGCTCCCGACAAGACCTACGCGGTGCTCAACACCAAGACCTTCTCCCTGAAGTTCTGCTACGCGGACGGTACCATCGCACGCACGCTGACCAAGCTGAACCATCAGCTCGTCGGTAAGACCGAGACCCTCTCCCAGTACGTTGACTTTACCCTCAACGATACCGAGGCGATCTACGGCGGCGGTGAGAGATTCGACTCCGCAAACCAGAGAGGAAAGACCGTGATCCTGCAAAGCGGTGACGCGGAGGACTACCTCTACAACTCTTATATTTCCGTTCCTCTGTTCTCCAGCTCCCGCGGATCGGGTCTGTTTGTGAACAACAACGGATACATGGTTGCCGACATCGGTGAAACCAATTACAACAACCTGCACATTGAGTTCTCCTCCGGTAACGTAGATTGCTACGTTTTCGTTACCAAGCAGATCACCGAGGTGCTCAACAACTACGGTGTGATCAGCGGCTACGCTGAAATGCCCGAGGAGTGGAACGAGGGACTTCTGGTTTACCGTTACAACGAATCGGTCGATACCTACGAGGCAGTTTTGGAAATGATCGCCAATATGGAGACCTACCGCTTGCCTTGGACCGGTGTGATCGTTGAGGGCTGGGACATTTACGACTTTGAAAAGCACGAGGAGCTCAAAAAGGTATGCGAGCTGGTTCACAGCTTTGGTAAAAAGGTCGTTTGCAACGTCAACGTCGGCTACATGGCAGGCTTTGACACCCTCCCCGAGCTCTTTGCCATCAGCGAAGAGGACCGTTTGGAGTTTATGCTTGACTGGACCTTTAAGTACTACTACACCGAGGTCAAGGAAGGCTCCTACGGTACTTCCACCATCAAAACGACCACCACGCAGAATATTCCCACTCTTTCCGTGGCGGGAGATATGCTCGAGCCTCCGATCTTCGTTCAGGCACCTACCACCTCCAAGGATCCCGCAACCTGCAACCCCTTCTTAACCAAGGTCGAGACGGGCGAGCGTTTGGATCCCGCAGATGACGTCCTGTACGAGACCCGTACCTATATCGATATCACCAATCCCGTAGCGGTAAACTGGTTCTTCGGTTTGTACTGGGATTACCTGATGAACGATATCGGCGTTGACGGTGCAAAGGTCAGCGGCGGCAACCAGCTTCCCGACGTATTGGGAACCATCAACTTCTACAACACGGATATCCCCTCCGGCGGTGCACGCGGCTGGTATCCTACCTACTTTACCGCACTCCTTGACAACGTGCTGGAAAAGAAGCCCGACGGTGGCATTTGTCTGGCATCCGGCGGCGGCATCGGTGCACAGCGCAACGCCCTGATCTGGGGCGGTGAGCAGAGCCGTACCGAAAACCGTTTGGCGCGTCAGGTCAGCGCACTCGTTTCCGCAGGCCTTTCCGGACTCCCCTTCGTTGCATACGATATCGGCGGTTCTTTCTACAAGAACGGCGAGATCCTTGACATCGATAAGGACGCAAAGATCTTCCTGCGCGCAACCCAGTTCGCAGCCTTCACCGCACTGATGCAAACGGGCAGCGGTGACGTCAGAAGCGCGTTCGACTTTGCGATCGAGGATGCGGATTACGAGTACGTAACCGACCTCTATCGCCTGTACGCAAGACTCCACAACGCTCTGATGCCTTACATCAACGAGTACGCAGAGGAAGCAACCAAAAACGGTATGCCTCTGGCGCGTCACCTCGTTCTTGCATATCAAAACGATGCAAACGTTTACGACATCGACGATCAGTACCTCCTGGGCGGCGCGATCCTGGTAGCTCCCGAGCTTTACGGCGAGACCTCCAGAACCGTATATCTGCCCGAGGGCGAATGGGTCAACCTGTTCACCGGTGCCACCGAGGTTGTCGGTGCCGAGGGTAAGACCATCACCGTAGAGGTGGATATGGCTTCGATCCCCGTATTCTACAACAAGAAGGCTTCCTCCAAGACTCTCTCCGAGATCCTTCCCGAGCTGAACGAGATCATTGCCGAGATCAAGGCGGTTGAGATCAAGTAAAAGCGTAATAAGCGTATTGGTGCAAACGACAGAATGTGACGGGAGTTTGAAGGAATCGGGAAGGTTTTTGACACAACGAGTCCGTTCCGTACACTTTCAACCTGCGCATTTTGCAAATTCCTTCCATTTATTATATCCTGTTTCCACCCGATGTCAAACCGCACAAAAAGAACAAATCGAATTTGTGAAAAATGTCGGCTTGACAGAGGGTGTGGAATAAGGTATAATATATTAGACCTATAGTGCCCTCTTGTGTTTGGGGCAATAGGAGATGCGGGATGATCCCGTGTACTCACAAAAAAACAAAAAAAGGAGAAAATGAACATGAAAACACTGATCAAAGTAGCCGTTCTTCTGTTGGCACTGTTGATGGTCGTTCCTTGTCTGGCAGCTTGCGGCGCTCCCGCTGAGACTACTGCTCCCAAGGGTGACAATCCCGGTCCCGACGGTCCCGTTGTTCCCGACGACTACAAAATGCCCGAAGTAGTGGATATGAACCGCTACGTCTACAAGGTATTTACTCGTTCCGAGACCACCGGTAACGGTGCGTTCCGTTGCGAGGACTTCTACGTAGATCCCGCACAGGGTGGTGCAGACGCACTTTCCTACGCCGTTATTCAGAGAAATAACGAGATCGAAAAGACCTACAACTGCGTGATTAAGCAGCAGCCTGCGGTTCTTGCAAGCCAGTTCGACGAAATGACCACCTTCTTCGATGGTAACACCAAGTTCGAGCTTGCGATCATTATGTCGATCGACGCGGCAATCTGCGCTACCGCAGGTTACCTCTCCGACCTCAAGGCAGGCGTTAACTCCAAGTGGCTCAACCTTGACCACGAGGCGTTTGACCAGAACTCCATCAAGGAGCTTACCCTGGGTACCAACCTGTACTACCTCAGCGGTGACATGAACATTTCCTCTTTGGACAACACCATTTCTACCATCTTCAACCTTGAGATGTTTGAAAAGTCCAAGGCAGGTATCGCTGAAAAGCTCGGTCACGACCGCTTTGGCGATCTGTACCAGATGGTTATCGACGGCACCTGGACCGTTGAAAATATGCTCGCAATCGCAAACAGCGTAACCGTTGACGCTAAGTCCGATGACGGTGAGCTTGCATACGATAAGGGCGATACGATCGGTTACTTCGAGTACCGCGCAACCCCCCTGTACTACTTCTACGGTGCAGGTCTGCGTATGACCGAGACCGAGGACGGTTACCCCGTATTCACCATCACCTCCGAGGAGTCCCGTGAGGTTTACGAGTTCCTGTTCAACAACCTCAACATCCTCAAGAACCCCCAGATCCCGACCGGTGCATCCGGCGACCGTGGTAAGAACTTCCTTGCAGGTAAGACTCTGATCGCAGACTTCCTCCTCTGGGACGTTCGTAAGTCCATTTATCCCGCAGCAGTAGATTGGGCATACGGTATTCTTCCGATTCCTACCTACGAAGAGGGTGCAGACTATCACTGCGTCGTTTACTTCCAGAACTGCCACCACCTGTGGGCAATTCCCTACAAGAGAGAGAGCATTGAGAACTCCGCTCGTATGATGTACATCATGGCTGCTTACTCCGGTAAGCCCGACTCCACCATGGATGCTTACTACGTAAGAACCATGTACATGGAAGTTGCACGTGACGACGGTTCCAGAGCATCTCTGGATATCATCCGCGGATCTCTCGTTTACGATATCGCACTTCTTTACACTCAGAACGGTCTGTGGGGTAACTTCGATAAGATGCTGATCGGCATTGGTAACAAGAACAACATGGAGTACGATACCTACACCAGCGAGTCTGCAATGACCAAGGCAAACATGGATCTGCAGCAGACGCTCGACGACTTTGCTAACAAGAGCGAAGGCGACGGCAACTAATTCAATATTTCCTGACCCGTACCGATCTTTTTCGGTAGCGAGTTGGATCAATGCGGGAGGGACGCGGTGTTTGCTGCATCCCTCCCGTCTCCCAATCTGAACGTCTTTGTAAAAACACAACGCAAGTCTCTCAAATACAACGTTTTGAAAGGCTTGCTTTGGGTTTTTACGCAAATCCAATTACGAAAAGGAGAAAGCTTATGAAATTCAACAAAAAGATTTTCTATCCGATTGCGATGGCTGCAATGGCTTTGGTGCTGTTGGTTGCCATGGTCGTTCTCCCCGCAACGGCGGCAAGTGCGACCTACGTATCGCAAAATTTCAACTCCATTCCTCTCGGCAAAAAGGGTTCTGCCGGCTTGCAGAGCTATTTCTGGGCGGGCCAGAGAGTTCCCTCCAAGGCGGAGATCGTTCTTGACCCCGCCAATCCGAGCGGCACGAACCGCGTGATCAAAATTGAGAGTGCAGTAGAAGCAACCGGACCTCTCGGGTATGACGCAATCGTGCTCTTTTCCTCTACGGCTTCCAAAATCACGTGGAACTCCGAAACCACGGTCAACGCCGAGGGGCAGACCGTATATAGCGGTACGATCACGTACAGCAACGCAACCTATTTTTTGGAGAGCGTTGACAACAAGCAAACCGTGCGTGTCGTTGACCAGAAGGGAACCAAGGCTTTAACGGTTACCGACGGCAAAATCTCCTACAATAACGAAACCGTGACCCTGACGTTTGATAACAACACCGTTACCGACCGTTTTGGCGATGCGGTGCTCCCCGGTTTTATGACCAGCGGCAGCAAGACCTATTACGTCAAGAGCTACGATGGCGGTAAAACCTGCATCGTAATGGACAAGTACGGCACTGCTTGCAAGGTCTATAACACTGCCGATTTGACCGAGGCGCTTGCCGGTAACTCGACGGGTAACGTTGACCGTAACCTGGTTGTCAAGAATCAGAAAATGAGCGGAAACACGGTTGTCATGCAGGCGGATTACTACGTGGAAAAGGATTCCAAGGGCGTGTTTGAAAGCCAGCACATCAACTTTTCGGCGGAAAACTCCACTGCAAACGCATGGCTCGGACTTTATCGCGTCAATCTTGAGCTCGGTGCAATCGTTCCGATGTTCTCCGTGACCTCGGGCGAAAAATCCATCCCCGTAGAAAAAGAGGCGTGGAATACCGTTTCGATGGTGATCAACCTCGTTACGGG
This sequence comes from Eubacteriales bacterium, assembly GCA_045120465.1. GTDB lineage: Bacteria > Bacillota > Clostridia > Oscillospirales > CAG-272 > UMGS1865. Next base: position 24,024 of record JBGVEW010000047.1, read on the forward strand.
TGAGATCGATCTGTACGTCAACAACATTTGCCGCGCTTCCGGTGCTTTTGTCATCGATGGCACCGCGTTGACCGGTATTACGTTGAACGCGGAAAGATGGAACGTAGCAAAGCTGATGAAGAGCTCTGCTCCCGAAAACTATAAGGGTGCGATCTATATCGATAACATCGTTGCGCACAGCTGCGACAGCGGTATGATCCAATATCTCCCCAAGGAGAACAACGCCAACGGTGAGATCCCGTTGTACGTCGATCTGACCACCAAGCAGGGCAAAAAGGTCAGCGCGGGCCCCGGTGCGAAATACCTCGTCAACGAGGGTGTCAGCGCAAAGAACGTTTATCTCCCTAATGAACTGATCAACAACCTGCTCGCTCCCGTTCCCGGTGCGTCCATCCGTTTGTCCAATTCCAGCGGTATCCGTTTCGGTACGCAGATCAACACCGAAAACCTTGCCGTTCTGGAGCAGTACGCAAAGGACGGATACATCAAACGCATCGAACTCGGTACGCTGATTACTCCCATGTCCTACGTTAAGGAGGCGGGTGCCATCACCTTTGAGGCACTCAAGCAGCTCAGCTACTCCGCAAAGTACCTTGACGTTAAGGCAACCTCGGGTAAATACTTTACCATTCCCGGTTTTGCGCTTGACGAGGGCTTTGACAAGACCTTCGTAGGCTCTATCATCAACATCCGTCACGCCAATACCGCGCGCGATTTCTCCGCCGTCGGTTACGTGCGTATCATTCTCAACGACGGAAGCGAAAAGTACGTTTACAGCTATCAGTACACCGACGACGTCGTACTCAAGGACAACTACTCCCGCAATATCGCGCAAGTGGCAAAGGTGTTTGTCAACGATCCCGCCTATGCGCAGTATAAGGACGTATTGCAGAGCTTTATCGACGGTACGACCGTGATGAATCTCTCCTCCTCGATCGTTAAGAATGCGGAGTATTCCATCAATACCTTCTATTTCCAAAACTCCTCCGGCATTTCCGTTCGTATCACCTACGACGGCAACAATGGCTGGAGAATGCAGGCGGTCAAGCCTACGCAGTCCACCGTATATTACAACAACTTTGATAATATGGGCGCGGCTCAGGCACTGTCGATGTACCTTGGCGAAGGTTACAACGATATTACCGCAAACCTGACCGTAACCCAGGAGAACGGCAAGATCAAGCTTTCTGCTGAGGGAACCGGTTCCTACGTGCTCATCAACACCACCGGCTCCTTTAACATTCAGTTCATGTCCGATAAGGACGTTTTGATGAACAACGTCACCTCCATTACCTCCAACGGTAAGACCATCGTTGCAAAGGGCGACCTGCTTGCAAACGAGGCGATCTACGGCGGTGGTGAGAGATTTGACTCCGCAAACAAGCGCGGCAAGCTCATGCAGCTCTATTCCTTCGACGCTTTCAACGGCGGCGGTAAGGATGACGACGGCAACTTTGCAGGTACCTACACGGTCATCCCGCTCTTTACCAGCTCTCGCGGAAGCGGTATGTACATCAACCGCTACGAGATCATGAGTGCCGATTGGGGCAGAGCCTCCGCAAATCAATGGAAGCTGGATCTGCAAAACGATCTTCTGGATATGTATTTCTACTCCACGGGTAACATGACCGACGCGATCAAGGGCTATACCGATCTCGCAGGTCACGCTACGCTCCCCGAAGAGTGGGCACAGGGCGTTCTCATCTGCCGTTACTCTCCCGATTTCAACTCTCTTGAGGGCGAGACGATGGTTTATGAGACGTTGACCGATATCCCCGGCTACGAGTCTCTCCTTGCAACTGCCAACGGAACGCAGACTGCGTTTGAGAAGTGGGCGGCAAACGGCTTTACCTTTACCAACGGAACCTATATCTACAGCGGCGCTATCCGTAAGTATCTCTACACCGATACCGACGGTGACGGAACGCTGGAGTTCATCCGCACCACCAAGAAGGGTAATCCTTCGGGTGCCGGCGTCAAGACAATCGTTCAAAACCTCATCGATGCGGGTATGAAGCCCGACGCAATGGTTCTCGAGGGACTTGGTTGGGGCAACCTTGCAACCAACGAGGGCGCGATGAACAATTTCAAGAGCGTGATCAATTGGCTCGAAAATCAGGGAATCCGCACCACCCTTTACATGGCTGTGGGTAGTCTGAACTCCAGTATGCCCGGCTACAAGAAGGAGTATCAGCTTCACGCGGACGTTGTAACCACCGTTACTAAGGAAAGCAATCTTCTGGTTCAGCACAATTACGTCAACGAATCGGTTACGAATACGATCTCGATTCCCAAGAGCGCGGCATCCGATAACCCCGATGCATTTGGCTCGGGCTCGACGAACTACCTTGATATCACCAATCCCGAGGCGGTTGAGTGGTACATGGACGTTGTTTGGGGTATGCTGATCGATCTCGGTATCGACGGCTGTAAGATCGACTTCTGTGAGATCATGCCCAACGGCTCCGCAATTGAGCTGACCGCAAAGAATCGATTGACCGGTAAATACGAGGTGGTTGCAAACACCAAGATCACCTATCACTGGTACGATCCCACCGTTTTTGAGGACGATGAGGTTCACCACGCGTATTCCTCTTACTTTATTTCCGAGTTTATGAAGAGCATGCTCGAGCAGAAGGAAGCAAAGAATATTCCCGACGGCTTTGTGGCACTCTCCCGCGGCGGCGGTATCGGTTCTCAGCGAAACCCCTATATGTGGGGCGGCGACCAGGCGCGTAACGAGGTCAACCTCACCACGCAGCTGCTTTGCGTACTGAACTCCGGTATCTCCGGTATCCCCTTTATGACCTACGATATGGCGGGCTACGCGTACGAAAAGGCGGGCGGCTACTACGATTGGAACGGTTGGGATGACAGTAAGAAGGATTACATCAACGTCGATCCTGCAAACTCCTCCGACATCGAGGCAAAGATCTTCCTCCGTGCCATCCAGTACACCGCATTCGGTAACATGATCCAGACCCACGGTGACGTTCGTCACATGTACGAGCTGGAGCTCAAGGACTATGCGGAAGGCTACGCACAAGAGGTTTCTGCTCTCTACACGAGATTGCATCAGGATCTGATGCCCTACCTGCAAAAGTATTCTCAGATCGCGTGCGATACGGGTATGCCCATCATGCGCCATATGGTTCTGCACTATCAAAACGATGCAAACGTTTACAATATGGACGATCAGTTTATGTTCGGTGACGCTTTGATGGTGGCTCCGATCCTGCATCTGGACGTTTACCAAAGAGACGTTTATCTGCCCGAGGGCAAGTGGATGGATCTCTTGACGGGTGAGGAGTACGAGGTTGGTGCCGGTGGTATGACCATCACGGTGTCCGCAGAGCTCGATCAGATTCCCGTATTCCTGAACATGAACGCGAGCGACGCAAACCTGAAGATGCTTGACACGGTATTCAACGGTGCAAACTGGCAGGCGGTCAACCGCGGAATTGAGCTGGATATCTATTCCTTCAAGCCGTCCTACGACGATCCTTGGGGCGAGGATATTTTCTAAAAACATTCCATATGCGCATCCGTGTGGGGTGACTCGTATGAGTTGCCCTGCACGCGCGGTGCGTTGGCGATCATACAACGAAAGGAGTGCTTACCATGTGGCGTAAGCTGATTGCGATCTCTCTTGTAATCGTGCTTCTGTTTTCGTTTGCTTGTTGCGCTCCCACGCCCGAAGCCGAAACGACCTCGGGGGAGGGGGATGTCAAGGATCCCGAAAAAAATCCCACCGAAAAGCCGAACGACAACAATGACGTTGGCGGTACACCCGGTGACGAAAACGGCGATCCCATCGGCGGCGACCAAGGCGGAAACGAAAACCAAGGCGGAAACGAAAACCAAGGTGGCAACGAAAACCCGGGCGGAAACAGCGGTACGGGCGACAACGATGCTCCCTTTGGCGGCGATGACAAGGATGATCAAAAAGATAACAATAACCAAGGCAATAAAGACGAGCATGGCATGACATGGACTCCTTGGGTTTGATTTCTATGCCTTTTTTGAGCTCGATTGGAAAGGAACGGAAATTGCAAAATGAAACGGAATTATCAGGAACCCGAATTGGAGCGGATCGCTCTTTCGGAGATTGACGTGATCTGCACGTCGAACGATCCTCCCGAGGTCGAAACCGACGAAGAGGGCAACGCATGGACTCCTTGGGTGTGAGTTGTAATCAAGAATGAGCGGAGAAGCTTGAAAGGGCTTCTCCCTTCTTTTTTGTAAAACAGCAAACGCGATTTTGTCTTGTCGAGCGTTTTTGCATGAAAAGACGCAAGAACAAAACTTCACACAACCTTGGGTGCATTGAACAATTTTTGCAAAGGGATTTGTAGCAAAGTGACAAAAAGCAAGAGGGGGTGTGATTTTTGCTTGACAAAGCGGGATGGAAAGAGTATAATAAAGATGAATATTGAGGATTTTCTCATAAAACAACAAAAAGGAGATTACCGATATGAAAAACGTACTCAAACTTTGTTTGGTTCTGATTTTGGCACTCAGCATGGTGTTTGCTCTTGCTGCTTGCGGCGACGAGGCCGAAACCACCACGACCTCCGGTGAGCCCGATGCTCCCGCAGGCCCCAACGGCCCTTCCGTTCCGAATGACGAAACGCCCGGCGGCAACAAAAACCCCGGCAGCGGAACCGTTGATCCTCTTCCCGAGGGTGATTCTGTCAGCGACCCTGCAGGATCCGATATTTTTGATTGATCTGATAAACAACAATGCCGTACTGTGGTGCAGTGCGGCATTTTTTAAAGGAGACGCTATGAAAACAAGAATCGTATGTGCTTTTTTGGTGCTTTGCTTGCTGTTGCCGTTGTCGATCGTCCCAACCTTTGCAGACGGTGAGGGGATCGCGGTAACGGTGGACGGTGAAACGGTTTACGCGGGTGCGGACGGAGTGCTGGATCTGGAAGCCTTGGTCGCAGACGGTAAACGGTTGGTCTATGCGGAACTGACGCACGCAGACGGAACGAAAACGCAGACCGTGGATCGCAAGATTCCTGCGGAAGCGGGACTTTCGGTCGAACTCCATACCATCGTTTTAAAAAATTTTGGTACGGCACAGGCGCGCGTTTGCAGACCTTTGGGGCTTCGTTTTATCACCGAGACCTCTTCGGTGGATTATAACGCGCTGCGGAACGATTCCAACGTCCGAAAGGTTGAGGTGGGAACCTTAATCGCCCCCGCGGATGACGTTGCGGCGGCGGGTGCTTTGACGCACGCGGCGTTTGAGGGCAAAAAGGTTTTGGACGTCCCCACAAAAGCGTGGAAGTGGTACGAGGAGAACGCGGTGACAAAGCAGGCGTTTTTCGCAGGCTCGATTGCACCGATCAAGGAACATCACTATAACCTTTCCTTTGCGGGATGCGGATACGTCCGCGTCACTCTGCGCAACGGTCAGTCGGTTACGGTTTACGCGGCGGATGCGGTCAAGGATCTTACGGTGGGCTCGATTGCGGTGTCGGCAATCTATCAAATGCGTGCCGATGGGCTGAGCCGCGCGCAAAAGGATGCGTTAAAGGTCTTTGCGGATAAATTCGAAGGAGATTTGAAAATGCTTTACGGAAAGCTTTTGAACGGATTGAACGTGCTGGCGGTGGGCGACAGCCTGTTTGCGGGCGCATATGAAACGGTGAGAGAAAAGGTTTGGGTCAATCGCCTTGGCGTGGAGTATTCCTGGAATCTGACCAACCTCGGTATCGGCGGTGCAACGGTCTCCTACGATCCCAACCGTACGGCAACCAACAAGTCGATGTATCAGCTTTTGATGAACGATCCGAACTATTGCTACGGCTCGTCCTCCTACTATTCCTACGGTTTTCCGTCCAAAAAGAGTGCCGAGGACGTGGATCTGATCCTGTTGGAGGGCGGAAGCAACGATTACGGCACCAAGGTGCAGGCACCGCAAGGACACGCGGGTTCAAAGGATCCCGCCACCTTCCTTGGCGCGTGGCATCTTTTGACCGAGGAGCTGCTTTGCCGCTATCCCAACGCCATCGTGGTGTTTGTCACCGCGTGGGAGAATGCGAATCAAACGAGAGAGGACGGTGCAAGCGCAAAGCTGTACACCTCGTCGGTCAATACGCTTTACGAGGAGCTGTATGAAAACAATCCCCGCGTGTATATGATCGACGCGGGAGATCCCAAGGTGTCGGGCGTTACCATGGTCGGTGCTGACGGCCGCAAAAATCAAGCGTTCGTTTCGCAATACGCATACGATATTTTCCACCTCAACGACGAGGGAATGGAGCTGATGGCAAACAGTATGCGTCCCTTGATCTGGGAGGTACTCGTTAAGGATCGCGGCGTTGCCCTCACCGAGGCGGAGCGTATGCGCAGAGATCTTGCACAGCTTGACGTCCTGGCACTGGGCGACAGTTTGTTTTACGGTGCACGCAACACCACCCGAGATCAGGTGTGGGTCAACATTCTCGGCAAGGAATGTAATTGGAACCTGACGAACCTCGGCATCGGCGGTGCGACCATCTCTTACAGTGAGGAGCGCAATCAGGATCGCGTATCGATTTACAATATGCTGTTTAACGATCCGATGTATAAGTTTGGAAGCCGAGACAAATCCGCATATTACAATTGCGGAAACACCGCGGGGCGCGGCAAGGAGGAGGTTGACCTCATTCTCTTGCAGGCGGGCAGTAACGATTACGGCTCCAAGGTGCAAGCTCCGCTTGGAACGGTAGGCTCGGAGGATCCCTCCACCTTCCTCGGTGCGTGGAAGGTCGTAACCGACCGTTTGCTGGTGGAGTACCCCAACGCAACGATTGTTCTCGTTACCGCGTGGGAGAACGGCAACCAACAGCGCGAGGACGGCGCCAATGCCATTGAGTTCACCTCCTCGGTGGTCGGACTTTACGAGGAGTTGTACGCCGACAACGATCGCGTCAAGCTGCTCAACGCGGGCAGCCCCGAGGTTTCGGGCGTGGATATGCGGAATCAGAGCTTCCGCCAAGCGTATGCGTATGATGCCTTCCACCTCAACGACGCGGGAATGCGCCTCATGGCGGACAATATGCTCCCTTACCTCTGGTATCTTCTTTGCGGAGAGGGAAAATAAGAATTGACAGGGGGGCTTTGAAAAAGCTCCCCTTTAGGCGTTGCGTTTGATTCTTGCAAGCGCGTGCGCGGTGTTATTATAAAGGAACGAAAACAAGGAGGCGGAACAGATGAAACGATTGATCGCAATCATTCTTGCGTGTATGATGCTGATTTCTGTGTCGGTGGCGATTGGAGCCGAGGAGCTTGAAACGCCCGCAACGGTAACGGTTACCGTAAACGGTCAGAGTGTGACCGTGGAGGAGGGCGACACGCTTTCTTCGATTTGCGCCAAGGCAGAAAAGCAATTTTTGTTTGCCGAGGTTGCGGATGAAACCGTTCTTGATCCCGATTTTGCAATGGAGGAGGGCTTGCGCGTTGAGATCGCGGCGATTGAAATGAGGATGCGAGAGAATGCGGAGATCCGTCGGGTGCTTCCGTCGGGCGTTCGCTTTTTGACCGAGATCAACACCGCCGATCTTGCCTTTGTGCAGGTTCTTCCCAACGTCAAATCAATCGGAGCGGGAACGTTGATCCGTCCTTTTGCGGAACTGTCGGGGGAGGAACCGATCCATCCCGCCGATGAAGTGCCTTTTTTGGAGATCCCTGCCGATCTTGCGCATCCCTACCAAACCGAATCCAATGCGGTGGTGATTGCGGGATCGATCGTTGACGTCAAGCCCCAAAACCACAGCCGTCTCTTTGCGGGCAAGGGATATCTGACGCTGACGATGGAGGACGGAACGTCTGTCACGCGCTATGCCGCAGGGGAAGCTCCAACGGGGGCATACGGTGCTCTCGCGGCAGAGCTTTTAAAGGATGAGGAATCCGATCTGACCGATCTCGCAAGGGGATTTTTTGAGAACGTTGCCACCGTAATGTATCGGAACGATCTGCAATCCCTTGGCGTTCTTGCCATTGGGGATAGCCTTTTTGATGGTGATTTTCTCAAGGGAAACCAGCAATGGATCGCGCTTTTGGCAAGGGCTTGCGAGTGGGATTACACCAATCTCGGGCGCGACGGCTGGACGGTTGCTTATAACCCCGAAGCGTATGCTGACCCCACCAAGGTTCGCAACTCCATGTATGATAAGCTGTTTCACGATCCCGACTACGCCTATGGAAAAGTGGGCTCCTATTCCTACGGCTCCCCCTATGGAAAGGACCCCGAGCACGTTGATCTGATCCTGCTTGAAGGCGGCACCAACGATTACGGACATGGGATCCCTTTGGGAGAGGTGGATTCGCGTGACGGCGGAACGCTGTTGGGCGCGTGGAATCTGATGATCGAAAAGCTGCTTGCCGATTATCCCAACGCAACCGTCGTGTTGGTCACGTCCTGGCACATCGTGGGGACGCGCTCCTCGGACGGTGCGTCGCGTATGGACTTTGTTGCCGACGGTATGAAGGCGATCTACGAGGCGCACTATGCGGAAAACGAACGGGTTCGCCTGATCGACGGCGGAAACCCTGCCGTTACGGGAATCGATATGTCCTACGATCTCTTCCGCTACAAGTATTCCAAGTCGGTCAAGGACGTCAACCACCTCAACGCAGAGGGGATGAAGATGATGGCGGACGCGATGCTTCCGCTCCTTTGGGAAACGCTATGCGGAGTCAGATGAACCGATTGAGGCGCGCGGTGCACTCACCAAAGGCGTTTTGGGGGAGTGTCCTTCTGATCGGGATTTTGATGCTGGTCTGGAATATCCTCACCCCCATGATGGCAGACGATTTTGCCTATTCTCACAGCTTTGCCACGGGCGAGCGGATCAAAACCTTTGGGGAGATCTTTCCGTCTCTCGTCTCCCATGCCGAAACCATGAACGGGCGGACGGTTGCGCACTTTTTCGCACAGCTCTTTTTGCTGCTTCCCGCATGGGTCTTTGATCTTTGCAACGCTGCGGTATTCGTATGCCAGCTTCTTTTGATGCTCCGTATCTGCGGAGCGGGAGAGCGCATCCGTTCCCCGATGCTTTGGGGATTCTTTTCGGTGCTCCTCATTGCCACACCGGATTTTGGACAGGTCAATCTGTGGCTGGACGGTGCGTGCAACTATCTTTTCAGTATTGTGTTTGTTCTCGCGTTCCTTCTGCCTTACGTCAACGCCTTTTTGAGAGAGCGGAAAATGCGCAATCCGATTCAGATCTTCGTTTTTTGGATCCTTTCCTTTTTGGCGGGCGCGTATCTCGAAAACGTGTCGGGGGGTGCGATCCTCATCGCTCTTCTTTTGTGGATCGCCAATCTGCTTTACGGCAAAAAGCGAGCGGATCTTCCGCTTCTTGTGGGGCTTGCGTGCTCTGTGGCGGGGCTTGCCACCATGGCACTCTCGCCCGCGCAGTTTGAAAACAAGGCGTCTGCTTTTTCGTGGGATGCGATGCTGCAAACGCTTTTGATTTCTCTTGGAGTCATCGGGCTTTTGGCACTCCCCATCGGGCTGTTCCTCTTTTTGTGGCGTCGCGCCTGCAAAACGGGAGTAGAGCGTCGCGTGATCCTGACCTCGCTGATCTTTGCCGCGGGCGGTCTGGCATCGAATTTTGTCATGGTGTTGGCGGCGTATTATCCGTTGCGCTGTGCCGTTGGATGTACGGTTTATGTAACGCTTGCCGCGGGGATCCTTGCGACGAATATGGAATGGGATCTTTTTACGTCGCGTTCGCTTTGGACTGTGTGCCGCATCATGGCGGCGGCTCTCTTTTTGACGGTCGTAATCGGTACGGTGGATGTTGCCATGACCCATCACGCCATTCGTGAAAACGAGGCGAGGATCGTCGAGGCGCGGGATGCGGGAGAGGAGTGTGTAACGCTGACCTGCCCGATTGTGTTTACCAAGTACAGCGGACTCTACAATCTCAAATATCTCGGCATCGGAACGCAGTACGATTGGCCGAACGATTCCATGGCAAGCTATTACGGCATCGGTGGAATCATCGGTGCATCATAGTGCAAAAGGGGAATCAAGTGCAAAACGCATTTGATTCCCTTTGTGATTTTTAAAGCAGATTTTCAAACGAGAATCGCTCGTGCCGCGCAAGATCGTCAACGGCATCCGCAATCAATGCCATGGCGGAGCGGTAACCGTAGGAGTCGTTTGTCTCGATTGCGGCAAGAATGGTGAGCGCATATTCGGTGATGCGGTCGGTGGCTTGAAAGCCCGCGGAGAGCTTGATCCACTCCGCGTGACAAAGCCAAAAATCGAGAAAGTCTTGTGCCAAAGGTTCGGAATCGGCACTCGGTGTACTTGGAAGATCCTCAATGCGCAAAAGAAGCTCCGAGGAAAGGTGATTGACGTAGATCGCGTTTGCGATAACGCCGACGATCATGAGCGAGCAGAGGATCAGTGTGGCAATAAAGGATTTCATGATGCTCCTGTTTGATTTTTTGATATCCAATAAAGCTCTCCCGATTCGTTAGCGGTGATGCAAAAAAGCGAGGAGAGCGAGAGCCCACGGGCGTAAAGCTCCTTTTTGAGCCATGCGCGATCCTTTTGGATGAGCGAGAGCCCCGTGTCACTAAAAACGCCGTTTTCGTAAACGATGTGCATCAGCGGCGAATCGGAGGTCTTGATCCCGAGCTGCTCGGCGGTGGGCGGCGCGTATTGAGGCTTTGGGAGAACGGTTAATTTTCCGTCCTTTTCCAAAATGGCACAATCCACCTGTGCCGGTGAGGTCAGCCCCTGCTGGCGAATCTCACCGATCAGCTCGTCCACCGAGATCCGCGTTTCTTTGAGTGCCTTGACGTCAACCGTTCCGTGCAGGATCAACAGCGTCGGGCGCGCGGAAAGCAGACTTTTCAGGCGAGGCATACGCAGTAATATATAGGAAGATAAAACCTCAAGCGTTAGCAGGATAATCATGGGGATGAGCGCGTAGGTAACGGGAATGTTGCGGTCGGTAATCGGGAGCGAGGCGATCTCGGAGAGCAAAAGGGTTGTAACGAGATCGGTGACCTCAAGCTCCCCGATCTGCCGCTTACCCATCAGGCGCATCGTCGTGATCAGGGAAAGGTAGATCAATAGGGTGCGGATCAGGATGGTTATCATGCACGCCTCCGTATGGAAAAGATAAGAATAGCATGGACGGGGATGGGATTTTTTATACGCTTTGAACCTTTGTTGAAAGTGCAAAAAAATATTTTGATTTTTTGTGAAAAAGTACTTGACAAAGTGAATGGAGTGTGATATAATATCAAAGCTATCGCAAAAAGCGACGGCGAACACATCAAATGCAAAAAAAGCGAAAGAAAATTTCAAAAAGTTTTCAAAAAGCTATTGACAAACACATTTGATTGTGTTATAATAACAAGGTCGCCTGCAAGAGCGAGCGAAACTGATCTTTGAAAATTGAACAACAAGAGAGAAGTACAAAGCTATAAAAAGCGTGTGTATTGGATCTCGAACAATTCAAACGAGAATACTACTCAAAAACAAAAGTAAAAAATGCTAAGAGCAAAGCTCGATAGTGCAGATTGAATCGGCAGCACGAAAGTGCGGCTGCTTTAATACAATGATATCGAGAGTTTGATCCTGGCTCAGGATGAACGCTAGCTACAGGCTTAACACATGCAAGTCGAGGGGTTTTCTTTAAGAAGCTTGCTTTTTGAAGAGAACGACCGGCGCACGGGTGAGTAACGCGTATCCAACCTGCCTCTCATAT
>JBGVEW010000048.1:0-93188 GCA_045120465.1 Eubacteriales bacterium
CCCCCCCCCCCCCCCCCCCCCCCCCCCCCCCCCCCCCCCCCCCCCCCCCCCCCCCCAAAAATCCATTTATCTCCCAAATACGATCTCTTCGTAAATGGTGGGCGTGATTTTGTTGGGATGAACGAACGCGGCGTTGGTAAAATCATCAAACATTCCAATATGTACGGGTACGGCATATTTTGCACCCGTGCGAGCGGCAAAGCGCGACGCATCTGCCATGTTCATGTTGTTTCCGCGACCGTTACAGGGGAGCAGTACCGCAAAAAGCTCCTCGGAGGGGAGAGAGGCAAACACGTTCTCGCTGTAGAGCGTGTCGCCCGTGACGTAATAATTCTTTCCTTCGATGGAGAGAATGATCCCGATCGCGTTGGGGTCGGAATGCTCCGCTTTGACCGCGCGAAACCGTACCGCGCCTTCCGTCCACTCGGTCCCCGCGTTAAAGAGAACGTAGTTGCACTTGGTGTTGGGGTAGGCTTTGCGCAGCTCCCCATATCCGCCCGCGGGGCAGAATACCAGTGCCGTAGAATCGGGAGTGAGATAGTATTTGAGCGTTTCGTGGTCGAGGTGGTCGAGATGGTTGTGCGTAATCAGGATCACGTCGGGACGAATCTTCAAAAATCGCTCGTCAATGGGCTGACGTCTGCCGTTTTCGGGCTCAAAATTTTTAACGTTGTCCGAGAGATAGGGATCGATCAAAATTGTTTTGCCGTCGGCTTCAAACAAAAAACCTGCTTGACCTAACCATGTGGTCTTCATTTGTTTTCCTCCTTGTCGTAGGTTTTGTTGCGGTAGGGAGTACCGATAAAGGAGACCTGACGGAAGTCCTCGAAGTTGTGGCGGATGATGTAATCGATGTAGGATGCCACCAATTTTGCGGTGTACATGTATCCCACAGCGCTCATATGTCCACCTAAGAAAAAGGTATCGCGGAACTCCTGATCGTACACGGGTGCATACTTGCGCAGATCCAGAACGTAACAGTTGGAAAAGGTTTTTGCCATTTCGTAAAGCAATTCCGCCTGTTTGTCCGCGATCTCGCATTTCCACGGCGTGGTATCAGGGGTCTCGTAGGGGAGGGTCATAAGGAAGAACTTTGCATCGGGTTGGATCTCCTTGTAGCGTTGAATAATCGTTGCATACCAACCCGCATAGGTGTCTTTGTTTTGATGCCAATCGTCGGGGCAGACGTCGTCCATCGAGCCAAGCTCCCATTTGCGTACCAGAAGCTCATTGACAGCAAGCGCGATGACGTAGCACTGTGCCGCATATTCGGAGTTCCAATAGCCGTGATGATCGGCAAAGCCCGCACAATATTCTTTTGCGGTCATGCCGCCTGCGGAAAAGTTATAGACTTTACTGCCGCACATTCGCCCCAGGTATTGCCCCCAGGAGTAGTCGTAAAAATCGTGGTAGCCCTTAGTGCCGTCCTCTTTGGTGCTTTCCATCTCGCCCGAGGAGAGGCTGTCACCAACGCAAGCGATGGTGCGGAAGATGCCGCAATAGCCGCCGTCCGTGGGAATATGGTCAAGAGGCTTTTCGTTGGGGTCGGGACATAAAAATTTGTTCATGCAAAACCTCCAGAATGGTGATATATGCCTATAATAGCACAGTCTTTTGGCGTTGTCAAGCCTTGTTTTCGGGAACGATGGGGTAGAGCTGGATCATGTTGCCGCCATCTACGGTCAATTCCGCGCCCGTGGTGTTGCGCGCGTGTGCCGCAAAATAGAACGCCGCGTCCGCAATGTCCGTACCGTTTGCCACGTCACCGATGGGCGTGTAGCGAGAGGGGACGGTGTTGTAAAAATCGGGGTTCTTTTCCCAACGGTCGGTGCGGATCATACCGGGAAGCACCGCGTTGACGCGGATGCCGTATTTGCCCAGATCCAGAGCCATGGCGCGCATCATGCCAAGCTGTCCGCCCTTGGATGCGGAGTAGGCGATGCGGTTGGGGATCGCGCGGTAGGCGGTGTTGGAGTTGATAAAGACGATGTTTCCGCCACCGTGCTCCTTCATCCGAGCCGCCGCGTGCTCACTAAGACACCAGTTCCAAACGACGTTGGTGTTGACGACGCGTTGAAAATCGGTAATCGGATTTTCAAACGCCGCCATGCCAAGCCCTTGATCTGCGGCGTTGCAAACCAGCGTTTCGATAAAAATGCCTTTTTCATCAAGCATCGCAAACAGCGCGTCCACCGCACCTTCGTCTATCGTGCGCTCGTCCAAAAGGGAGTCAATGGCATAGCCTATGATCGAAACGCCGGGGAACTTTTCGCGGTAGCGTGTCTCCGCTTCCTTGACCTGTTCCTGTTTTCTGCCCGTAAAGACTACGTTGTAGCCCTCCGAGGCGAATTTTTCAACGATCGCCACACCCGTGTTGATGCAAGCGCCTGTTACAAGAACTGTTTTCATAGTGTATTCTCCTTTATTTCTCGATTGCGTCAAAAACGCGCACGTAGTCTGCCACAAAGCAATCGGCAAGATCCGCGTCCGTCCACGTCGGTGTAATGCCGTGGCGGTAGCCCTTGATCTCGGTGGTGAGCAGGACATACTGGTCGGTGTGTGACACGGGACCCGTCGTGCGTGCCGTTTCCTTACCGTCAAAATAGTAAACGTATCCGTCGGGAGACCACTCCATGCCGATGCGGTGGTATTCGCCGTCTTCGACGTAGGGGTAGTGGATCCGCGCCTCGTTCGTCAAGCTCTTGCCGTAGCCGCCGTAGATACAACCCGACGTCAGTTGCCCGTCACCGAAATTTTCGATGATGTCGCACTCCACGCCGCTGGTCGCGGGGTCGGAGGTGCTTCCCGTGTTGGGGGATTGGATCCAGAATGCGCTCCACCAGAAGGGGCGCTTTTGAAATTTCACGCGCGCCTCGTAGTAGCCGTAGCGGTGCATGAATTTCGGCTTTTCCAAGGGCTTAAAGGGCCACAGCTCGATCTCGCCCCACGGATTGTCGCCCACGCGCCTCTCCATACGGTTTTTGATAGCACCGTCAAAATCTAACTGGTCGTAAAGCAAAAAGCCCGTCTGAAGCTGTGCCGAGCGCAGTCTGCCGTCCACCACGACGGGGCGTATGACCACGTTTCCCTCGCCGTCAAGCGAAACGCCACGATCGGTGTATGCAATGCCCTCGTCACCCCAAAAGCGCAGACGAAAACCCCATTTGTCGGTGTCAAGCACGTCACCGTCAAACTCGTCTGACCACGCAAGCGTCCAATCCTTACCCTCCGGGAGCAGGCTCGATGCGTGCCCGTCAACGTAAAATTCTTTCATGTTCTGTCTCCATCAACGATGAAATTGCCAAGCATCAAGACAAGCGGCGTGTCCTTGACGGGAAGCTCGTGCAGGATCACAACGCCATCGCCCTTGTCCTCAATCATCTTTTCGGGCAGCTCGTAGATCGTACCGTCCATCAAGTCGATAAGATGCAGCTCTCCGTAGGGGTTGTAAACCTCAATATTGATAGCAGACTGATAGGAGGTGTGCATGATGTTGGAGGGATACCAATAAACAAAGGCTCTGCCGCCCTCGCGCTCAAAGCAGCCGCTGGTCAATTCGTAACCGCGCAGAGTGGTGTCAAACTTGCGCTCCGAAAAGCCGCCGTGCACAAGCACCGGCTGCGTGCAAAGCTCCCATTCCTCGGAGAAGAGGGAGCAGATGTTTTGCAGAACGTAATAGGAGGGCTTTTTGTAGTACTCGCCCGTGCTGCGTCCGTTTTCATCAAAGTCCGCGCCGAGAATACCGAAATATCCGTAGTCAAGAATCGACGCCGTGTCGCCAACCGTGCCGTTAAGAGCTTCGATCATGTCCATGCAAGAAAAATAGGAGGTGAAATGCACGCCCGCCAAAAGGTCTGCCATTGTGTGGCGCGCCAACTGTTTTGCTTGAATTTCTTCTGTCCATGCTCCCGTTCGAACGGCACCGTGACCGCCGCTTTTGGATTGCGAGCCGCTCTCGCCCTGAATAATCCCGATGTTGGGGTTGTAAAACTTTGACAGCGCGGAGAGGGACGCCACACGCTCAAACACGAGGCGTTCGTCGTGCGTGTATTCGTGAAAGGAGATAAAATCGAGATATTTTCCCATTCCGGTCCGGAATGCGGTGTTCAAAAACCAAAGCTCGCGCTCGCAAACAACACCGCCAACCGTATAGGCGGTAGGATCGACCTCTTTGACCGCGCGTGCGGTGACAAGCGTAAATTCACCGAGCTCGCGCGCATTGACTCCGTGCTTCCAGCACCAAACACCGTCCGGCTCGTTCCAAACCTCAAAATAGCGCACGCGGTCGCAGTAACGGGAGACGACTGCCTTGACGTAGTTGATCCACGCCGCCTTTTCTTCCTCGGACGTAATGGGAGCGCATCCCACCGCGCCAAAGGTTTTTTTGGCAAGCTCGTTGTAAAGGGGATTGCCGTAGCAAAGGCAGATCCAAGGCTCGATGGAGCGTGCAACGAGGTTCTCTACTACGCTGTCAAGCCATGCAAAATCATACACGCCTTTTTCTTTTTCGGTGCGTTGCCAGCCCGATTGGATGCGCGCCTTTTTGACACCGCATTCCGCAACCTTGTCGTATGCTTTTTCGGGATCGAATACGTTTCGGTCCAGCTTTTCAAAGCCGAGGCTGATGCGGGAGAATTTGATATCCTTTGAGGACTTCGGCTTGATCTGCCCAATTTTTTTCAGCTGTTCCATATGCGTTCTCCTTGTATTAAAAATAGAATTCGGTCTTGGCGGGGCGGATATCGGTCAGTGCCCCCGTGTAGTGACGCAGATTGTGCTCCACGTAAGGATGCTTGAGGCATTCCTCCTCGTTGAGTTCGATTCCAAGACCTGGACGGTTGCCGATTTTGATGCGTCCGTTTTCGTAGGTCAAATTTTCATCCGTAATAAAGCGGCGGTATTCTACGTCGCTGTACATGATCTCCAAAATGCAGAAGTTGGGGCAGCAGGCGGCAATCTGCAACGTTGCGGCGTTTGCGATGGGACCGGAAGGATTGTGCGGTGCGAAGGGAATATAATTCGCTTCTGCGATCGCGGCAATCTTTTTGAGTTCCATAATGCCGCCCACGTGCGAAATATCGGGCTGGATGTAATCGGCGGCGCGCCTGCGGAAGAGCTCGTTGTAATCAAAGCGGGTGTAAAGACGCTCGCCGGCGGAAATGGCAACGGGGGATTTTTCGCGCACTGCCGCCAAAGCTTCGATGTTGTTTGGGGGAACGGGTTCCTCTAAAAACATTGGCTTAAAGGGCGCAACCTCCTGTGCGATCTTGATTCCCGTGGGAACGTCAAAGCGTCCGTGCGCCTCGATCAGAAGATCGACCTCGTCTCCCACCGCCTCGCGTACAGCCGCGATACAGCGCAGAGCTTTGTTCAGATCCTGATTGGAGATCTGCAAATAGCTTTTTCCAAACGGATCCCATTTCATAGCGGTGACTCCGCGCTCCACGGCAATGCGCGCTTTTTCGGCAAATTCTTCCGGCTCGCGCGCACCCGAGAACCATCCGTTGACGTAAATGCGACAGTCTTCGTTGACCTTGCCGCCAAGTAACTGATAGACGGGAACACCAAGGCTCTTTCCAAGAATATCCCAAAGCGCCATTTCCACGGCGGAAAGGGCACTCATCAGCACCGCACCGCCGCGCCAATACGCATCGCGGTAGATATCGTGATAGTGTTTTTCGATCTGCGTGGGATCCTTGCCGACAAGGTAGCTCTTGATATGCTCAATTGCTCCCACCAGTGCCTTTTCCTTATATTCCAACGTTCCTTCGCCAACCCCTGTAATTCCTTCGTCGGTGTAGATCTTTACAAAGACCCAGTTGGTGCGGAAGCAATCCACAACAAAGCTTTTCACGTCTGTAATTTTCATAACCTTCTCCTTCGGTGTTTGATTTCACTTTTATTATAGAATCCTTTTTGGCAAAAATCTATCAGGATTTTATCGTATTTTTTCAATATCTTACGATTTAAGGCTTGTTTTAAAGGAATTTATATGGTATAATTGTGAAAAAGGTGGTGAATGGGATGGAGATCGCAAACATTGACGAGTACGGTGTATTTGATACGGCACATGCGTTTCCGGGATGGAAAAAATCCTCGGGGCGTGTACTGACGCAGTATGAATTGGAGCTTTACACCTCGGATTTTGGAGAGGTGAGCGTGGACGGAACGGTGTACGACGTTTCGGCGGGAGCACTTTTGTGCGCATGCCCGGGGCAGGTTCGTGCCAGCGTTTTTGATTTTCGATGTCGGTATCTTCATCTGTCTCTCCCCGAACATTCCCCCTATCGGTCGCTTCTCGAAAGCCTGCCGAATTTTTATCGGATCATCGACCGCGATACCTACGGGCGCATTTTTGAGGAGCTGTTTCAGCATCTTCTGGCACAGGGAGAGGCATACGATGAGGATTACGTCAGCGCAAAGCTTTTGGAGCTGTTTTACTATCTGCGCAAGGATGCCGAGCGTAACCGTAAGTACCTTGCGCACAGCCGCAGGCACAGGGAGAGCGAGCCGTTGCTTCCGTTGGCAATCGAATATATGAAGCAAAATTATCAAAAGCCCATAACGCTTTCGGATATTGCGGCGGTTACGGGATATTCGCCCAATTATTTCCACCACGTATTTACTGAGGTGATGGGAAGAACGCCCTTGCAGTATCTTACGGGGGTTCGCATTCGCCACGCCAAATATTTGTTGGCGCAATCCCAACAGCTCCTGTCCGATATCGCCTTTGAGTGCGGATTTTCATCGCAGGCGTATTTTACCGAGCAGTTCAAGCGCGCAACCGATTCCACTCCCGGGCAATACCGCAAGCAATGCATGAGCGGATATTTACCGTGAGAAATATTTTGCAAAAACCTTTGGATTTATCATTGACAGCAGAGTGGGAAAAAGGTATAATATAAGGTAGTATCAACAGAAAGGAAACAAATTGATGGAAACGCTGTTGCAGATTTTAAACGGATTGCATCCCGACGTGGATTTTTTGGAAGTGGAAGATCTTTACGAGGAGGGCATTCTGGATTCGCTGGATATGGTTCGCCTTGTCACCGAGGTCAACCGCGAGTTTGATATCTCCATCCCCGCGGAGGAGCTTCGCCCCGAAAACTTTCAAAACGTCAAGAGCATTTTTGCCTTGATCACCCGTCTAGACGAGGAATAAGACCGACTTATGCTGTTTACGTCGGTTGCGTTTTTGCTCTTTGCGGCAATTACGCTGTTGTGCTATTTTACGGTGCCAAAGCGAACGCAATGGTGGGTGCTCCTTGCATCAAGTCTTGTGTTTTATGCGCTTGTGGGAATCGAATATACGGTGTTCATCCTCTATACCGCCACCGTTACCTACCTGACTTCGCGGATTTTGCAAAGCCGCGCGGACGCGGAGGATGCCTTTGTGGAGGCGAACCGCGATACGATGGACAAAGCGTCTCGCAAGGCGTACCGCGCTTCGGCAAAGAAAAAGAGATTTGCCATTTTGGTCGCGGGGCTTCTTTTGGGCTTTGGGATGCTCGCGGTGCTCAAATATACCGCCTTCGTTATGGAAGGGATCAGCTCGCTTTCCAAGGCGTTTGGCGGGGAAGGGCTTGCGATCCCGAGTTTTTTGTTGCCCTTGGGGATTTCCTTTTATACCTTTCAATCGATGGGATATCTCATCGACGTTTACCGCAAAAGCGTGCGCGCGGAGCGAAATTTTTGCAAGCTTCTTTTGTTCGTATCCTTCTTTCCGCAAATTCTGCAAGGACCGATCAGCCGCTTTGGCGCTTTGCATGAGCAACTGATCACACCGCATGCGTTCGACGCGTTTTCCTTCCGCGCGGGGCTCTTGCGCGTGACGTGGGGATATTTTAAAAAGATGCTGCTTGCCGACACCGCAATGATCGCCATCGGTACGATCCTCGCGTCTCCCGAAGAATATACGGGTGTTTACGTGTTTTTGCTGATTCTTCTGTATTCCGCGCAGATCTACGGGGACTTTACGGGCGGTATTGATATTACGATCGGTCTTTCCGAAATGATGGGAATCCGACTTGCTGAAAACTTTAACCGACCGTTTTCCTCCCGTTCGACCAAGGAGTATTGGAACCGTTGGCATATCACCATGGGCTCGTGGTTTACCGATTACGTATTCTTTCCTTTATCGGTTTCCAAACCGATGCAAAAGCTTTCGGATACCTCCTGCCGCCTGTTTGGAAAGAGCTTCGGAGTCCGTATTCCCGTGTATCTTGCAACCGTAGTCACGTGGTTTTTAACGGGACTTTGGCACGGAGCGGGTTGGAATTTTATCGTTTGGGGGCTTCTCAACTGTCTGGTCATTCTGGTCTCTCGTGAATTGGAGCCGCTTTACCGCCGCTTTTACAAGCAATTTCCAAAGCTTGCCGATGCAAAGCCGTGGCATGCCTTTGGGGCGATTCGCACCTTCCTGTTGATGGGATTGATCCGAAGTCTCGATTGCTATCGCAACGTGCCGCAAACCTTTCGGATGTGGTGGAGCATGATCGCAAATCCCAACGTGGGAGAGTTGTTTGTTGGGAAAATGCCTCTTTGGGAGCTTCTCACTCCTGCGCAATGGGGTGTGGTGCTCGCATCCTCCGCGGCAGTATTTTTCGTCAGCCGTGCGGGGGCAAAGTCGCCCGTGCGTCACAGAGTCGCCCAAAACGGCGTTCTGACCTGCGCGCTTTTGTGTGCGTTGCTTGTCACCGTTCTGATCTTCGGTGCGTACGGCATCGGTTATGACGCATCGCAATTTATTTATACGCAATTTTAAAGCAAAGGAGAGCTATGAAAAAAAAGATCCTTGCCTGTATCGGTATCCTGCTTGCAACCGCGCTTCTTCTGGGGCTTTTGCAGGCGTTGCTGGTGCCGAAGTATATGGAGTTTTCACAGCGCGAGGGGGCACTCATCGGAGAATACTACCGTGAGGAAGGCTCTCGCGACGTGCTGTTTGTGGGGGATTGCGAGGTGTACGAATCCTTCACGCCTCCCACGCTTTGGGAGGAATACGGCATCACGTCCTACATCCGCGGCAGTGCGCAGCAGCTCACGTGGCAATCCTACTATTTGTTGGAGGAGACCTTTGCCCGCGAAAAGCCAAAGGCGGTGGTGTTCAACGTACTGGCACTCAAATACGGTCAGCCGCAAAACGAGGCGTATAATCGCATGACGCTGGACGGTATGGAGTGGTCAAAGAGCAAGATCGACGCGATCCATGCGTCCATGACCGAGGACGAAACCTTTTTGTCCTACGTTTTTCCCCTGTTGCGCTATCACAGCCGTTGGAGTGAAATCAGCGGGGAGGATTTCCGCTATCTGTTCTCGCGCGATCGGGTATCCCACAACGGATATCTGATGCAAACGGCAATCCGTCCCAAAACGGATACAGATCGAGAGGGCGTTCGCCTTTCAAATTATACGTTCCCCGAAACCTCAATGGCGTATCTGGAGCGTATGCGCACTTTGTGCGAAGAGAACGGTGCGGAGCTGATCCTCATCAAAGCACCCACCAACAACTGGAAGTATTATTGGTACGACCAATGGGACGCGCAAATCAAAGAATATGCAAAGCAAAACGGCTTGGCATACTACAATTTTATCAATGACGTTGAAAAGATCGGAATCGATTGGTCACAGGATACCTACGACGGCGGTATCCACCTCAACGTGTACGGGGCAGAAAAGCTGACCTCATATTTCGGTAAGATCCTGCAAAGCGTTCACGGACTTGAGGATCACCGAGGGGATGCGGCACTTTCGACAGTCTGGAGTGAAAAATGCCGCTTGTACCAAAATGAAAAGAAGGAGATGGCAGAGAGATGAAACGAATTCTGGTGTTGGTGTTGACCCTTTTAAGTGTGTTTGCCTTGTCGTCGTGTAACGGTGAGAGCGAGCCGCCTGAGAATTTGGGCGAGGGTTACGTGTTCAAAACCAAGGGGGTCACCATCCAAATCGCGGCAGAAACTGCTCCCATTCTTGCATCTCTTGGCAAAGAGCTGGATTATACTGAGTCCAATTCCTGTTATTTTACGGGGAAGGATAAGATCTACACCTATGCGGGCTTTGAGATCCACACCTATCCTACCGCAACGGGAGATCACGTCAACCGCGTAGTGCTTCTGGACGATACGGTAGAAACCGAGGAGGGGATCCGAATCGGTTCCTCAAAGGCGGAGGTTCTCACCGCATACGGTGAGGCAACGAGCAAGGACGTTGAGTCTTGGGATTACGACGTTGGAAATACCATGTGCCTGCGGATCTTTTTCGAGGGCGAAACGGTTGATCTCATTCAATACCTGCATCCGCAAGCCAAATAAATCAAGTCGCTTTTTCGGGTGGTGTCTTAACAGCAGTTGAGACACCGCTTTCCCTTTCAAAGCATATTTTCCCCTTTACGCGAATAAGAGAATAATGATTGTTTTTACGAATGGGGGAAACGATATGATCGAGATCAGCAAAGAAGAGAGACGCGCGTCGGTTTGTGAGGGGTATCAGATCCTTTTGCGTGCCAAGGCAGAATTGATTTTGCCGACTGCGCAAACCGAGATCGCACGCTACTATTCCGAATTGGCGAACAAGTGCATGGAGTGGGCGACCGACGTGGAGGGAGAGCGGTTGCGGCGGGAATTCCTTTCTATGGAGGATACGCGCGATCGCGCACGCTTTCGGATGCGGGATTACCGATTTTCAATGCGATACGTATGGGAATCGGAGGAGGCAGTGGCTGTTTTGTGCGAATCTCGTCTGACGGGGCAGACGGGCTTGAATGAGCGTTCCTATCACCGACTCTCTCACGTTTGGAACGTTGCGGAGCAGACCATTCTGCCGGCGCGTCAGATCCTGTCACAATTCGGACTTTCGCGTATTCCCGCGGAGGTGCCTTTTCGACCCGACGGAATCTATCCGGAGGGCAACGCACTCCTGTTTTTTAAGAACCCGAGAGAAAGGGATTCCTTTGCCGAAGTAAAAGTCCCGATTTTGCTTTGATTTTGGCGATTCGCACTTTTTTAACAATGTTTTTGCACGCTTTTTTGAAAAAAATGACAAAAAGCCCTTGCATTTCCATTGAGAATATGATATACTGATTATAATCGGTGATTATGGCCGATGATCGGAAATATGGGGATTTTCCCATAAAAAACAACATGACGGGAAACCGAACGGAGGTTTTAATGTCAAGAGAATCCATTCAAAAAATTCAGGAAGCCGAGGCGCGCGCCGAAAGGCTCGTCGAGGACGCAAAGCAAAGGGCACGCGCAATGCAGGCGGACGCTGAGCGTCAAGGACGCGAGGAGTGTGATCGAATCGAGGAGGAGACCGTGGCGTCTCTTCGTACGGTGATGGAGCAGCTCCGCGAGCGAACCGAGGCAATGTCCGAACGCATGAAAACGGAAGCGGAGGAAGAAGCCAAAAATCTTCGGGATGATTCTGCTCTGCGCCGCCGTAGTGCCGAAAAAATCGTGATCAGGGGGTTAATGTCCAAATGCCGATAAGTACAATGAAAAAACTGACCGTCCTTGCCTACAGCAGCGACGCGGATGCCATTGTACGCCGGTTAATGGATATCAAGTGTGTCCAGATCCGTCAAGCGGATGCCGAAAACAGCGGAGCGTTAATCGAAGCACCTACGAGTGATCCCACCCGTGCGGAGCTGGAAGGGAAGCTTGCCACCATTCGGTCGGCACTCCCTGCGTTGACTCGCTATACGCGGCGCAAATCAACGCTCGGAAGACGCGTGCACCGCGTCAACCGTGCACAGTTTGTCGCAGACGGAAGGGCAGAGCGTGCTTACGGAACCGTTTCACGCACACTGGAAACCGTTGAACGGCTGGAGGCAATGCAAGCCGAGAAAGAACGAAATGCCTCGCTGATGCAATCCCTGCTTCCTTGGCTGGAGTACGATGCGCCGCTTTCTTCGGGCGGTTCGTTACAAACGGGCTATGCGTTGGGTTCAAGCCCCGCAAAGCAGATGCCCACCGAGGCACTTGAGGCTGCGGGGGCGTACGTCGAACCTGTTTCGGGGGAGGCGGGTGAGTGGTATTTTGCGGTCACCTATCACCGCGACGACACCGAGGCTGTGGAGCGCGCGTTGGCAGCGTGCGGATTCGTCAAGGTCAGCTTTGACGGAGTGGATACCACCGCACAGATTGCTTATGATCGATTGGAGGCAAGACAGACCGAGCTGGAAGGCAAGATCATGGATATCACAGATCAATTGGTCGATCTTGCGGACGGTATCGATGACGTCGAGATTCTTTATGACGTTGAGGAAACGAGTCTCAACGTTCATTTGCAAAAACAAAAGCTTTTGCGCACCAAGCATTGTATCGTTTTAGAGGGCTGGATCCCCGAAAATCGGACGGATTCGCTCACGTCGGTGCTCTCACGCTTTGAGTGCGTATGCGATTTGGAGGAGGTTGAAGAAGGGGAGGAGGCTCCCGTGCTTCTCAAAAACAATTCCTTCTCCTCGACCTTCGAATGGGTCATTGGAATGTATTCCTATCCGAAATACGGGACGTTCGATCCAACCCTCATCATGAGTATCTTCTATTTCCTGATCTTCGGTATGATGTTTGCCGACGTGGGATACGGATTGTTGCTGGCACTCGGTGCCTTTGGCGGTGCCAAGCTCCTCAATCCGCGCGCGGGAATGAAGCAGATGCTGTATATGTTCGGTTATTGCGGTATTTCGTGTATGCTTATGGGTGTTTTGTTTGGCGGATGGTTCGGAAACCTGCCCACCGCCATTATGAACAGCTTTTTCCCTGTGTTTGAGGGACAAGCGGAATTGACTCCGATCGGATCATTCTTCTATAACGGTTTGATCTTCAATCCTGTCGATTCCTCTACGAGCTTCCTCGTGCTGGCACTTGCGGTAGGTGAGATCCACCTCATCGCGGGTATGGCGGTCAATATGTTCATCACTTGGAGGAACGGAAAGCCGCTGCAGGCGATCTGCGAAAACGTACCGTACTGGATTTTGTTTGCGGGGCTTGATCTGATGGCACCCGTTGCGATTGTGGGAATGTTGCTTCCCGGCGGTGCCGATGCGGAAACGATGGCACTTTTGAATCAGCTTTCCGGCATTGGAGGATACCTTGCCATTGCGGGCGGTGCTTCGATCCTTTTGTTTAAGGGCTTGGGAGAGAAGAGCGTGGTTGCATGGCTCGTCAAGGGCCTTGGAGGACTCTATTCCTTGATCAGTTTTGCATCTGACCTGCTTTCGTATTCAAGAATTCTGGCACTTGGACTGGTTGCGAGCGTTATCGCACAGGTTATCAATATGCTCACGGGGCTCGGTGCTACCGGTCCCTTGGGATTTGTGTTCATGCTGATCGTTATGATCGTAGGACACGTGCTCAATCTTGCCATTAACCTTTTGGGAACCTTCGTACACGCGGCACGTCTGCAATATATCGAGTTCTTTGGCAAGTTCTACGAGGATGGCGGAGAACCGTTCTCGCCTGCACTTCCGGCAGAAAACTATTCGGAAGACTGTAACGACGTCCCTAATTAAAAAATATAAAAATCAAAAGGAGATTAAAAAAATGGGATTTTTTGGTGAAGTATTAGGTAAATTTATTGAAGGCTTGTTCAGCGGAAACAGTTTGGTCATCATCGGTGCAACCCTTGCGGTTCTGCTTCCCGGTATCGGTTCTGCAAAGGGTGTTAACATGGTTGCAAGAGCAACCGCGGGACTCATTACCGAGGATCCCAACAAGTACGGTAAGTCCATGCTGCTTCAGGCACTCCCCATGACGCAGGGTATTTACGGAATGGTTACCGCGTTCCTCATCATGATCTTCAGCGGAGTTACCGGTGACGTGACCCTTACGGTCGCACAGGGCGCATACTACCTCATTGCGGCACTTCCCATTGCGTTCGGCGGTTTGTATTCCGCGGTTAAGCAGGCAGAGGTTGCAACCGCAGGTATCGCAGTGCTGGCAAAGCGTCCCGATGCTGTCGGTAAAGCAGTTATTTCCGCATCCTTCGTTGAGCTTTACGCAATTCTGGCTCTTCTGATCTCTTTGTTGCTGATTCTCCTGTAATGGCGGCTTTGCTACCGTATCGGAAAGGAGAGGAGACGGAATGTCTTTGAACGCACTTGAAAAAATAACCGATAAGATCATTGCCGAGGCGCAGGAAAAAGCGGACCGCATTTTGGCGGAGGCAAAGGAAGCCTCCGATCAAATCACTGCGGAATATCGTGCACGTGCGGAGGAAAAGCGTGAAAAGCTCTCTTCCGACGCCGAGCGCGAGGCAATGGATTACGTGGCGCGCGCCAAGGCGTCCGCCGCAAATTATAAGCGCAATTTACTCCTGCAAACCAAGAGCGACCTGCTCGACAGTGTGTTCGACGGTGCTCTGGAGGAAACGCGTACGTTGCCTCCCGAACGTTATTCCGATCTTTTGATCGGGCTTCTTACGGCGGCAATGATAGAACAGATTAACGCTGAGGCGGAAAGCCTTGCTCTTGACGGAGAAGATGCCGAACCCACGCCCGAGGCATACGAGGTGCTCATGAGTCCTCGTGACCGCGAGCAATACGGTGTTGCCGTTATTGAAGGAACACGCCAAAAGCTTTTGGGGCGTGTACCCGAGGAAAAGCTTTCGCGTTTGGTTCTGGCGGAAAAGGCAGTTTCCATTGACGGAGGCTTGATCCTTCGTTGCGGCCCGATCGAAGCCAATTGCTCGCTTCCTTTGTTGTTCGCGTCTTTGCGCGAGGAGCTTGAGGCAGAGGTTAGCCGCGCTTTGTTTGAAACCAAAGGACAGGCTTGATGGGAGGCTGACGATGGCGGATTATTTGTTTGGCAGTGCCAATTTGCGCGCACTCGAGAACGCGATCATCGGAAGCGACCGTATCAAGCGGATTTTGGAGACTCAGACGCTTGAGGATGCGTATGCGGCACTTGCCGAGTACGGTGTTCGGCTTGTAACCGATGCGGAGAACGGAAGCGTTCGACGCGAGGAAACGCTTTTAAACCTTTTGCGCGATGCGTACGGCAGAGTTTACGAATTGGCTCCCGACAGCAAAGCGTTGCAACTTTGGCTCTATCCTTATGACTGTAACAATCTTAAGGCGGCAATCAAATGTGCCGCAAGAGGGATCGATCCCGATTCGATGTATTTCGATTTTGGAAGCGTTCCCGCCGAACGCTTTACCGAAGCGGTAAGGGCAGGGCAATTCGATTTTCTGCCCACGTCTATGCAAAAGGCGGCTTCGGAAGCGATCGAAAGCTTTACTAAAACACGCAATCCGCAAGTGGTGGATCTGATCCTTGATCGTGCTTGCTATGCGGACATGCTTTGCGCGGCACAGACTGCGGAAAACGATTACGTTCTCCGTTTGGTGCGTGCGAAGATCGACCTGACCAATCTGAATATCGCAATCCGTATTTTGCGGATGAACAGTGGAGAAGCGGGTAAGGCACTCCTGCGCGATGCGCTCCTCTTTGGCGGAGAGATCGATGTCGAAAAGCTCGTTTCCCTGTTTGAAAAAGGGGAAAATACGCTCTTGTCGGAGCTGCGTTTCACTGCGTACGCTCCTATCGCGGAGCAGCTGCTCTACGGTGACGCAACGCTGACGGTACTGGAGCGCGCGTGCGACGATTTTTGGATGGAAATGGTCAAGGAGACCAAGTTTATTCCCATGGGACTCGAGGTTATGGTGTCTTTCCTTCTGGCACATGAGTACGAGGTGCGAAATCTGCGTATTGTGTTGTCGGGGAAGGAAGCGGGACTGAGTGTTTCCACGATTCGAGAAAGGATCCGTGCAAGCTATGTATAAGATCGGAATCATCGGAGACCGCGATACCGTGCTGGGCTTTATGGCTCTCGGCTTTGTTGTCGAGGAGGCAAACGGTGCGGAGGAAGCGGCAAAAAAACTGCATAAAATGGCAAAGAGCGGTGCATTTGCCGTCATCTTCGTCACCGAGCGTCTGGCGATGCAGATCGAAGAGGATATCGATCGCTACAAGGAACTGCCTTTGCCAGCCGTGGTATCCGTTCCCGGGCAGGGAGGATCTTTCGGCTACGGCATGAACAATATCCGCTCGGCGGTCGAGCGTGCGGTGGGCGCGGATATTCTCTTTAAGGAGTAATCCCCCCCAAAAATCCAGTTACGTTGCTTTATACTCGCTCAATAATGAGGAAAGGTTTGTCAAAAAATGGTTGAAGGAAAAATTCTGAAGGTATCGGGTCCTCTGGTCGTTGCCGAGGGAATGCGCGAGGCGAACATGTTCGACGTGGTTCGTGTCGGTGCAGGTCGTCTGATCGGTGAGATCATCGAAATGCATGGGGATCGTGCCTCGATTCAGGTTTATGAGGAGACTGCGGGTATCGGCCGCGGTGATAAGGTCGTTTCTACGGGAGCGCCCCTGTCGGTTGAGCTTGGCCCGGGTCTTCTGACCAATATTTACGATGGAATCCAGCGTCCGCTGGAGACGATGCGCATCAAGGTCGGATCCAATCTGACCCGTGGCATCGATGAGCCCGCTTTGGACCGCGAAAAGGTCTGGCATTTTGAGGCTGCCGTTCAGTTTGGTGACAAGGTAGGCCCCGGTGATATTTACGGAACGGTACAGGAAAACGACGTGATTTTGCATAAGATCATGGTTCCGCCAAACGTGGAGGGAACGATCGTTGAAATGCGTTCGGGAGATTTTAAGGTCACCGACCGTATCGGTAAGATCAAGCTTGCCGACGGTACGATCGAAAACGTTACTCTGATGCAAAAGTGGCCTGTCCGCGTATCCCGTCCCTACCGCGAAAAGCTCCCCCCCGTTGACCCCATGGTTACGGGTCAGCGTGTGATCGACGCGCTGTTTCCCATTGCAAAGGGCGGTACCGCTTGCGTACCGGGGCCCTTTGGATCGGGGAAGACCGTCGTTCAGCATCAGCTTGCAAAGTGGAGTGACGTAGATCTCGTGGTCTATATCGGATGCGGTGAGCGCGGAAACGAAATGACCGACGTTTTGCGTGAGTTCCCCGAATTGGTTGACCCCAAAACGGGCAAATCGCTCATGCAACGTACGGTTCTGATCGCAAATACCTCGGATATGCCCGTTGCGGCGCGCGAGGCATCGATTTATACGGGTATTACCATTGCGGAGTATTTCCGCGATATGGGATATTCGGTAGCCGTTATCGCAGATTCTACCTCCCGTTGGGCGGAGGCTCTGCGCGAAATGTCGGGGCGTCTTGAGGAGATGCCGGGTGAAGAAGGTTACCCCGCATATCTGACCTCCCGTCTGGCACAGTTCTATGAGCGTGCAGGTAAGGTTGTGTGCCTTGGTTCCGATGGGCGTCAGGGGGCACTTTCCGCAATTGGCGCGGTTTCCCCTCAGGGCGGTGATATTTCCGAGCCCGTTACGCAGGCAACGCTTCGTATCGTCAAGGTATTCTGGGGCTTGGATGCCTCCTTGGCTTATCGACGTCACTTCCCGGCAATCAACTGGCTCAATTCCTACTCGCTCTACCGCGAACGTCTGTCCGGATGGTTTGAGGAGAACGTTTCCAAGGATTGGATGAATTATACCGGAAGATGCCTCAAAACCTTGCAGGTCGAGTCGGATCTGCAGGAAATCGTAAAGCTCGTCGGTATGGACGCATTGTCTGCGGAGGACCGTCTGACCCTCGATATTGCACAGTCCATTCGTGAGGACTTCTTACAGCAAAACGCATTTGCGGAGATCGATAGCTATTCACCTCTGCAAAAGCAGTTTGGACTTTTGGATATGATCTTCACTTACGAGGATCTGGCGCGTCGCGCAATTGCGGCAGGTGCGGAGATCGAGGACGTATGCAATTTGCCATTCCATGAGAGCATCGGACGTGCAAAGACCGTTTCCAACGACGCTTACGAGGAAGAGTTTGCAAAAATCAAGACCGAAATCGCCGCACAGCTTGATCACCTTGTGGCAAGCATTGAGAAAGAATAAGGAGGACTGCGTCAATGATCAGAGAATACAGAACAATCGAAGAAGTTGCGGGTCCTTTGATGCTTGTCAAGCAGGTGGAAGGCGTTAAATACGATGAATTGGGCGAGATCGAGCTGCCAAGCGGGGAAGTGCGTCGTTGTCGCGTGCTTGAGGTCAACGGTAAGAACGTATTGGTGCAGTTGTTCGAATCCGCAGCGGGCATCAACCTTGCAAACAGCAAGGTGCGCTTTACGGGACACGGTGTTGAGCTTCCCGTATCCGAAAATATGCTCGGTCGCGTATTCAACGGTATGGGCGAGCCCATTGACGGCGGTGCTAAGCTGATACCCGATAAGAGTCTGGATATCAACGGTACTCCCATCAATCCCGCGGCACGTTACTATCCGTCCGAGTTTATTCAAACAGGTGTCTCCACCATCGACGGTCTGAACACCCTCGTTCGCGGACAAAAGCTGCCGATCTTTTCGGGATCGGGACTTCCGCACGCAAATCTGGCGGCGCAGATCGCGCGTCAGGCAAAGGTAAAAAATAAGGATGATAAATTTGCGGTTGTATTTGCCGCTGTAGGTATCACCTTTGAGGAAGCGGATTTCTTTATTTCCGACTTTAAAAAGACGGGTGCTATTGACCGTACCGTCCTGTTTGTCAATCTGGCATCCGACCCCGCCATCGAGCGTATTTCCACGCCTCGTATGGCACTTACCGCTGCAGAGTATCTTGCGTTTGAGTGTGATATGCACGTGTTGGTCATTATCACCGATATTACCAACTACGCGGAGGCTTTGCGTGAGGTTTCCGCCGCGCGTAAGGAGGTGCCCGGCCGACGCGGATATCCCGGATACCTGTACACCGACTTGGCGACTCTGTACGAACGTGCGGGCAGAAAGATGGGATCGGAGGGATCCATTACCATGATCCCGATTCTTACTATGCCCGAGGACGATAAGACCCATCCGATCCCCGACTTGACCGGATATATCACCGAGGGGCAGATCATTCTCTCACGTGAGATGTACCGTAAAGGATACCTGCCGCCCGTAGATGTTCTTCCGTCTTTGTCGCGTCTGAAGGATAAGGGAATCGGAGAAGGAAAGACCCGTGAGGATCACGCCAGCACCATGAACCAGCTCTTCTCCGCATACGCAAGAGGAAAAGAGGCAAAGGAATTGATGGTGGTTTTGGGTGAGGCGGCACTTTCTTCCATCGACCGCTTGTACGCCAAGTTCGCGGATGAATTTGAGGTACAGTATATCAATCAGGGCTTTTATGAAAACCGCTCGATTGAGGAGACCTTGGATCTTGGATGGAAGCTGCTTTCCATTCTTCCTAAGAGCGAAATGAAGCGTATCAAGCCCGAAATGATCGAAAAGTACTGGCCGAGCGAGGATAAGTAAGATGGCAGAGCTCAGAGTCAACCCCACCCGTATGGAGATGAAGCGGATTCAAACCCGCTATCAAACCGCGCGGAAGGGACACAAGCTGCTCAAGGACAAGAGAGATGAATTGATGAAGCAATTTCTCGACGTTGTTCGTGAGGATAAGATTTTGCGCGAGCGCGTAGAGGAAGCTCTTAACGAGGTGTATCGTTCCTTTACGGTCGCAAGTGCGGTCAGCAGTCCCAAAATGCTGGAGGAAGCACTCATCTACCCCAAAAAAGAAGGACAACTTTCGGTCGATTACCGCAATATGATGAGTGTTACGGTGCCGCAGTTCCACCTTCGCGTTCTCTCCGAGGGAGGGAGCGATAGCTACAACTACGGTCTCGCCTTTACGTCGGGCGAATTGGATTCCTCTCTGCGATCGCTCAGCGGCATTATGGAGGATCTGATGCGCATGGCGGAGTTGGAAAAGACCGCACAGCTTTTGGCGGAGGAGATCGAGCGTACCCGCCGCCGCGTCAACGCGCTGGAGTATATTCTTATGCCGCAATATCTGGCAACGATCAAATCGATCAAAATGAAGCTGGATGAAAACGAGCGAGGAAATACCACGCGCCTGATGAAGGTTAAGGATATGATGCTCGCGGAACAGCTTGCGCAAAACGCAACCCAACGGGATGAAGAATAAAGAGAAGAACCGATGCAAAAAGCATCGGTTCTTCTCTTTATTTTCCTTCACTGATCAGATACTGGCGCGGTGTTTTTCCGTAACAACGCTTAAAGCTACGGATGAGATTGCAAGTATCTCCAAATCCGCAGGCTTCCGCACATTCTGCCTCGCTTTTTCCGGTTCGGAGCATTTTGACAGCGTTTTTGACACGGCAACGCATCAAATAATCGCCCAGGGTGCTGCCCGTGTATTTTTTAAACGCGGTCATTAAGGTCGTTCTTCCAACCCCAAGGTGCCATGCCAGCCGTTCGGCAAGAATCTTTTCGGAGTAGTTTTCACCGATATAGGTCAAAGCACCCGTTACGTATGGGGGAACAGCTTCAGAAACGGTCGCATCCTGCCCTGCAAGCTCGCAAAGATGGGAGAGCAGGCACAAAATCAACAATCGCTGACGCAACAAGTCCTTTTCGGCTTCGATCTCACGGATCTTTCGCTGATAAAACGCTGCTTGATCCGAGGTCAGCACAATCACCCTGCCGCCTTTTCCAAACACCGTGCGCAATTGCTTCCATTCGGGAATATAGTCCGCGAGAAATCCGTCCGAAAACAAAAGATTGAGGCGGCTGTAAAAGGAATCGGGATCTCGATACACAAAATGCGGTGTTTTGGGACTTGCCAAAACGATACGGCTCTCTGTTCCTTCCTGCACGTGATCCGAAACGAACACCTTTACGTATCCCGTTAAAATCAGGCTGATCTCATAATAATCGTGTGCGTGAAAATCCACCATTTGGCTGCGATAGCCCTCGTAATAATCCACGTGGCAGGTATCCCACGTGCAGCGGAAATACATATTGTCAAGCTTGATCGCCATATCGTCACCTCTCTTTTCTTTATTCTATCACATTTTTGAATGATATTCAATACAAAAACGTTCTTTTCTGAAAAAAAGATGAAAAGAATGAACGATATGCTATTTTTATGAACGATAATATATTGTAAAGATCAGAAAGATGATTTATAATTAAGATGAATATATTGATCGGGAGGAATATAATGGCACGTTTGTTTGAAGAGCATCTTACCAGAGCCGTCAAATCCTTGGACGGGGCTTGGCGCTTCCGCAAGGATCCTTTGAATTGCGGAAAACGTACCGCATGGTATTTGGGAATTCCTTACGGCACCACCGTGGCGGTTCCGTCGGTTTGGAATACGCAGGAGGGACTTTTGACCTATGAGGGCGTTGCATGGTATGAAAAGAAATTCCATACCAAGGGCGGATGTCTCCGCATTTGCTTTGGCGCGGTGATGACCGATGCCGAGGTGTGGTTGGACGGTCGGTATCTT
Source organism: Eubacteriales bacterium (assembly GCA_045120465.1). Taxonomy (GTDB): domain Bacteria; phylum Bacillota; class Clostridia; order Oscillospirales; family CAG-272; genus UMGS1865. The sequence goes on from JBGVEW010000048.1 coordinate 21,327, forward strand.
GGATCTCACTACGGTGGATTTTCGCAGTTTGAGTTTATCGTCCCCGAAGTGGAGTCGGGCGAGCACCGTCTTAGCGTTCGCGTGGATAACACCTTTGACGCGCACTCCATTCCGCAAACGTGGGTGGATTGGTATCACTACGGAGGCATCCCGCGCGGCGTTACGGTAGAAACGCTGGAGGGAATTTGCGTTCTTTCCAATCGCTTGGAGTACACACTCTCCAACGATCTTACCACAGCCGAATGTCGAGTGGTTGCCACTCTTTACAATTCCCAAAAGCGGCAGGGAAGCACCAAGGTCGAAGTCATGCTGAACGGTGAGCGTGTCAGCACGGACACCGTTACCGTAAGAGGCGGAAAGCAGATTGACGTTGCGCTCTCTTCCTTTACCGTTTCAAACGTTCGTCTTTGGGATATCGGGTGCCCCAATCTGTATGGACTTCGCGTAACAACCGATACCGACGATCTTTGCGACCGCGTTGGGTTCCGTTTTGTCGAAGTACGTAACGGTCAGCCGATGCTCAACGGAAAAGTTGTCGAGTTTCGCGGTGTGAACCGACACGAGGAGCATCCCGATTTTGGTTTTGCATTCCCCGTGGGACTGATGAAAAAGGATATCGACCTGATGCTTGCAATGGGATGTAACGCCGTACGCGGATCACACTATCCAAATTCCCAAGAATTTGTGGATTTTCTCGATGAAACGGGACTCATGTTCTGGAGCGAGATCCCCATTTGGGGCTGCGGATTTTCAGACGAGGCTTTGGCGGATAAGACCGTCGTCAAGCGCGGATTGGAAATGCACCGCGAAATGGTCAAATATTACTACAATCATCCCTGCATCCTTTTCTGGGGACTCCATAACGAGATCCACTCCTATCATAAGGCGGCATACGCAATGAGCAAGCTGTATTACGAGTATCTCAAGGAGAATGGCGGAAACCGTTTCGTGGTTTACGCATCCTGCCATCCCGACAATGACATTTGTTGGGAATTTTGCGATATCCTCTGCCTCAACCAGTATTTCGGCTGGTATTACGGCTACGAGGAGGATGCGTGGGAAAAATTCCTTGATGGTTTTACCGCAAAAATGGACGAGATCGGAATGTCACATAAGCCCATTATCATGAGCGAATTCGGGTGCGCTGGGCTTTACGGCTGTCACGATGACGAGGGGATTCTTTGGAGTGAAGAAAATCAGGCAAAGCAGCTCTCTCATTGTTTGGAGCTTTTCCACCGTCATCCTCGCGTTGCGGGAAGCTTTATCTGGCAAATGTTCGATATGCGCACCTGCCTGCAAGCGGGACTCAACCGTGCGCGCGGCTTTAATAACAAGGGACTGATGAACGAATATCGCAAGCCGAAGCTTGCGTACCGTGCGGCAAAAACGCTGTACCATGCGTTTGCCAACGAAACCGAATCCAAATAGTCATAAACCGAAAGGGAATCAAAATATGAAACAAAACAGACCTATCAAAGTCATTCAGTTTGGCGAGGGCGGCTTTTTGCGCGGCTTTGCGGATTGGATGCTTCAAAAATTAAACGATGCAAACCTTTGGAACGGCAGTGTCGCGGTGGTACAGCCCATTGAACAAGGTCTTTGTGATCTTCTCACCGCGCAAAACTGCGAATATACGCATATCATTCGCGGGGCTGAGGGCGTTGAGATCAGCAAGATCGACGTGATTTCGCATTGCGTTAAGCCCTACGAGGATTTTGAGGCGTATCTTTCTCTTGCCGACAATCCCGAGGCGCGTTTTATCATTTCCAACACCACCGAGTCGGGCATCGAGTTTCGTGCGGATGATCAGGTGACCGATACGCCTCCCGCGGCGTTTCCCGCAAAGCTGACCCTGCTGCTGAAGCGTCGCTTTGAAAAGGGCTTGGGCGGATTCATCTTCCTGCCTTGCGAATTGATTAACCGCAACGGTGACAACCTCAAAAAAACGGTGCTTCAGTACGCACAGCTTTGGAACCTTGGCGCGGACTTTTGCGCGTGGGTCGAACAGGAGAACGTTTTTTGCAACACGTTGGTTGACCGCATCAACACGGGATACCCCAAGGACGAAAAGCTCGACCTCGGCTACGAGGATAACATGGTCAATACGTCTGAGTTCTTCCACTTGTGGGTCATCGAAACCGATTACGATCTTGAAAAGGAACTGCCGTTCTCCAAGGCGGGGCTGAACGTGATCGTTACCAAGGACGCATTGGAGCGTTATCGCACTCGAAAGGTGCGTATCCTCAACGGTGCGCACACCTCAATGGTACCTTACGCACTGCTTTCCGGCTTTGACACCGTTAAATCCTGTATAGATGACGAAAAAATGAGCGGATTCATCCGTACTTGTCTCTTTGAGGAGATCATTCCCACGTTGGATCTTCCGCGTGAGGAGCTTGAGGAGTACGCAGAAAACGTGTTGGTTCGCTTCTCCAATCCCTACATCAAGCACTATCTGAGCGCGATCTCGCTCAATTCGGTCAGCAAGTTCAAGGTTCGCGTGCTCCCGTCTCTGTTGGAGTACCGCAAGAGATTCGGAACGTCTCCCAAAAACCTGATCTTCTCCTTTGCAAAGCTGATCGAGTTTTATAAAAAGGGAACTCCCAGCGATGCTCCTGAGATCATTGAAAAGATGCAAACGCTCTCCATTCGAGAAATTCTTGCGAATGCCGAGTGGTGGGATGAGGATCTTTCCTATCTGACCGAGGAGGTAGCGGCAAATGCGGATCCATCCATCCGATAACGTTGAGGTGCGTGCTGACGGACAAAAATACGCCCTGACCGATCTGAACACAGGCGATTCCGTCATCAAATACGGTTTTCCCATCGGGTCCGCGAAATGCGCGATTTCCGCTGGTGAGCAGGTGTCTCCAAAAAATCTTCGCTCCAATCTTTCGGGAATGGGGGATTGGTATTACGATCCTGCCGAAACCGCACCGCTTGGCACGGTGGAGGGAAGCTTTATGGGCTACGTTCGCAAAAACGGTGACGTTGGAATCCGAAATGAGCTTTGGATCGTTCCCACCGTCGGTTGTATCAACGACGTTGCCAAGGCGCTGGCAGAAAAGAGCGGTGCCAAGGCATTGACACACCCTTACGGATGCTCTCAGCTTGGGGGGGACCTTGAAACCACGCAGCACGTTCTGTGCGGCTTGATCCGCCATCCCAATGCGGGCGGTGTGCTGGTTTTGGGGCTTGGATGCGAAAATAACCGCATGGAGGATATGCAGGCGATGCTTGCGGATGCCGACGCGGAGCGCGTGCGCTTCCTCAATATCCAGGATTGCGAGGATGAGCTTATCGAGGGGATGAAGATCCTTGACGAATTAAAGACACTGATGGAAACGGATATTCGCGTCAGCGTCCCGCTCTCCAAGCTGCGCATTGCCGTAAAGTGCGGTGGCTCCGACGGGTACAGCGGAATTACCGCAAACCCGCTGGTTGGACGTGCAATGGAGCGCCATGCCGCTCACGGCGGAACGGTGCTCATGAGTGAGATCCCGGAGGTGTTTGGAGCGGAGCAACTGTTGCTCTCGCGCGCCAAAGATCAAGCCGTCTTTGACGAAGCGGTCAGCATGATCCGCGCCTTCCGTCAGTATTTTATCGACCACGGAGAGGGCATTGCCGATAATCCCTCGCCGGGAAATATCGCGGGCGGTATTTCCACGCTCGAGGAAAAATCCTTGGGATGCGTACAAAAGGCGGGCAAGGTTCCGCTGTTCGGCGCATTGCAATTTGGTGAGATCCCCCAAAAGGACGGCGGATTGTATTTGGTCAACGGCCCCGGAAACGATATGGTTGCCGTTACCAATCTGGCAGCTTCGGGGGCTCATATGATCCTGTTCACCACGGGTCGCGGAACACCTTTGTCTGCCCCCGTTCCCACTCTCAAAATTGCTACCAACACGCCTTTGGCGCAAAAAAAGAAACACTGGATCGATTTCAACGCGGGTACGCTGCTTGACGGAGCGGATTGGGAGGAGGAAGCTGAGAGCCTTTATGCGCTTTGCCGCCGCGTTGCCGACGGTGAGCAATCCAAGAGCGAGGTCAACGGATATTACGATATTGCTATTTTTAAAGACGGAGTTACGCTATAAAGAGGTTTTTTATGAAAGAATTTATCAGTGATTATTATGATAGCTGCAAGATTTTGACTCCCGACGATAACGCGCACTACTTTTTCGCCTATTACGATATGCGCGCAACAGGAAAGTCGGGAAAACATCTTTGCCATCGCGTTTCCTTTATGGACCGTTTGCAGGAGCCCGACGACGTGTGTGAGCTTGGATATTTGGAAAACGGTCAATTTTTCAAGTTTTCCGAAACAACCGCATGGAACTTTCAGCAGGGGGCAATGCTCCAGTATCATCCCGCCAAGGAAAACACCGTATATTATAACGTTTGTGAAAACGGTCAATACATGACCGTAACGCACAACTATATGACGGGTGAAAAGAAATACACGGATCGTGCCACCGCTTGCGTCTCTCCCGACGGCAAGTGGGGATTGGGTGTCAATTTTGGGCGTATCTTTGCCTTTCGACCGGGATACGGATACGCAGGGTTCGTTGACGAGAACGAAGCTGTTAACGCCCCGTCGGATGACGGTGTATTCCTTGTGGATATGGAGAGCGGAAGCTCGCGTCAGATCGTTTCTTATGCCGATCTTGCACCGATTGCGGGCTTTGCGCCCGATCAAAAAATTTTGATCAATCACATCACCTTTAATACGACTTCCGATCGCTTTTTGATGCTGGTGCGCAATTTTATGACGCCCGAGCATCCCGATTGGTCATCGTCTCTTGTGATCGCGGACTTGCAGGGCAACTGCCGAGCCGTGTTGCAAAACACCTACTTTTCGCACTATCTGTGGCTCTCTCATAAGGATCTTTTGGCGCATTGCACCGTCGAGGGAGACAAAAAGAGTATGTACGTCATCGACGTGGATACGGGTAAGTGGGTCGAATACGATATGCCGTATTTCCACGGGAAACACAATCCCGACATTCATTGCAATATGTCACCCGATGGAAAATACGTGATCGGTGACGGATACCCCATTGACGGGTACCGATATTTGATGGCGTACAGCATCGAAACAGGCAAATCGCGTGAATTGTTGCGTGTCAAAACCGTTACTCCCAACGATATCACCGACATCCGTACCGATCCGCACGCCAGATTCGTATGGGGCGGTCAATACGTTACCTTTGATACCACGCATAACGGAAAACGTCAGGTCGCGCAAATCGATCTTCGCGCGTTGGATTTTTAAGGCAGAGGGATCATTGAATGAGCGAATGAAAAAAATATCCCGCCCGTTGCCGAAAAACTTGGTCGATCATGTGAAAGGAAATGAATAATGAGTTACATTACAAAGGATTTTTTATTGAATAATCAAACTGCTAAAGATCTGTACTTTGGCTACGCCAAGGATATGCCGATCTTTGACTATCACTGCCATCTGCCCGAAAAGCAGATCCTCGAAAACAAGCCCTTTTCCGACGTATTTGAAATTTGGCTGGCAGGAGATCATTATAAGTGGAGATTGATGCGCAACTACGGTGTCGATGAAAAGTATATCACGGGGGACGCTACCAATCAGGAAAAGTTCATGACTTACTGCCGCGTATTGGGCACGGCGTTCGGCAACCCCCTGTACCATTGGTCACAGGTGGAGCTTGAGGAGTTCTTCGGTTGTACGAAGGAGATCAACGAGGAGAATGCCGAAGCGATCTGGGAGGAGTGCAACGCATACATCCGTACCAACAACGTCACTCCGCAGTCGCTCATCGAACGCTCAAACGTCAAGCACCTCTTTACAACCAACGAGGTTTTCGACGATTTGACGACCTTTGAAAAGATTGCGCAAAAGGGATACAAATTCACGGTTGCTCCCGCATTCCGTGCGGATAAGATCATGAATATCGACGCTCCTCTTTACCGTACCTTTCTTGGAAAGCTGGAGGAGCTGACGCATCCCATCACTACGGTTGAGGAATTGGAAACTGCGTTGGAAAATCGTTTGCAGGCATTCCTTAAGGTTGGTGCTAAGGCGAGCGATATCGCGTTGGAGCGCGCGTTACCCGTCACTACGAGAGAGGAAGCGCAGGCTGTTCTTACCAAGGTGCTTGCTGGCGAGACCCCCGATCTTGCAGAAACCGAGATCTTCAAGGGATATCTCACCTATTTCTTGATGAAACTGTACGCAAGATATCACGTTGCCACCGAGGTTCACATCGGCGCGATGCGTAACAACAACGCGGTTATGCTCGAAAAGTTGGGGCTTGACACCGGCTTCGACAGCATTTCCGACACCAATAGCATCAGCGCACTGTCGAGACTCTTTGATCGCCTCAACAGTGAGGGAGCTCTCCCCAAGACCATCGTGTTCAACCTCAATCCCAAAATGAACACCGAGATCATGACGCTCATCGGCTGCTTCCAGAGTGGGGAAGCAAGAGGAAAGATGCAGTACGGTCCTGCATGGTGGTTCCTTGACAACAAGGTTGGCATGGAGCAGCATTTGCGCGATCTGACCGCAACGGGACACCTTGCCGTGTTTGTCGGAATGCTTACCGACAGCCGCTCTCTCTTGTCCTATCCTCGCCACCACTATTTCCGCCGTATTCTGTGTAACTATCTCGGAACGATGATGGAGAACGGCGAGATGACTGCGGATATGGAGCGCGTCGGTGCAGTGGTGCGTGACATCTGCTTCAACAATTCGGTTTCTTATCTCAATATGTAAAGGAGGCATCGCTATGAAGATTGGAATTTGTCGCAATATGGAGCAATCCGTCAACGATTATCCGGGCAAAGCAGATTACATCGAAATCAGCGCAATGGATATCCTTGGCAATTTAAAGGAATACTATCCGAGGTTTAAAACGGCTGTAGATGAAGGAAGCGTTGTGACGTATAGCTGTAACGGACTTTTCCCGGGGGATATTCGCCTGACGGGTGACGTAAATTGGGATCGCATCAAGGAATATTGCGACGAGACTTTTTACAAGCTGGCGGAGGTTAAGGTCAAGATGCTGGTGTTCGGTTCGGGCAAGGCAAAGCACGTACCCGATGGCTTTGACCGCGCCAAGGCGTGGGATCAGCTCTACGAGTTGGGGGCGTATTTGTCGGATACCGCCAAGCAATACGGGCAAACCGTTGTTGTTGAACCGTTGCGCTACCAAGAGGTCAATATCGTTAACACGGTCGATGAGGGCGCGGAATACTGCCGCGTCGTCAACCGCGACAACTTTAAGCTGCTGGTCGATTTTTATCATTTTGCCAACAATCAAGAGGATTGGGCATCTTTGGAACGAAATCGGGATCTTTTAGCCCATGCGCATATTGCAACGGTCGAGGAACGAACAAGACCCACGACAAAGGAGGATTGGGCGTTTTTCGAGCGTTCCATCAACGCACTGCGTGCCATCAACTTTACAGGCAACCTCAGCTTTGAGGGAGGCAATCACGAGGCGTGCCATATGAGTGAGATGGCAGAACGCATGAAAGAGATCGCGCGCAAACCCTTATAAAGTAAAAAAGCGGCTTCCGCTCATTTGAGCGGAAGCCGTTTGGTTATTCGGTTTCTTTCCACGTGCCGCCGTTTGCAAACACCTTAAGCGCGCGTGAAAGCAGGGGAATACGGAAGAAAAAGTATAAAATCATCGCACCGCCCACGTTTAAAATCAAATCGTCAACGTCACAGCAACCAACCATAAAGGCAAACTGCAAAGCTTCTACCACGGCAACGCTTACGGTCAGCGTCGGTAAAAAAACGTACCAACGCCGTTGCCCCCTCCAAAAGTGAGGCAAAAAGAAGGAAAGCGGCATAAACGCGCAGGTATTTCCAAGCAGATTGAGCAACATATAATAGCTGTTTACGTATCCATTCAAAAAACCTTTGATATAGACGTCGTAAATGCTTTGAAAGGGTTTCAGGTTTACAAATCGGTTTACGTAATATTCCCGTCCGCCCTCAATCGATTCGGGAATGAGTGCGTTACGCCCCATCCCTTTGTCAAGGAGCGTAAAATTGAGAAGAAGATAAAGGTAAAGACCAAAAAACAACCACATCAAAATCCGCATGACCTTGCGGTTGTTTTGGCGGTCGGCGTAAAGTAATCCGCCAAGGTAAAACAGCGTGCAGATCAATACCATCAAAATCAAGCGGAGCATTGCCGATTTCGAAAAGCGTTCGGCATGAAGCAATACCTGAACCTCGGAGAGCGCAAAGAGGATCAAAAAGAGGGAAGCGAACAAAAAGACCCAAAATTCGGCATGTCGAGCGTCTTTTTGGATGCGCGTAAGCACGTTTTTCACAATATTCCCCCTTTACATGATTTTCTGCTATCAGTATAGCAGAAAATCGCCAAAAAGTCTATAGCTTTTTCGCAAAAAAATAACTCTTTACAAAAGAGAATATTTGTGTTATAATAAACGAAAGAACTTCATTTTGAAAGGATGTTAACCATGGATACGACGTTGGTCATTTTGGCAGCGGGACTGGGCAGCCGTTTTGGTGGAAATAAGCAGATCTCTCACGTAGGCCCTCACGGTGAAATTTTAATGGAATACTCCATTCACGATGCAATCGAGGCAGGATTTACCCAAATTGTCTTTATTCTCAAGAAGGATATGGTAGAAATGATCCGCGAAACGCTCGGCAAGCGACTCGAGGGTAAGGTGCGCGTCGATTACGCAGTGCAGGATGACACCACGCTCCCCGCATGGTATCATAAGCCCGAGGAAAGAACCAAGCCCTTTGGTACGGTTCACGCAGTGCTTTGCGCAAAGGACGTGATCCGCGGTCCTTTTGCAACCGTCAATGCCGACGATTACTACGGTAAAGAGGCGTTTCAGATCATGCACGGTCTGCTCCTTTCGTTAAAGGATGCAGGCGATGCGTCCATGGTTCCGTATATTCTTGGCAACACGATGAGCGAAAACGGCGGCGTTACGCGCGGTATTTGTAAGGTAGAGAACGAAAAGCTCCTCGACGTTGTAGAAACCAAAAACATCGAATATACCCCCGACCGTTCAATCATCAGCGACAATGGAGCGTTGACAGGGGATGAGATGGTGTCCATGAATATGTGGGGCTTCCACCGTGACCTGCTTGAGCGAATGAATCAATATTTTGAGGACTTTTTAAAGGCAACTCCCGCAGAGGATATCAAGGCGGAGTGCTTGCTTCCCATTATGGTAGGAGAATTTTTGGCAAAGGGCGATTTCAGCGTCCGCGCAAAATCCTCCACCGATAAGTGGTTTGGCATTACCTATCAGGCAGACCGCGAAATTGTTGTCAATCAGCTTCTCGCGCTTCACAATGAGGGACAGTATCCCGCAGAGCTGTTCTGAACTCCCCGAAAAGGGTTGGTCAAATGCATTTTTGCATTCGACCAACCCTTTTCTATTTTTTTACCAACCCCAAAATCCATCCGCGATCCTCTTTGTCAAGCGTTCCGGAAAGGAACAGGAACAAAAGATAGAAAAGTACAAGAAGAAGTCCGAATACCGTCAAAATCACGCGCGTGCCGGAAAATCGATCAAACGTGGCAGAAAGTAAGAAGCGCGTTAGCGCGGTGGCGCATACAATACAAATAAGCGGCTTACCGATCCATTTTACAATTCGAACGGGCGTTTGGCTGATCGACAAAAGATGCGTTACACTGCAAACGGTGTTAAAAAGCTCCGAGACGTAAATGGTAATCAAATATCCATGAATTCCCATACGCGGAATGAGGAGAGAGACCAAAATCACCGAAATCAAAGCATCCGCGATATTGATCTTCATCGAAAACACCTGTTCCCCAAGCCCCTTCATCATTGCATCGGTTGCCGTATCGACGTACATAATGGGGATGAGAGGTGCCAATACGCGGATATAGTATCCCGCGTGCGTATTGGGGTAGAGTAATGTTCCAAGCTCGTTCGAAAAGGTGATCAGAAGCCCCGCGGCACCAATGGAAAAGAGAATCGAAAGTGACCATACACGAGCGATCATATAGCGGATACGCCTGTGGCTGTGTTGAATCTCCGCTTCTGCCAGCTCCGGCACGAGCAGTCCCGAAAAGGAAGAGATCAATGCGGCGGGGTATAGAATCACGGGAAGTGCCATTCCTTGGATGCATCCGTATGCCACGAGTGCCGCCCGATGCGTGCTTCCGCTATGGCGAAGCGCGCGAGGGATCAGGATTTGCTGAAGGGTGAGCAGACCGGATCGGATGTATGCGGTAAAGGCAACGGGAAGACTGATCGCCCAAAGCTTTTGTCCTTCCGCACGTCCACCGTCGCGGTCACCAAGCTTAAAATGCCGCGCACGGTCTATGCGGTATAGCAAAAAAGCGATCAAAAACGAAAGGATCTCGGCTGCCGCACCGCCCGCAACCAAGGCAAGGCAGGTGCTTTCCACGTCGTTTGCAAACGCCGTTCCAAACAGAGTGACCGTTGCAGCGATTTTTATGGCTTGCTCGATGACTTGTACGGCGGCGTTTTTGTAAGGACGCCTGACGGCGGTAAAGTAACCGCCCCAAGCCGAGGAGAGCGCGATAAGCGGAAGCGTCAGTGCCAAGAGTCGGAGGGAGGGAACGGTTCTGGAGTCGCAAAGCCAATGCGTTCCAATCAGGTCAGCTCCCAAAAAGAGGAGCGCGGAGGAAAGAACACCAAAAAAGAGAGCGTAAACGGTTGCCTTTTTCATTGCAGGAAGAATCCGCTCCGTTTTGCCTTCTCCAATGGCATCCACCACAAGGCGTGTGACACCGAGGTGGATTCCCGAGGTCGCAAGGGTCAGGGCAAAGCCGTAAACTCCCGACAAAAGCGAAAACAACCCCATGGCTTCGCTTCCGGCACGCCCCGAAACATAGACTTGAAAGCCCACACCTACCGTTCGCATCAAAAGCGAGGCAGAGGTGAGTAGCATGGCGTTCCAAAAAAGCTGTTTTGCGTGTGTTTTCATGAATCAAAGATACCTCGCGTTGGGGATGATCAATTTTATTGTATGAGCAAAAGGAACGGAATATTTGCTTTTTTTCACTGCTTTTTGTGCAAACGCATAAAATGTTGAAAAAATCAAAATCGGGTATTGACAAAATTCGATACCCGCGATATCATATATACTGTTCAAAAAATATATAAAGGAGAAATGTGGTATGACGATTCACATTTGCGAGCTGTGCGGCTATGAATATGATCCGCTCGTGGGAGACGTTGACAACGGAATAGAAGAAGGCACGGATTTTGAGGATCTTCCCGCTAACTGGGTATGTCCCTTGTGCGGAGCGGGAAAAGAGGATTTTACGGCAGAGCATCGAGAAATCGACGAGGACTACGAATAAACAAAAGCAGGGGGAGACCAAATGCGTGTTGCATTCGACGCTCCCCCCATTTTTTGTCAAAAAGTGTTGAAATTTGGAAACACCTGTGATATAATTAGTATAACTTAAATCATGCAGGAGAAATAGGATATGGTTCGCAATTTGCCAAACTTTATTACTCTGTTGCGCATCATCGGAACGTTGATATTGTTCTTTTTAGAACCGATGTCCATCGCTTTTTATATCGTTTATACCCTGGCGGGGATCAGCGACGTGTTGGATGGCTTTGTTGCGCGAAGATGGAATTTGACCAGCGAATTCGGTTCCAGACTCGATAGCCTCGCAGATTTGCTGTTTTACACGGTTATGCTGCTTCGGATTTTTCCAATTTTGTGGGAGCTTCTTCCCATGGGAATTTGGATCGCTTTGGGAGGGATCCTCGTTATTCGTGCGTTGTGCTACCTGATCGGCGCGCTGAAATATCGCAGGTTTGTATCCATCCACACCTATCTCAATAAGCTTACGGGATTTGCGGTATTTGCAACACCGTATTTTATCCGCCTGCCCGAAAACGTGTCGGTCGTTTTGTGCGGAACGGTTTGCGCCATCGGAGCGGTCGCTTCCGTTGAGGAGTTGGCGATTCATCTTTGCTCCAAAAACTATCGCGGACACGTAAAGTCGATTTTGGAATTTTCAAATCATCAAAAAGGGGTAAGTTAAATGTAAGCGCATTCAACTCACCCCTCGTTGTTTTGGAGTTTTACTTCAATCGATTGCGATATTCCAATACCATCATATCCATTTTTTTATTGCCAAATAATAGTCAAATGCGGAATCCCCCTTGATGCGGATTTGTCAAGATAAAATCATAAAACGGAGGAAAAATCAAAATGAACGTTCAAAAGGAAAAGCGTTCCACTGTAAAAGTTGGTTATATTGGACTTGGACGACGTGGAATGAATATGCTCCAACGTACTTTTTTGGAGATGAAAGACGTAGAAATTACGTGGATTTGCGATCTGAAGGAATCAAAAATAGAAAAGGCGATGAGCTGTTTCCGTGAAAAACAGCTTTCGTTGCCGCGCGAAACTCGAGATTATCGGGAGGTGTTAGCGGATGGAGAGGTAGATGCCGTGGTGATCATGACGGGCTGGAACGGGCGCGTACCGATTGTCTTGGACTCCATGCGTGCAGGCAAATATACTGCGGTCGAGGTTGGAACGGCGTATGATCTTTCGGAGTGCTACGACCTTGTTAAAGTTTATGAAGAAACGCAATCGCCCTTGATGATGCTGGAAAATTGCTGTTACGGCAGACGCGAAATGATGGCGCTCCGCATGGTAAAGGAAGGGCTTTTCGGTGAGGTTGTGCATTGCGAAGGCGGATATATGCACTATCTCAACAAATTGGAGCTGTTTTGCAGTAAGGACGGTGTTGATGACGTTGAACATTACCGCGCATATGAATATCTCAACCGCAACTGCGAGCAATATCCCACGCATGAATTGGGCCCCATTGCCAAGGTGTTGGATATCAACCGCGGAAACCGCATGGTTACCCTGACCTCCACCGCGTCAAAAAGCCGCGGCTTGGAGAGCTATATTCGGGAAAACGTAGCCCCCACCCATCCGCTTTACGGAAAGACCTTTGCGCAAGGAGACGTGATTACCACTGTGATTCGTTGCGAGCGCGGTGAAACCATTGTTTTGACGCTGGACACTACGCTTCCGCGCCCCTACTACAGCCGCGCATTTACGGTTCGCGGTACAAAGGGATGTTGCATCGAGGCATACGGAGATGCCGCGACCTTCTACTTAGAGGGAATGGAGGAGCCCGTATTCAACAACGAAGCCGAATTTTATGAAAAGTACGATCATCCGCTCTATGCGGAATATTCCAAAATGGAAGCCTTGGGAGGACACGGCGGTGTAGATTGGCTGGTTGTCCGCGCGTTTATCGAGAGCGTTAAGGCGGGTACCGATACCCCGATCGATGCCTACGATACCGCTGCATGGATGGCAATCGGTCCGCTTTCCGCAATGTCGATTGCAAAGGGAAGCGCACCCGTTGACGTTCCGGATTTTACAAGAGGGAAGTGGTTCCGCCGCGAAGAGCCTCTTATGAGTAAGTATTCTTTGGATGCGATCGTCAGCGATCCCGATACGCCTATTGCTCCGTAAAGGATGGAGTACTTTGGGGGATTTTGAAAGGAAACGGTTATGAAACTTTATTTTTTGGGGACCTGCTCCGGTACCGAGCCAATGGAAGGGATGCACCATACCTCAACTGTTTTGGAGAGCAACGGATGCTATTATTGGTTTGACGCGGGAGAGTGCTGTTCGCATACAGCGTACCTCTTGGGAATCGACGTATTAAAAACGCGTGCGATCTTCTTCTCTCATATGCACATCGACCACACGGGAGGGCTGGCAAACCTTTTGTTTTGCATCCAAAAAATGATTGCGAGAGGCAAGGGAACGCCCAAATTTGATCCCATTCCGATCTATTCCCCCGATTCCGAGGTCATTCGCGCCGCAAAATGCGTGGCAAGCAACAATCGCATCGAATCTTTGGGATATATGACCGAGGAGATCCCAACGCAGGATGGCGTTTTGTATGAGGATGAGAATATCCGCGTTGCCGCGCTTCATAACCGACATTTGCGTGAGGACGGTACAAACGGCTGGCACTCCTTCTCCTTTTTGGTGGAGTGTGAAGGAAAAAGGATCGTTCTTTCGGGTGACGTGGCATCTCCCGAGGAGCTGTTGCCCTTGATGGTGGGAGGATGTGATCTTTTGTCGATGGAAACGGGGCACCACAAGGTTTTGGACGTTTGTGAGTTCGCCAAGCGAAATGCGATTCCTCGCTTGCGCTTTACCCATCACGGGCGAGAGATTCTTGGTGACCGTGACGGAGCGGAACGCTTGATCGAGTCTTATCCCTTTGATATTCGTCTGGCTTTTGACGGTATGATCGAGGAGCTTTAAAGGAAGAGGAATTTGTTGTTTTTTGCCTCTTATGAGGCAAAATGGCGGTGTTCAATCGCCAAACAAAAACCAAGGGGTGAGTGAAATGATGTACACGTATCAAAGGATTTGAGATTTGCGAGAGGACAGCGACAAAAAGCAAGAGGAGATTGCGGCGGTTCTGCAAATTTCCAGACAACAGTATCAGCTTTATGAAAGCGGCAAGCGAGAGCTTCCCATGCACCATTTTGTTACGCTGGCATACTACTATAATATTTCTCTTGATTATCTGGCGGGATTGACCGAAACGCCTAAAAATTACGTTGATAGTAAAAAAAGAAGCTCTACAGCACCGATCAGGGGTTGCAGAACTTCTTTTTTTGCTTTCAAATCATTCGTCATCCATTTCCGCCTTTTGCTTTTTTCCCACGTCGCGGCTGTATTCCATGATCGAGCCGCGCACAATGGTGTCCGTTCCAAAACGGCGGCGAATGCCGTCAATAATTTTGTCAAGCTCCTGTTCCCGTTCTTTCTTTTCGTCCGGGAACATCGAAAGCTGTGTGTTGTCCTCGCGTGTCAGCTGTGTCAGCGAAAGCCCCAAAAGGCGCAAGGGGGTTCGCCTGTCCCAAAGCTCCGCAAACAGCTTTTTGGCGGTTTCAAAGATCTCCGACGTAATATCGGTAGGGGCGGGAAGCGTTTTTTGGTGGGATCTGTCATGAAAATCGTTCCCGCGAATGGTTACCGCCACGCAGGAGGCGCGACAGTGATCGTTCCGCATCCGCGAGGCTACGCTGTCGGCAAGTGCCAAAAGCACGCGGTGTGCTTGGTCGGTACTTATAACGTCTGTCGCAAGAGTGGTCGAATTACTGTAGCCCTTGGCTTCCTCGGTTTCCGCAAGAACGGGGGATTCATCCACACCGTTTGCAAAGCGTAACAGGTGGTCTCCCATTTTCGTGCCGAACATCGCACGCAAGCGGTCAATTCCCGTAGCGGCAAGCTCTCCGATGGTATGGATGCGGGATGCCATGAGCTTTTCCGCGGTCGCGCGTCCCACTGTAAAGAGATCTTTTACGGGGAGCGGCCAAAGCTTTGCTTCGATTTCGTGAGTAAAAAGAGTATGCACGCGATCGGGCTTTTCAAAATCGCTTGCCATCTTTGCAAGGAGCTTGTTCGATCCGATGCCTACGTTTACGGTAAAGCCAAGCGTATTGCGAATCTCATCCTTGATGCGGTGTGCGATCTCAAGCGGATCGGGGTAGAGGCGTGACGTGCCGCTCATATCCAAATAACACTCATCAATCGAGACCTGCTCCACTACGGGTGCGTATTTTCGGCAAACCTCTATAAAAGCGCGCGAGGAGGTGTGGTATAGGTGGAAATCCGGGGAGGCAAGATACAGCTGAGGGCATTTTTTCAGTGCCTGCGCAATCGGTTCTCCCGTTCTAACACCGAATTGTTTGGCGGGAATGGACTTGGCAAGAATCACTCCGCGTCTCGCTTCACGGTCGCCGCCAATCGCGGATGGGATCAGCCGCAGATCCGCCTCACCGTTTTGGCAACGCCTTGTTGCTTCCCAGGAAAGGAAAGCACTGTTTACGTCCACGTGAAAAATTAACCGTTCTGCCATAGCACTCTCCTTTCCGATAGGCGTTATCCGATCATAGCCGCCGATTTACAAAATGATGTAACGATCTCCCGCTCCGAAAAAGGGAGCTTTTCGGTTCCGATCAGCTGGTATTGCTCATGCCCCTTTCCGGCAAGGAGCAATACGTCACCGTTGTGTGTTTCCTTCAAGGCTTGCAAAATTGCCTCTTTGCGGTCGGCATTTCTCAAAAAGGACTGCTCGTGACCCTGCCATTCCGCTGCAATCTCGTCGATAATGCGTTCGGGATCCTCACGCCCCGGGTTGTCCGAGGTCAAAACGGTAAGATCCGCAAGATCCCGTGCCGCCCGCCCAAGCTCTTTGCGGCGAAGCTGGGAGCGCTCGCCAACCGAGCCGAACAGGCAAATGAGACGACCTTTGACGTATGGACGCAAGGAGGAAAGGATCTGCCGCATACTTTCTCCGTTGTGCGCGTAGTCGATCACGGCAACACCGCCGGAGGGAAGCGGAATACATTCGCACCGTCCCGCAATGGCTACCGACCGCAACGCACGAGCGGTATCGGCGGCGGAAATTTTGAAAATCCTTGTCGCTACTGCTGCGGCAAGAAGCGCGTTGGATGCGTTGCAAGCCCCAAGCAAGGGGAGCTCAATCGGAGTTGCAGTTCCTGCATCATTCAACAAAAAGGATACACCAAGGCATCCGTCCGTTTGAGTTTGTGCAATTTTTGTTGCCGAGCAATCCGCACTCCCAAGGATGGAGCAGGTGATACGATTGGATGCCTGACAGCCCTCAAGCATCTTTGCGGTATGCAGGTCATCCGAATTGATGATAACGTTTTCAAGATTAAAATCGGTAAACAAACGGTGCTTGCACGCCAGATACTCTGCAAAATCGGCATGCTCGAAAGGGCCGATATGATCTGTGTAAAGGTTGGTAAAGAGCGCGGTTGTAAAATGCGTACCCTCCACGCGATATTGCATCAAAGCCTGTGAGGAAACCTCAATCACAGCGGTCTTGATACCGTTGCAAAGCATCTCCGAAAGCGTTTTTTGCAAGGTCAGCGCATCGGGGGTGGTGTTTGCAAGCTCCTTTTCAACGCTTCCGTACTTCACACCGTTGGTCCCGATATAGCCGCAAGAAATCCCGTTTTGATTGAGGATGTGAGAAAGCAATTGTGCCGTGGTGGTCTTACCCTTGGTGCCCGTAATGCCGATCAGATGCATTTTGCGGGATGGGTGAGCGTAAAGATTGCAAGCAAGGCGTGCAAGTGTCTTGCGCGTGTTTTCAACCGTTAATACCAAGGCATCGGTGGGGAGAGAGAGCGGATGCTCTGCCACAAACAAGCGGCATCCGTTTTCATAGGCGCGCATAGCGAGCGTATGACCGTCCGCGCGAGCACCCTTGATGCATACGAATACGCTATCGAAATTGGCGCGCGCGGTATTTTCGGTTACGGAAAGGATTTCGCGGTTGGGGATGGCGATTTCCTCAACCACCCCTTCAAAAAGTTGCGTTGCGTTCATGTTTCTACCTCACGCGCCCAAAATCCGCGGTCAAATCCAATCGGTTCTTTTTGACAGGCAAGAATCGTGCGGTAAGCCAAAACGTCAAGCGAATCCAAAAAGAGAGCGTCGTTCAAGCCTTCTTTTTTGATCAGGGAAAGCTCGGTGCAACCAAGCACCACCCGCTGACATCCGCGTTCCTTCAAGCGGTTTGCGACGCCCCAAAAAGCTTCGCGGTCGATTGGTTTATTTTGCTTGATCCCGTCGTAAATCATCGACGTAATGATGCGCTGATCGGCATCATCGGGGGCAAGACACTCCATTCCGTGCGCTTTTGCGATCTTTTCATACGCGCCCGAGCGCACCGTGCCCTCGGTTGCGAGCAATCCCATTTTTCTAACGCCGAGGGTTGAGAGATGCTTGACCGTTTCCTCGATAATGTTGAGGATCGGAACGTTACACTCCCTTGTGATTCCATTGTAAAAATAATGTGCCGTGTTGCAGGGGATGACGATCAGATTCGCCCCTGCGCGCTCCAAGCGATGCGCTTCCTCAATCATGATGGGAAGTGGATCATTTTGCGATTCTCCGAGAATAAACGCCGTTCGATCGGGGGTGGACGCACGGCTGGAAACGATCATGTCGATATGATCGTTGTCGCACAGGGCATTCGTATGCCGCGTGAGCAATTCGCAAAAATAGACGGTGGACATAGGTCCCAAGCCGCCAAGAACTCCCAGCAAAACATTCGGTTGCTTCATATGCGTTTCTCCTTTCTCACGGGCATCGGCAGTTCCTCGCCAAACCATACGCGGTACATTTCGGCTTGATCGGCAATCACAAATCTGGATTCCAGCTCATCGCGGCAGTTCCAAACGATATTGGCGTACTCCTCGGTACAGGGAATGAGATAGAGGATCACGTCTTTGTTTTCGAGCTGCTCGGCAAAATCGTTGAGTGCCTGTATCATCAAGCGTTGATTGTTGGTGGATCGGATGATGTGAAACTTCATGCAAAGGGAAAGACGGAGAGAGAGGGGGACCTTGTTGCAAAACACGTGAGAAACCACGCCGTAGCGCTGATACATACGGTGCGCGGTTTCACTGACCTCGAGAGAAACGCCGAGCAATACGGGAATCAATTCTCCCGACAGCACGTCTTCCATAATGTAGTCCATTTTTCTCTCCTTTCCAAGTATAGTTACTTATATTATAACATATCAAACGCAAAAAAGAAAGTGCCACGCAAAAATAGTTGCAGAATTTTTTGGAAACCTCTTGCATTCAATTCGATTTTTCGATATAATAGAGAGGAATTTATAAGGATTGTGTGACACATGAAAAAAGAAAAAATTTATCGCGTATTCTCGCATCTGCCCGAATTGACTACCGAGCGTCTGACGCTTCGAAAAATGCTTGTGGCGGATGCCTCGGATATGTACGAATATGCCGCTCGCCCCGAGGTTACCAAATATCTGACCTGGCAGCCGCATCCCGATAGGGATTACACTCGTGAATATCTTCAATATCTCGGAACGCGATATGCGGCGGGAATGTTTTACGATTGGGCAATCGTGTACGAGCCGGATTGTAAAATGGTTGGTACTTGCGGCTTTACCGCGTTTAATTGTACCTCTGACAGTGCCGAGGTAGGATACGTGCTCAATCCCGATTATTGGGGAAAGGGAATCGCTCCTGAGGCACTTACGCGAGTGCTGGAATTTGGATTTGACGATCTGGGACTTCACCGTATCGAGGCAAAATTTATGGAGGAAAACGATCGCTCCCGACGGGTCATGGAAAAGGTGGGAATGCGCTTTGAAGGCGTTTTGCGCGAGGCAATGTACGTCAAGGGCAATTACGTCAACATTGGCATTTGCTCTATTTTGGAGTCAGAATGGCGTGCAAAGCACGAAAAAAAGAGGAAAAAGTGAATAGTATTACCACAACGTGGCAAAAATCGGGATACGGGATATCCCGATTTTTGTTTATGGAGGATCAAAAATGGCAGGTTACACAAAGGCAGGCGTGTCGGTAGAGCGTCTTTCCGGGACACAGACCGAACGCAATCTTCACACTGCGCTCTCCGGAGAGTCGCAGGCGTATCTGCGCTACAAATGGTTTGAAAAAAAGGCAAAAAACGACGGGTACGTCGAAATTTCACAAATTTTCCGCGATACTGCGGCAAATGAGATGGAACATGCCGAAATCTGGTTCCGTCATCTCGGAGGCTGGAGCAGTACCGAAAAAAATTTGGATGCCGCTGCCTCGGGTGAGCAATTCGAATGGGAAACGATGTACGCGGAGTTTGAAAAAACGGCACGCGAGGAGGGCTTTGAGGATATCGCCCAGCTCTTTGCGCGCGTTGCAAGCATCGAAAAAATGCACGAGACCAACTACCGCCGCGCCTTGGAAACGGTCAAAAACGGAGAGGTGTTTACTTCCAATAGTGAGAGCACCAAGTGGATCTGCATCAATTGCGGCTACGTGCTGGAAGGAAAAGAGCCTCCCCAGGTTTGTCCCACCTGCTCACATCCGCAAGGGTATTTCAAGCGATATTCCTAAAGAATCGGAGAGAAGGAGAAAAGGTCTCCTTCTCTCTTGCTTTTTCTTGACAACTTACCCAAATATATGATATAATATAGGGTAGTAAAAAAGGAGGTGAGGAAATGGCAAGATCAATGTCGCCCTACCGATACGTCCATGGGCTTCGAGATGGGCTTCCCATCGGACTCGGATATTTGTCGGTGGCGTTTGGATTTGGCATTACCGCAGTTTCGAGCGGTTTGAAAATTCTTGAGGCACTGTTCATGTCCATGACCAATCTGACCTCCGCGGGGCAGGTTGCCGGCGTATCTGTTATCATTGCAGGCGGTACGGTTTTAGAAATCATTCTGACACAGCTGGTCATCAACGTTCGCTACTCCTTGATGGGAATCACCTTGACCCAGCGGTTGGATCCAAGATGTACCACTTTACACCGATTTTTCATGTCTTTTGCGGTTTCGGATGAGATTTTTGCCGTATGCTGTGCAAAGCCCTATCCCGTAGGTCCTTCCTACTTTTACGGCTTGATGACACTTCCGTATATCGGTTGGGCAGGGGGAACTCTATTGGGGGCCGTTGCGGGAAATATTTTGCCGGATAGCATCCGATGCGCGATGGGGATCATGATCTACGCAATGTTCTTAGCGATCATCATTCCTCCAATGAAAAAGGATCGAGAGGTGCTTTTCACGGTGATTCTGGCAGTGCTCTTCAGCACGGCACTCCACTACGTTCCCGTTCTCAATCAAATTTCGGGCGGCTTTTCCATCATCATCAGTGCCGTTTTGGCGGCAGGGATCGTGGCGTGGATCCGTCCGCTACCCGAGGAAGAGGATTATGACGGGGAGGTGGTAGAGGATGAGGATTGAGATCGTTTTTTACATCCTTGTCATGGCGGTTGCAACCTATCTTGTCCGTATGCTTCCCATGACGCTGTTTCGCAAGCGAATCAAATCACGCTTCGCGCGCAGCTTTTTCTGCTATATTCCATATGCGGTACTTGCCGCAATGACGTTTCCGGCAATTTTTGATTCCACCAACGGATGGATCAGTGCCTTGGCAGGGCTCCTCGTGGCGGTGATCTTGGCTTTGATGAACCAATCCCTGATCGTCGTCTCTATTGCCGCATGTCTTGCCGCCTTTTTGGTCGGTTTACTTTGATCATTCTCCAAAAGCGAGCTGTCTCAAACCGAAATTTGAGATAGCTCGTTTGTTGTGGAGAGAACTGACGAGCTCCGTCAGCTTGACAAACGTTTTGTTATCGTAATGATAAGGAAGCAATAAAAGTCAACCTTGGCTTGTTCTAAAATGCCCTCCCGTCTCATATCCTGTAACAACGCGATATATGGGAGGTTTTGTGATGCCTGAGCATTCAATTTATAAGGACATAGCAGAGCGTACGGGAGGCGACATTTACGTGGGTGTCGTAGGACCTGTACGGAGTGGAAAGTCCACCTTTATCAAACGATTTATGGAAGCAGTCGTGCTTCCCAACATCGGGGAGGGGTATTCCCGAGAGAGAGCCCGTGACGAGCTTCCGCAATCGGCAGCGGGCAAGACCGTGATGACCACCGAACCCAAATTTATCCCCGAGGACGCCGTTCCCGTGGTGCTGGATCACAACGCGCAGATGCGTGTGCGAATGATCGATTGCGTAGGATATCTCATTCCAGAGGCGATGGGCGCGATTGAGAACGGGCAAGCTCGTATGGTGCGCACCCCTTGGCGCGAATCTCCCATGCCATTTGTCGAGGCGGCGGAGATGGGAACGCATAAGGTGATTACCGAGCATTCCACCATCGGAATGTTGGTGACGACCGACGGTTCGATCGGTGATATCCCGCGCGATGCCTATATCGAGGCAGAGGAGAGGATTGTAAAGGAACTGAAAGGTCTTGGAAAGCCATTTGCCGTCATTCTCAACTCCGCGCGCCCCGAAAGTGAAAACAGCCGTACTTTGGCATATGAACTGGAAGAAAAATACGGTGTTCCGGTTGCACTTGTCAGTTGTCTGGATCTTGATGCGGAGGATATCCGTCACATTTTGGGGCTTGTTTTGGAGGAATTTCCCATCACCGAGATCAAGCTTCGTATGCCCGAGTGGATGAACGCCCTTGACGAAAGTCACCGTATTCGGTCTTCCATCCGCGCAAGTCTTTGCAAGTGTGCCGACGGTGTACACCGAGCCGGCGACGTCAAGAGCGCATTTGAGGGGATGTGCGAGAACGAGTATATTGAAAATGCAACGATCGACCTTTTGGATCTTGGAACGGGGCGCGCGGAGATCCGACTTTCGATGAAGGAGGGGCTTTACTATGAGGTGATCAGTGAGCTGACGGGCTTTAGTGTTACGGGCGAGCGTGAATTGATTGCACTGATGCGTGAATTGGCGGATATGAAGGTCAAATACGATAAAGTGGCAGAGGCACTTTCCGAGGTCAACGAAAAAGGCTACGGCATCGTGATGCCCGACGTAGAGGACCTGCACTTGGAAGAGCCGCAGATCGTTAAGCAAGCGGGGGGCTACGGGGTCAAGCTTCGCGCAGGGGCGCAATCCGTTCACATGATCCGTGCCAATATCGAAGCCGAAATCAATCCCATGGTCGGAACCGAACAGCAATCCGAGGATCTGGTGCGCTATTTGTTAAAGGAATTTGAGGAAGATCCCAAAAGCATCTGGCAATCCAATATGTTTGGCAAATCGCTTTATGAGCTGATCAACGAAGGGCTTCATACCAAGCTTGATCATATGCCCGAGGAATCCCGCAAAAAGCTCTCCGAAACGCTGGAACGCATCATCAATGAGGGAAGCAATGGGTTGATCTGTATCTTGCTTTGAACGGTATATCAAAACAACGCTTTGACCGTGAACAGCGGTTTGAGCGTTGTTTCTTTTTTGTGATTGACAGAGTCGTAAAAATGTGATATAATGTAGATATCTTAAATATATGATGCAGGAGATGACGAACGATGAAAACCGGATTTTCAAGAATTTGTATCAATCCTCCCCTTGGTGTCCCGATGGTCGGTTATTATGAGCAACGTCCCACAAAAGGAATTCACGACGATATTTTTGCGAGTGCCGTTGCGTTTGACGATGGTAGCAATCAAGCTGTTATCATTTCGGTAGAGCTTTGCCTTTTGTCCTCCGAGCAGTGCAATTTTTTCAGAGAACAGATTGCCTTGAACGCCGGAATTCAAAAAGAAGGCGTATTCATCAACTGTACGCACACGCATACGGGACCTACGATCGGTGACGATAAGATTTCCGGTCTGGACGGAAGCCGCGAGTATGACGAGCATTTTTTGCATTGCATTTGCAAGGTCGCAAAGGATGCGTTTGCGGATCTGTGCGAATCCGAATTTTCCTACGCAGAGGGGAGAGCCGAGCGAATCGGCTTTAACCGTCGATATCGCATGAAGGACGGAAGCGTCCGAACCAACCCCGGTGTTGACAATCCCGATATTCTGGAGGTGCTCGGCACTCCCAACGAAACGGTTAAGATGATCCGAATCGACCGTCATGACGGAACGGGGTACGTTTTGGTCAACTACGGTTTACATGCCGATTGTGTCGGCGGCGATTTCATCAGCGGTGACTGGCCGGGCGTTGTGCGCAACACCGTCGAAAAGGTGCTCGATAACACCAAATGCATCTTTCTTTTGGGTTCGCAGGGAGACGTCAATCATATCAACGTGTCTCCCACGGTGGGAGAAAGAAGAGGGCTCGATTACGAGAGCTTTGACGGTGTACCGCGAGGCTATGCGTATGCTCAGCACGTGGGCAGAAAGGTTGCGGGCGAGGTGATCGGCATGTACGGAACGGCAGAGCCTTTTGCGGCAAACACGCTGTCATTTGATTCCAAAAAGATCTCTATCCCATCCAACCGGGAAAACGATAAGCTGGAGGAAGCTACCAAAATCAAGGAGCTTTACGAGGCGGGAAGAGCGCATGAGCTTCCGTACAAGGATATGGAATTGACCACTGTGGTTGCCGAGGCAGTGCGAATTTGCGAGCTGCAAAACGGTCCTGACAGCTTTGACTTTACGCTCAGCGCACTGAAGCTGGGTGAGCTTGTATTTGCGGGGCTTCCAGGTGAATGCTTTGCGGAGATTGGCAGAAGAATTGAAGGCGGATATCACGGCAAGCATATCGTGGTTTGCTGCCTGACCAACGGCGGTGACAGCTATTTCCCAACCTCATCGGCTTATAGCGAGGGCGGATACGAGGCAAGAACCTCGCGCCTCAAAAAGGGCGGAGATAACATCATCGTTGACAATATGCTGGAGCTGACAGAATCCATGAAATAATCCCACAACAACAGTCTGTTGCGCAAATGCGCGGCAGACTGTTTTACGTTATAAATGAAGCATCAAACGCTTCGTTGGAGTTCCAAACGGTTGAATTTTTTATGTTTTTTTGCAATATCGGTTGACGGATTCTCTTTTTTGCGGTATAATGAATACGAAAAAATACCGGAAAGGAAAGAGCACATGATACACCCGTTTTTGCACCTTGGCACCATTTTGCGGCACAGACACAAGGTGATTTCGCATTGCTTCCGGGTTGGAATCGGTTGGCAAGGGCTTCGTCACGATCTTTCCAAATTTTCTCCCACCGAGTTTTGGGCGGGAGTCAAGTATTATCAAGGAACCAGAAGTCCCAACGAGCGCGAGCGCGAACTGTTTGGCTACTCGGCGGCATGGTTGCATCACAAGGGGCGCAACCGTCACCACTTTGAGTATTGGAACGATCTCAATCCCGCTACCAAAATGTATGAACCCGTTAAAATGCCGCTTCGATACGTCAAGGAAATGTTCTGTGACCGTATCGCGGCAAGCAAGATTTACCAAAAGCAGAATTATACCGATCAGCATCCCTTGCAATATTTTACAAGAGGAAACGCGCGCAAAAAAATGCACGCCGACACGGCGGATCTCTTGGAGGATTGGCTGACACGGCTTTCCCGCGACGGTGAGAGCGCAACGTTTGCGCATATTAAACGAATTCCGAACGATTCGGACTACGGAGGAACCAAACAAAATCAATGACGTATATCATGCAACTGCATCAAGACCCCTTTGAAAAGGTCAAAAATGGCACAAAAACCATCGAATTGCGACTGAATGACGAAAAACGCCGAAGAATCCGCATTGGAGATTGCATCACGTTTCTCAACCGCGCGGATTCTGCCGAGAGCCTGACGGCGCGCGTGATCGCACTGTATCCCTTTGAGTCCTTTGAGGAGCTTTACCGCACGCTTCCGCTGGATCGTTGCGGATATACTGCGGAGAATATGAAGGATGCGGTTGCCTCTGATATGGACGTATATTATACGCGCGAGGAGCAGGAGCGCTATGGTGCCGTCGGTATTGAGATCGAAGTTTTGAAATAACCGTTTTTACACAAAAAGCTGTCTTCGGAGGTTTTCCGAAAACAGCTTTTTTTGATTCAGGTAATTCGCTCGATCCGCTCGTTGCAGCGGGGGCAGGTGACTATGATACTGCCTTTGCCCTTAGGAACGCGTAAAACGGCACGGCATTTTTTACATTTGAAATAGCAGTGCGTATCCTTGTCGCGCTTTTTGTTTTTGTGGAGCTGCCATGCGTTTTTGGGTTTGTTTTTGATGCGCAAATAGCGCTCCAATTCGCGTTTGCGTTTGGGGAGATTTTTCGACAAGGTACGAAAGACCGAAAAAAAGATTGCCGCATAGGACAAAATCGAGAACAAAAAGAAAAAGGGAATGGGAAGATAGGAAATGAGCAGACAGACGATGGCCGTAAACAGCAACACGTAGGTTAATTCATCGTTTCCGTATCGACCGTACATCCAGCCCGCAATTTTATAACCGATTTTTCGAAACCATTGCTTCATAACACACACTCCTTGTTGATCGTTACAATAGGATACCACAAAAATGTGAACTCAACGCAAACTTTTGCGCATTTTGAGTGTAAAAAAACGGGGGCTGTTTCCATTTTAAGTTGAAACAGCCCCTTGACGTTGATCAGTACGTCAATTTCTCAATTCCAGACCCATCTTGAATTTGAGATCGTTCAAAATCTTCTTGGTTACCTTGTCCGCTTCTTCTACAGTCAAAGTGCGGTCGGATGCGCGCAGGGTTACACGCAGGGAAACCGACTTTTTGCCCTCGCCAAGCTGAGGACCGCGGTAGATATCAAAGAGCGCGACGTTTTCCACCAATTTACCGCCTGCCTTTGCCATCACGCCCTCAATCGCGCCAACTTCCATCTCCTCGTCACAAACGAAGGAGAAGTCACGGGTGGTTGCGGGGTACTTGGGGAGGGGCTTGTAGGACTTTTTGGTGTTTGCGGAATCGTAAATGGTATCAAATTCCAATTCAGCCACGTAAACAGGTATGCTCATGCCGTAGTTTTCTGCCATCAGAGGATGTGCTTGACCGAAAATACCGAGCAGCGTTCCGTTTTCCGAAAGGATCTTTGCGCATCTGCCGGGATGATAGGAATCATTATCGGCGCAAGCGGCATAGGTTGCACCCTTGATTCCCGCCAGCTTGAGAAGATTCTCGCAAATTCCCTTGATCGCATAAAAATCGATGTTGCCGTATGCGCCAAGCGTCAAAATCTGCTTTTCGTTGGGGAGCTCGGAAGCATCCTCACGGGGAAGATAGACCTTGCCAATCTCAAACAGACGGACGTTGTCATTGTTGAAATTGTTGTTTCGCGCCAGTGTTTCCATCATGGAGGGGAGTGCCGTGGTACGCATAACACTGGTATCCTCGCCCAAAGGATTGGAAATGACAACCGAGCGACGAAGTTCGCAATCTGCGGGCATACGAATCTTATCGTAATATTTGGGGCTGATAAAGGAGAAGGTGTGGATTTGGGAAAGTCCCATGCCAACCAAAGCGTTTTCGGTGTTGACTTCAAACGTCTGTTTGTCGGTTCTGCCACCGAGTGTCGTTTCAGCGTTCATATAGGATTCCTCAATCTTATCGTAACCGTAAATACGGCATACCTCTTCCGCAATATCGTTCATGCACCCGAGATCTGCACGGAAGGAGGGAACGTAAATCTTTCCGCCCTCAATCTTGCAACCAAGACCGGTGAGGGTGTTGATCATATGCTCGTGAGGGATCTTCATGCCGAGAAATTCGTTGTAGCGATCAGGCGTAAAGGGAAGAACGGTCTGCTCCGTTTTGGTGGGGTAAACGTCGATGATTCCGTCAACCACGTCACCGGCTCCCAGCAATTCAACCAGCTCGCACGCTCTCTGCAAGCCTGCCATGCAGTTTTCGGGATCCAGCCCCTTTTCAAAGCGAGAAGAGGATTCGGTACGCATGCCGTTTTTCTTTGCGGTTACGCGAACCGAGGCACCGTTGAAGCAAGCGGACTCGAATACGACGGTTGCGGTGGCATCGGTGATTTCGGAATTTGCACCGCCCATAACGCCTGCCAGCGCGCAGGCTTTTTTGCTGTCTGCGATAACCAGCATCGAATCGTCAAGAATATGATCGGCATCGTCCAAGGACTTAAACGCCTCGACCTTTGCGGCGCGACGCACGTCGATCTCGGCACCGTCAAGGCAGGTGTAATCAAATGCGTGCATCGGCTGACCGTACTCCAACATGACGTAGTTGGTAATATCTACGATATTGTTGATGGGGCGAACACCGGATGCGCGCAGACGCATCCGCATCCACAGGGGAGAGGGCGCAATTTTTACGTTTTTTACAACTCTTGCGGCATAACGGTAGCACAAATCGGGTGCGGAAATACCAACGCGGAGGTAGTTATTGACGGTGTCTCCGTCTCCACAGCCCTTGACGGTGGGTTCTTTAACGGTCAGGGGTTTGTCAAAAGAGACCGCGGTTTCGCGTGCAAGACCGATGACCGAGAGACAGTCGGGGCGGTTGGAGGTGATTTCAAACTCAACCGAGGTATCGCGGAGCATCAGTACGTCACGGATATCGTCACCAAGGCGGTCGGCACAATCCTCATCCAAAATCAGAATTCCGTTTTCTTCCTTACCGGGGCACTCGTGGGTGGTCAATTCCAGCTCTGCCATGGAGCAGAGCATACCGTTGGATTCGACTCCGCGCAGCTTTCCTGCCTTGATAACGACGTCATGAGGCAATTTTGCAACGGGGAGTGCTGCGGGAACCAGTGCGCCGACAAATACGTTTTGAGCACCGGTAACGATCTGAACGTCGTGTCCGTGTTTTTCACCTGCATCCAAACGGCAGACCCAAAGGTGGTCGGAATCGGGATGCTTTTCCATGTGCGTGACCTTTGCCACGACCACGTTTTCAATATTTTCGCCAAGAACCTCAAAGCCCTCTACCTTGGAGCCGGTTATGGTCAGGCGATCGCAATAAGTTTTGTTATCGATCTCCGAAACGTCAACGTAATCGGAGAGCCAGTTTCTCGAAAGATTCATGGATTGTACCTCCTATCAGAACTGCTCGAGGAAGCGTTCGTCGTTTTCATAGAAGAGACGAATGTCGTCGATGCCGTAGCGTGCCATGG
Source organism: Eubacteriales bacterium (assembly GCA_045120465.1). Lineage (GTDB taxonomy): Bacteria > Bacillota > Clostridia > Oscillospirales > CAG-272 > UMGS1865. The sequence continues at coordinate 49,776 of JBGVEW010000048.1, forward strand.
TAATACGCTCAATGCCGAGTCCAAAAGCAAATCCGGAGTATTCCTCGGGATCAATGCCGCAGTTGGAAAGCACGAAGGGGTGTACCATACCCGCGCCGAGAATTTCGATCCACCCCTCTCCTTTGCAAAGGCGGCAACCCTTGCCACCGCAAACGAAGCAGGAGACGTCAACCTCAGCCGAGGGCTCGGTGAACGGGAAGTGGTGAGGACGGAAGCGGATCTTGGTTTCCTCTCCAAACATTTTCTTTGCAAAAACGGCAAGCGTGCCCTTCAGGTCTCCCATCGTGATCCCCTTGTCAATGACAAGACCTTCCAGCTGATGGAAGAGGGGAGAGTGCGTTGCGTCCAACGCGTCCGAGCGGTAAACGCGACCGGGCGAAATGATACGGATCGGGGGCTTTTGGTGCTCCATAACGCGTACCTGAACGGGGGAGGTCTGAGAGCGCAGAAGCGTGTTTTCGGTAATATAGAAGGTATCCTGCGTGTCGCGTGCGGGATGATTTTCGGGAATGTTGAGTGCTTGGAAGTTGTAGTAATCCTTTTCTACCTCAGGACCTTCCGCAATCGAGAATCCCATACCGATAAAGATATTTTCCAGTTCGCGTTGTGCCTGCGTCAAGGGATGGAGATGTCCCATGGGGAGGGTTGCGGCAGGCATGGTAACGTCCAGTTTTTCTGCTTTGAGGCGTTCGCCAAGTGCCTTTTCGGCAAGCTCGCGGGAGCGTTCGGCAATGGCGTTTTCAATCGCCTCGCGGACCTCGTTTGCCATCTGTCCGACAATGGGACGTTCTTCGGGAGAGAGCGCACCCATTCCGCGCAAAACGGCAGTGAGCTCACCCTTTTTGCCAAGATATTTGACCTTGATCTGTTCAAGGGCTGCATCGGGAGCCATGATCTGCTCCAATGCCTCGGCTTGAATCTTTGAAAGCTTTTCTTTCATGATCTGATCTTCCTTTCTGATGAATAATATGATATGAAGGGATTTGGCGGGAAGGCAACAAAAAAAGCGCCGTCCCAAAATCAGGACGAGGCGCAAAAGCACTCCGCGGTACCACCCGAAATTTCGGCTCAAAGCCAACACTCTGATAGGCGGATAACGGTGCCACATCCGTATCGGGCTAAAGACAAAACGTGTTGACCCGATCTGCTCCGAAGGGAAATGCACGGTCCGACGGCACGCGCCGCTCTCAGCTTTGCGGCACTCTCTGTATTTGTCGTGAATTCGGATCGGCGAGCTTCATCCTCGCATTTACTTAAACAGTATATCACAGATTTCATTTTTTTGCAATAGATTTTTTCAAAAAAAAAACAAAAAAAGAATCAAAAGAGTACCGCCAAACCAAACGGTTTGGCGGTACTGTGTAACAAATGAATTACTTACCTCTCTTATCCCAAGCAACTTCGGGGAAGGAATCGAAAATCGAAACAACTGTTTCTACCGTAGCGCCGGTAGCGTCAACTTCGCTTTCGGTGTAGGTGTAGGAGTTGTAATCCTTCAACTGTGTTTTTTGGAAATTGTAGGGGCAGTAGTAGGTTGCGGAAATATCCTTGAGCTCGCCGCTTACCATTACCGCGGTCTTGTTGAAGATAACGGGAATGACAGGCATATCGTTCATCAGAATCTTTTCTGCTTCATGGAGCAATCTTGCTCTCTGATCAACCCACTTCCACTCATCTGTAGTGGGAGTGATCCAGTACTGATCGTACACGGATTTTACCGTATCGTAAACCTTTGCAAACTCCTCATCGGTGTACAAAGAGCCGGCAAACTTCTGGTTTGCGTTGTTGCGATCGAGGGATGCAAAGTAGGGCAGATAATAGATCGCTTCCATAATATTATTGTAAGCGGTGCTGTTATAGCCCGTACGGTTGGGAGTCAGGGAGTAGGAGAGCTGACCGTTTTCAAGGGCCTTGCGGTTGAGTGCCATGCCGGAGAAAGCGGTTGCAAAGTTGCCGAGCATCGAGAACGCATCAGCGGAGTAAGCGGTGTAATCAAAGAGTACAACGTCGAACTTGCGGCGTTCGATGGTTTCGATAAACAGATCGTCGCAAACGTCCTTCGGAACCTCTTCCTGAGTCTTGAGATAGTCGTTGTTCTGAATTGCGTATACGGGTTCTGCCTTTACCTTAAATCCAAGCTCGCACCAAGCTGCTGCGATCATCTTGGCAACCTCGGTGTGGACTTCATCATATGCGGCATATTTAATGGTAAAGGAATACTTGGAAGGAACGATCGCCTTGCCGTCAACCTTTGCCTTTGCGAGCATATTCTTTGCTTCGTCAAGGTTTTTAGAGGTGGAGATCAGTGCGCCGCCCTCATCGCGGAACTTTACAACGTTCTTACCGGGCGTGGTATTGACGAGGTGGGGAGGAACCAGTGCGGTTGCGCCCTCCGCATATACGACCTTTTGCGCAATCGCGTCACGGTCGATGATAAGGGAGAGAGCCTGACGGACCTCTCTGATGTTAAGAGGCTCCACGTCCTGATTGAGATAGCAAACGGTGGTAGAGAGCGCGTTGGAAAGCGTTACGTTGCTTTGAACGTATTCGTCCGTGCGCAGCGCAAGCGGGATATCGGTCATGTAGAAGATCTTGCCGTCCTTGTATGCCTGCAAAAGTTCTGCGTCGCTCATGGAGCAATCCACAAGAATACGGTAGGGAACGACCGACTTGTCAAGCGCGTCGCGCTCATCGTTACGGTAGTAGTGACGGTTTCTTTCCAGATAGAAGTACTCGAGCTTCATAACGGGAGAGGTAGAAGAACCCGCCTCGCCGGACTTGTTGATCGCGTTGTCATCCTTTACCTTGGGATCGGTGGTTTCGGTGTACTTGATCTTACCAAGCTTAAAGGGACCGCTGGTGATCATGGTAGAGGACTTCTTTGCCCAGTCCGGATTTTTTGCAACAACGCTCTCAGACAAAGGAGCGGTTACAACGCTGGTCAGGTTGAGAAGGAACTGATTGTAATCGGGCTTGCCTTCAAATGTGATTTTGAGGACCGTGGGCTCAAGCGCTTCGACACCGAGGTCGTCAGGAGCCTCGTCACCTTCCTTAACAGCGCGGGCATTCTTGATATCAAACAGGAGAGAAGCAGCCTCGTAGCTGTTTTCCTGGTTGAGCAAACGTCTCCAAGCATAAACAACGTCCTCTGCAGTCAAGGCAAGACCGTTGCTCCACTTGGTCTGGTTCAGCTCGATTTGCATGGCGTATTCGCCGTTCTCCTCGATGATCTTATAGTCTTTTGCAAGGGCGTTTACGATCTTGCCGTTTTCGTCCAGCTTAAAGAGCGTTTCAAACATCATGCTCACCACGTTGGCGGTGCCGGTGTTATAATACGCTTTGGCGGGGTCGAAATCGTAGATCTCGTCCGACATGTACATGGTGATGTAAGCACCGGGGTCATCCTCGCCCAAAGAAGAACAGGCGGAAAGAACGGGAACCAACATCACTGCGCACAGTAAAAGTGCAAAGATCCGTTTTGACATTGGGAAAATCCTCCTCAGTAATGAATGAATCGCAATCGGCTCGCGTGAGCACGATATATACTCCTATATTATAAACTATTTTCCATCAAATTTCAATAGATTCCCATTATTTTTAATGTATATTTTGTTAATTTTTTTATCAAAGTAAAGACAAAAGCGCGTTGCAAACGGGAAAAGAGGAAAAAATGCTGAAAAAAGATGTACAAGTGGGCTATGCAAGAAGCGATCTGGCATGTGAGAGTTGTCAAAAACACGAGGCGATTGACGGAACGGAACAAAGCGAGCGGCGCGTTGGGGAGATCACGGTTACGCAATTCAAGATCGTTACCGAGCAAGCATCGCAACGCCTCGGGAAGCCGTGCGGAAGCTACGTTACCTTTGAAAGCGGAAGAATTGACCGTTTATATGATGATCGTGTTACGCTGTTTGCGCATCTTTTGGCAGGCGAGCTTCGCGGAATGGCGGAGCGGCTGACGCAAAAAAGGGTTGATTCCTCTTTTGGTGTGTTTGTGGCGGGGCTCGGCAACGCTGAGTTGACCTCTGACGCAGTCGGACCGCGTACCGTTGCTCGGCTGACCGCCACGCGGCATCTGCGGGAGCATGAAGGGGAACTGTTTTTTTCAAGCGGGTGTTCCTCTCTGTCTGCACTTTCCCCGGGGGTTTTGGGGCAAACGGGAATTGAAACGGCAGAGCTGTTGGCGGGGGCAGTACGCGTGATCGCCCCCGACCTGGTCATTGCGGTGGATGCTTTGGCGGCGCGAAGCTGTGATCGACTGGCATCAACGGTGCAGATTTCGGACGTCGGCATCCTTCCCGGGGCAGGAGTCGGAAATCATCGTGCTGCAATCGACCGTCAAACCCTCGGTATTCCCGTTATCGCGCTCGGTGTTCCTACGGTGGTCGATTCCGCCACCTTGGTGTTCGACGCTTTGCGCGAGGCGGGGATTGAGGAGATCTCACCGGAATTGATACGGGTTCTGGAAACCGGAAAAAGCTTCTTCGTTTCGCCAAAGGAAAGCGATATGATTACCGATCGTGTTTCAAGATTGTTATCGCGCGCCCTGACCTTGGCGTTTGGAGGGGAGCTGGCAGAGGAGCTTGGGGAATAAATGACACGCTTGTTGCATAGAATGGAGCAAAAACACAAAAGGACGGTGGCGCATATGTCAAAGCAGGTGATTCCGCAAACGAGCGCGGACAAGACCGAACGCATTCTTCTCTCAGGACATTTTTACCGAAGATCCCGATTTTTTGCGGTTTTTATCATTTGTATTGCACTTCTTGTAGCGGGCTTTGCCGTAACGGGCGTTTGGATGAGTCGCGGAGGGGATGCAGATTTGAAGGATCTCGGTTCTCCGTTTGAGACGGAAGAAGAGACTGGCGGTAACCATTTTGAAAATCCGGAGGAAACGAAAAAAAACGAGCAAAACGAAGGTGTGACTCTGCCGCCTGCCGAGCCACTTCCCGCAGGGGCAGTTCCCATCGTTAACCGCGATCTTTCCTGTTCGGCGTTAGGGGAATCCTATTTCCACAATGAAACGTCGCTGTCTCCCAATCTGTCCAAGATCTTTGAAACAGACGTTTCCGCGCAGCCCACACAAGCTCCCTTGGTTTTAATTTTGCATACGCATACGAGCGAGGGATATTTGAAGAGGGAGGCGAACTATCTGATGGGAGACCTTGGGGACGCAACCTACTCAAAGGACGATTCGCAAAACGTGCTTGCGGTGGGAAGGGCATTGTGTGAAACGCTGAATCAAAAAGGCATCACCGCGATTCATTGCACGGTGATGCACGACGATCCAACGCTTGCGGGCTCTTACGCGCGAGCATTGGAGAGTATTCGGTTTTATTTGACGCACTATCCTTCGATCCGTTACGTAATCGACCTTCACAGGGATTCGGTTTTGAATTCCGATGGGGAATACATACGCGCGGTAGTGGATGGAGATGGGGGATCGATCGCGCAGATCATGCCCGTGGTCGGAAGCAACGGAGGGGGAGAGAGTAACGAGCGGTGGGAGGGGAATTTTGCTCTGGCACTTCAGCTTCGAACAAAGCTCAACGCAACCGTTCCGTCACTCTGCCGTCCCGTGACGCTTCGCAATGAAACCTACAATCAAGAGCTTGCTCCCTATTCATTATTACTGGAGATCGGTACGGGAGCTTGCACCGTGGAGGAAGCGGTGCGCGCGGCGCGTCTTGTGGGGGAAGCTTTGGTAAATATCCTTTTGGCTTAGCGGCGCAGACAGAGCAGCTCAATTCCTACCAGAGCGAGACCGATCAAAACTCCCATTCCAAGACCGATGGTGCCACACTCAACGGCACCGATGGTGCCAACCATGCCGATCAGGGAGAGTGCCGTGCCGCCAACGCGCAGAAAGCGGCGGACGGGCGCGGACACTGCAAACGTAAGGAGGGTGGAGAGGATTGCCAGCAATTGATCCGCCAAGCGTTTCCATAGGCTGATGCGAACATTGCCTTCCATAAAATATGCTTCGAAAATATCGTTATTGGAATTAATTCTCCCTTTTTGTTGATAATAAGCGTTCATAATGCACCTCTCAAATCCATAATTGGAATCGCTGTGACGACATTATAACAGATTTTTTGATCTTTGTCAATAGTTTTTTTCCAAAAAAAGAAAAATATTTTCAAAAAGCCCTTTACAAACGGATGAGGAGGTGTTATAATAATGCCGTAATCGGAAAAAGGAGGGACGTTATGGAGTCTTATCTGGATCGAATCAAACAATTAAAAAACGATAAAAAAATGACCAACGATCAATTGTCAGAGCGTTCGGGAATCCCACTTGGAACGCTGAGTAAGATCTTGGCGGGGATGAGCGATTCGCCAAAGCTTTCCAATATTATAGCACTTTGCAGCGCGTTGGATTGTTCTGTGGAATACATTGTCAGCGGCATCCCCGAAAATACCAATAACTTTACCTTGAGCAAAGAGGAAATTGCGATGATTGAGAATTATCGCCGCCTGGATTCTTTTGGTAAGGAGCTGGTAGAGCTGGTGGTCTCCAAGGAGCACGCGCGTATTCTGGCGAGTGAAGAGAGCACCGTGCAGGAGGCTCCAACCGTTTACAAGAGCCGTTCTTCGGGCGAGGCAAAAATTCTCTCTCCCGTGCGTTCCTTGGGGCGTTATGCGGGCGAGCAAGCGCGTACCGGAAGACGCTCAATCCTTTTGTACGAGCTGCCGGTTTCCGCGGGAATCGGTGTTTACCTGGACGAGACAACTGCCGAAAATATTACCATTCCCGATAATGAAAAAACCTCCGAGGCGGATTATGCACTCCGCATCAGCGGTAACAGTATGGAGCCGAAATATCACGACGGCGACGTGCTTCTGGTTCGGCACAGCGATGGCGTTGACGTAGGCGAACTGGGTATTTTCCTGCTCGACGGCTGTGGTTTTTTCAAGGTGTTCGGTGGAGACAGATTGCTTTCGCTTAATCCCGAATACGCACCGATCTTGTTAAAGGATTTTACCGACGTACAATGTAAGGGTATGGTTGTAGGAAAATTAAAAAGAAAATAAATGGCACCGAAATCAATACATCAAAATCACAGACAGCGCATCAGAAATGAGATTCTGAATCATAGCATGGATCACATGGAGGATTATAAAATTCTCGAGGTATTTTTATATACTTGCCTTGCGAGAGGAGATACAAACGAGCTCGCGCATAGGATTATCGAGCATTTTGGTTCCATTGATATGCTTATGGAGGCAAATGGGGATGAATTGATGCGAATTGACGGCGTTGGGGAACAAACCGCCGTTCAAATTATTACCGCAATGGAGTTGTTCCGTCGATGTCTCCGTGCTCGTTTAACACACTTAAATGCCTCCGATAACGTTTACGATACGGTGCAAAAGATAGCGGAACGAATGTGGACCTACTTTCAGGGATTGGCACGGGAACGCCTTTATGTGTTGCTGTTTGATAACCGTATGTCATTGATCTCGCAACGCATCATTTCCAACGGCACGCCCCATTCTACCGATTTGGACGGATATTCGATCGTCGAATGGATCGTCCGAAAAAAAGGATCCAACGTTGTTCTGGTACATAATCATCCGCATGGAAATGCGCAGGCTTCTCCTGAGGATATTCGGATCACGAATGAGATGGCAACCATACTGAAATACATGGGGATTTATTTACGCGAGCATATCATTATTGCCGACGATCAGTTCTCGACCATTATGCGTATGCAGAACCGATCTCTTTCCGGGACGAGAGACGGAACGCTGCATGACGGTGGTTTCGATTGGGATCACTTTTATAATGTGGACGAAATTACTTACCGCTTTTCAACGTCCATGGGCTTGTAACGCCATCGCGTTGAATAAAACGTGAAGGGGGAGTCAAATGCGAACCGCATTTGACTCCCCGCGTTTTTTGTTTTGACGGCTGAGTACTGCCATTTTTTGTTTATATGACGAAATCGGTGGGGAGGCGATGACTCATCCGACCGTAGCGGGCTTGCGTGGAGAGGATTGCTTTTCGGTTTTGTGCTTCATCACGTCGGATGCACCAAAGCGGGCAACGCTTCCCAATGCGGATTCAATTCGCAAAAGACGGTTATATTTTGCAACGCGCTCACTGCGGCAAGGAGCACCCGTCTTAATCAAGGGGGCGTTGACTGCCACGGCAAGATCTGCCAGCGTCGTGTCCTCGGTCTCGCCGCTCCGATGCGAGGGGATAAATCCGTATCCCGCACTTTTGGCGAGCGATATAACGTTCAACGTTTCACTCAACGTGCCGATCTGATTGGGCTTGACCAAAATTGCATTGGCGATTTTTTTGTCAATTCCCATTTGCAATCGCTTTTCGTTGGTCACAAACAAATCGTCTCCTACCAAGAGCACGCGTTCGCCAAGACGCTCGGTCAAATTCTTCCACCCTTCAAAATCCTCCTGATCCAAACCGTCCTCAATCGAAAAGATGGGATATTTGTCAACCAGATCCGACCAATACTCAATCAGCGTTTGCTTGGTGTATTGCCGATCACGTTTTGGAGTGCGGTAGGTACCGTCCTCCTGCCGCCATTCACCGGCGGCACAGTCGAGTGCAATTTTGACTTGATCGGTTCCGTATCCGCTCCGTTCGATCGCGCGGCAGATCAATTCCAATGCCTCTTCGTCATGATTGAGGTTGGGGGCAAACCCGCCTTCGTCACCTACGGTGGAAGCGTACCCCTCGGTTTTTAAGATTTTTCCCAAGGTGTGATAGACGTCACAGCCAATGCGCAAGGCTTCCGAAAAATTTGGGGCACCCACGGGAGCGATCATAAATTCCTGAATCTCAACGTTATTGGATGCGTGCGCACCGCCGTTGAGGATATTCATCATCGGAACGGGGAGTCGGTTTGCGGATGCACCGCCGAGATAGCGGTAAAGCGGCAGATGATACCAATTGGCGGCGGCGCGAGCGTTTGCCAGCGAAACGGCAAGCATGGCGTTGGCACCCAGCCGTTGCTTGTTTTCGGTTCCGTCCAGATCGCACAGTACGCGATCGATTTCATGCTGCTCCGAGGCGTACATACCGGAAAGGGCGGGGGAAATGATCTTTGCTACGTTTGAGGCGGCGTTTTGCACGCCCTTGCCCCCGTAACGGCGGCGATCACCGTCACGCAATTCACAGGCCTCGTAAATTCCGGTGGATGCACCCGAGGGGACACTCGCAACGCCTACCGTCCCGTCGGAAAGAAAAACGGTGGCTTCCACGGTTGGATTTCCTCTGGAATCCAGGATCTCTCGGGCACAGCAACGAATGATTTGCGGTTTGTTCATAAGCGTTCATCCTTTCATTTCTAAAAATGGAAACAAAGATATTCTTGGCAGTTCCAAATTCTTTTATGCACCTGCAAAAAAAACAAAAAAAAGATTGCTTTATTAAAGAAAAGCAATCGTTTCAAGAACAATAAAACTGCACACCGATGACCCTTTGCTGGCGATGTCATAAGCTTGACACTTCGCAAAGAACGAATGCGGTGTGCAAAAAGGGGAACCCGACAGACTCTTGCCCATCGGCATCATATATTATACCGCATCAGTCTTGATTTGTAAATATTCAATTGTGACGAAAATTGGCAAAAAAATTTGTGAAAAAACATACGAGTTAGAATTTTTACGCATTTTGCGAGCACTTTTTTGTGAACTATTTCCATGGACATTTTTGTCGTGGTTTTTTTGAAATGAAAAAGAAAGCAGGTGGCGGGAGAAAAAAGAAAAAAAGAGTCGCGTTTTGTACTTTACAAATGATGGAAAAAGTGCTATACTGTTTAAGAACCGCATTGTTCGAAAGAAAGGATTTTTCATGAGGCTGACACATCGCGCAACCATTCTGGCTTGCTATAACGGTTACGTTACGCAAGCGATTTGTATCAATTTGGCTCCATTGTTTTATTTGACCTTTCAAAAGGAATTTTCTCTCACCGTAACGGCGATCAGTACTCTGATCGCCCTCAACTTTGCGACGCAGCTTTTGGTTGACGTCATTGCCACTCGCTATTCCAAGCACCTCAATCTGCGTCTTGTTTCCGTAGCGGCACATCTCTTCAGCGCATCGGGGCTCGTTGGAATGTCCTTTTTGCCATATGTTTTGGAGCCTTACGCCGGTCTTGCTCTTTCGGTGGGGCTTCTTGGCGTTGGTGGGGGATTGACCGAGGTGATCATCAGTCCGTTGATCGAAGCCTGCCCAACCGACGGAAAATCCGGCAATATGAGCCTCTTACATTCCTTTTATTGCTGGGGACAGGCAGGGGTCGTTTTGCTTTCGGGAATTTACTTTTCGTTTCTTGATATTGCCGTTTATTGGCGTTATTTGCCCATTTTGTGGGCAATCATCCCACTTTTGGGGGCTTTTGCGTTCTGCTTTGTGCCGATTTACCGTCTGCCGGGAGATGCCGACGGTCGATCCTCGGTGCGCGCACTGTTTAAAACCTCTGCTTTTTGGGGATTCTTACTGATGATGTTTTGTGCGGGGGCAACCGAGTTGACCATGAGCCAGTGGGCATCGGCGTTTGCCGAGTCTGCGTTGGGGATTCCCAAGGAGCTGGGAGACCTGTTGGGTCCTTGTATGTTTGCTTTGATGATGGGACTTTCTCGCGCTCTGTACGGAAAATTCAGCAATTTGCTTGATCTTTGCTTTTTGATGAAGATCGGGTGCGTGCTTTGCACAGTAGCATACCTTTTGGCGGCGTTCGTGCCCATTCCTGCCTTGTCGCTGGTCAGTTGTGCCTTGTGCGGCATCGGTGTCGGCATCTTTTGGCCCGGTATTTTAAGTCAGGCTGCTGCTTCCATCCCCATGGGGGGAATTTCCATGTTCGCGCTTCTTGCCGTTGCGGGGGATCTTGGATGTCTCATCGGCCCCAGTGTTTCGGGCACTCTCGTTGATTTGCTGGGCGGTGACCTGCGTTGGGCATTCTGCTTTACCGCTCCGTTTCCAATCATTTTGTTGATGATGTTATTTCTGAAAAGCCGCAAAAAGGAGAGATAAAACGATGACAACCTTTATTTTTGTTCGTCACGGACAAAGCCGGGCGAACCTTGAACGGATTTTTGCGGGACATACCGATACTCCGCTAACCGATCTTGGACACAAGCAGGCGCAAAACACCGCTCGCTTTTTGGAGCAATATCCGATCGAGAAGATCTATTCCAGCGATCTTTTGCGTTCCATGCAGACGGCAGAACCAACCGCTCGGCATTTTGGACTCCCCGTCATTCCCGATTGCGAGATGCGTGAGATTTACGCAGGGGAATGGGAAGGGAAACTTTATGAGGACTTGATGAAGGAATATCACGAGGAGTACGAAACGTGGATCAAAAATTGCGGTTGTGCGCATCCGAACGGTGGCGAAAGCGTTGCGGAATTGGGAGAACGCATTTACCGCGAGTGTGATCGGCTCCTTGCGGAGAATCAAGGGAAATGCGTTGCGGTCTTTTCACACGCCACCCCGATTCGATTGCTCAGCGCGCGTTTTCAAAACGTGCCCGTGGAGCAGCTTTTTCAGGTTCCGTTTGCTCCCAACGCATCGGTTACGGTGGTTGAATATGATGAGGAAGGGCATTTTACGTTAAAATTGTCGGGCTATGACGGTCATCAAGGCGAGCTTTCTACGTCCTTGGCAAAGGGAGTTGTGTAAAAAAAAGATCGGGCGGTCTCAAACGAGACTGCCCGATTTTTTATAATTACTTCTTGAGGTTTGCTTCGAGTGCTGCAAGCTCTTCGTAGAGCTCTGCGGGAACGCGATCGCCAACCTGCTTGTAGAACGCCTTGATGTTCTCAACGTCCTCGAGCCAGCTCTCGTTGTCGATGGTGAGAAGCTCGCGGATGGTGTCGATGGTAACGCCCTCAAGTCCTTCGATGTTAATGTCCTCAGCCTTGGGAACAAAGCCGATAGGCGTTTCAACCGCATCAACCTTGCCTGCGCAACGGTCGAGGATCCACATCAAAACTCTCATGTTATCACCGAATCCGGGCCAGATGAAGTGACCTTCGGCATCGGTGCGGAACCAGTTTACGTGGAAGATCTTGGGCGCGTTGGGGATCTTCTTGCCCATTGCCAGCCAGTGAGCAAAGTAGTCACCCATATCGTAGCCTACGAAGGGACGCATTGCCATAGGATCGCGGCGAACGACACCAACGGCACCTGCAGCAGCTGCAGTGGTCTCGGAAGCCATGATCGAGCCTACGAACGTACCGTTCTGCCAGTTACGGGATTCGTAAACCAGGGGAGCGGTCTTTGCGCGTCTGCCGCCGAAGATGATCGCGGTGAGCGGAACACCCTTGAGGCTGTTGAACTCGGAAGAAATGCAGGGGCAGTTGGTAGCCATTGCGGTAAAGCGGGAGTTGGGGTGAGCACCGGAGGTGTTGACCTTGTCTGCCTTATCGTACTTGGTGTAATCCCACTTCTCACCCTTCCAGTTGAGAGCGTTCTTGGGAGGATTGTTATCAAGACCTTCCCACCAAACGGTGTTGTCATCCAGATTGTGGCAAACGTTGGTGAAGATGCAATTCTTCTTGGTGGTCATGAGCGCATTGTAGTTGGAATGCTCGTTGGTACCGGGAGCAACGCCGAAGAAGCCGTTCTCGGGGTTGATTGCATAGAGTCTGCCGTCCTCGCCGACACGAATCCAAGCGATATCGTCACCAACGGTCCAAACCTTGTATCCTGCCTTCTTGTAGATTTCCGGCGGGATGAGCATTGCAAGGTTGGTCTTACCGCAAGCGGAGGGGAATGCTGCGGAGATATACTTGACCTCACCCTGAGGATTTTCGAGACCGAGGATGAGCATATGCTCAGCCATCCAGCCTTCCTTGCGGCCGAGGTAGGATGCGATACGGAGCGCGAAGCACTTTTTGCCGAGCAGAACGTTTCCGCCGTATCCGGAGTTAACAGACCAGATGGTGTTATCTTCGGGGAAGTGGCAGATGTAACGCTTCTCCTCGTCGCAATCAGCAACTGCGTGCAGACCCTTGATGAACTCAGGGGAATCACCGAGTGCTTCGATTACGTTCTTGCCTACGCGAGTCATGATCAGCATGTTCAAAACGACGTAGATGGAGTCGGTCAACTCAATGCCGATCTTTGCAAAGTCGGAGCCAACGACACCCATAGAGTAGGGAATTACGTACATGGTCTTTCCGTTGTAGGAGTTTTTGTAGAGCTTGGAGAGTGTTGCATAGCACTCTTGGGGATCCATCCAGTTGTTGATATTACCTGCGTCCTCTTTCTTGGAGGTGCAGATAAAGGTTCTGTTCTCAACACGCGCAACGTCGTTGATCGCGGTGCGGTGCAGATAGCAGTTGGGGTACACTTCGGGATTCAGAGGCTCCAGTTCGCCGGTGCGGCAAGCTTCAGCGCGCAGAGCATTGGTCTGCTCCTCGCTACCGTCGATCCAAACGATCTCCTTGGGACCAACCATGTCAGCCATGGCTTTGATCCAATCCAGAACATACTTGTTGTTGGTCATGGTGTTACTCCTTTTATGTTGATTTTTTATAAAACAAATTTCTCTTGGGCATCAAGCCACCTTGTCACCCAGTATATATTTTACACGTTTTTTGTCTGCTTTTCAAGAGGGTTTTGAAAAGGTTACGAATTGTTCACAATTTTGATTTTGAATTTTTTTCATGCGTTCCAAAAAATGCTTGACGAGTGAGGGAGTGGTGTAGTATAATAGATATAATAAATGTAACCGATTTTTTCAGCGAGGGAACTATGCCAAGATTTTTTGTACCGCAAGAACAGATTACCGATCAGACCGTTACCATTCTGGGGGACGATGCACACCACGTTTCCCGTGCGCTTCGTATGGCGGTGGGGGAGCGTATCACGGTTTGCGATATGCAAGGAAACGACTATGAATGTGAGCTGATTGCTTTTTTGCCGGATCGCGTTGAGGCAACGATTCTTTCTTCTTCTGTCTGCGCTTCCGAGCCTCCTTATCGCGCGTGTGTCTATCAGGCACTTCCCAAGGGGGATAAGCTGGACAGCATCATTCAAAAAGCGGTGGAATGCGGTGCGGCAACTCTGACCACCTTTGAGAGCGAGCGGTGCATCGTTCGTCTCAAGGGGGAAAACGAGAGCAAAAAGGTCGAGCGCCGTCAGCGCATCGCTCTGGAGGCTGCTAAGCAGAGCGGCAGAGGAATCGTTCCTGCCGTTTATCCTACCGTTCCTTTTATGAAAGCCGTAGAAGAAGCGGCAAAAGCGGATCTTGCGCTGTTTTGTTATGAGGGGGAGGGAACCGAACCGCTCTCTTCTGCAATCGAGCGGGTTTGTGCAGATTGGAAGGAGGATACCGTTCCTACCGTTTCTTTGATGATCGGTAGCGAGGGCGGCTTTTCCCCCGCAGAAGCGGAAGCGGCAAAGCGTGCCGGGATGATTCCCGTGGGGCTCGGCAAGCGGATTTTGCGCACCGAAACGGCATCCGGCTTTGTTCTTTCCTGTCTGGTTTACGCCTTGGAATTGAAGAAAAACGCCAAAACACCTTGATTTATTGATATTTTGACGAAAAAAGCCGTCAAAATGATGCTTTTTTTGACATGCCATGCACTTTGCATGAAAAAAAAGAATTTTTTTATGAAAAATATTGAAAAACCTATTGAAAAATCACAAAAAATGATGTAAAATATATTTAGTTTTCTACGAACAGTGTCCCAAAATTGATAGAGGAGAAAGAATTTTATGTCTAACAGATTGTTTCAAGGCGTCATCCATCAGATGAAGGATGCGATCGATCGCGTCATCGGTGTTGTCGATGAAAACGGCGTGGTCATCGCGTGCTCCGAGTTGGTTAAGATCGGAGAGATCCGTCAGGGTGTGCGCGATGAGCTGAATTACACCAATGACGTTATTACCAATAATGGTTACACTTACCGTCCCATGACCAACAGCCCTAAAACCGATTATATCGTGTTTATCGAGGGCGAGGACAAAATGGCGGAAAAAATGTCCAAATTCCTGGCTATCTCCCTTGGAAACATCAAAAATCTCTATGATGAAAAGTATGACAAGGGCTCCTTTATCAAAAACATTATTTTGGACAACATTCTTCCCAGCGATATTTACATCAAATCCAAGGAGCTTCATTTCAACACCGAGGAGATGCGCATCGTCTTTTTGATCAAATTCTTTGGAAAGACCGATATGCTCCCCTTTGAGATGCTGCAAAATATGTTCCCGGACAAGTCCAAGGATTACGTCATCAGCGTAGGGGAGCACGATATCGTTCTCGTAAAGGACGTTAAGCCCGGAACCGAGTCCAAGGATATCGAAAAGATCGCAACCAACATTGCGGATACGCTTTCCGCAGAGTTTTATACCAAGGTTGCCATCGGTATTTCCACCGTTGTCGAAAACATCAAGGATCTGGCACGCGCTTATAAGGAAGCGCAGGTCGCTCTTGAGGTTGGCAAGGTGTTTGAAAATGAAAAGAACATTATCAGCTATGAGAACCTCGGTATCGGTCGTTTGATCTATCAGCTTCCCACCACGCTCTGCGAAATGTTCTTGCAGGAGGTCTTTAAAAAGGGAAGTCTCGAATCCCTCGACCGCGAAACCCTGCAAACCATTCAGTGCTTCTTTGAAAACAACCTCAACGTTTCCGAAACCTCCAGAAAGCTGTTCGTGCACCGCAACACGCTGGTCTATCGCCTCGAAAAGATCCGCAAGCTCACGGGTCTTGACCTGCGCGAGTTTGAGCATGCCATCACCTTTAAGGTTGCTTTGATGGTTAAGAAGTATCTGAGCTCTAAACCCATTAAGTTCTGACATAAGCCACTAACGGAAAGCGGAATGCGCAAAAGGGCGCATTTCGCTTCTGTTACTGTTTTTTGCGGCACCGAATAACTTTGTCCGCGTGTCCATAAAATAAGTAGTGATATTTGTAAACCCGAAAGGAACTTGTATGGAGCCCAATCAAATCAATGATTTTCCGTGGAGTACACCGCCCGAAAACCGTACTCCCAATCAAAATGCAAAAAAAGAGAAAAAATGCTCGGTCAGTTTTCTGATCAGTATTCTTCTCGTTGCCATTGCCGCTACCATGCTCCTGACCTATACGCTCACCGCATCGTATCATCGGGGCGTGTACGTACAAAAGATCAACGAGCAGCAAGCTACGATCAATGCGATGCGCGATCTTTTGGAAAACGGCGGGGGCAGTGAGTTTGAAAAGCTGGAATTCCTTTCCGCTTTGTTTGAGTATTATTCTTACTATGCCGATTCTATTGATAAAGAGGAGGTTATCGAAGCCGTTTTGCGTGCCTATGCTGCCGCAACGGGCGACGATTATGCCGAATATTATACCGAGGAAGAGTATGCCGCCATGCTTCGGGATAGCGCAGGCTCGTCCGAGGGGATCGGAATCAGCGTGGTGCAAACCGAAATCACCGTGGATGGATATCAGTATCAAGTCTTTCAGGTGATCGCGGTTTACCGCAACTCTCCCGCAGATGGTGCAGGGATACGGATCGGTGACTACGTTGCCGCACTCAAGGTTGACGGCACCTATAAGAGCGTTGCGGAGCTTGGCGGATATACCGCAGCCCTAAACGAGATCCGCGGTGAGAGCGGAACTACGGTCGAGCTGATGATCTTCCGTGCATCGGGCGAGGAGTATGAGCGCGTGGAGTTTTCCATTACGCGAGCCCCCTTCGTTACCGAATCGGTTACCTTTGAGCTTGCCGAAAACGATCCCAAGGTCGGGATTGTGCGCATTTCCGAATTTGATATGACGACTCCCACACAGTTTAAAACGGCTGTCAATAGCCTTTTGGGGCAGGGCGTCGAAAAATTCGTGTTCGACGTTCGCAACAATCCGGGAGGAGATCTGCAATCCATTAAGGCGGTCCTCTCTTACCTTTTGGACAAGGGGGATCTGATCCTTTCTGCAATCGATAACAAAGGAAACACCGTGCGTTCCTACTATGCCGAGGCGCAAACGCTGTCGGGCGAATATGCACCATGCAGTGTTGCGGAGGCAGAGCTGGGAATGTATCGGGATCTGAATATGGTGGTGCTGTGCAACGAAAATACCGCAAGTGCCGCAGAGGTCTTTACGGCGTCGCTCAGAGACCACAAAAACGTCCCCATCGTGGGTGTTACCACCTTTGGAAAGGGGATCATGCAGGCTCATATCAGCCTTGGCTTGCAAAGCTATGGGGCGTATGACGGTTGGATCAAGATGACCACCTATGCGTATGTCACCGAGTGTGGAAAAACCTATCACGATATCGGAATCGCGCCTACCAAGGAGGTTGCGCTTTCCGATGAGGCAAAAACCTACAACGTATATCTGCTTCCGCAGGACAAGGATAACCAACTGCAGGCAGCAATCGCGCAATTCCAACCGTAAAAACTATTTATTCATATTTATAAGGAGATAAGATCATGGCAAAGGGAAAACAAATGCTTTATACGCAGCAGGGTTATCAGGAACTGGTAGATGAGCTGTATCGCCGCACACACGAGGAAAGAGAGAAGATTAAGAACGATATCGCGGTAGCACGTTCCTTCGGTGACCTTTCCGAGAACTCCGAGTACGACGAAGCAAGAAACGATCAGGCAAAGAACGAGGCACGTATTAAAGAGCTGGAGGAGCTGATCGAAAATGCGGTCATTCTCGACGAATCCACCATTGATACCAGCATCATCAGTTTGGGATCTGCCGTTAAGATTCTGAACGTTACGATGGGTGTGGAATTTACGTACGATCTGGTTGGTTCCAACGAGGCAAATCCCATGGAGGGCAAGATCTCGGATCAGTCTCCCATCGGTGCGGCTCTCATCGGTAAAAAGGCGGGAGATACCGTTACCGTATTGGTGCCCAATGGGGAGATCACCATCAAGGTTCTTGAGGTTTCCAGAACGCAGGCATAAACAAGACGAAAAAGGGTGTCGGCAGAGCGCAGACACCTTTTTTTACAAAGGAGAATTACATGAAAGATCAATACGAATCCCGACAGGAGAAGGAGAGTGGCGGAGAGATCGTCATTTCCAATCCGTTTCTCAAATGGTGGGATAATTTTTGGTATCATCACAAGTGGACGGTCATTGTATCCGCCTTCTTTTTGGTGGTGTTTGTCGTTTGCTTCGTTCAATGCTCCCAGCGCACGCTGTCTGACCTTTACGTTACCTTTTCGGGCGGAGTTGTGGTGAGTGAGGAGGAAGGCAACGCGATTTCACAGGTGATGGGTAGTCTGTTGCCTGTCAAGGAGGGGGAGAACGCTTCCAAGGTGGGGGTGGTTTCTTATACCTTCTTTTCGGAGGAGGAGCTCCGCACGCTTTATACCGATCCCGAAACGGGGAATGTTGACTACGAGGGTATTAATCGCGCGAATCCGGCAAACATGGAGCGTCTCGATTCTTTGACGAAATACATGATGACGGGGGAGTGCTCGATCTGGCTTTTGAGCCCCACGGTTTATGAGGAACTTCATATGAAAAACGATATTGGCGTTTCCTTGGAGACCACTTTCGGAAGCCGCCCCGCGTGCGCGTACGACGATTACGCGATCCGTTTGGGAGATACCGAGCTCTACCGTTATTACGAGGCGTTGCAGGTGCTCCCCGAGGATACGCTCGTGGTGCTGAGTGCAAGCTTCGTTTGGGGCGCGTCCTCGGATGACGTGCGCTACGCGCAGATCAAGGAGCTGTTCCGCGCGATCGTCGAATTCAAAGTGCCCGATTGACGTATATTTTCGAGGTGGAACATGAAGCAATTCAAAAAAATGAAAAAGCCGCTGATGATTACGGCAATCGTGATCGCTGCGCTGGTTCTCGCCGCCGTTGTGGTAGGAATCCTCAACGCAACCGTCGCGGGCGGATCTTGGAATTTCGGATGGAGCGATTATCGCTATGACGAAAGCGGATACCGAGTGGGGAGCGGAACGATCCCCGCGCATAATATTACCGCAATTGACGTGGATTGGATCGATGGGAACGTGCAGATCGTCCTGTGCGACGATTCCTATCCATCCGTAACCGAAAGTGCCAAGACCGAATTGACCGAGGATAGCCTTTTACGGTGGAGCGTCAGCGAGGACGGCAAGCGTTTGTCGGTCAAATATCGCAAATCCTCTTGGTTTTTTGGAAGCTCGGAGAACAAAAACAAGGATCTGATCCTGCGCGTTCCGCGTCGATTGATGCAATCCCTGGAGAGCTTGAACGTGAACACCGTCTCTTCCAACGTAACGGTAACCGACGTGACCGTGAAACAAATGAACGTCAAAAGCCAAACGGGTGAGATTCGGATCAACTGCAAGATATCACCCGAAAAGCTGAACGTAGAAGGGGAGAGCGGTAAGATCAAGATCATTCTTCCTTATCAAACAGGATTTACGTTGGCGTTTGAGAGTGAAAAGGGAACTGCAACGGTGGATTTTCCTTGTCAGCGTGAAAACGGGTATTATATTTACCGCGTTGAAAACGCACCGACTGCCGAGATAACGGTCAAAAGCAAAAAAGGCGAACTGATTGTCACGTATGAAAACTAAATTATAAGCCCGCCCCCGCAACACATGTTGCGGGGGCGGTTTTGTTTTTTATTCAAGTCCGTCAACGAGCGAGCAGATGTTGTAGATGACCCTTTGGGGATCTCTCCACCAATCCATGCTCCAGATGCGTTTGATCGTCCATCCACGGGACTCCAGGTACTTTTGACGATGGTAGTCACGCTCACGTGCGGAGGATGCGACGCTGTAAAGCTTACCGTCACATTCAATGCCAAGCACGTACTTGCCGTTCTTTCGTACTGCAATATCAATGCGGTAACCGCCGATACCAACCTGCGTGTCGATCTCGTAGCCCTTTTCACGGAGCGAATCCGCAACCTTTTGCGCAAACTCGGTTTCCAGAGGTGCCGCTACGATGCCGTAGGTCTCTCCAAAGGAGCGCAGAATGATCTCCGCCTCTTCCTTGTTGCCGTTGCTGATTGCAAATGCGTACTCGAGATAACGCTTCAGAATTCTGGGACCGTCGTTCTTTGCATCGTCGAGCATCAATTCCGAGGGGCGGAAGGAGGTCACAATGTGGATCTTCTTTTTCGCGCGGCTGATCGCAACGTTGAGACGGTTTTCGCCTCCCTTTTGGTTGAGCCAACCAAAGTTGTGCATCAAACGTCCGCTGGTGTTTTTTGCGTATCCGATGGAGAAGACGATGACGTCTCTCTCGTCTCCCTGCACGCTTTCAATGTTCTTCACAAAGAGTCCGGTGTCTTCACCGTTGTCCTTGCGCGCCATTTCCGCGCGGATTGCGGTTGCAAATGCGGGATCCTTGACCGATTCCTCATCGATCACGTCGTAGATCATATCGCGCTGGGATGCGTTGAAGGCAATGATACCGATGGTCTCGTTCTCCCGTCTGGTTGCAAAGAAGTCCTTGAGAAGCTCAACGACCTTTTCGGCTTCCTTGCGGTTGGAGCGTCCCTGCCATACTGCGTCTCCTACCTGATGCACCTCGATCGGAGGCTTTTCGGGGGTATCGGTATTGGGAGCGACGAACAAACGTCCCTTGTAGAATGCGTAGTTGGAGAAGTCGATCAATTCCTCATACTTGGAACGGTAGTGTGTGTTGAGTAATACGTCGGGATAACGGAAGCGCGCCAGGTCGAGAAGGCTTTCCTCTTCCAGCGCCGCGGAGATCTCCGCATCCTCGTCGAGCATATCCTCCATGTCAAAGCGTCCTTCGCCAAGGCTGGAGGGACGGAGCTGCTTGTGGTCGCCCGCAATCACAACCTTCTTGGCACGGATGAGGGAGGGAATGCTCTTTTCAACGTAAAGCTGGGATGCTTCGTCGAAGATCAACAGATCGAACAGATCGTTCTGCTGGGGAAGGATCTCGGATACTGCGTCGGGAGTCATCAGCCATACCTTAATTGCCTTGAACAATTCAAAGTCGAACTTCTGAATAAACTTTCCAACGCTGCTGCGGCGACGGCTTTCCACTGCGCGGCTGATTTCGCCCTTGCGCTTGGAGGTGGTGATATACTTGATATCGTCTGCCAACAGCTTAGTAATGCGCTGACGCGCGAGATCCTTTTTGATCTGAATATTGCTTTCGATCGTGGAAATGATCTTTTCAAAGGAATCCAGCTTGGGAATGAGCGTGCGGTTTTCGCTCTCAAACTTTTGAATGTACTCAAAGAGAATGGTGTTGTAAAGCTCGTCGTTCCATTCGGTTACCGTACCGCCGCAAATCTTGTGGATCTTGCGCAGTGCCGCGAGATAGATGTTCTCGTGTGCGGTCAGACTCATAACGATCGGCTTGAGATTTGCGTAGCCTGCGGTAAATTCCTTCAAGCTCTGCTTCACCGCTTCGGGCTGCTCCATCATCAGGCGTACCGCGTAGGAAGCGTTGATCTTTTGGAAATAATCCTTCGTCAAATTTTGAATATCCTTGGTCAATCTGCCCTTGGAGGTTTGACGCTTGAGGAAGGATTGATTTCTCCATTCGTCAACCTTGAGGATCATTTCGTCGATCGCGTCGGAGAAGAGAATGAGATCGTAGTTGGACAGATCGTCCTTCATTTTTAAGAACCACGGGTAACGCTCGATGGTCAGCTGATAGTGGTCGAGGCTGTTGGTGAGTTGTCCGTTGGCAAAACGCTTGTGGATCGCGTTGATCTCGTCGTATTTGAGGTTGAGAAGCTCGTCGGTGATTACCGTGCGGATGGTTTTATAGGTCTTGATCTGCTCGTGGTTTTGCAGATTGATGCGGCGGTTCTCCATATAGAGCTTGTACGGAGCGATTCCGAATTCGCCGGGCTGGAAGAGCTTTTCCGCAATGACCTCAAGGGTAGCCACGTCCGCATCGATTTCGGCGGAGATGGGGGAGAGGTCGGGAGCTTCCAAGGGGACGTTAGCGTCGGTGCTGAGCAACAGACGCTCCAATTGGCTGTAGAACAGATTCTTATTATTGGGATCGTCCATCATCATCGCGTAGCGCGAGAGATTGCCGAGGCGGGAATAAACAACGTCGAGCGCGGTCTTTTTCTCGGAAACCATCAAAACCGTCTTGCCCTGATCTACAAACTGTGTAATCAAGCTGGTGATGGTTTGCGATTTACCCGTGCCGGGAGGGCCCTCTACAACAACCTCGTCTTTGTCGGCAAGCGCGTGCAAAACCGCTTCCTGTGCCGAGTTGAGGGCGTTGATATAAACCAAAGAGTTTTCGCTGATGTCCAGCTTTTTGCCGGGGCTGTTGATCTCGAGATCATCGCCCGCATGGTCGGAATAAAAGTCGATCGAACCGTAATCGGACACCAGATCGGATACCAGGCGGTTGATCAATCCCTTGTCAAGGATCTCGTCAAAATCGCGCTGAATGGAGTTGGAATATGCGGGGAATTTTCCGATTACGATGTTGTGCACCAGCTTGAGTGTGCCGCGGGTATAGTGAGGGAAGGATTCTCCGGGATATTCGGTAAACTTTTTCAGCTCGTCGCTGCTGTATTCGATGCGAATGTCGTTCTTTTCGTAAAAATCGAGCAGATTTTGCAAGAAGGTATCGGGATTGAGATCTTCCAGCGCGCAATCGGGCAGAGGCGTTGTGATGGCATTGAATTTATCATGTGCCAAAATCAAAGTGCCGTTGTAGATGATATCACGCGTGGGGTCGGGCTGAACCGTTACGTTCGAGGTGGAACGGTCGAGCGTTACGGGGAAGAGGCACAGAGGTGCACGCACACCGAATTCACCGCCGACAAGACAGCCCTGAACAAAAGGATAGCCGATATACAGCTCGTTCTGACCCTTGTCGCGCTGATCGCGGATGGTCTCACGGATCAGGTTGACCAAATTCTTATATCTCTCACGAGCGGGATTGGTACGGGGAAGATCCTGATCTGCCGCCTCGGAGATCGTCATAGGTCCGGTGGCATTAAAGAGCAGATCCAAGGGATTGTAGCGACCCGAAGCGTCAAAAAGATCGACCGCGTATTTGGGCGAGAGCTTAGGGAGAAAGAGCATACGGTTGCTCTTGTTGAGGTTGATCAGCTTTTTGGATAGCTCGCGCAGAGTCACTTCAACGTCAGATTGCGTCTTGTTTTCGGTGGGGGCTTCGACGTTTGCGTTCAAAAGCTCCAGGAATTCCTCGGCATAGCGTTCTACAAAAGCGGGGCCGATGCCACCGATGCTGTTAAAATCCGATGCTTTTCGGGGCTGGAGGCGCACCATCTCGCGCAAGGCGGTGTCGGGGCATACCACGGGTGTGCGACCCGTTGCTTGCTTTTCACGATCTCTGATGTCCTGGCGCAGTTCAAAAAGGGCTTCGAGCAACCCGTCCAAAAATTGTTCCATGTAAACAGTCCTTCCTTCTTTATGCGTAAAAAACTCTATCAATTAAGTATATCATACTTTTGCAAAACCGTCAAGTCGTTTTTGAAAGTTCTTCACGAGAAAGTTGAGATTTTGCGTTTTTTTGCGCTTTTCTTCCGCCTGCCAAAGCCGTTTGAAGAGGGAATGGTTTTCGGCAACTCGATTTTTTTGAAAATGTAAAAAAAATCATAAAAAAATTGAAAAAAATTTCAAAAACCTCTTGCGTATTCTTGGAAAATAGTATATAATATACTTACAAGTGGTGCAAAGTGGAGAAAAATGTTTCAAAGTGGAGCAAAATACCACTCAAAAACCACAAACGAGCAGGAAAGGGGGAGCGAAAAATGCTGGCAGGTGAATACCGTCACGGTCTGGATGCAAAAAATCGAATCTTTATACCCGCCAAGCTTCGTGAGGAGCTGGGGCAAACCATTCTCGTTGCCAAAAACATCCGCGAAAAGTGCCTCAAGGTTTATTCGCTCACCGAGTGGGAAAAATACATCGGTCCTTTGCAGGAGCAAAACCGTAAGCTTTCCGAAAAGCTGATGCGTTTTATCTATCCCACCCTTCTGCAAGCCACCCCCGATTCCCAAGGTCGAATCGTTCTGACGGGGGAATTGATCGGGCACGCCGAAATCGACCGCAACGTGGTAATCGTCGGTTGCGGAAAATATGCCGAAATCTGGTCGGAGGAGCTTTACGACGCAACCATGAGTGATATCGACGTAGATGAGCTCGTTGCCGAACTGGAAAGCCTCGGATATTAAAGATATTAAAATGGTAAGGAAAGGAGCACCACATGGAGGAGCAGATCAATTTTTCGCACCGCTCGGTGCTCTTGGATGAATGTATCGAGGCGCTCTCTATCCGCCCAAACGGTATTTACGTGGACGGAACGGCAGGCGGCGCGGGTCATAGCTTTGTCATCGCATCGCATCTTGGCGAGGGTGGAAAGCTTTTGGCACTCGATCAGGATGAAACGGCAGTCAAGGTTGCTACCGAACGTTTGTCGGTTTACGGCAATCGTGCCGAGGTGGTTCACACCAATTTCCGCAATCTTGCATCGGTTTGTGAGGAGCGGGGAATTGAGCACATCGACGGACTCCTTTTGGATCTCGGTGTTTCTTCCTATCAATTGGATACTGCCGAGCGCGGCTTTTCTTACCGTGCCGACGCACCATTGGATATGCGAATGGACGTGAATAATCCACTCGATGCCAAAAAAATTGTCAACGAATACAGCGAGGACGCCCTGCGACGCATCCTCTACGAATATGGGGAGGAGCGTTTTTCTTCCCGCATCGCATCAAACATTATCCGCGCAAGAGAATCGAAGACGATCGAGACCACCGGGGAACTGGTCGAAATCGTTAAACGTTCGGTTCCCGCGCCTTCGGGAAAAGGCGGACACCATCCGGCAATGCGGACGTTTCAGGCATTACGGATTGAGGTAAATGCTGAGCTGGATGTGATCGCACCTGCGATCAAGTCCGCCGTATCCCTCTTAAATCCGGGTGGCAGAATTGCCATCATTACCTTCCATTCCTTGGAGGATCGTATCGTCAAGCAGACCTTTGCCTCTCTGTTGGGCGGATGTACCTGCCCAAAGAGCTTTCCGGTGTGCGTTTGCGGAAATCGCCCGCAAATTGCGTTGGTCAATCGCAAACCGATCTTGCCGTCAAACGAGGAATTGGAACAAAATCCGCGCTCGCACAGCGCAAAGCTGAGAGTGGCGGAAAAGCTGTAAGTACTGTTTTTTAAAATGAAAAGAAAGGAGTCGGCATATGGATACGGCAATCGATCCTTCAATGAAATACGAGGAGTCTCTCAAGTCGCTGAGCATCAGTGCTTCGGCACAGATTTCCGCCATGGAAGCACGCTATGCTTGCCGCGGAATCGTCAAGGCAGTACAAACCGATGCCGATTACCAAGAAAAGAAAGAAAACGAGACGAGCGCACTTGAACCGCTTGCGTACCGTCTGTCCGCTCTTTGCGACCGTGGATTGGACGCGAGATACCGCGACGCCGACGGTGAAATGCACGAGGAGCAACTTCTTACCTATATCAATGATACGCGCGCGCTACGCACGCGCGAGACGGATTTTGCCGAAGCCGCTCCGAGTGACGAGGCGGTATATGCCCAAGAGGCGGAAAAACCTTGTGTGTCGGTAGTCAAGGGGGATGGCAGAGAGAGTGCAGGGGAGCGGATCGCAAAGCTTCCGTCAACATTGCCGTCTTTGGTAGCCTCATTGCCTGCCAAAGCCATCAAAACGGTTCGTGCGTCTTATGCCGATTGGTTCAATCCGCAACGTGCTGACACAAAAAAGAATACACATCGCTTTCCCGTGTCCGCTTTTGCGGCAATTTTGGCGGTGGCAATGTCCTTGATGCTGGTTGTAGCGAGCTCGGTTTTGGTCAACCAGGGCGAGAACCGTGTCAATGCCTTGAAAATGGAGCTTTCCGATATGGGAGGCGAGGTTGCGGAGCTGAAATCCGATCTGGAGGTCAAAAACGATCTTTTGAAATTGCGCGAGGTCGCAACCCGCGAGTACGGCATGGTTGGTGAGGAATTCGTCCGCATGGACTATCTTTCTATCGGTGAGGGGGATTCGATCGAGGTGTTTGAGGAAGAACCCGAAAAAACCGTTGGCCTTGGCGCTCTTTTGAGTGCGATCGGACTCAAATAAACCGATTTTGGTCATAACTTGCGGCATAGCAACATAAAATAAATAGGACAAGAGGGCAGGCGCGATTCCGTCTCCCTTTCTGAAACCGTCGGAAAGGAGCTGACAAATGGAAGAAAAGGACCCGCAAAACACACAAAAGAGCAATGACAATCTACATCCCAAGCTCGTCAGCCGATCGGCTGTTTTGCTGGGATTTGCTGTCTTGCTCTTTTCCGCGCTTTTAATCCGTATTTTGCTGTTGCAAACGGTGGATTATTCACACTACCGCCAAAAGGTACTGGAGCAAATGACCACCGAATCTCGCGTCAGCGCGTCTCGCGGCAATCTTTACGATGCCAACGGTGCGATCCTTGCCAAAAACGTTTCTACCTATCGCGTTTTTATTTCTCCTTCAACGATTGCGCGCGCGCAAAGCGAACATAACAAAAACGGGAGCAATATCCGCTTGGATACTTTGATTTCCGAGCATCTGGCGGCAATTCTCAACGTAGATTACGCATTCGTCATGAAGCAGATGACCTATACCAACGTGCTTGACCGCACGATTGAGCGAGGGGTGGATAAGGATCGAGCAGAGGACGTTCGCGCGTTTATCGCGGAATATGGACTTGAGCAGATGATCTATTTGGAAAGCACACATACCCGTTACTATCCCTATTCGGATCTTGCGTCCCACACGCTTGGATTTACGGGGAGTGACGGAACGGGGCTTTACGGACTGGAATATTATTACGACAAAATGTTGGCCGGCACCGACGGCAGATACGTTACTGCGCGGGATGCCCAAGGGCGCGAAATGCCCTACAGCTACAAGGAATACATCGCGGCGCAAAACGGCTACAACGTACACACAACGCTCGACGTTTACGTGCAGTCTGTTTTGGAGGAGGAGCTCTCCACGGCTTACATTGAGTCGGGAGGTGCCAACCGTGCCGCGGGAATCGTGATGAACGTGCATACGGGTGAGATTCTCGGTATGGCGGTCTATCCCGATTTTGACCTCAATGCTCCGCGTACTTTGGACGCGCAGTCACAAACGATCCTGAACGAAAGCGGCTTTGCGGTGGGGAGCGACGAATACGCCAAGCTCAAGCAGGAATTGCAGCAAACCATGTGGGGAAATAAAGCGATCACCGAATCCTATATTCCCGGTTCAACCTTCAAAGTCATCACCGCAGCAATGGCGGTGGAGGAAGATATCGATACGATCAAGGGAAGTTACACCTGTACGGGGGCATACCGTGTCAGTGACCGAACCATTCACTGCCACAAGACTCACGGTCACGGAACGCTCACCTTTGCCGAGGGAATCCAGCAATCCTGCAATCCGTGGCTGATGCGATTGGGGCAGGGACTTGGCAAAGTGACCTTTTATCAATATCTTCGCGCGTTCGGTTATCTGGAAAAGACGGGGATCGATCTACCGGGCGAGGGCGGAAGCCTGTTTGCAACCGAAGAAAAATTCACCGATCTCGATCTTGCGATCTATGCCTTTGGGCAAAACTTTAACGTAACCCTCATTCAGCAGATTACAGCGATTTCCGCTGTAGCAAACGGCGGATACCTTGTAAAGCCCCATCTTGTGTCCTCCATTACCGACGAAAACGGAAACCTGATCTTTTCCTATGATGCCGCGTCGCGTCGTCAGGTGGTTAGTGAGGAGACCTGCAAAACCGTTTCCGATATTCTTGAAAAGGGTGTTTCGGGCAACGGAGGTGCAAAAAACGCATACGTTGCAGGCTACCGCATTGCGGCAAAAACGGGAACGTCCGAGAAAAAGGATGCGGGAAGTCTTGGGCAGTACGTTTGCTCCACCGTTGCATACGCACCTGCCGACAATCCGCAATATGCCGTTATCATTATCGTGGATGAACCCACCAAGGGCGTTTTGTACGGAAGTACCGTTGCAGCCCCTTACGTTGGTAACGTGATGGAGGCCATTCTTCCGTATCTCGGAGTTGAGGCAATCTATAGCGATGCCGAGCTTGAAAAAATGACCGTAACCGTTCCTAACGTTACCACTTGGAGCGTTTCCGCTGCCAAAAAGGCGTATGAAAAGAACGGTTTTACAGTGGATGTGATCGGTGACCCCGACGGTGTGATTCGCCGCCAGTACCCCGAGGCGGGTACGGTGGTAGAGAAGAGTG
The DNA here is from genome assembly GCA_045120465.1 of Eubacteriales bacterium. Classification (GTDB taxonomy): domain Bacteria; phylum Bacillota; class Clostridia; order Oscillospirales; family CAG-272; genus UMGS1865. The sequence goes on from JBGVEW010000048.1 coordinate 77,938, forward strand.
CCGCGCGTATCATCGTTTATACCGATAAGGAAAGCGAGGAGCCGATGGTCAGAGTTCCCGATCTGATCGGAAGCGGTACAACGGCACTCGCGGCAAATAAGATCTTAACCGATGCGGGACTCAATATCCGCATCACAGGTACCAAAAACTATATGAGCGGTACGGGCCCCAAGGTCATCGCGCAGTCGATCGCCCCGGGAACCATGGTACCGCGCGGAACGGTCGTAGAGGTCACCTTCCGATATGAGGAGGACGACGACTACGACGAAAGCTGGACGCCCACGCTCCCCGAAGAATTGGGAACGTAATATTGAATGATTCAGACAGAGCCTTCTGTCGGGAAGTTGAAACAAATTTTCTGATCGGAGGCAACTGTCTTGAAGCTGAAGGATTTATGCCGCGGAGCGGGAATCGTTTGTCCCGTACACGCGGAGGAATGTGAGATTACGGGGATCAATACCTCGTCCTCGCGTGTTGGTGTAGGGGAATTGTTCGTATGTATCCGCGGATTGCACTGCGACGGACACGACTATATTGACGAAGCGATCGCTCGGGGTGCCGTTTGTATCCTGACCGACCGATACGCCTCTTGGGGCGAAGATGCGGGAGCGATCGTGTTACAATGCTCCGACACGCGCGAGGCGGTCGCAAGGCTTTATCACGCGTGGTACGGTTTTCCGGGGGAGCATTTAAAGCTGATCGGTGTTACGGGGACCAACGGTAAAACCAGCGTAACGCACATGCTTCGGGCAATTTTGGAAGCTTCCATGTATAAAACGGGGCTCATTGGTACGGTTGGCTGTTTTTCGGCAGGGGGCAGACCCTTGTCGGTCGGTAGTACGAATGAGCTTGCCAATATGACTACCCCAGACCCCGACGTGCTTTACCGTACGTTGGCAGAGATGCGGGATGACGGCGTCGAATACGTCGTGATGGAGGTCTCCTCACACGCATTGGAGCTGCAAAAGCTGGCACCGTTGTCCTTCGTGGCGGCGGTATTTACCAATCTGACGCCCGAGCATCTTGATTTTCACAAAACCATGGAAAACTATGCGGCGGCAAAAGCAAAATTGCTTTCCAAATCCGCACTTTCCGTCTGCAATGCCGACTCCCCGTACGCTTCCTATATGGAACAGCACGCCAAAGGCAGAGTGGTTACCTGCACGGCAGGGGAGCGCGATGCGGATTTTTGCGCGGAGGAGATTCGTTTGGAGGAATGCGGTGTCAGCTATCGCCTGCGTTCCTTGCGCACACGTTTGCGAATTTCCTGTCCGATTGCGGGGAGCTTTACCGTTATGAATTCCATGCAGGCGGCGATCTGCGCCTTGGAGCTCGGATGCTCACCTGCGCTCATCAAAACCGTACTTTCTTCTATGCTTCCCGTCAGGGGAAGAATGGAGCGCGTTCGCCTTGGTTTTGGTGCGGATTTTACGGTTTTGATTGATTACGCGCATACGCCGGATGCCTTGGAAAAGCTTTTGCGAACCGTGAGGACTTTGCGCAAAAAGAACGGTAAGATCGTTTTGGTGTTCGGTTGCGGTGGTGACCGCGACAGAGCAAAACGCCCCATCATGGGAGCGATTGCCGCGCGGCTTGCCGACCGTGTGATCGTGACCTCGGACAATTCACGCACCGAAGATCCCGAACGCATCATTGAGGAGATCCTTGCGGGGATGGCGCAAAAGCCGCCTACCGCAATGATCCCGGAGCGTGACAAGGCAATTGCGTTTGCGATTCAAACTGCCTGTGCGGGAGATATCGTTCTTCTTGCGGGTAAAGGACATGAGGAATATGAGATCACGCGAGAAGGGAGACGTGCTTTTTGCGAGCGAGAGATCGCCAAGCGCGCCTATGAAGACCGCGTGAGAAATAACGGATCCGCCAATGGCGGTACGAAATAAAGGACGACTTATGAAGATTTCTTTTTCCACTCAAAACGGAATATCTGTCAAGTATCTTGCGGAGCTGTGCGGGGGAAGACTGTTCACCGAGGCAGAATGTGAGCGTTTGCTCCGAGGGATCTGCACCGATTCCCGCGAGGCGGATGCGGACACCGTGTTCGTTGCCATGCGCGGTGAACGCGTGGACGGTCACGATTACATTGATGCGGCACTGCAAAACGGTTGCCGTTGTGTGATCTGTGAGCACTTTGATGGGGAAACGAGTGCATCGGAGGTCTCCTTTATCGTAGTAGGGGACAGCGAACTGTCACTCGCAAAAATAGCGGAGGGATATCGCAAGGCGTTTTCCTATTCCGCGGTTGCCGTAACGGGAAGCGTTGGAAAAACCACCGCAAAAGAGATGATCGCGGAGGTGCTGGCGACCCAAAAAGAGGTTTACCGTTCCAAGGGGAATTATAACAGTGTGATCGGAATGCCGCTGTCGGTCATGGAGATCGATCACAAAACCGAGGTTGCCGTTTTGGAAATGGGGATGAGCGGATTTGGTGAGATTGAACGGATGTCACTTGCCGCCGCACCGCAAATTGCCGTCATTACCAATATCGGTACGTCGCATATGGAAATGCTCGGAAGCCGCGAAAATATCTGCCGCGCCAAATTGGAGGTGCTTGCAGGGCTTGTTGACGGTGGCTTGCTGATCCTCAACGGTGATGAACCTCTTTTGAACGGAATTGGCGGAAGGCGTTATCACACGGTTTACGCATCCATTGAGCGACGGGATACCGAGCTGTTTGCGCAAAATATTCGTGTGGACGTGGATTCCACTACGTTCGATATCGTTTACAGAGGCAGCGTTTGGCGAGATATGAAGCTTTGCGTCGCCGGGCGTCACAACGTATATGCCGCGCTTTATGCGTTTGCGGTGGGGATGCAGATGGGGATTTCGGTCGAGCATATTCGCACAGGCCTTTTGAATTTTTCCACCGTTGGAATGCGGCAAAACCGCTACGCGTGGGGAGAACTCACCTTGATTGAGGATTGCTACAACGCATCCCCCGAATCCATGATCGCCGCCCTTGACGTTTTGGAGGCGAGCGTGCTAAAAACGGGCGGACGCGCGGTGGCGGTATTGGGAGATATGCTGGAGCTTGGTGTCCAAAGTCCTGCGCTTCATGCCAAAGTGGGGCAATACCTTGCAAATAAGCAGGTTTCACAGCTCGTTACGGTCGGTATCGGTGGTTTGGATATTGCGGACGGAGCGATTCGTTCGGGAATGTCACAGGACTGCGTTTGCAGTATCACGGACCGTGAGGACGCAGAACGGATCGGATCGGAGCTTGTCAGCCGTTTGCGCAAAGGAGACACCGTTCTCTTTAAAGCGAGCCGCTCGGTAAGATTAGAGCGAATCGTTGCATACGTAAAGGAGCATTTCACAAATATTTGACAGTATAGCGGAAAAGAGGAAAGAACATGAACGAGCTTGCCATTCCATATGCCATTATGGCACTTGCGGTATTTTTGCTGACCGTTTTGGCGGAGCATATTATGATCCCCATCTTAAGAGCACATAAACTGGGACAACGTATTTTGGAGATCGGGCCGGGTTGGCATAAATCCAAAGAAGGTACTCCCATTATGGGCGGAATTGGATTTATTTTGGCAACGCTGATCGGGATGGCAGGCTTTTTTATCCTTTGGGCGTTTCAGGGGAGTGCAAAATATTACGTTCCGCTGGCACTGACCGTTGCATTTGCAGTTGCAAACGGAGCGATCGGCTTTGTCGATGACTATTGTAAGCTGATCAAAAAGCAAAACGAGGGTCTGACAAGGATGCAAAAGCTGATTCTTCAGCTCGTGATCGCCTCTGCTTACGTTGCCATCATGGCAAACATGGGGTACCTTCACACCTTTGTTGCAATTCCGTTTACCGATTTTTGGTTTGATCTCGGCTTTGCGTTTTATCCCATTTCCGTCATCGTTATGGTCGGAGTCATCAACGGTGCAAACTTTACCGACGGGATCGATGGCTTGGCATCTTCGGTTTCCTACGTTATCGGTATCTTCTATTCGGTGTTGGCGTTCTGGATCGGAAATATGGGACTTACCCTTATCGGTGCGGCGTTGGTTGGTGCCACGCTGGGCTTCCTCATCTATAATTTCCATCCCGCGCGTGTTTTTATGGGAGATACAGGCTCGCTCTTCCTCGGTGCTTTGATCATCGGTGCGGCATTTATGGTAGGACGGGGAAGCATCGGACTGATCATTTGTACGGTATTTATCGTGGAGCTTTTGTCGAGTGCTTTGCAGATCCTTTATTACAAAGCCACTCACGGAAAGCGTTTGTTTAAGATGGCACCCATCCACCATCATTTTGAAAAATGCGGATGGAGCGAAAAACGAATCGTATTCGTTTTTGCGGCGGTAGAGCTTTTGATCTGTATTTTGGCTTGGTTCGCATTCTGAAAAAGTTTAAAGGGGGAGGGAATGTTGCATGAATCATGAAATAGAACGGGCGCATTCCGTCCCGCAAACCGATCCCACACCCAATCGGGAGGAGCTTTCCCACACGGCAAAAGGAAGCGTTGATCTTCCAATGCTCCTTATTACGGCGGCACTGGTGCTGTTTGGATGCGTTATGATCTATAGCGCGTCCTACGTGTTCGCACAGCAGCATCATGATGAATCCACCTATTTCATCGCAAGGCATCTGGTGTTTTTGCTCCTTGCGGTCGCCTTTACCGCCGTCATCGTCAAATACTGTACGCCTCGCTTCTGGCGGGATTTCAGCTACGTGTTTTACGGCATCGCAATTCTGCTGCTTCTTCTGGTCATGACCCCCTTGGGATCGGATCTCGGAAGCGGAGCGCGACGTTGGATCGACCTTAAGGTCTTTACCTTACAGCCCTCCGAGCTTGCAAAGCTGGCATTGGTGCTCTCCTTGGCACGTTTTATGGCAGACCATCAAAAGCAGGTCATGGCTACGCATCGCTTTGGAGGCGACTTCAAATACGGCGTTCTGTATCCGGGAATGATGATTGCCGCCGTGGGCGGCTTGGTCGCACTGGAGCATCACGTTTCGGGACTCCTTATCATCGGTATGCTCGGTGTTTCGGTCATGTTTTTGGGCGGTACGCGTATGCGTTGGCTTATGGGTATGGGAGGAATCCTCGTTTTTGCAGCGTGCGTTCTGATTCTTTTGTTTCCGTACGCCTTTGCGCGCGTGGATACGTGGCTCAATATTGAGGATGCCGATCCCTTGGGTTCTGCTTGGCAGACCCTACAAGGCATGATGGCAATCGGATCGGGCGGACTTTTTGGAACGGGGCTTGGTAACAGCCGACAAAAATACGGATACGTTTCCCAGCCGCAAAACGATTTTATTTTTACCATTGTTTGCGAGGAGTTCGGATTTATCGGCGCACTCCTTGTCATCGGACTGTTCGCGGCGTTTATCTGGAGAGGCTTTTACATCGCGCGTCACGCGCCCGACAAATGCTCGGCTCTCATGGTTTACGGATTGACCTTCAAGGTGGCGCTTCAGGTCATTCTCAACATTGCCGTTGTTACCAACTCCATGCCCAACACGGGCATTTCCTTGCCGTTCTTCAGCTACGGCGGAACCTCTTTGATGCTACAGATCTTCGAGGTGGGAATCGTGCTTTCGATCTCCCGCTACGCAACCCATAAAAAAATCTAATTGGGAAAGGAAACAAGCCATGAAAAAAATCAAAACCAGACAGTTTTTCAAGACCCTATATACCGTGCTCGGTGTCGGTGCGGCATTCCTTTTGTGGATGGCGGTGTTCGGTTGCCGCTTGGCGGTCGATCATTTTAACGGTGTAACGATCGGTGTGTTTGCCTTTCTTGCCGTGGCGGCAATCAGCTTTTTGGCGTTTGCCTTTCTGCCGTATTTCCACGGAGATAAACGTTGGTACGCAATTCCGTCTCTCTTGACCGTTGTATTTTTTACGGGAACGGCAATGCTTTGGCAGGTTCCCGTGGGAGGAGCGGGACTCTGATGCGTGTGCTTTTAACGGGAGGCGGTACGGCAGGGCATATCAACCCCGCTCTCGCCATTGCGGAAACGATTCGGCAAAACGATCCCGATGCCGTTATCGAATTCGTTGGGATCAAAAACGGGAAGGAGAACGATCTTGTCCCACGTGAGGGATATCGCTTGCATCACGTCAAATCAATGGGCATCCGCCGTTCACTCTCTCCTTCCAATATCAAAGCCCTTTGGCTGGCTCTGACCTCGCCTTATTCCAAGGAAACGGTTGGAATCATCAAGGATTTTCACCCCGACGTTGTGATCGGAACAGGCGGATACGCGTGTTGGCCGATTATGGCGGCGGCGGCACGAATGGGCATTCCCACTGCCGTTCACGAATCCAATGCGTTGCCCGGATTGGCGGTTAAAAGGTTGCAAAACAAGGTGGACCGTATCTGGATCAACTTCCACGCTACCAAGGATCTGATCCGCCGACAGGATAAGGTCGTTCGCGTAGGGAACCCACTGCGCGGAGGCTTTGGACTCCTTTCCAAAGAGGCGGCAAGGAATAAGCTGGGAATTGCCAAGGATCAAGTACTGGTGCTTTCCTTTGGCGGAAGCCTTGGCGCAGAGGAGGTCAACACCGCGGCGATCGGTGTAATGAAGGAGCTGATTTCCTCCAATCCTCGCCTTTTGCACGTACACGCAACGGGGAAGAGAGACTTTGAGGCGGCAAAAAAACAGTTTGAGGATGCGGGACTTTCGAAACGCGAAAACTGCGTTCTCACCGATTACATTTACGATATGCCAACCTATATGGCAGCGGCAGATCTGGTAATCTCCCGCGCGGGAGCGATGACGCTTTCGGAATTGGCGTTGATGCAAAAGGCGTGCATTCTGATCCCGTCTCCCTACGTGGCGGATAACCACCAATACAAAAACGCAAAAACGCTCTCTGATGCTTGTGCGGCATACCTTGTAGAAGAGCATACCCTTGCGGGCGGCGAATTGCTCAGGGTTGCAAAAATGCTTTTGGAAACCCCCGAGGAACGCGCGATTCTTTCCTATAACGTTCAAAAATTTGCGGACACGGATGCAAATCGCCGCATTTGGGAAGAAATTAAAGAATTGACAAAAACGAGAAAATCTTGAAAGGACGTATCGATCCATGAACAGAGAACAGCAAAATACGCAAGCACCCCCAAAAAACACGGGGGGGCCGATGCTCTCTCCTAACCGCGTGCCTCACGCGATGCGAAAGCGCCCCAATAAAAAGCTGATGCAAGCTTTGCGCGCCACCATGCTCATTCTCGGTGGCATGATCCTCGTGCTGGGGATCCTTTTGGCAGTACTTCCCATCTTCCGCGTGCAAAGCGTGGAGATCGAAGGATGTGCGTTTTATCAATACGATCAAATCCTTGCAGCATCGGAAATCAAGATCGGAGCGGATGAAAGTATGTCGCTTGACGGTAATGCGATCGCGCAAAAGATCCTCAAGGCGTGCCCTTACGTCAAGAGCTGTACCGTGATGACGCTTCCGTTTTCGGTTAAGATCACGGTAGTAGAGAAGGAAAACGTGATGACAAGTGCGTTCGGTGGCTATCAATTTACCTTTGATCGGAATTTTGAGGTGCTTGAACTTTTACAGGACGGGGAAGATCGTTTTTCCCCGTTTCTGTCTGTCAAGCTTCCCGCTATCGTGCAGGTACAGGAAGGCAAACGGATTCTCTTTGCAGATGCATCGGGCGATCGTTCCTACGTCCATCAGCTCTGCGATGCGCTCCGGGAGTGTGAGGTTCTTGGAAACGTCACGTACATTGATTTTTCGGATCGATTTGCTGTCTCACTCGTTCTGTCCGATCATTTTTGGATCGAGCTTGGAAAAGTAAGCGACGTGGAATTAAAGCTCAGATTGGTGGAGGAAACGCTCAAAAAGAAAGAGGCAAGCGGCGTTGATCTTTCGCTCGAGTACGCAACGATCGACGTCCGAGACCCGAAAGAAAAAACCGTGTACCACTCGGTTGAGAGCCTTGACGATTTATATTGAAAACGGGATTTTTTACGAAAAGTCCCGTTTTTTTGCTTTTAAACAGAAATATTTTGAAAAATAAATTCGAAAATATCAAAAAAATTTCAAAAAACACTTGAAAAAATCCAAAAAACATAGTATTATATTAGATAGAGTATTTTTTATGATCCCATCCGTGTGGGAAATGACAGAAAAATGAAATGAATTGTAAAGTTCGGGAGGAAGAAACCATGATTTTTGAACATGATGATAACCTGGAATGTGGCGTAAATATTAAGGTTATCGGTGTCGGTGGCGGCGGAAATAACGCTGTCAACCGTATGATCGTAACCAATATCCGCGGTGTTGAGTTTGTAACCGTCAATACCGACCGTCAGGCTCTGCGCAAGTCCGAGGCGCCCAATCAGCTCGTCATCGGTGAAAAAATCACCAAGGGCTTTGGCGCGGGTGCAAATCCCCAGATGGGTGCGCGTGCAGCCGAGGAATCGATCGACGATATCCGTGCGATCCTTGAGGGTACCGATATGGTATTCATCACGGCAGGCATGGGCGGCGGAACCGGTACGGGTGCCGCTCCCGTTGTTGCGCGTGCCGCAAGAGAAATGGATATTCTCACCGTCGGTATCGTAACCAAGCCCTTCAGCTTTGAGGGTAAAAAGAGAATGGAGCAGGCGGAGTCCGGTATCGCAGAGCTGGCACAGTACGTTGACTCCCTTATTGTCATCCCCAACGAGAGACTGAAGCTCATCTCCAACAGCAAGCTTTCCTTGGCAAATGCATTCGGTATTGCCGATGACGTTCTCCGTCGCGGTGTACAGAGCATTTCCGGTCTGATCAATATTCCCGGATTTATCAACCTCGACTTTGCCGACGTTACCAGCGTTATGGCAAACGCGGGCTACGCACACATGGGTGTCGGCTCCGCTACGGGTAAGGATAAGGCAGAGGAAGCGGCTAAGGAAGCAATCTCCAGCCCGCTGCTCGAAACCTCTATCAAGGGTGCAAAGGGTATCCTGATCAGCATTTCCGTATCTCCCGACGTAGGTCTGGAAGAGGTCGATCTCGCATCCACCCTCATCGCACAGGAAGCAAATCCCGATGCAAACATCATCTGGGGCGTCGGCTTTGACGAGGAACTTGAGGACGAAATGCGCGTTACCATCATCGCAACCGGCTTTGAAAAGAAACCCGATGATTCTAATCGTGATCTCGGCAATAAAAAGACCAATGAGAATTCTCCCTTCAATACGACAAAGGGTGAAACCAAGCGCATGGCTACGGTAGCAGAGGCTTCCTCCGAACCTACTAAAAAAGAGTTTGAGGAAAGAAAAACGGTTGTCAAAAAGGTTGTAAAGCCCCAGCCTAAGCCCGCACCGAAGGACGAGGACGATCTTGACGATCTGTTCGATATGTTCAGAAAGAAGTAATCAACATAAACCAAAATGGCTGAGTCGTTTGACTCAGCCATTTTCTGTTTTTCTCAAATCCAACGTTCTCAAAAATGCGTCCGAAAGAAGCGTTTCGGGCGCGACCCCACGCAGCTGTAGCGGCTCTTTGGTATCGCTCATACGTCGAAATACCATGCGTCGCAAAAGAGAGAGGAGGGAGGGCTCGATCCAATAGGTAAATTGCATATTGGGCAAGCGTTTTTCATGCGCCTTGATACGCAGATACATGTCCAATCCGTCCGAGGGGTCGTGCCAAAGATCGGCAAATAAAACATCGAACTCCCCGTCCGAAAGTGCATCCAGATATGCAAAGGCATCTGCTTGGATGATACGGATCTTTTCCTTGTGCGGAAATTGTGGCAGGATATGCGTTTGAAAGAGCTTGATCACGTCGGCGCTCTGCTCAATGACCGTTACGCTCTCCACGTTTTCTTTTTCGCTTGCGTGAAAGGCGAAATAGCCAAGACCAAGCCCAAACGTCAAGGTTCTGCCGTGGCACGTGGCAATCGGCTGCCGCATCGTTTCCACCTCGTTGGGCGTTACCGTCATCCACTCAATTCCGTTTTCCAACACCGCGGGAAAGGAAAATTCTTCATCAAAATAACCGATTTGCGGAATTTCACAAAAGGAGGGAAGCAGCATAGGGTCGTTGCGCACAAACGGCTCGTAAGGCGCGTAGGAATGCTCGCAGGTTTCCCATTTTCCAAGCGTTTGTGTTGGAAAACGGACGGTTTTGACGTATGGATCGTTTTGGTAAGGAGTGGGATCTAGCTTTTTGACTCCCGCCTCAAAGTAGGTTCTTTCCAATGCGCGGTGGTAGCGGTCGGAAGCACTGTCCAAGCCGCATGCGGCGGCAAAGAGAGTACAAAAGGCTTCTTCCGCACTTACCCGACAGTCACGTGCCAGATCCTCCACCATTTCACGCGTTAAAAAGCGAGGATGGAGATTGATATATTCGCTTAAAATCTGCACGATGATCTCGTTGTCGCGCATCGTTTTCTTGAGTTGATCCATGGAAATCATGTCGCATCCGCCTTTCGGATTTTCTACCTTTTATTATACTACTTTTTTTCGGTCGGTGCAAGTTATTTTGCGGATTTCCGTTGAAAAAAATAAAAAGCTGTGCTATAATGACCATATCAACCAAGTAATGGGAGGATCATATGGATATTGCAAAGATCGACCAAAATTTCAAGATCGAAACCAACATTGGTGAGGCGGACGTTGTGTTTTATGACGTTCGACGTGCCCCTTTTGCGGTTTACGGTCTTTACGATGATCAAAACCAGCCCGATTTTAAGCGATTGCCGGATGAGGTTGCCAAGGCAACGAGTGAGGGGGTCTGCCATCTTTATAAGTGCACTGCGGGAGGTCGCGTGCGCTTTGCTACCGACTCCCGTTACGTTGCGATCAAGGCGGAAATGCCGAGCGTGGGACATATGAACCACATGGCAATGACGGGAAGCTCCGCGTTTGATCTGTATCTCGACGATCCCATTACCGAAACCACCGAGTTTTCCTGCTCCTTCCGTCCCGATTTTTATATGGAGGGCGGGTACGAATCCAAAAAGGAGTTTGGAACGAGAGAGATGCGCTATATCACCATCAATTTCCCGAGCTATAGCCACGTCAAAAACCTTTATATCGGTTTGCAGGAGGATGCCAAGGTGATTGCCGGAATGGCGTATAAGCCGCTTTTGCCCGTGGTTTATTACGGTTCGTCCATCACACAGGGGGGGTGCTCCTCGCGCCCCGGTAATGCGTATCAAAACGTCATTTCTCAACGATGCAATCTCGATTTTATCAATCTTGGCTTTTCGGGCAACGGAAAGGGAGAGGATGCGATCGTTGCGTATATGGCAACCATCCCCATGTCTGCGTTCGTTTCGGATTACGATCACAACACGCCAAATCCCGAGCACCTGCGTGCGACCCATTATAAAATGTATCAAAAAATTCGTGAAAAGAATCCGAATATTCCGTATCTGATGGTTTCCAAACCGGATTTTCATCCGCATTCATCGCCTGAGATCGAGCGCCGAAGCATTGTTATGGAGTCCTTCCAAAAGGCTCGCGCGTCAGGGGATAACAACGTCTATTTTATCGACGGTTCTGGATTTTTCCGCGGTCCTTATGCCAATATGTGCACGGTGGACGGCTGTCACCCCAATGATATGGGCTTTGCGCTCATGGCGGATAGCATCGGACAGGAATTGCTCGCGGCATTGCGCTATGCGAACGCTCAAAAGCAGTAATTTGCTTTGTAAGCCATAAAAAAGCAGGAGTCTTGAGCAAGATTCCTGCTTTTTATCATAGTTTACCCCAACGCCACGTCAAGGAGCATCATCAAGGCAAAGCCGCCAACGATTCCCATCGTGGCAAAATAGGGGTGTGCGTCCTGATTGCGCTGACATTCGGGAATCAACTCATGAACCGACACAAGGATCATCGTTCCCGCCGCAAAGGAGAGCGCAAAGGGAAGGATTTTTTCCATGCACATCACCGAAAGCGCACCGATCACACCTGCAATCGGCTCGACCATACCGGATGCCTGCCCCAGAAAAAAGCTTTTTCGTCTCGAATATCCTTCGCGGCGAAGCGGAACCGATACCGCAGCTCCTTCAGGAAAATTTTGGAGTGCGATCCCAACCGCAACCGTAACCGCTCCCATCAATGCTTCCGCTCCAAACCCATTTTGCGAAAGTGCACCAAAGGCTACTCCTACCGCCAGCCCCTCCGGAATATTGTGGAGTGTGATGGAGAGCACCAGCAAAATGATCCGGTTCATTTTTTCACCGCTGTGTGCGGGCGCTTTTTCCGCGCGACGCATCGCACGGTTTACGGTTTTATCCGAGCCCCATATAAATACCGCACCGCACAAAAAACCAACCGTTGCCACCCAATAGGCGGGGAGGCCCGATTGTGCGTTTGCGCGTTCAATCGCGGGAAGGAGCAAAGACCAAAAGCTTGCGGCAATCATTACTCCCGCGGCAAACCCGAGCATCAGATTCATGATTTTTTGATTGGGATTTTTAAAGAAGAAAACAGTAGCTGCACCGAGCGCGGTCACTCCCCAGGTTCCAAGGGTTGCAAGCAGCGCATAAGCGACAACAATATTCATAATATCACCTCTATCTCCATTTTATGCAAGAGAGAGGGAAGCGTTCTTCGTTTGTCAAAAATGCACACAGGTGTAAATCGTGATTTCGCATTTGAATGTTACAAACTTACAAAATACAAAAAAATTTCCAAAAAGGGCTTGACAAAAAGAGGGGAATCCATTATAATATTATACGGTTAGTCATCGCTAACTCAGATTGAAACGGAAAGGAAACGCAAATGACACTCTTCGAGGCAGAGCTTGGAAAAGAATATACCGTTTGCGCGATCGAAATCGAGGACGAGGAGCTGGAAGCGTTCTTGTTTTCGCTTGGTTGCTATAGCGGAGAGCCCATTACCGTTGTTTCCCACCGTAAAAGCGGATGTATCGTTTCTATCAAGGATGGCAGATATCATATCGACCGTCAGTTGGCAGAGGCGATTAAAATTTAAAAAATAATCCTTTGGTTATTTTTTTGAGCAATGGTTAGCATATGCTAACCGTCCGATTTTTATAAGATGGAGGAACAAACGTGAGAATCGCTTTGACAGGAAACCCCAACAGCGGAAAAACAACGATGTACAACGCGTTAACGGGGCAAAATGAAAAAGTTGGTAACTGGGCGGGTGTTACCGTTGAAAAAATGGAGCACCGCATCAAAAAGAGCTTTTGCAAGGGAAGAGAGGACGTCATTGCCGTGGATCTTCCCGGTGCATACTCGATGTCTCCGTTTACGTCGGAAGAGAGCATTACGAGCGTGTACGTGAAGGAGGAGCATCCCGACGTGATCATCAATATCGTCGATGCTACCAATCTTAGCCGCAGTCTCTTTTTTACAACGCAGCTGCTGGAGCTTGGTATTCCCACGGTCATTGCGCTGAACAAATCCGATGTCAATCAAAAAAAGGAGACCGAAATCGACACCGCGGCACTCTCCAAGCAGCTTGGATGCCGTGTGGTGGAAACGGTTTCTACCTCGGCAAAAGGGCTTTCTAATCTGATGGAAGCGGTATTTGCCGCCGTGGGAAGTGTACAAAACGCCCCCTATACCGAGCAAGGTGTGGATCTGTCCGATCGAAAATCGGTTGAGGAAGCGGATCGCCGTCGCTTTGCGTTTGTCAACGGGATCGTACAAACGGTAGAGGCGCGCAAGGTGCTGACCCGAGAGACGGGCGTGCAGGATAAGATTGATTCCATCCTGACCAATAAATGGTTGGGAATCCCGATTTTTGCGGTTGTCATGTTTCTGGTGTTCCAGATCTCACAGGCATGGCTCGGTGCATGGATCGCGGATGGCGTGGAGATCTCCGAAGAAGTGACGATTCCCGGTCTGGTCACGCTGATCGACATGTTCGGTGAGTGGGTTGCAGGACTAATGGCAGACGTGCATCCCATCATTTCCGCAATCGTGGTGGATGGACTCATCGGCGGCGTTGGTGCAGTCGTTGGATTTTTGCCGCTGGTCATGGTGATGTATTTCCTGCTGGCGCTTCTTGAGGATTGCGGATATATGGCGCGTGCTACCGTGGTTCTCGATCCCATTTTCAAAAAGGTAGGACTTTCCGGCAAATCCGTGATTCCGTTCGTTGTCGGAACGGGATGTGCCGTTCCGGGGGTCATGGCTTGCCGTACCATTCGTGATGAGCGCGAACGTCGCGCTACGGCAATGCTGGCACCCTTTATGCCTTGTGGTGCAAAGCTTCCCGTCATTTCGCTTTTTGCGGGGGCATTCTTTGGGGAAGCGGCATGGGTTGGAACGCTGATGTATTTCGTAGGCATTTTGATCATTCTCTTGTGTGCGCTTTTGGTCAATTTGATTACGGGAAACTGTAAGCGCAAGTCCTATTTTATCATGGAGATGCCCGAATATAAGCTTCCCAGTCTTGCAAAAGCATCCCTTTCTATGTTTCAGCGCGGTTGGTCCTATATTGTCAAAGCGGCAACGATTATTCTTGTATGTAATTTTGCGGTACAGCTGATGCAAACCTTTACGTGGACGCTTACCCCTGCCGAGGATGCAAGCCAATCGATTTTGGCTACCATTGCTACTCCGTTTGCATACTTCTTTGCACCGATCATCGGTGCGGTCGTGTGGCAGATGGCGGCTGCGGCAATTACGGGCTTTATAGCCAAGGAGAACGTTGTCGGAACGCTTGCGGTCTGTTTTGTCGGACTTGAAAATTTGATCGATACCGAAGAACTTGTGATGATGGAAGGCGCGGGAAGTGAGGTTGCGGCAGTATTTGCCATTACAAAGGTTGCGGCATTGGCGTATCTGATGTTCAATCTGTTTTCTCCTCCTTGCTTTGCGGCAATCGGTGCGATGAATGCCGAGCTCAAGAGCAAAAAATGGCTTCTGGCGGGTGTCGGTTTGCAATTCGGTGTTGGATATTCCTTGGGATTTCTTGTGTATTTCTTCGGAACGCTCGCCGGCGGAGCAGATCTCGGAGCGGCTTGGATGCCGATTTTGGGATGGCTGATGGTGGCGGTATTTGCAGGTGTGCTGACGGTTTTGATCATTCGCAGAAACCGCGAGCTTGCCAAAGAGGCTGCAGAGCGCACAAAACGAAGAGAAATGGCAAAGGTATCGTAATTATGGGATGGTTAGATTGGATCGTGATCGCCGTGATCGCATTGATCGTCGGCGGGGCGGCATGTTACATCATCAAAGCCAAGAGAAGCGGAAAAAAGTGCATCGGTTGTCCCGATAGTGCTCGTTGCTCGGGCAGATGCGGCGGATGCCAACAGAAATGAAAGAAAGCCGAAGGGGGGGGGGGGGGGG
>JBGVEW010000049.1:0-7324 GCA_045120465.1 Eubacteriales bacterium
GTAGTCAGACGCGTGTATCGCTTGTGCATCGAGGGTAAGGGCAATGAAACGATTGCGAGAACTCTTCAAGAGGACAAGGTGTTAGTGCCGATGGCGTATTGGCAAAGCAAGGGACTTCCGCGAGGTGGCAAGAAAACGCAAGCCGATCCTTACAAGTGGTGCAAGACGACCATTGCCAAGATACTCGCTCAGCAAGAATACTGTGGTGACGTCATCAACTTCAAAAGCACGTCAAAGTCCTTCCGCAATAAAACACGAGTTGAGAACCCAAAAGAAAATTGGGCAATCTTCAAGGACGTTCACGAGCCAATCATCGACCGCGACACGTGGGAGCAAGTGCAGAAGCTTGTAGAAAAGACTAAGCGCAGACCGCCAAAGGACAAGAACCAAAAGAAAAGCATATTTACGAGCTTTCTTTACTGCGGAGATTGCGGACATAAGCTATGGTTCAACTTCAACCAAAAGAATCCAAGCATTCGTTTTTTTAGTTGCTCAAACTACAAGGGAATGCGAGGCACTTGCGAGAACACTCACTATATCCGTGAGGATGCTTTGGAGCAGATCGTGCTGATGGAGCTAAGAATGCTTGCGGACTTTCTTGAAAGCGCAGAGGAAGCCTTTGCGGAGCTTTTAGAGAAAAAGACCAACAAGGATATGCATCGAGAGAGAACGGCTGCGGAAGGGGCTTTAGCAACGGCGAGAGCGCGAAGTCAAAAGCTTCTCGGACTCTTTGAAAAGCTCTACGAGGACAACGTGGAGGGCAAGGTGACGGACGAGTGGTTTATGCGGCTATCTCAGAAGTACGAGAACGAGCAAGAGGAATTGAAACGTCAGACACTTGAACTGAAAGAAAAGCTCGACAGCATAGACAGAATGCAGACGGCAAAGGATGACTTTCTCCGAGCAATTCAAAAGTTTATGGAGATGCGAACTTTAACACCTGTTATTCTGCGAGAGCTGATCGAAAAGATCGAGGTGTTTCCTGTGGAGGGAACGGGCAAGGACAGAACACAACGCGTCATCATTCATTACCGCTTCGTCGGCACACTTGACATCCCCGGCATCATTCACAGACCGCCCTATATCCTCGACTCGCGCAAAGGTGTAGCCATCGAATACTTATCTAACGCAGTATAACAAAAAAGAGCAGGCAAACCTGCTCAAAACAACTCAATATTTAACCGAAAAGTAAGCATAAGCAAAAAAATATCGAGTGTTCATAACTTGAATCTGTTATGAACACTCGATATGGTACGGGTAACAGGACTTGACCACTGCACAAACGCCGCGTTTTATGCATCAAAGTCTGTTCATGCGTTATGTGCGGCGTTCCGGGCGTTTGCAAGCAAACGCGCGTGCAGCCCCACGGGCTTTTATCTATATCAAAACAGAACGGGATCCCGATGGGATCCCGTTCTGTTTTGGTACGGGTAACAGGACTTGAACCTGCACGGTTGCCCAATGGATCCTAAATCCATCGTGTCTGCCAATTCCACCATACCCGCGGAAATGTTCGCGGTGTATGGTGGAATTTTCACACACATACCCGCGGAAATGTTCGCGGTGTATAGTGGAATTTTCACACACATACCCGCAAACTGTTCTTTATTATACACCAAAAGCGGCGTTTTGTCAAGAGCGCAGTTCTATTCTTTTTCAAAACAACGGTTGCAATTGTGTCGAGGGGTGGTTAAAGTCGAAAAAATCCAAATTTTTATCGGTAAAATGCATTGATTTTTTATTTGCCGTCCTCTATAATAGTGTCGTATTATGACATCATTTTATATAAGTAAGGAGTTTTTGATGAATACCCGAATTTTTACCGACGAAAAGCGCTTTTGGGGCGAGGATGATTCCCAAACCATTCAAAACGCCATCGATTACGCTGAAGCAAACGGGATTGAAGAGGTGGTAATCCCTCGCCACAATCCCCATACCGATAGCGATATCTGGAT
This sequence comes from Eubacteriales bacterium, assembly GCA_045120465.1. Classification (GTDB taxonomy): domain Bacteria; phylum Bacillota; class Clostridia; order Oscillospirales; family CAG-272; genus UMGS1865. Next base: position 1,956 of record JBGVEW010000049.1, read on the forward strand.
GATTGATCGCGCGATTCTTTTGCCGTCCAATCTTACGGTAATCCTTGCCGATGCGCATCTCAAGCTTGCAGTCGGTGTGCGTTCCAATGTTTTTTGCAATCGCAACGCATGGACTCCTCTTGGTAAAACGTTAGAGGGAGAGCAGTACGGGATTCGTATTTTGGGAGAAGGACGAGCTGTGATCGACGGTGGTTTTCCAAACGGGCTTTGCGAGCAGCTTCGTCGTTCCCGCCCCGATTTGTATCCTCATATGTGCGTCAATCTGCTCCTTTTTTTGCACAACGTGCGCGATTTTGAGGTGCGCGGAATTCGGTTTGTCGAATCCCGTTGGTGGGCGACCTGCTTTATGTTTTGCCGCAACGGTCGCATTGCTGACCTGGATTTCAGAATGTACGGCAATCTCGAAAATCAGGACGGTATCGATCTTCGCATCGGTTGCGAATATATTACGGTCGAAAATATTACGGGCATTACGGGTGACGATACCGTTGCCATGACCGCATATCCCAACTGGGAAGGCTTCGAAAAGGATCTTTGGGTTGAGGGAAAGAGCTTTGATATTCACGATATTACGGTTCGCAACATCGTTTCCTCCACACACGGGTGCAGTCTTGTACGGATGCTGAATTGCGACGGTGCGAAGGAATATAACATCACGGTTTCGGATCTTGTGGATACAGGAAACTCTATTTCGGGCTGTGGTGTCATTATCGGTGTTGGGAGCGATACGTTTGCGCCGATCCGCAATCACACAGCAGAGGAATTTTACAATATCACGGTCCGCAACGTGCGCACGTGCGCGCAAGAAGCTTTGCAGATCTGTGAGCCTTGCCGCGATCTTTTGATCGAAAACGTCACAACCTTTGGACCTGCTTTGATCGGCATGACCTTTTCCCAAAATTTCAAAGCGGAAAACGTTACGATCCGCAATTTTACCCTCGGAACCGGGGAGGAGCCTGCCGACAGCCTGATGACCGCGCGCTGTACCTCCGAAAACATGGAAGACCTCCATGTCGAAAAAGTACAAGTTGGAAAAGTTGGAGCCATTTGGCGCGGTGTCAAAAAGGAAATTGCGGAACTGCAAGTATTGGAGCAACCCGTAGAAGGGGAATTTACCGAGGAGATTTCCCAATTGCCACACCCGTATGGGCGTTATCACCGCTATTTTCACGATCAGCTTATGTCCGTTCGTTCCAAGGATAGCCGCTGGTACGGTGAAAATTACGATATCTAATGCCACGCAGGTTATAGGCCAAAGGCAAACGATATGTAGGATTGCACAAATTCTTTTATACCGCTTTTTCTTTTGGGCAAGAAGGCGCAAAAGAAAAAGCTTGGCAAAAAGAAAAGCGCCGTTTTAAAGGAATTTCGCGCTCTGCGGAGCGCGAGGAGGCTTACGCAGCCTCCACCGCGCCGCCTTTTGAAAAAAGGCGGGCGAAAACTTTCGTCAAACTGAGGAAAGTTGTAAGTTTTGCCTACAGTATGAGGGGCTGAGTCATATTGACTCAGCCCCCGTGTTTTTATTCCTTTTCGGGAATCAGCAAGCCGTATCCGCCGTCCTGACGCTTGTAAACTGCGCAGGTTGCGTTGCTGGTGTCATCTACAAATACAAAGAACTGATGTCCCAAAAGATTCATCTGCAAAATCGCTTCCTCTGCCGACATGGGCTTGATGGGGAAGGTCTTGGTACGGATGATCTCCTCCTCTTCCGCTACCGTGTCGTCGTAAATCTCCTCGTCGTAGGGGGTAAAGACGTTTTCGCGCAGTCTTTTTGCAAGACGCGTTTTGTTTTTGCGGATCTGACGCTCAATGTTCGCGCACGCGCTGTCAAGCGCATCGCGGAAGCTGTCGGCTCTGACCTCACTGCGGAAGAGCGTGCCCCCCGCGGAGATGGTGATCTCCAGATTTTTATCTTTATGTTTGCAGCTCAAGGTGACGGTAGCGTCACCCTCGGCAGGGAAGAATTTGTCAAATTTTGCAAGCTTTTTTTCAATGAGGAGCTTCATATCCTCATATACGTTCATCTGTCTGCCAATTACGTTGATCTTCATACGGATTTCCTTGCCTTTCTTTGAGAATCGCACAAAGGAGTCCTCGGAATCCTCCAAACGGGAGATTCGGAAAACTCCTTCCTGCGTTTATAGTATAGCACGTTTTTGGTTGTTTGTAAAGACTGTACAAAAAATGTTTACAAATTCAAAGATAAATTGTCGAAAACAATAATATTTTTGAGAAAAAATTTAAAAGAATCATTGACAGAATCAAAAAAATTTGGTATAATAAAAAAGATGGATGTTCAGGGAACATTCGTTTTTTTGGATTTTTAACAAAAAAGGCGGAAAAAACATGAACGAAGCGGCAGAAAAACTGCAAAAATTGCGCCGTCAGGTGCTCTATCATGCCAAGAGATACTACGTGGACGATGATCCCGAAATTTCGGATTACGAATACGATATGATGTATGCCGAGCTCCTCAAAATGGAGGCGGAGCATCCCGAATTGTTCGATCCCGCATCCCCCACACAGCGCGTGGGAGGGAAGCCCTTGGATAAGTTTGAAAAGGTGACGCACGCGGTGCAGATGAACTCGCTTTCCGACGTTTTTTCCTTTGAGGAATTGGAGGAGTTCGTCGCGCGCGTGGGGCAGACCGTTTCGGATGCCGACTATTCGGTGGAACCCAAAATCGATGGGCTTTCGGTGTCTCTGCGTTACGAAAACGGCGTGTTTGTGCAGGGAGCTACACGCGGAGACGGCTTTGTGGGGGAGGACGTTACACAAAATTTGCGTACCATCTTTTCCATCCCCATGACCCTTCCCGAAGCGTTGACCCTCACCGTTCGCGGAGAGGTCTATATGCCCAGATCAGTGTTTGAAAAGCTCAATCGCGTGCGCGAGGAAGCGGGTCAGGCATTGCTTGCCAATCCGCGAAACGCGGCGGCGGGCTCTTTGCGCCAGCTTGATCCCAAAATCGCGGCAGAGCGCAAGCTGGATATTTTCGTGTTCAATTTCCAAGAGGGAAGTCTGTATCTCGACGGGCACGCGCCACAGTCGCACAAGGAAACCTTGGATCGCTTGGCAGAGCTGGGCTTTCACGTGGTGGAGAGTCGCGCGGTCGTGCGAGGAGCGGATGCCATTGAGGCACATATCCGCAAATTGGGGGAGATGCGCGACCTTTTGGCGTACGATATCGACGGAGTGGTCATTAAGATCAATGATCTCGCTATTCGCACAGAGCTGGGGGAGGGCACCAACACCCCCAAATGGGCGGTGGCGTATAAATTTCCGCCCGAGCAAAAGCAAACGCGACTTGAGGACATCGTGGTCGCGGTTGGGCGAACGGGCGTATTGACCCCCACCGCTGTGCTGTCACCCGTCCGCTTGGCAGGCACAACGGTCACACGCGCCACGCTTCACAACTTGGAATTGATCCGCGAGCGCGATATCCGCATCGGTGATATCGTTACCGTACAAAAGGCAGGGGACATTATCCCCGAGGTCGTGCGCTCGCATAAGGAACTGCGTGGTGAGGGCGTGCGTGAGTTTTTCATGCCCGAAAAATGCCCGTCCTGCGGTGAACCCGTGTTTTACGATGCGGATGAGGGCGCGGCAACACGATGCACCAATAGCCGTTGCCCCGCACAGCTCTCGCGCGGTATCGAGCATTTTGCTTCCAAGGACGCAATGAATATCGACGGACTCGGCCCACAGCTTGTCGAGGCTCTGCTCAAAAACAACCTTATCGCGGACGCGGCAGACCTTTACGCCTTAAAGGTAGAGGAGGTCGCGCAAATCGAGCGCATGGGTGCAAAATCCGCGCAAAATCTCATCGACGCGATCGAAACCTCCAAAAAAGCGGGATTGGAACGTTTGGTTTACGCACTTGGAATCCGCAACGTGGGCGAGGTCGCGGCGGCGGCTTTGGCAAAACGGTATGGGTCTCTCGAGGCGTTGCAAAACGCAACGGTCGAGGAGCTTTGCGCAATTGAGGATTTTGGAGAGATTACTGCCGAGTGTGTGGTCAATTTCTTCTCGCATCCGCAAAACGTGGAGCTTTGCGCGCGCTTGAGTGACGCAGGGCTTGTCACTGTATCCACGGCAAAGCCGGCGGATGACCTGTTCCAAGGCTTGACCTTTGTCCTGACGGGAACGCTCCCGAATCTGACGCGAGACGAGGCGGAGGATATGATCAAGGCGGCGGGCGGTAAGACGTCGGGCAGCGTGTCGAAAAAGACTTCATACGTGGTCGCGGGCGAGGCGGCAGGATCCAAGCTGACCAAGGCACAAAGCCTCGGTGTCCCCGTCATCGACGAGGAGACCCTGCTTCGCATGATCGAGGAAAAGAGAAGAACACCGTAAAAATTCGAAAAAATCATATTTATATGAATCACGAAGAAAGGACGGAAAATAACACGTAAAAAAAGCACGCTGGAATCGATGGGTGTCTGGGACTTATACTGTTTCCCATATTGTTTCCAATACTCGTGATACTGAAGTTGGCAAAGAAACACTAAGGCACTACGACGAGAACGGGGATCCCGTCGCGTGGTAATCACTAATTTTAAATTTTGCAAACATCCCCCGAAGCATTGCGGTGCTTTGGGGGATGTTTTAATAATGTGTAAAGTAACAATAAACGTGTCATCGCTGATCCATAGTAGATCCCATCGTCGCTACGCTCCTCGGTTTTGCTTGTTCGCTACGCTCAACCCGCAAAACTTCGACTACGCACCGCGAGAATAGCCGTTTTGTATGTTTGTTGATCCATTGGCGGTGCTTCGCTCAGGATGACACGCTGACTTTTTGTTGGTAGATGACACATTGTTTGTACCGTTTTATTTTGAACGCAAACTAACTTTGTGGAGCGTTTTGGGTAGCGAAGCGGCGCGAGCGGGATGAATGACACCACGGTGTGGTGTCAGAACGCGAGCGTGACCGAGCCGCAGCGAGAAGTGGTACCAAAACGCTTGCGGGAGCAATTGCTCCGTCAGCGTACAAAAGTGAAAAATCAAGCAGAGCCTGTACCGCATCAACGCTTTTGCCAAAACGCAGAGCACAAAAAAAGGAACCGGTATGAGAGTGGTTCCTAACGAGGGTGTGCTATAAAAGACGGCAAAAGTTTTGAGGGGTGTGGGGAACTTTTACAAAAGTTCCCCATAAAAATCCAACGCAAACTAACTTTGCGGAGCGTTTTGGGTGGTGGTACCAAAACGCTCGCGGGAGCAATTGTTCCGTCAGCGTACAAAAGCGAAAAATTAAGCAGAGTCTGTACTGCATCAACGCTTTTACCGAGCGCAGAGCACAAAAAAAGGAACCGATATGAGAGTGGTTCCTAACGAGGGGACGCTATAAAAGACGGCAAAAGTTTTTGA
>JBGVEW010000050.1:0-8202 GCA_045120465.1 Eubacteriales bacterium
GCAAAAAGTGATAAAATAAAAGCGCAAAGAGCAAGAATTTGCTCAAAAAAGACACGGATCATAAAGGATCGTGTGATTGGAAACAGTCACGCGGTCTTTTTTTGTTTTCGGGAAAGGGGCGCGGAATGTCCGCCGGGCAGAAATACAACAAAGACGTGAAGGAGCGGGCGTATGCGCTCTTTGATACCTACAACAACATGGAGTTTATCTCGCGCAAACTGGGCGTTCCCGTATCCACCCTGTGGGGCTGGAAGCGCAAGTATGACAAAGCGACCGAGAACGATCCCGCCATCAAGGCGGCAAGAGAGAAGCAGAAAGCGGAGTTCGTTCGCTCTGCCTGGCGTTCGATCAACATGACGCAGGAGCTGCTTGAACGTCGCTTGCGCCGCGCGGTTGAGGACGAGGACGTGCTGGAGGAATTGTTCCGCGTGATCAAGACGGAAACGGGAGGAAGCGAACGGAGGGAGCTTTTGAAGCGCGTTGCCGCCATGAAATATGACGATATCGGAAAATTGACGCAGGCACTGGGAATTCTTTACGAAAAGCAGGCACTTGCAAACCGAGAGGAGACCGAAATTTTGGGTGGTTCTCTCTCGGTTGAGAGGTTTGAGGATCTGTGACGGTTGCCGATATGATCGCGCGACGGCGTGTACGCTGGGAAGAGCGTGGGGATCTTGAATATGATCGCGCGCTGACACGTGCGGCGGTGAAAAAGCTCTTTGAGGAGCGGAAACTGTGTGAGGAGATTATAGCTCGCCCGTATCTTCTCATCGAATTGACCTTTTTGATCGTAGATAAGAAAAAGCGGAGCGTTCCGTTCTTTTTCAATGAGGTGCAAGCCGACTTTATCAAGCGGTTTGAGATCTATGGAACGGAGAGACCCTATTACGTTCTCAAGGGACGGCAGCAGGGCTTTACCTCTCTGATCACGGCAATGCAGCTCTCTTATGCGATCGTGCGGAGAAACTTTTCGGGCTTTACCCTGGCGGATAAATCCGACAATACGCTCTCGATTTTTAACGATAAGGCGAGAGTGGTTTACGAACGGTTGCCCGAACGCTTGCGACCTACCGAACGCTTTGCATCCAAAAGGGAGCTGTTTTTCGATAAGCTCAATTCCTCCTGGCGTATCGCTACCGCAACGGCGCAGGTCGGACGCTCGCGCACCCTCAATTTCGTGCACTTTTCGGAGATCGCGTTTTACGAGTGCTCACTGTCCGATCTCCAAAAGGGGATCGGAGAGGCGATGACGTCAGATGCGGTCTGTATCTACGAAACCACCGCAAACGGCTTTAACGAGGCGAAGGATCTATGGGACAGTGGAAGCTGCATCAATCTATTTTACGAGTGGTGGAGAACGGCGGAATACCGTGCTCCGGACTTTAACTTTGAGGCAACGGATGATCCGTGGTTGCGCTCTCGAATTGAGCTCCTGAAGGAAAAGGGACTTGCGCGGGAACAAATTGCGTGGTACTGCCGTAAATACGCGTCCTATCTCGACAAAAACACCATCAAGCAGGAGTATCCCTGCACGCCCGACGAGGCGTTTGTATCCAGCGGAAATTGCGTCTTTGACAAGGAGAAGATCGCGGAGCAATTGATTCGGATCTCCTCAAAGCCGCGTGGACGGTTGGGGTATTTTACCTACGACAAAAGCTGTACGACAATCCGCAGTGCCGACGGAGACGTGGCGGACGTGGAGTGGAAGATCTCGAATATTATGTTTGTCGAATCCCGCGAGGGGTATATCACGCTCCACGAAGAGCCACTTTTGAAGCGCGAGTCGGGAGCGGTGACCGAGCGTGCCCCTTACGTGATCGGCGGAGACACGGCGGGTTCGGGCGAGGATTACTTTGCGGCAAAGGTGATCTGTAATCTTGACGGTAGGACTGTTGCAACGCTTCATAAGCAGCGTATGGACGAGGATCTGTACGCGGAGCAGCTCTTTTGCCTCGGAAAATACTACAACGATGCGCTCATCGGTGTGGAGACCAACTATTCAAGGCATCCCGTGAGGATTCTGGAACAAAAGTTTGCATATCCGAATCTCTACTATCGGGAGCGCATGGATCGCTCCGCCGATACGGTGGAGCGTGTGGCAGGCTTTGAAACCACCTCAAAGACCCGTCCGATCATTATCGCGGAGCTGGTGGCGCGGATGCGTGAGGATCCGGGGGCTGAGGTGGATACCGCGACCCTGCGCGAGATGCTGACCTTTATCAAGCTGGAGAGCGGACGCCAGGAAGCAATGGCAGGGTATCATGACGATCTGGTCATGTCTCTTGCCATTGCACACCATATCGCGCCGCGGCAGTCGCGCACGTGGATGGCAGTCAAGCGTGATGAGGATCGCTTTATCGAAAGAAATTTTCAACGTGAACCGCTGGAGGCGTGGAACGAGAGATACGTGATTTGGGAGGATTTTTGATGTTGTTTGGAAAAACGAAAAAAAGAATTGCCGCCCTTGAAGAAGAGGTGAAAGCCTTGAAGAGGGAGCTTGGCGAGATTTGCGCGGCGCGCGAGAGTGAGACCGAGGAGCGCGCAAGTCTTTCCAAGACCCTGAACGAATGGGTATGGGGAGAGGAGAAGCATGAATCAAACGGAACAGCTTGACCGTGAGGAGCAGGTAACAAGGCTTTGGCGTATGTTTCGAAATGGCAGAGCCTATCAAAGCGGGCGACATCTGACCGAGCGGTTGCCGCTTTACGTTCGCTTTTTTGAGGGCGATCAGTGGCCCGCACCGACCAAGAACACCAAAAATCTGCCGCGCCCCGTGGTGAATATCACAAAGATGATCTGTCGCTCCAAAAAGAGCGCGATCCTGGGTACTCCCGTTCGCATTACCTACAAGTGCAACCGCAACGGTGTGGCAACCGATAAATTCAACCACTTTGCGGAGTACATCCAAAAGGAGCTGGGGCAGGAGCGACTGGATAAAAAGGGCATCGACGACGGCATCAAAAAGGGCTCGTATTTCTATCACTACTATTGGGATGCCGAGGCAAAGGGGATGTCGGGGCGCGTGACGGGGGCATTGCGCGGTGAGATGATCGATCCCCTCAATATCTTTTTTGAGGATCCAACCGAGATTGACGAGCAAAAGCAGGCATGGATCATGATCGCCTCGCGCGAAACGGTGGCGTCGGTGCGAGAGGGATGCGACGAGGACGTTGATAAAACCTTGATTCGTTCGGATGAAGCGGATGACCCGTACGGCGGGCAGGAGCAGGACGAAAGTGAGCTTTGCACGGTGCTGACGCGGTACTTCCGACGTGACGGTGAGGTTTACGTGGAAAAGGCGACGCGCACCGCTACGGTTAACAAGCCCTTTCCCCTGACTCCCGATATCGAGGGGGCGCGCCGCGGACTTTTTGGGGATGAGGATGCGGCGAACACCGCGCTCCCCGACGTGCCCCGTCGAGTGTCAGAGCAGAGTGGGGCACGCGCCACGCTCTATCCCGTGGTCGTTGGCAACTACGAAACGCGGGAAAAGTGCATTTACGGCTTGGGGGAGATTGAAGGGAGCCTTCCCAATCAGCGAGCCATCAACTTCAATATCGCCATGATGCTGCTTTCTGCTCAGGAGAACGGCTTTGGCAAATACGTCGTTTCCAAGGATGCTCTGCGCGGCCAAGTGATCACCAACGAGCCGGGGCAGGTCTTGACCGATTACACCCCCGGCGGCGGTGGGATCAGGAGATTGCAAGAGCCAGCAATGCCGCAAGGACCGATGCAGATCGTGGAAACGCTGACACAGCTTACGCGTGCCGTAACGGGGGCAACCGAGGTGATGACGGGAGAGACGCTTGGAGCGGGAATGTCTGGAGCGGCAATCGCGCAGCTACAGAGTCAGGCGCTCCAGCCCGTCGAGGAGCTCAAAAGCACCTTTTGGGGAGTGAAGGAGCGTCAGGGACGGGTGCTGGCACAGTTCTACAAGCTCTACTATACGAACGAACCGTTCGTATGGCAGGAGGATACGGAGGGCGTTGGGGCGGTGACGCACTCGGATATTTTTGATTCGGCAGAGTTTGCCGATACCGATTTTGAGGTCACGGTCGAAGCCGTGGGCGGAACGCGCGCCAGTGTTGCGGGGGATATCAACGCCCTTGACGTGGCTCTGGCGCAAAAGGCGATTTCTCTCAAAACCTATTTTGAATTATACCCGCGCGAGGCACTTTCCAATCGGACCGAGATCCTGCGCACGCTGGAGAGCGAGGAAGCCAACCGCGAGGCGGTGCTCCTTACGCAGATCGATACCCTTACCAAACAAGCCGAATCGCTTGCGGAACGCGTGCGCGCGCAGGAAGGGACGGTAAAGCAGGTGGAATCGCTGATTGCGGAAAATCAGCGGCTGCGCCGCATCATGGCACAGATCTATCATGAGGCGAGGGAAAAGATCCGCTTTGCCAACGGACAAATTGCCGCCGCAGGCTCCAAAATTACCGAAACTACACGAGATGCCGCCGCAATGGCACGGCATATCGTGGATACAAAATGACGTGCATTTTAAAAAATACGCAGGTAACGCGCAAAAATCCGTATAGAAAGGATGAAAAATGGAAGAAAACATGGCGAAAACGGTTGAAGGAGCGGAACGAACGGACGCTTCCAACGGTGGGGTTGACGCTGCCCCCGTTACTTCCGAGGGAGTGCCGACTCCCACAGAAAAAGAGACGAATGACGTTGAATTTTCCGACGGTGCGCAAAAGGCGGCAGAGCCAAAGCAGACGCAGACCAAGGAAGAAAACCGCGAGTTCGCTCGAAAAAGACGCGAGGCGGAGCGAGAGGCTTTGATCAAAGAAACGCGTCAAAAGGCAATTATCGAGGTTCTTGGAGGTAAGAATCCCTTTACGGGGGAGGAGATGAAGGATTCTCTTGACGTAGAGGAATATCTTGCCATGAGAGAGATCGAGCGGGAGGGGGGCGATCCCGTTGCCGATTATGCCAAATTCCGTAAAAACCGCGAACGAATCGATGCGCAACGCGCACAGAGTGAGCGGGAGAGAGCGGATTGGTATCGCCGCGACCGTGAGGATTTTATCACAGCGCATCCGGATGTGAGCCTTGAGGAACTCATCGCTGACGAGCGATTTCGTTCCTTTGCCAAGGGGAAGGTTGGAGACGTACCGATGAAAGAAATCTACGCGGACTTTGTTGCTCTTACGGGTCATTACGAGGAGAATGCACGGAGAATGGCATCGCAGATGCTGGCCAATAAAAAGGCATCGCCCGGTGCGCTCTCTACCTCTCAAAGTCCCGAGAGCGACTACTTTACGCCCGAGGAGGTCAAAAAAATGTCGCGTGACGAGGTTCGGGCAAACTACGACAAAATCCGAAACAGTATGAAAAAATGGAAGTAAGGAGAAATACCGATTATGGCATACGAAAATTTTATTCCGGAAGTGTGGTGTGAGGCGATCCAGCGTGAATTGGAGCGTTCCTACGTGTTTGTAGAGGACTGCAACCGTCAGTACGAGGGGGAGGTCAAAAACCGTGGCGACCAGGTTCACATTCTCGGTGTCGGCAAACCCACGATCAAAACCTTGGCAAGAGAGGCGGCAGACGGAGCGATTGCCGATCCCGAAACGATTGAGGACAAGATCGTTACGATGCCCATCGAGCAGATCAGCTACTTTAACTACAAGGTGGGCGACATCGACCGTGCGCAGGCGGTAAACGGTGTGATGGACGCGCTTTCCAAGGAGACCAGCGAGGCTCTGGCAGATACTGCCGACCGTTACGTAGCGGGCAAGATCGCGGATGCGGAAAAGCTCTATACGTCCGCCGCGATCAAGGTGGTCAGCGGCACGGCGGGATCGGGCGAGAAGAACGTCCTTGACGTGCTGGACGAGGCGATCCAGAAGTTGTACGAAAACGACGTGAAGAACTCTACCGAGGTCGTTGTTACCGTTTCCCCGCGTTTTTACACGCTGTTCAAGCGTGCCTACGTGGGAAGAGATACCGATAACAGCGCGATGCTCAAAAACGGAAGAGTTGCCACGTACGGAAACGTTATCGTTAAAATGTCCAACAACGTGCTCCGCACCGACGAGGGCGCGACGGATAACATTATGATCCGCACCAAGCGTGCGTTGGCGTTTGCACAGCCTCTGACGCATATTGAACCGTACAGACCCGAAAAAATGTTTGCGGACGCGGTAAAGGGCTTTATCCTTTACGACGCAAAGATCGTCCGCCCCGCGGAGATCCTCAACATCAACGTCAAGTACGCGTAAAGAGGATCGATCAATTCTTTGAAAGGGGAAGCTTCCATGACGGGGCTTCCCCGAAGAAGAACGCATCAGGAAGGAGAATGTATGAAGATTGGAACGATCAAAGCCGAGGCGTTGAAGCTGATGTATCTGACAGGATCGGATACGGTGGAAGCCGAGGATATTGAAACGTTGGAGAGCGAGGAGAATCTGCGCCCGTATCTGTTTGCGATGACGGGGGCGATCAACCGATGTCTTTCGGATATCGAAGCCCGCAGGATCTTACCTACCAAAACGAAACGGATCGAAGAGCGCGAGGGGGGCTCGGTGGTTCTTTCGCTATCCGATATAACCGATTTTTACGACGTTGAGCGCGTGAGTGCCGCTGTGAGCGGGGAATACCGCGGCAACGTTTCTTTTTTTACCGAGGGAGACTCCCTGATCATTCCCAACGCGGACGCGGATGCGGCGTACACGTTACTCTACCATCCAAAAATCAGCCGTCTGTCGGGGAATGAATGGAATACGGCAGAGCTTGAGGGCATTCCCGACGCGGTGGCGTGCCTGATCCCTTATTATATCAAGGGGGAGCTTTACCGCGAGGATGAGCCGAATGAGGCGGGAGAAGCGCGAAATTGGTATGAGAGTGGAATGGCGCTCATTCGTCCTGTACGTGACGGCGTGCAGAACCGTGTCTGCACCGTTTATTCGCAGGTGATGTTATGAGAGCGCGCACGAATCTTTCGCTCAAGGAGCGCAGACGCCTGACGCTGAAGGATTTTCGCGGTGTGGATTGCTCGTCCTCTCCCGTACTCGTTGAGGGCAACCGCGCGGCAGAGGGGATCAACTGGATCTGCGAGCGCGGCGTTTTGCAAAAGCGCAAGGGCTGGAATCAGGTGATAGGGCAGATTCAAAAAAGCGTCACGGTGGAACGTGAGGACGGAAGGAGTGAAACCGTTTACGAGGACGCACCGATCAACGGGATCTTTCCGTACAAGAATCAAGAAGGGATCACTGAGATCCTTGTATATGCGGGTACGGATTTTTACTATGTAAAAAACGAGGGGGGATACTCTTGCACCAAAATGAACAACGTTCCAACGGGGCTTGAAAACCGCCGCATACAGGGCTTTTTTGCGGCGGGGAAGATCTATCTTGTCGGTGCGGGGAGATATCTTTGCTACGATTGCAAAGGGCATACGATTTCGGGGGTAGCCCCTTACGTGCCGGTTACTACGGTGAATATCGACCCCGTGGACGTGACGGATCCCGTTCGAAAAACGCTGGATGGCCCCAATCTGTTGACCAGAGAACGAAAAAATACGTTGGTGGGAACGAGGAAGACCAATTACCAGGACGAGGACGGTTCAGGCGCCACCTGGCAGCTCGACGGTAAGATCGATCAAAGATGCCGAGTGGTGGTGACGATTGAGCGTTTGACAGAGGAGGGAACGATCGAAACGGTAGAGCTTGCGACCAATCAGAACGATTTGACCATCAACGGAGAGACGGGAAGAAACTACGGGCACGTTTCGCGCGAGACGGGGCAGATCACGATCGAACGTTTTAAAACCGATCCGCCGATTGAGAATCAAGCGAATATCACGGTGACGTTCAGCGTTCCCGAAACGAAAACGGGAGAGGCGAACCCAATCGAAGCCTGCCGCTTTGGTACGATTTTTGGGATTGACGGTGCGGAGGATCGACTCTTTTTGTCGGGCAATCCCGATTATCCAAACGTTGCGTTTTTTTCGGAGAGCGACCGATTCGATTACTTTCCCGATCAGTACACCGCGTCATACGGTACGAAGAACAGTGCCGTTACGGGCTTTTTGCGGCTTTCGGATACCACGCAGGCGGTGTTTAAGGAAAAGAGCGCGGGCGAGGCGGCGATCTACTACCAAACGGGGCATTACAATACGGTGGAAAGCGACGCGGTGGACGATTTCGGGCAAACCGTTTACAAGTACGTTCCCGTGTTTTCGATGCA
>JBGVEW010000051.1:0-6374 GCA_045120465.1 Eubacteriales bacterium
GCAGAGCTTTCCGCCGCGGTCGTTAAGCAAGGATATCCGATTTATGCGATTGTACAAACACCTTAGCCGCTTTTTCTTTGCAAGTAGTAGGCGCAAAGAAAAAGCTATCAAAAAGAAACGCCGTAAGGAAAGTTTCGCCACCTGCGGGCGGCGACCAAGGCTCCGCCTTTGGAAACCGCAAGCTTTTGAAAAAGCTTGACCAAAACTTTTATCAAACTGACGAAAGTCGGTGGTTTTGTCTATAGCTTGCGCTGAGGAAAGCAGAGCTTTCCGCCGCGTTTTTTTGTTTTTGATTATGCCTTAGTCAATCGGGCATAGGTTGCCATCAGCTTTTTGGTGCCAACCGATTCAAATACGATTTCGTAGAGGATGTCCGCGCCCATAGGCTTGACCGAAAGGATCTCGCCTACGCCAAAGTTGAGGTGCTTGACGCGGTCGCCCGGGGCAAACACTTGTTTGGCGGCGGGCTTTTTGGTATTGGATGCACCGCCAACGGTCAAACGCTCGGCAGAGGTCGTGGGGCGGCTTTGCGTGATGGGCGTGCGGGAGGCACTTTCGGAATAATAGGTGCGCTTTTGCGTCACGGGTGCTTCCGCGCCGCGTCCGTTTCCGTAAACCGAACGGCCAAATCCGCCCGACGTGCCACCGTAGCCGTAGCTTCCATAGCCCGTGACCCGCACCGCGCCCGCATCGGTATCGTCAAGCTTTTCAACGAGCGAGGAAGGGATTTCGCTGACAAAACGGGAGAGGGGATTGTACATGGTTTGTCCGTAGAGCAATCGGGAGCGTGTATGTACCATATACAGCTCCTTTTTTGCACGCGTGATCGCAACGTAAGCCAAGCGACGTTCCTCTTCCATGTCGCTCTCGCCTGCCGTTACGGTCTGCATTCCGGGAAAGAGACCGTCCTCCATACCGGGCAGAAATACGATGGGGAACTCCAAGCCCTTTGCGCTGTGAATGGTCATCATCACCACCGCATCGGCGGTTTCGTCGTAGCGGTCCACGTCGGCAACCAAAGCGGTCTCCTCCAAAAAGCCGGTCAGCGTCGGCGTTTCGTTGTCCTTCATGTATTCGAGAATGCCCGACTTGAATTCGTCGAGGTTTTCCAGTCTCTCGCGGTCCTCTTCACCGTTTGCAATCAGCATCTGACGGTAGCCCGTTCGGTCGAGCACCGCGTCAAAGAGAACGTCGAGGCTGACGCGCGAGGCGAGACTCGTGAGATCGCGGATCAGACGCGCAAACTGCATCAGCGTTTCGGCAGAGCGGGAAAGTGCCGCAAAGCTCGAAGCGCGCTCCAAAATCGAGAACTGACTGCATCCCTGCTCCATGGCAATTGCCGCCACCGCGTCAAGGGTCTTGGCACCGATCTTGCGGGCGGGGACGTTGATGATGCGGTTCAGACGGGTGTTGTCGTCGTGGTTGGAAATGAGTTGCAGATACGCCACCGCGTCACGGATCTCCTTACGGTCGGTAAAGCGCGTACCGCCGAGAACGCGATAGGGGATCGCCGCGCGTGCAAACGCTTTTTCAATGCTGTTGGATTGCGCGTTGGTGCGGTACAGTACGGCAAAATCGCGGTAGGTGGCCTCCTTTTTCGCCACGAGCTGTGAAACCGTGTCAATTACGTAGCGTGCCTCGGCATTCTGATCGTCGCAGAGCTTGAGCTGTAGCTTTGTGCCCTCTCCGCGAGCCGTCCAAAGGGTCTTGCCCTTTCTGCCCGCGTTGTGAGAGATCACGGCGTTTGCCGCGTCGAGAATGTTTTGCGTGGAGCGGTAATTCTGCTCCAATTTGATGACCTTGGCATCGGGAAAGGTCTTGTCAAAGGTCAGAATATTTTCGATGGTCGCACCGCGGAAGCGGTAGATGCTCTGGTCGTCGTCTCCGACTACCATCAGGTTTTTGTGGATGTCGTTTGTGAGCAGCACCGTCAATTGCAATTGCGCGATATTGGTGTCCTGAAACTCGTCCACGCAAACGTAACGGAATCGCTCTCGGTAGGCTTTGCAAACGTCGGGGTGATTTTTGAGCAGCAGAACCGTTTGCATGATCAGATCGTCAAAATCAAGGGCGTTTGACTCGCGCAAGAGCTGCTGGTAGGTCTCGTAGATCCGCGCGATTTGTTTGAGTCTGTAATCCTGCCCCGCCTCCATCAAAAAGGCATCGGGTGAGAGCATTTTGTCCTTGGCACGGCTGATGGCGTTGATGACTCCCTTTACGGGCAGGAGCTTTTCATCCACGTTGCAGCGTTGCATTGCGGCGATCATCGCTTTTTTGGTATCGTCCGCGTCATAGATGGTAAAGCCCTGGCGGTAGCCCATCAGCTCCCCGTGGCGACGCAAAATGCGCACGCATACCGAGTGGAAGGTTCCCGTCATAATATCGGAGGCAGTCCCCTCGTCGTCGGGAAACATTTTGGCAAGACGCTCCTTGATCTCGTTTGCCGCCTTGTTGGTAAAGGTGATGGCAAGGATGCGGTAGGGCTCGCAGGCGTGGTTGGTGAATTGCGAGAGGATATGCTCCTCAATTGCCTCGGGCTGAAGCACCAAAGCACTTTCCAGCTCCTTGACGCGCGCCTCGTCAACACCGTAGGGAACGTAGTTGCTGAAATACGCGTTGCCGTATTTGATGATAAACGCGATGCGTCGAACGAGAACGGTGGTTTTACCGCTCCCCGCGCCCGCCAGTACTAAGAGTGGATTGTTTACGGTGAATACCGCCTCGCGCTGACGCTCGTTGAGAGAGGCGTATGCCTTGTCAAACAGCTTGCGCTTGACGGAGAGATAGCGTTGTTCAATGGTTTGCATAAATGTCCTTTCAAGATGGAGTTCAAAGGGTTTCAAAAAGAAAGATCAGGATCGCAACCGCGCTCGCGGGAGAGAGGAGCGAGCGGAGTAGGCGCGCGGGATAACGCGAAAGGGGAACCGACACCGTGTAGGTCGAGTCCTCGTTTCGGATCGCGTAAAGGTGGTAGATCTTTCGCGCTTCCCCCGTGGCAAACGCGGCAAACAGGAGAAGGAGCACGCAAAGACAAAAGATAAAGATTTCGCTACTCCCCGCGTGTACGTAAAAGGCGGAGAGATAGGGCTGCCCAAACAGGCAGAAAAGATTGTAGCACAGGTGCAGGAAGAAGGGGGCGAAAAAGGACCGCGTGACGTACATGGAGAGCGCAAGGATCGCGCCAAGCACGAAATAAGCGGGAAAGAGCGGGAGCGAAAAATGCAGCATCGCAAAAAAGAGCGAGCCGATGATCACGGCGACTCCTGTCCCCGCGGATTCGTATTCCGCCGAGAGGATGGAGCGGTAGATCAGCTCCTCTCCAAACGCGGGGAGAAGCGCGTACGCCATGACTGAATAGAGAATGTCAAGCGGTGTTCCCGTATGCGCCATAAAGGTGCCGTATAGGGTAAAATTGCCCACCAAGGAGGAAATGCCGCCCGTGAGGATGGAGCAAAGAAGCCCCGAGGCGATCATAACGATGAGCGTAAAGAGCAGAAATAAAACGTGATTGGGGCGCGGCAGACGCATACGGATGCGCTCGGTAAACTGCATACCGCGCAGCTTACAATAGAGTGCCGCGGGGATGACGAAGATCAAGAGCTGCAAGAGGATCACGCCAACGTATTCGTTGCTTCGATTTAAAAGATGCGTGTCGCAAAGACGGGAGAGAAGCAAGAGGAGAAAGGTGACCGTTACCAGTGCCGCAGGGGCATGGCGGGGCTTGACACCGTCCCGATCCTCCCGATTCAAGAAAGAGAGCAACGCGGAAAGCGCGCGACGCCATCCGTCGCGCTCCTCTACGACAGCCGTAGGCGGTTCTTCCTCTGTCGCCTGTTCGGGCTCGGTCAGAGCAGCTGCCGGCTCTTTCGGTTCGTCGGTTTCAACCTTTTTTTGCTTGGGAAGAGCTTGGCACATTCCTTTTTCGGTTGCGAGAAATTGTGCGGGGATATCGTGTTCATCGGTAGGAACCTCTTTGAGCACCAGATGCGAATAGACCGCGCCCAAGGTGACTCCCGGAAAAGCGGAGAGGTAGCGGTCGTAATAGCCCTTCCCGTAGCCCAAACGGTTGCCGGATAGGTCAAAGGAAAGCGCGGGAAGAACGCAAAGCGCACGTTCGTCGGGGATACAAAGAGACGCATCGGCAGGGGGCTCGGGAATTCCGTAGGCTCCCTCGGTCAGGCGCGCGCCCTCGTTCAGATAATAGAACTGCATGGTGCAGCTTTCGGGATCGGTGCGCGGAAACGCCACGGGCTTTCCCATTTTCCACGCTGTGCGTACCAGGTGTAAAAGATTGATCTCGCTTCCGATCGGTACGTACAACAGGAGCATGGAGGCATCCAAAAACATCTCGGAGGATGCGATGATCTCCACAATGGCGCGGTCAAGCTCGCGCTTGTCCTCCTTTTCGATGGATGCGCGTCGCTCCTTTAAGATCGCGCGCAATTCGGCTTTGGTCAAGGCTTCCATCAGTTTGCCTGCGTTGTGCGTCGAAGCTCTGCGGCAACCTCGTCGCCCTTGAGCGCACGAACGAGCTCCAGACCAAATTCAAATGCAACCCCCATGCCTGCGGCGGTAATGATCTTGCCGTCACGCACCACGCGTGAGCCGTCGGTGGGGAGAATCGCACCCGCGAGATGCTCTTCAAACCCGGGGAAACAGACCGCGGTCTTTCCGTTGAGGTATCCGCGTTTGCCGAGCACCATGGGAGCGGCACAGATCGCGGCAATGTAGGCATCCGAGGATGCGGCGGCGCGAAGCGCGGCATCTACGGTTTTGGATTCGTCCAGATGAAGTGTGCCCGGCATACCGCCCGGGAGAATGATCATTTCGGGGCGGGAATCACGGTACATGGTATCGGGAATATCGGCACCCACTGCAATTTTGTGAGAGCCGACAATGGTGTCACCGCCAATGCCGACGGTGGTGACCTCACACCCCGCGCGACGCAACAGATCCAAGGGGCAGAGGGCTTCTATTTCTTCAAAGCCGTTGGCTAAAAACAGATAGATCATAACAAATCTCCTTTTGATGATTGGGAATGCGGGAGAGGGATTTTATCGGGGTGGCATCGGGGTCTCTTATAGCATCCCAGCCGTCAGCTTGATGAGCAGCTTGATGCTGTCGGGCTGATTTTTTGCCTCGTGCGCGGCACGGTTGCGGTGGATCTCGCCGCATTTGGTGCAACGGTGGATGATGACGTATCCCTTTTTGGGGTCGGGCTCGACGCGAATGGGCTCCATTCCGCCGCCGCAGGTGTTGGCGCGGTCACCGGGATTGACGTCCACATGAAGCGACCAAAGGCAGAACGGGCAGTGGTTGCGCGAGGTGTATCCAAGAGGCTCAACCGTCTTGCCGCAGTGCGCGCAAATAAAGCCGCTGTCGTTTTTGGAAAAGCGTTTTTGTTCCATTTTTACGCCTCTCTTTCTATCAATACTCTACTTATAATGTTATCATAGAATGGCCGAAAAGTCAAGGAATTTTTCGGGAGGGGGAGAGGGATTTGCGAAAATGCAAAATGAAAAATGAAAAATGAAAAACACCTCATCACCCGACTCCGTCGGGAGCTTCCCATCAAGGGGAAGCCTTTCAAAAAGCGTTGCAAAAAGCGTTGCAAAAAGCGTTGCTTTTTGCGGTGAAAATTTGAACGAACAGGTAGCACAATCAAAAGATAAGCGCATAAAGCAAAGAAGCACCGTGTCATCACTGAGAAGGCTCGTAAACTCGCCGGTCGAACCCGACCCAAGGGAGGGCGGCATTGCGTAGCAATGACGGGATCTACGAACGACCACCGTGTCATCCTGAGCGGAGCACCGCCAAAGGATCAATGCAGTTAGGAAACGGCTATTCTCGCGGTGCGCAGTCGAAGTTTTGCGAAATGAAGCTCCGCGGAATGGAGCAAAACCGAGGAGCGGAGCGACGATGGGATCTCGTTTGGAGTCTTAATAGCTTTCCATATGCAAATGTTACTTTTCTTACAAAGGGCTATTGGTAATCGTTAATAGATCCCGCTTCGGGCACTGCCCTCGCGCTTTGCTCCATTCGCGGCACTGCGTGCCTGTGGCTCATTCCGCAAAGTTCGACTACAGGCTTCGCCTTTCGCTCAGGATGACACGCTGTTTGTTTGTGAGGTGTTATTTTTAGACTTTTATACGGATGCTCCGCATCCTACACCTCATCACCCGACTCCGTCGGGAGCTTCCCCTCAAGGGGAAGCCTTTCAATCAATAACCCACGCAAAACTAACTTTGTGGAGCGTTTTGTGGTCGTGGGTCCCAAAACGCTCGCGGGAGCTATTGCTCCGTCAGCGTGCGAGAGAAAGAAAGTAAGCAGAGTCTGCTCTGCACGGTGGCTTGCGCCAAGCGCAGAGCAGAAAC
>JBGVEW010000052.1:0-102617 GCA_045120465.1 Eubacteriales bacterium
ATATATATATATATATATATATATATATATATATGATAAAATATAGTACCTGATATTTTTTAGGAAATAAATGGAGGAAAAGATATGAAAAAGCAAAGACTTTTATCCCTTGTGCTGGCGGTTGTGATGGTCGTAGGACTCATCCCCTCGCTTTTGCCTGCGTTCACCATTGAAGCAGAAGCGGCTGCCGCAACCGGAACCGCTAAAACAAATGCCTCGGGTTCTGCCGACCGTTGGATCAAGCAGGACACCTATTGGGACACCAAGGAACCCATTGACAAGGTTCCTCTGACGTTTGAGGCGGTTATTCGACACAAGAACGTCAACCCCAAAAAAGGCGTTTGGTTGGGCAACTACGTTAACGACAAAACCCCCTGTATCTCCTTTTACGTCACCGAGTACGGGCGTCCCGAGATATGCATCATCGATGGAAACGGTACGAAAAAAACCTATAATTTTGGTAACCAATCCACCAAAACTTATGAGGATGAAGGCAAAACCGTTACCTTGAGGCAGTGTCTGCCCTTTGCGGACAGCACGTATTTGCACGTTGCGTTTACGATTGACCCGGTAAATAATATTATCAAGTACTACCAGAACGGTGTTCTCTACGGCGTAGTAACGTCAGCGGTGACAGACGATCTGAGCGCGTGCATTGCACGCCCGATGCGAATCGGCGGCGACTACCGCACCGGCAATACCGAATATTGGACGGGGGCTATGCACTACGTTGCAATCTATAACAGAACCTTTACGACTTCCGAGATTCGGGCTCGCTATCAAGCAGGCACTTGGGCACAGGAAGACGACTCTCTGATCGCTGCTTGGGATCTTTCCAGACAGAATAGTACGATCGACCGTTCCGGAAACGGACACGATCTGATCTACACCAAGGGAGAGGGTATCCGCATTGATACCTTTGGATCTTACACCATCGACAAGTCATTGGAGGGGATTCCTCCCACAGTGGAAGCATGGCTTTGGATGCCTACCTGCTACAATACCCGCGGAGGTACCTTTATCGGTAACTACACAGGCAAGAGCAGCGGTTCGTATTTTGCGTTTGAGATTCAAAACAGCGGTCATCCCCGTTATTTCTTTAGAAACAGCGACGGAACGAACGGACTGACTATTTTTGATAAGGTTGATATCCGCAACAACGCATGGACGCACGTGGCAATCGTACACGACCCCAAAGCGGTGGTAACCGTTGACGGTGTTGAAATTACGGGTGCGGCGTTCTGCTACGTCAACGGTGTACTGGCACAAACCTGCGCGTTTACCAAAACTGTTTTGGATAAAGACAACAAGACCTATCAGACCCCCATTATTCCCATGGATGACACCGTAATGGAGAATTACGTTCACTTTGGCGGCGACCGCCAAGGTGCGGGTATGACCCAGCGTTTTAACGGTTACATCAAAGAAATGCGCGTTTACAGCGACCAGAGAACTGCAGAAGAGATCGCCTCCGACTATGCAGGCAACGTGGACTACACGGATGACAACATCGTTCTGCACTACGACTTGCGCAAAGTTGAGGAATACACGAGCTTTGAGGATCTCTCCGGCAACGGACACAACGTTACCTACAACCAGACTTGGTACGACGAGGCTGTAATGGCTGAGGATTACGCCTACTCTCTCGCGCTGGTAGGCGACACGCAGACCGTTACCTACTCCAATCCCGATAAGCTCAAGAATATCTATCAATGGATTATCGACAATAAGGAAGCAAAGAACATTCAGTACGTCATCGGTCTTGGCGACATTACCGAAAAGGGCGAGGACTGGGGACACAAGAATAACGACACCGAGGAAGAAACCGCCGTTGGTGACGCAGAGTGGACTGCCGCCAAGGAAGCCATTACCATGATGGATGGAATCATTCCGTACTCCCTCATTCGCGGCGCGGGACACGACGGTATCGAACGCTTCAATCAATATTTCGGTAATCATCAAGGCTACCTTGATAACATCGCAGGCTTTATGGAAGAGGGAAGAATCGACAACGTTTATCACACCTTTACGGTTGGTGACACCAAGTACATGATCCTCTGCCTCGATTTTGGTACCAAGGATCCCGCCATCGAGTGGGCAAACGAGGTCATCGCGGCGCATCCAGATCACCGCGTTATCATTACAACCCACGCATATCTTGAAAAGGACGGCTCTCTCCTCGAAACGGGCGAGGCTTACTGTCCTTCTCAGTCCTATTACGATCCCACCAACAATGACGGTGATGATCTTTGGAACAAGCTGGTTCGCAAGCACGCAAACATTGCAATGGTGCTTTGCGGTCATATGACCTGCGACGGCGTTGTTAGATCCACGCAGGTGGGCGACCACGGCAATATCGTTCAGCAGATCCTCGTTGACCCGCAAAACGGTCTGGACACCTCCTCCACTCCCAGAGGTATGGTTGCAATGCTCTACTTCTCCGAGGATGGCAGCGACGTACAGGTTGAGTACTACTCCACCATTACCGATGCATACCGCCCCAGCACCCGTTTTGAAATGCCCATCGGTTCTACCGAAAAGCCCTCTTACGAGGAGCTTCCCGAGGGCTACCTCATCGCGCAGAACCCCACTACGGGTCGTTATATTGTTGTAAAGGATTACGTAGAGTTCCTTGGCGGCTCGCTCCGCTACGGTGATGCGGTTGACGGTGAGGCAAACCTCCGCTTTGGTTATCGTTTCGCATCCGGTTTTGATCTGGATGCATCCGGTTGGAAGTGGAATTGGGGACTTGCGGGCGAGGAAAAGAGCGAAAAGCTCGGATCTGTCAAGACGACCGCAAACATCTCCAATCTCGTTATTACGGGCGTTCCCGAAGAGTATTACAAGTCCAACTTTGAGGTCGAGCTGGTGTTCAACGTTACTCTTGACGGCGTGACCTACACCATTACCGACCGCGTGCGTGTGCGCTCGATCTATCAGATCGCAACGGGCATGGCGGCAAATCCTGCCGAAACACAGGCGGCGCGCGATTACGCCGAGACCATTCTGGATGCTTGCAAGCCCGCGGCGTAAACGGGAGGTTCTGCAATGAAAAAAACCTATTTCACGCCGTGTCTCGAATGGATCGTGCTTCAAAACGATGACGTTCTCACGATCTCCTCGGGAGACAACGACGTAGCCTTCTCCAAGCCCAAGGGTGACGAGCTCATCGACATGGGTTGGGGCAAATACTATTAAATCAAAACACGGGGCGCGTCCATTGGGCGCGCCCCAAATTTTTTGATTTCCATTGCAATTTGTCTGTAAATATGCTATAATAATTACAGAATCACGAAAGGGGATATTGCAATGAAGGATTATCTGACCCCCGATTATATGTTTGGAGCGTTTGACGAGATCAAGCCCGAATTTTTAGCGTCGATCGGTGTGCGCGCGCTTTTGATCGACATCGATAACACGTTAGCGCCATATGAGGTGGCAGAGCCCGACGAACGCATTCGATCGTGGTTTGATTCGTTGCATCAGAACGGCATCAAGGCGGCACTGGTTTCCAACAATCACGCGCCGCGTGTCGAACGCTTCAACCAAACGCTCGGACTTGACGCGTATCCCGACAGTCACAAGCCGCGCCGCAAGGCCTTGGAGATTGCGATGCAAAAAATGGGAGTGAAGCATCACGAGACGGCGATGCTGGGCGATCAGCTCCTGACCGATGCTTATGCGGGCAAGCACATAGGATTACGCGCTATCATCGTGCCCCCCATTAAGGATAAAACAAACCCGTTTTTTAAATGTAAACGGCTTTTGGAGCGCCCGTTTATTCGCAAATACGCAAAAACAAACGGATATGCGGATTGGATGGGATTTTGGAAGATCAAAAAAGAGAGGAAACAAGCATGAATTTTGCAACCTTTGGTCCCGGTGGAAACGGAGAATGGTTTGCCGCCGAGGGAAATAAAAGCACGCTGCAAACTCCCGGATGGCTCAAATCCAAGGGGCTTGACGCCTTCGAATACGAGGCGGGCAACGGCATTGCCGCAGGGGAGGCAACTCTTCGCGCCATTGGCAACAAGGCGCGGGAACATGGCATCCTTATGTCTCTCCACACCCCGTATTTTATCTCGCTCTCGGGTGTCGATCCCGAAAAACGCATGAAGAGCTTGGAATACATTCAAAAATCTCTTTGGGCGGCGGAGCTTTTGGGGGCGGATACGATCGTGATCCATAGCGGAAGTGCGGCAAAGATCTCACGCGAGGAAGCAATGGCGCTTTCCTGCGATACGCTCGCGCACGTTGCAGAGGCGGTTGGGAATACCCCTATCCGACTCGGCATTGAGACGATGGGAAAGGTCAATCAATTGGGAACGCTTTCCGAGGTGATCGAGCAGTGCAAGGTCGCTCCCATTTACGCGCCCGTTGTGGATTTCGGACACCTCAACGCGCGCAACATCGGCGCTGCGTTTCCAAATGTAGACAGCTACCGCCGTGTGTTTAACGAGATCGGTGAAAAGCTGGGCGATCGCTTTGCCAAGGATCTCCATTGCCATTTTTCAAAAATCGAGTACACGGGAGCGGGAGAAAAGCGTCATTTGACCTTTGCGGATGACGTATTCGGTCCTGTCTTTGAGCCGCTTGCCGAGGCAATCGTGCGCGAGGGCGTTACGCCACGCATCATTTGTGAGTCTGCGGGAACGCAGGCAGAGGACGCGCTCTATATGAAGAACGCGTACATGAGTGCTATGGAGCACAAGCATTAAAACCGATCAAAGGAGTAAGGATATGCAAAAGATGTATCCGCTAAAGCTGAAGGGAATTACGAAATCTCCCATTTGGGGCGGCAGTCGTTTGCTTGCCGAGTGGGGGAAGACGTCGGAATCCGATACGGTTGGCGAGAGTTGGGAATTGACCGTTCGGCAGAATGAAAATTGCACGGTCGAAAATGGGGAATGGAAGGGAAAAACGCTTGCCGAGGTGATTGACGCGGCAAAGCTTGAAATTCTCGGAAGATCCTCGACTCCAAACGGTGAATTTCCGTTGCTGATCAAGTTTATCGACGCGGGGGATAAGCTTTCCGTTCAGGTGCACCCCGACGATGAATATGCCGCGCGCGTGGAAAACGGACGCGGAAAAACCGAGATGTGGTACATCGTGGAAGCCGACGAGGGAGCTTGTATCGTTTGCGGTCTTGCGGATGGCGTTGACCGCGACACGTATGCCAAAATGGTAGCCGCGGAAGATAGCGAAAGTGCCCTGAAGCGTGTATCGGTACACGCAGGGGAGACCTATTTTATCCCTGCGGGGCTTCCGCATGCGATCGGCGGAGGAATTTTGATCGCTGAGATCCAGCAAAATTGCGATCTGACCTATCGCGTATTTGATTACAACCGCCGTCAAAAGGACGGAACACTCCGAGAATTGCACGTCGAAAAGGCACTGGACGTCATTCGCCCCTTCAGCACAGACGAGGTCGATGCCATCCGATATGCCAATGCGTCGGGAGAGCGGGCGGACGATCTGCTTGCCGATTGCCGTTATTTCCGAGTAGAACGGATCGGACTGGACGGTGAAAGAAGACTTGATGCA
The DNA here is from genome assembly GCA_045120465.1 of Eubacteriales bacterium. Classification (GTDB taxonomy): domain Bacteria; phylum Bacillota; class Clostridia; order Oscillospirales; family CAG-272; genus UMGS1865. The sequence goes on from JBGVEW010000052.1 coordinate 5,545, forward strand.
TCCGATTGGATGCGTCACGTGCTGGTGCTTTCGGGTGAGATCACGTGGGAATGTGACGGTGAGAGCGGACGCTTTGCACGAGGCGAGAGCTGGCTCTTGCCCGCGGCATTGGGAGACGTGCGCCTTTTGGGAACGGGGTGCTTCCTGCTTTCCACAGCGTATTAAAGCATACAACCGCCCTGCAAAGGTGTTGCCTTTGCAGGGCGGTTGTAATTTTAATCTGTTACCAATTCGATGGCGTCAAAGTCGATGGAGTAAACCACCTTTGCCGTTCCTGCTACGGGGACGTTTACGCGTGACGCGATCTTGATCGGTTCTTCGGGAGAGAGTCCCGACATCAACCACTCACTGCCTCCGCCGAGAATTTTGTTCTCGCGGCTGAGGAACTGATAGTGAAGCGTCAGAGAGCGCAGAGGACGGTCGTATTCGCTTGCTACCGTCGCAAAAAACTGCATCCCCTCACCGGAGCGGGTCAAACGCAATTCCGAAAGCTTGAAATGCTTCATGATGGGGGTGGTGAGCTTGAGGTAGGAGGCGACCTTTGCCGTGGCGGAAATGCTTCCTACGGCCGCACCGCGGATGCGGCGGGTAATTCCGTAGTGGTAAACGGTATTCGGGTCGAGCGACTCCAGCTTGTCTCCGATAACGGTGATGACCTTGCCTTCCTTATCCTTGAGCGTGATATCGATCTGGATCTCGCGTGCCATGCGGTCGGTATTGGGGTTTTCAATATCAAGGCCGAGAGAGAGAACGTAGGAATCTCCCTCGCGTTTGCCTGCGCTGCCTCCCAAGGCGCGCACCTTCAAAGCTTGTGGCTCAGGCTCGGGCTCTGCAATCAATTCGTCCAGCATCTGCTTAAAGGAATCGTAATAACACCACGTGTAGGTGACCTCCGGATTGCGATCCTCCATATATGCGAACTCCATGAGCGCAACCGTAAAGAGACGAAGGTATTGCATCACCTCGCCAACCTGTCCCGCATCAATTCCGAGTGCCAAAGCCGTGGACCAGTAAGAACCGTCCAATGCGCCAAAGCGATTGCTATAGCGTGCATTGTAGCTTTGGTATTCTTCACTTTCGCGGTTTCGAAAGGCGTTGATCATGGATTCTATGATCGAGGGAGCAATCACTCCCGATGCTACGTGGCGATAAAAGCTCTCAGCGGCATCGGGCTGCCACCCCTGAGCCTCCGCTTCGGATAAAAGCGCAAAGGAGAATTGCTCGTGCATATTCAAATTTTCGACCAAGGAACAAAGATCGATCTGTTTTTCGCGGTTGATGATAAAGGGGGTGGACAGAAAATCCGCAACGTCACGCCTGACCTCACCGATTCCTTTTCCAACGGCATTTTGAAATTCTGTTTCCATTTTGACCCATCCTTTCCGACGTTTTTTGAAAAAAGCAGTATCTGCACGAAAAAAGCAGTATCTACTATTGTATTTTTCAAAAAAGTATAGTATAATAACAAAAATCTATTCTTATTATACACCGCCAAAGTGTTTTTGGCAAGTCTTATTTTGGATTTTATACGTATTTTGCAAAAAAGCAAAAAAGTTGTATTTGATTCCGGAAAGGAACTCCCTATGTATCAGATTTTGGAAAAAAGAAGCCTGAACCCCACCGTTACGCTCCTGCGCATTCATGCACCGTTGGTTGCCCGTAAGGCGGAGGCGGGGCAGTTTATCAATTTACGCTGCCCCGCGTATGGCAATCGTAGGCGGTGGCAAAGAAAAAAGTGGGTTATAGAGTTTGTTGCTGTTAAAGGGGGTGAGTCAAATGCGAAAACGCATTTGGTACTCACCCCCGTGGTTTTTGTTTTGGCGGTTGAACACCGCCATTTTTGCCTCATAAGAGGCAAAAAACAACAAATTCCCCGGCGCGAAAAAGCCTACCGTCGCCTTTTTCGCGCGGGGGCTTCGTCAATGACTCAGCCCCCTTCCTCTATCATAGTGTATCAATCGTTAGGCCGCAACAACTCCTTTGCCACTTTTCTTTTGACACCGCAGGCGCAAAAGAAAAGTTAACAAAAGAAAACGCCGTTTGGGGGATTTCGCGCTCTGCGGAGCGCGACCAAGGCTCCGCCTTTGGAAACCGCAAACTTTTGAAAAAGTTTGATCAAAACTTTTTGGGAATTTGAAAGCGCTAATACCTTTGTCGGTAAGTTGGGGGCTGTCGCAATTGCTTGCGACAGCCCCCTTGTTGATTTTTGAATTCAATTAAACCACACCGTATGCCAGCATTGCGTCTGCAACCTTGAGGAAGCCCGCAATGTTTGCACCGGCAACCAGATTGCCTTCCATGCCGTATTCCTTTGCAGCGGAAACAGATGCGTCGTAGATGTTCTTCATAATCATCTTCAGCTTTGCATCCACTTCGTCTGCGGTCCAGCTGTAGCGCATGGAGTTCTGGGACATTTCCAGACCCGAAACCGCAACGCCGCCTGCGTTAACTGCCTTGGAGGGAGCAACGACAACGCCGTTTGCCTGCAGATATGCAACCGCCTCGTTGGTGGTAGGCATATTGGAGACCTCTACGTAATACTTGATGCCGTTTTCAACGATCTTCTTCGCGTCGTCGAGATTGACCTCGTTCTGGGTTGCGCAAGGCATGATAACGTCAACCTTTTCGCCCCAAGGCTTTTGACCTGCAAAGAAGGGAACGCCAAACTTTTCGGCATAGTCCTGTACGCGGTTGCGGCAGGATGCGCGCATTTCGAGCATAAAGTCGATCTTTTCCTTGGTAGATACACCGTCCTTATCGTAAACGTATCCGTCAGGACCGGAAATGGTTACGACCTTACCGCCAAGCTCGTTGACCTTTTGAACGGTACCCCAAGCAACGTTACCAAATCCCGAGATCGCAAAGGTCTTGCCCTTGATGTCCTCACCGTAGGTCTTGAGCATTTCAACGGTGTAGTAAACGGCACCAAAGCCGGTAGCTTCGGGACGAATGAGAGAACCGCCATAGGAGCGACCCTTACCCGTGAGAACGCCGGTGAACTCGTTGCGCAGTCTCTTGTACTGACCGAAGAGATAGCCGATCTCACGTGCGCCAACGCCGATGTCGCCTGCGGGAACGTCGGTATCAGCACCGATGTACTTGGAGAGCTCGGTCATAAAGCTCTGGCAGAAGCGCATCACCTCTGCATCGGATTTGCCCTTGGGGTCAAAATCGGAGCCGCCCTTACCGCCGCCCATGGGGAGACTGGTCAGGGAGTTTTTAAAGGTCTGTTCAAAGCCCAAGAACTTGATAATGCTCTCGTTAACGGAAGGATGGAAACGGAGACCGCCCTTGTAAGGACCGATCGCGCTGTTGAACTGTACGCGGAAGCCGCGGTTGACCTGTACGTTGCCCTGATCATCCACCCACGGAACGCGGAACTTGATGATTCTTTCGGGCTCAACGATCATGTCGATAATGCCTTTTTCAATATAGATAGGATTCTTCTCGACAACAGGCTCGAGAGATTCCAGAACTTCGCTGACGGTCTGATGGAACTCGTTTTCGCCGGGATTACGCTTGATCACGTCCTCTAAAACTTTTTTGAGATATTCGTTTTTAATGCTCATGGTGGTTTTTCCTCCTAAAAATGATGCATTTTTGCAGGATTTTTTGCATGAATTTCAAAAAAATCGTCATTTTATGCTAAAAAATCGAGAAAAAGCAATTTTTTATGCAATTATTATAATACAGATTATGCACCTTGTCAAGGTTTTTTGCCAAAAATTTAGTCTGCTAAATTTTTAACGGTATATGAGTTTGGAAAGGGATGCAAAAAACCTCCTGCGGATCGGATTCCGCAGGAGGGGAACGTTACGCCATTTGGTCGGGGAGCTTTTTGCCGCCGAGGATATGAAAGTGCAGGTGCTTAACACTCTGGCAACCGTCTTCGCCGCAGTTGGTGATGACGCGGTAGCCGTTGGAAAGCCCTTCGGCTGCGGCGATTTTGGGGATCGCTTCAAAAATACGCGCTACGCTCGCGCTGTTTTCTTCATTGATTCCGTCCGCAGATGCAATGTGTTCCTTGGGCACGACGAGAACGTGTACGGGTGCCATGGGCGCGATATCGCGGAAGGCGTAGAGAAATTCGGTTTCATATACTTTGGAGGAAGGGATCTCGCCCTTGATAATCTTACAAAAAATGCAATCGTTCATGGATGGCTTCCTTTCTTGATTTGATAGGTTCAGTATACAACAAAAGTGCGGAAAAGTCAAGGTGTTTTCTCAAAAGCCGTTGACTTTCATGCGGTTTTGTGATATGATAAATGCGTTTTATGAGAAATGGTTACGAAAGGAGGGAGGCGGATGCTTCCAAACGTTTCAAAAGACCTGTGGGAGTACCTGTCTTCCACCGATAAAAAAATCGTTTTGTACGGTATGGGAAACGGTGCCGACAAAATTCTTGCCGCCTGCGCGGAGAAGGGGATTGCGGTCAAGGGGGTGTTTGCCAGCGACGGCTTCGTTCGGCAAAAGCTTTTTCACGGAATGCCCGTGCAGTCGTGGAATGCCGTGAAAGAGGCTTACGGTGCTCCAAACGTGATCGTTCTGCTTTCCTTTGGTACGTCTCGTGAGGACGTGCTGGAAAATATTCTGCGCATTGCCAACGAGACCGAACTGTACGCTCCCGACGTTCCCGCGTTTGGAGACGGACTCTTTGACCGTGCCTTTTTCGAGGCGCATCGAGGGGAGCTGGAAACGGCTCGCGCGCTTTTGTCGGATGAGGAATCGAGAAGGATCTTTGATAACGTCCTTTCCTATAAGCTTACGGGAGAGATCCGCTTTTTGATGAATGCCGAGAGCGATGAGGAAGCGGTGTGGCGGGAGATCGTCCGCCCCGAGCGGATCAAACGCGCGGTCGATCTTGGAGCTTACAACGGTGATACGGTGCGCGAATTGGTTGAACGCTGTGCGGGGGGGCTTGAACGTGTTTATGCCATGGAGCCGGATACCCGCAACTACAAAAAGCTGGAGCTTTATGCCGCGGCGGAGACACGTTGCTCCGTCAGATGCGTTGCCGCGGGGGCATGGTCGGAAAAGGCAGTCTTATATTTTGATAAAAGCGGAAACCGTAACGCGTCCTTTGGACAAAATCGCTCCGAGAGTCTTTCCGATCGTCCCGTCAAGCTGGTTGCGTGTGAGGCGGAGCGGACGGATGACGTGCTGGATGGCGTGGAGGTCGATTATATCAAATATGACGTGGAGGGCTCGGAAAAAGAGGCTTTGATCGGTTCGCGCGAAAGCATTTTGCGGACGTATCCGACGCTTTTGGTCTCCCTTTACCACCGCAACGAGGATCTGTTCTCCCTGCCGTTGCAGATCCGCGAGGCGTTTCCCGCGTATCGGGGCTTTTATTTGAGACGCAAGCGCGGTGTTCCCGCGTGGGATTTGAATCTTTACGTAACAAAGGAGTTCGTCAATGATTGAATGGTTGGGAAGCATGACGCTGTGGGATTGGTTTGTACAGGGAATCGGCATTGTTGGAGCGATCCTTGGTATTGCATCCTTTCAGCGTAAAACACAACAGGGGATCGTGTTGTTTCAGTTATCCGGAAACGTGATGTGGACGCTCCACTTTTTGTTGCTCGGTGCAGCGGCGGGCGGAATTCTAAACGGGATCGCCATTTTGCGCGGTGTGGTGTTCTATTTTCGCGCGGAGCGTAAATGGGCGGCATCTCCCGTGTGGTACGCCGTGTTTATTGCCATGTTTACGGGTGCTGCGATCTTTTCCTGGTGGCAGGGAGACGGAGCGTTGGCACTCCTTCCTCTTGGCGGTATGATCTTTACCACGGTGTCGCTTGCGTTGCGAGATCCGTTTTTGGTGCGCGTGGTCAGCTTTGGCTCGTCTCCATGTTGGCTGACCTACAATATCATCAACTTTTCCATTCCCGGAATTGCGACCGAGATCTTTGCTATGACCTCGATCATCGTAGGCGTTTTGCGAATCGACCTGCCGCGTATGCGGAAAAAGAAAGAGTAAAAAGGGGGTGAGGCAAATGCGTTTTCGCATTTGCCTCACGCGTTTTCTTATTTACGCTCTGTTTTCGGCTTAAAATACTGATAAAGATTACACGGGATCATACCGTTGTAGAGCTTGCGGATCTTGTCGGCGCGCATACCGTAAAAACGTTCGAATTGCGGATGCGAGGTGATGATATAGATCTGCCACGGGGAAAGAGAGGAAAAGGCGCGTCCCATATCGCGGTAGAGCTGTTCTGCCTCGGCGGGTGTCATCAAACGCTCGCCGTAGGGAGGATTGCAAACGATCGTGCCGCGACGGTCGGGAGCAGGCTTTTGGAGCTTGCGTACATCGGCGCTAAAAATATTGAGATGCTCCTCAACACCGGCACGCAACGCGTTTTCATACACCACGTCCAGAATATCCTCATCAATGTCCGATGCATATACTTCATATTGGGAGTCGTGACGGAGCTTTCCCTCTGCCTCCTCGCGCGCTTCTTTCCACATGTTTGCGGGGAGCGCGGCAAATGCCTCCCCTGCAAAGGAGCGGCCGAGTCCGGGGGCGCGGTTGGAGAGGATCATTGCCGCCTCGATGGCGATGGTACCCGAACCGCACATGGGGTCCCAAAAGAGAATATCCTCACGGGGACGGGCGGTCAGAGCCAACGCCGCCGCCAAGGTCTCACGCAAGGGGGCGGGGCCGGCCTCGGGGCGGTATCCGCGTTTGTGGAGCGGGATGCCGGAGGTGTCGATCATCAGGGTGGCGATATCCTTGAAGATAAAAAATTCGATTTGGTACTTGGTTTCGCTCTCCGCGAACCATTTTACTCCGTAGTGTGCGCTCATGCGCTCAACGATTGCCTTTTTTACAATACTCTGGCAATCCGGGACGGAATACAGCTTGCTTTTAATGGCGTGCCCCTTGACAGGGAAGGCATCGAGCTTACCGATCCAATTCTCCCATTCGATCGCGCGAACTCCGTCAAACAGCTCCGCAAAGCTCGTGGCGGGAAAGGCGGCAAGCTTGATGAATACGTGCTCGGCACAGCGAAGCGCGATGTTGGCGCGAGGGATATCCGCAAGCGTTCCCTCAAAGGTGACGCGTCCGTCCATGGTGTCAAGACGGCGCAGCCCCAAGGCATCAATCTCTTCTCCCAGCAACTTTTCAAGACCAAACAGGCAGGTTGCAACGAGTTCCAGTTTCATGTATGATTCTCCAATCGATCTGCATTTTTATTCATTATACCATAAATTGTGTCGCTTTTCAATCGATTTTTCTATATTTGTCAATTGAAAAATGGCGAATCCGTATTGCTTTTTGCAAAAAAATCGTGTATAATATAGGTATTATTTTCGCCCAAAGGCGTAAATCGAAAGGATATATGCTATGAATAAGATGAAAGTAGGCGTTATTGGCGCTACCGGCATGGTTGGTCAGCGTTTTCTGACTCTTCTTGCAGATCACCCGTATTTCGAGGTTTCGGTGCTGGCGGCATCTGCTCGCTCCGCAGGCAAGAGATACGAGGAGGCGGTGGGAAACCGTTGGAAGATGAGCGTTCCCATGCCCGAGCAGTTCAAAGATATGGTCGTCGTTGACGCGGCGCAGATCGAGGAGGTTGGCAAGCTTTGCTCCTTCGTGTTCTGTGCGGTGGATATGAAAAAGGAGGAGATCCGCGCCCTGGAGGAGGCGTATGCCAAGGCGGAGATTCCCGTAGTTTCCAACAATTCCGCAAACCGTTGGACGCCCGACGTTCCCATGGTGATTCCGGAAATCAATGATGCGCATCTTGAGGTCATTGCGGCTCAGCGCAAGCGTCTTGGCACCAAGCGAGGCTTCATCGCCGTAAAGCCCAACTGCTCCATTCAGTCCTACGTGCCCGCGCTTACGCCTCTGCTCAAGTACGGCATCAAGGAAGTGGTTGCCACTACCTATCAGGCAATTTCGGGCGCAGGAAAGACCTTTAACGAGTGGCCCGAAATGATCGACAACGTGATTCCTTACATTGGTGGGGAGGAAGAAAAGAGCGAGCAAGAGCCCCTGCGCGTTTGGGGCCGCGTTGAAAACGGTGAGATCGTAAAAGCGAATGCACCTCTGATCACGACACAATGCATCCGCGTGCCTGTTACCGACGGTCACACTGCGGCGGTATTTGTAAAGTTTGAAAACAAGCCTACCAAGGAAGAGATCCTTGAGGCGTGGAAGAATTTCTCGGGCAAGCCTCAGGAATTAAAGCTTCCTCACGCTCCCGAGCAGTTCATTACCTATTTTGAAGAAGATAACCGTCCTCAGGCAAAGCTCGACCGCGATATTTATGGTGGTATGGGCGTTACGGTCGGCAGACTCCGCGAGGATACGCTGTTTGATTACAAGTTCGTCGGTCTTTCGCACAATACCCTGCGCGGTGCGGCGGGCGGTGCGGTTCTCATTGCAGAGTTGCTCTACCGCGAAGGCTACTTTAACTGATTCCCCCTGTTTCCATTCACAAAGATTTTATAAAACAGATAAAGAGGAAAAAGATATGAAGATGTTCAGAGCATTGGCGTTGATTCTTGCCATGGTAACCGTTCTCTCCTTGACCTCCTGCTTTTACGTAGAGAAGTTTTTGCCGGGCGAGGCAGAAACCGAGGGAAGCGACAACAACGATCAGACCCCCGGTAACAACAATAATAACAACAATAACAACAATAACAACAATAATCAGAAGCCCGAGTACAACGTGATTACGATTGCAGAGGCATTGGAACTTTGCGGTGCGGAAGGCAACCTTACCGAGGAGCGTTACTACATCCGCGGTATCATTACAAAGGTTACCAACGCGGCTTACGGTGCAATGGTGATCGAGGACGAAACGGGCAGTATTGCGGTTTACGGAACGCAAAGCGCGGATGGAACCGTTGGATACGCCGCTATGGAGGAAAAGCCCTACAAGGGCGACGAGGTTCTCCTCTACTGCACGTTGCAGAATTTTAACGGCAATAAGGAAGTCAAGAGCGCATGGCTGATCGAGTTCACCTCGAACCAGGGTAAGGAGGATATCTCTTCTTATACTGCGGCAACCGTCAAGGAAGCGCGCGCTGCCCAAGAGGGAGCAAAGCTCAAGCTTTCGGGCGTTGTTGCGCGTATCACCTATGCAAACGGTATGAAGCCCAGCGGCTTTATTCTCGTGGATAACACCGATTCGATCTACGTTTACGACGCAGATGCGGCACAGCGCGTTAAAATCGGTAACAAGGTAGAGATTGCGGCAAGCAAGACCTATTGGATTCTGGATACCGAGCAAAACAATGCCGCAACCTTTGGCTACAAGGGTTGTAACCAGATGGAATCCGCGATCTTGATCTCCGTTGACAACGGTACTTACGAGTTTGACAAGACTTGGATCACCGAGTCCACCGTCAAGGCAATGATGGATACCCCCGTTACCGAGGATATTACCACCAAGATCTTCAAGGTCAACGCGCTGGTTACCAAGGCTCCCGGAAGCGGCTTTACCAACTACTACTTCAACGATCTGGACGGCACGACCGGTACTTACACCTACACCCAGTGCAACGGAAGCGATTTTTCCTGGCTGGACGTGTTTGATGGCAAGATCTGTACGGTGTATTTGATGGTTCTCAATGCAAAATCCTCCAATTCGGGCTGCGTTTACCGTCTGCTTCCCATTGAGGTCAAGGATGAGGGCTTTACCTTTGACAAGAATACGACTGCCGAGCACGTCGTTAAGTACTACGGTGTCGATCAGTTTGAAAAGAACTACGGCGCAAATCCCGAGCTGGTGTTGACCACATCGGTTTCCTCCGATCTGCTTGGCTTTGCGGGGGCGAACATCGGCTACACCTCCAGCAATACGGACGTGATCAATTTCCGCACCGTAAACGGCGAATTGATCATGGACTGCCTTGCGGCAGGTACGGCAACCGTTACCGTTACGGGTAGCTATAACGGCATCACCTATAGCGAAAGCGTTACCATTACCGTTACCGAGACTGCGGACGTAGAAAGCATCGGTGTAGCCGAAGCCATCAACACCGCAAAGGGTGAGACCGTTACCGTAAAGGGGATCGTTGGACCTTCTCTCGTGAACCAAACCGGTTTCTATCTCATCGACGAAAGCGGCGTGATTGCGGTTTTGACGAGTGCGGATACCTTGAGCACGGTACAGCTTGGGCAGGAGGTTGTCCTGCGCGGTGTCAGAGACGTCAAACTCAAGGACGGTTATACCGTATTCGGTCAGACCTATCTCAATAACTGTGAGGTCGTTGCCAACTACTACGGTTCTCACGAGTATTCCACCGCGACTTTTATCACAGGCAAGACCTTGGCGGATATCAAGGGCTTGAATATCAACGAGGATCATACCACCGAGGTTTACGTGGTAAAGGCAACGGTTGAGGTTGTGGAAACTGCGCACTACACTTCTATTAAGGTGGTTGCAAACGGTGTTGAATTGCCGCTCTATTCTTCGAGCGCATCGCAGTACAACTGGCTCAAGCAGTTTGCGGGTCAAGAGGTTACCATGGAGGTTGCGGCTTGTAACTGGAACTCCAAGACCGATAACTATCGCGGATGCGTGCTGGCTGTTTACACGGCGGACGGCGCAAAGATCTGCAACGAATTGAACTTTCAGTAATATTTCCCCAAAGGGGCTTCGTCAATTCGACGAAGCCCCTTTATTGCGTTGCGCGGATGATCTCCGCCAGCGCATCGGCAAAAGCATCCATTTGTGATAGTGTGTTAAAGATCGACGGACTGACACGGACCGCTCCGTCTTCCGGTGTGCTCAGCGTTGCGTGTGCCAAGGGGGAACAATGCAACCCCGCGCGAACGCAAAAGCCGCGGCGGTTCAATTCTTCTGCCAGGCTGTCGGAGGGGAGTTTCTCATGGGAAAACAACAGAAGTCCACCCGTATGATGAGAGGCATACTGCGTGATTCCGTAAAGGCTTTTTAAACGCTCCGAAAGTCGGGCGACCAAAACACGCTCGTGCGTTTGGATCGATTCAAGACCGCGCTCACGTACCTCCTTGACCCCTTCCAAAAGTGCGGAGATCGCAGGGGTAGGGAGCGTTCCCGCTTCATACCGTTCGGGAGGCTCCTCGGGCATCGAAAGGTCGTGAGAGCGATATCCGCTGCCTCCCTCGGTCAAGGTGTCGCATTCGACGTTCGAACCGAGTGCCAAAATCCCCACTCCCTGTGCTCCAAACAATCCCTTATGCGCGGGAGCACAGAGAAAATCGATTTTCATTCTTTGGATGTCAATGGGCAAATGCCCTGCCGATTGTGCCGCGTCCACGCAAAAGAGAATGCCGTGGCGGCGGCAAAGTTCACCGATCTGTTCAATGGGAAGCGTGGCGGAGCAGATATTGGACGCATGCGCGCATACCAAGAGCCGCGTATTGGGGCGGATGCGCTCCATAATGGATGCGATGATGGCTTCGTCCGTTCGAGCGGGATCGGTGGGAAAGGTAGGGAAAACGGAATAGGATATCCGTCGGCATGCTTCCAATTTTGCGATGGGGCGCAAGACCGCATTGTGCTCCATATCCGAGAGCAGAACGTGATCCCCCTCTCGCAAAACACCCTTGATCACAGTGTTGAGGGCGTGCGTGGTATTCATCGTGAACACGATCTGCTCCGCGCCCGATGCACCGAAAAAGGATGACAAGGCGGCGCGGCATTCGTATATTTTTTCTGCGGCGGCAAGGGAGAGCGCATGAGAGCCGCGCCCGGCGTTTCCGCAATAGGAACGCATACAGCGTGTTTGCTCTCGAACGACGCGAACGGGTTTTGGAAAGCTTGTTGCGGCATTGTCAAGATAGACCATAAAACGCCTACCTTTCTGTCTCGCGCACACGGATTTTGGCGCGCGCAAGGATCATTTTTACGTTTGCATCCTGCGAGCAGGAATAGGATAGGGCATAGGAGCATCCGCGAAAGCCGCTTCCGCTCGTTTTTACCAAATTGGTTGGAATAGCTTGGTTGGCAAGCTCCTTTTGCGCACGCATTGCCTGCGTAACGGAACCGATCACGACAATACAGCCGCTTTGTTGATCCTTCATGGTTTACACCTCCTTTAGTGTCAGTATATGACGAAAAAAGGAAAGTGTGAAAAGCTCTTGACAATGGGTGAGAGTGGGTGTTATAATAAAAAAAACAGTGCGGAGGTAAAATATGGAGCAAGCATTTGTAGTGGATCGGAACACACCGATTGTGATCCATAGCAACCAAAGTGAGGCGGTTATGCGTGCTTTGGCGGATCTTCAAAATGACTGGTATTCGGTGTTTGGTATCATCCCGTACAGTGGTGAGTCTTTGCCCGATTTTTACAAGGGTAATGCGATTTACATAGGAAACGCCGCAAATGAGGTCTGCGAGGGGAACGCCCCTGTTGGCAGAGAGTGCTATCGGATCGAGGTGCATGAGTCTGTCATGACACTGCGCGGCTCGGATGAGCTTGGCTTGATCTATGCGATCTACCGTTTTTGCGAAGAGGTGCTTGGGATCGATCCATGGTATTATTGGCAAGATATCCTACCCGAAAAGCGTGAGCGGATCGCGTTATCTTCGACGTATTTGCTTGTCGGTGAGGAGCCGTCCTTCCGTTACCGCGGATTCTTCATCAACAATGAGGATCTTCTGGTGGGGGCGTTTCGGGATCCGTTGGGAGAAAATCAACTCTCTCCCTATCATTTTGATAAGATCTGCGAATTGATTTTGCGCTTGTACGGAAATACGATTGCGCCCGGAACGCGCATCTACCCGGACGAAACCTCGCGCGACAATGCTAACCGACGCGGACTTTACATAAACGATCACCACGTCACACCATTGGGACTCAACGTATATGCATGGCCCAAGGAGCTGCCGTTTTCTTACGTAACGCATCCCGAAATTCTGGAGAGATTTTGGAAGCAGTGCATCGATGCGCAAAAGCATCGAAAAATGCTGTGGACGGTTTCTTTCCGAGGAAAGGGAGACGGTCCCTTTTGGCACATGGATAAGGCAGCGCCCGCGGATGACGCGGGGCGCGCGGAGATCATCAGTCGTGCGGTTTCCAAGCAGGTGGAGCTGATCCGCGAGGTGCAGCCGAACGCGGATATCATGTTCAATATGTATAACGAGCAGGCGGCGTTGTATAAAAAAGGTCTGTTGCAAATTCCGGAAGGCGTCATTCGTACCTGGCCCAATGACGGAGCGGGATATCTGTTTGACAACGGAATGGCAGATGAGGGGGACGGTGCGTATTACCATGTTTCCGCTTGCCGCAACCGTATCGTGGAGGCTGTGTCTCCCGAAACGAGCATCCGTGAGTTGGGTAGGTTGTACCGTGCCGGCGGAAACGGCTGTTTGATCGTTAACGTGGGAAACATCCGTCCGTTCCGCATCACGCTTGGAGCGGTTATGAAATTTGCCTATCACAGCGAGCGCTATTTGCAATCGGATCCTTCCGAGCAGATGGACGCGATGATTCTGGAGGATTGCAAGCGACATTACGGTTCATGCGCCGAGTCGGTTGCCGCGCTGTATTCCAAGTTCCTTCGTTGCTCCAATTTCCGTTATCCGCAAGCGGACAAAGCACCGTTTGGATGCGGCACGGAATGCCTTGGAATGTATAAGAGCATGTGGGGGAAAAACTATAATCAGGTGTTGACCGAGTTCCGCCAAAGCCTTTATATGCATGAGATCGCAAGACAGTATATCAAGGTGCTCAAGGGCGAGGCGGAGTTTTCTGACGTCTGGTGCAAGACAGTGGATGATTTTAACAGCGTATTGCATGAGGATACCGCCTATTTGCCCGCGCTGACAGAGCAGGCGGAGGCGCTTTTGCCAAAGATTCCCGAGCTCGCGCGCGGATTGTATTTGCAAAACGTTTTGGTACAGATTGGTTTTATCAATGCCCTGAATCTGGCAATGGAGCACGAGGGGCTGTCTCTCAAGGCGTACGCATCCGGTCGCACCGAAGAGGCGATTGCGGAGATGACGCGCGCGGTGGAGGCGATGGATCTGGCGTTTGATTATTTGCACCGTGGCGAGAGTGGAAAATGGTCGAATTGGTATAAGGACGAGTGCCTGTCTTGTTATGTGCACACGTACGATCTGTTGCGCTGCGTACGTTCACTTCTTTTGGGGCAGGGAGAAACGATGGTGCGTCCGTTTATTGATTTTTCGGGGCACAATAAGCACGTCAGCTTGTATCAGCATCAAAAGGGAAATCAAAACTTCCCGTATTTTTACGATCATACCGCAAAAATGATGGAAGAATAAAAAACGATCTCCGAATGCAATCGCATTCGGAGATCGTTTTATTCGTAATTGCTTAAAATCAGTCGGTTACGAAGGGGAGAAGAGCAACGTTACGAGCACGCTTAATAGCGGTGTTCAGCTCTCTCTGATGAACCGCGCAGGTGCCGGAGATTCTTCTGGGAAGAATCTTGCCTCTCTCGCTGATAAACTTGCGGAGCTTTGCGCTATCCTTGTAATCAATAAAAGCAACCTTGTCTGCACAGAAAATGCAAACCTTTTTTCTTCTGCGGTTGTTGTTTGCGGGGCGAGCCGGGCGAACAACTTCTTCCGTCTTGGTTACGTTGTTATCCATCTTATGAAATCCTCCTGTTCAATGTTGTGGTGCCTCTTCTAATCAGAAGGGCAGATCGTCGTCGGTCTTAAGCTCTTCAAACTTCGGCGCGGATGCGGGAGCGGAAGAGTAGGACGGCGCGTTGTAGGTGTCGGCGTACTGCGGAGCAGCACCGCCTTCGTTTTTGCTGTCAACGAACATCGCCTCGTCAGCGACTACTTCGGTGGCATAGCGCTTTTGACCCTGGGAGTCTTGCCAGCTTCTGGTCTGGATCGAACCCGTGAGGCACAGAGCGGAGCCCTTGCGGAAGTAACGGGAGATAAACTCTGCGGTCTGTCTCCATGCTACAACGCTGATAAAATCAGCCTGCTGAGCTGCTTGTGCGCCATCAGCGCTCTTGGTCTGAAACCGACGGTTAACCGCCAGTGTGAAGGAGACAACGGCAATGCCGCTGGTGGTCTGCTTCAACTCGGGGTCAGCGGTCAGTCTTCCGCAAAGGACGACCTTGTTGAGATTCAAACTGGACATCTTAAAATGCCTCCTTTTTCAAGATTGAAGAAATTACTCTGCGTCTGCAGGAGCTTCTTCAGCGGCTGCTTCTTCAGCGGGAGCTTCAACAGCCTTGAGAACAGGCTCGTGGTCAAGCTTGATGACCATAACGCGCATAACGCTCTCGTCGATGTTCATCAAACGCTGAAGCTCAGCCGGGAAAGCACCCTCGCTCTTGAAAGTTGCCACAGTGTAGTAGCCTTCGGTCATATCCTCAATCGGATATGCAAGACGACGCTTACCCCACTCATCGATCTGGATGACCTCTGCGTTTGCAGTGATCAGACCGGTGAACTTGTTCACAGTCGCTTTAGCGGCTTCTTCGCCGTTTGCAAGGCTGACGATGAACATGCTTTCATAAGAATTGATAATCTTTTCCATGTTTTACACCTCCCTATGGACTATTCGACCATGCTGTAAGCTAAAATTTGCATGGCAGAGAGACGGGCGTTTGCCCGTATCAATTTGGTATTATACCATACTTTGCTTGCCTTGTCAAGAGCTTTTTTGATTTTTTTAGACTTTATACGAAAAAATGCAAAATGCGCCCTCTTGCCGCTTGCGGCTTTCCCACGAAAATCCTCCGCGCAAAACGAACTTTCGTGAGCGGCTGGCGGTGGTGGGACCCAGCCGCTTGCGGGAGCTATTGTCCTGTCAGCACACGAGAGTAAGAAATCTGATAGAGTTTGTACTGCATCAACGCTTTTACCAAGCGCAGAGCAGAAAAATAGGGAGAGCTATGTGAGCGATTCTCGTAGAGGCTACGCCAACAAAAAGGCGGTAAAAGTTTTTGAAGGGTGTGGGAAACTTTTTTCAAAAAGTTTCCCACGAAAATCCCCCACGCAAAACTAACTTTCGTGAGCGGATGGGGTGGTGGGACCCAGCCGCTTGCGGGAGCTAATGTCCTGTCAGCGCACGAGAGTAAGAAATCCGGTAGAGTTTGTACTGCATCAACGCTTTTACCAAGCGCAGAGCATGAAAAAAGGAACCGATATGAGAGCGATTCCTACCGAGGGGACGCTATCAAAACGCGGTAAAAGTTTTGAGGGGTGTGGGGAACTTTTTCAAAAGTTCCCCGCGAAAAAATCCCCGAAAAAATCCCCGAAAAAATCCCCACGAAAAATCCCCCCTTAAAAACCGTCATGCTTTCCGCGCAACCGCCACAAGGCTTTGCGGATGATTTCGGCGGGGAAGACCGAGAGGGAGAGAAGCATGGTAACGAGAAGCTCTCGGAATGTCAGGGGGGAAGTGCGGAGAACACTGCCGCCAAGGTAAACGAATCCGATCTGGATGACCAGGATGGCAAGCATGATCAGCAGAAAGATTGGATTTTTGCCAAGCCCTGCGGTCAGTTTGAGACGGTCGGTGCGTGAGTTGAAGCAGTTAAAGACCGAGGAGAAAATAAAGAGCGCAAAAAACGCCGTGAGGAGATAGATCTGATCGGGGGCATGTCGAAAGAGTGCGGTAACGGTCGGGGATTTAACGAAGAAGATACAAAGCGAGATGGTAAAGATCCCCAAAAACAGGATCTGATCGATCATGTAGCGGTTGAGTATCGGTTCATCCCGACGTTTGGGTGGTTCTTTCATGTATTCGGGGAGAGCAGGTTCACCGGCGAATGCCAATCCACCCAAGGTGTCCATAATCATGTTGATCCAAAGCATTTGCACCACCGTAACGGGGGAATCTACACCGAGGAAGGGGCAGATCATCGTGACGCCAACAGCGCAAAGATTCATCGTGAGCTGTAGGGTAATAAATTTGCGGATGCTTTTAAAGATTCCTCTGCCATATAGCACCGCGCGAACGATGGAGGCGAGATTGTTGTCCAAAATGATCACGTCGCCCGCATCCTTTGCCACCTGCGTGCCGCTTCCCATCGCAAAGCCCACGTCAGCGCGCCGCAGAGCAGGGGCATCGTTAATGCCGTCTCCCGTCATTCCCGTTACCAGATCAAGCTCTTGCGAGAGACGAACCAAGCGGCTCTTATCGGTGGGGAGCGCACGTGAGACTACCGCCAAACGGGGAAGCAGAGCACAGATCGCACCGTCCGACATTCGGGAAAGCTCCTCGCCCGTTAAGATCAGATCGTTTTGTTGATTGAGGATGCCGCAACGGCGCGCAATCGTTTCAGCGGTTTCGCGGCTGTCTCCCGTTATCATCACGACTTGAATCCCCGCGTCCTGAAGGTTTGCAACGGCACGCGGTGCTTCTTTGCGAATCGGATCCAGCAAAACCACCGCGCCCAAATAGGAAAGACTCCCCGTAATGCGCTCCGCATGTCGTGAGGCATCGATTCCCTCACGGGAGACTGCCAAGGCAAGTACCCTTCCGCCTTTTCGCGTTTCTTCGCGGATTGCCCGCTCGGCAAGAGAACGGGAAAAGGGGCGGATGCTGTTACCGTACCACTCGTCCGCAACAAAGGGAAGGATCCGTTCGGGCGCTCCGAACACAAAGGTGACCGATTCCCGTCCGCCCAACGTCACGGCGGCGTATTTGCGCGCGCTGTCAAAGGGAAGGCGGGAGCGGATCTCGACACCGCGGGGAGCGGGAAGATGTAAAACGGACTCCAATAGCGCACGTGACGTGGCGTTGCCCCCAAACGCGCAAGGCGTTCCGTCCGTGCTTTGCCCAACGGTGGATTCGCTCCCGAACCGAAAGAGCAGAGGGATCCATTCGGATACGCGGGAGCGGGAAGCACTCAGCGCGGACAGCGTGTGCACACCGTTGGGGAGCAGGAGCGAGGAGACCTGCATGTGCCCCTCGGTCAGGGTGCCGGTTTTGTCGGTGAACAGAACGTTCATGCTGCCCGCGGATTCGATCCCCACGGGCTTTCGCACGAGTACCTGATCCCGTATCATTCGTTTGATGTTAGAGGAAAGCACCACCGCCACCATCATCGGCAATCCTTCCGGTACGGAGGTGACCAGTACGGTCATTCCCAACGTTACCGCGCGGAGAAGATGGGGAAAGAAGTAATCGGGACTGGTGAACTTTAAAAGGATCAATTCCCGTTGCATTCCGCTATCCAGTACGAAGGCGTTGAAGAGATAGACGAGCGCTACCAATATCGAAGCCACGTATCCCAGAACGCTGATCTGCTTTGCTAATTTTGCAAGACGGCGTTTGAGCGGACTTTCGCGCGGCTGTTGCTGAATTTCGCGGGAGATCTCTCCCAGAAAGGTTTTGTCTCCCACGCGCTCCACGAGCATTTCCCCGCTCCCTGACGTTACGGTGCATCCGCGAAAAAGGGCAACGGGCGAGGCGGGGGAGCGATCCTCCGTGTTGACGGGATACTTTCGGATCTCGCGGTTTTCCCCTGTCATGGCGGATTGATCGGTACGCAATTCTCCCGCAAGGAGTTGACCGTCTGCCGGGATCGGGTCGCCTGCACTGAGAAGAACGATATCCCCAACCACGATCTCGGAGAGAGTGCACGCGCGTACCGCCCCGTTTCGCCTGACGTGACAAACGGTATTGCCGCTTTCTTCGGACAGGCGCGCAAACGCACGTGCGGAGCCGTATTCCGACAGGGTAGAGATGAGCGTGGCGAGAAAGACCGCGACACCGATGCCGGCGGTCTCAATCCAATCCGCATCGCGGAACAACAGTAAAAGATTGACCGCCAGTGCGCCCAGAAGAATGCGGATGACAGGATCGTTGAGGTTGGAAAGGAATTGCCGCAAAAAGCTTTTTTGTTTTTGGCGGCTCAAAAGATTTGCACCGTTTTGCTGTCGGGATTCCTTGACCTCTTCCTCGGTCAGCCCCATCGGGGAGGGGGAATTGCGTTGCGTTTTGTTCATTGTATTCCTCGCGTGTTTTTTTATTTCATCATACGGAAAAGGCGCGTGAAATATGAAAAAACGGAGCGGATTTTTGCAAAACGCTTGTATTTCCTTGGCTGCAATGGTATAATGGAAACGTTCACAAACTTTTTGGAGGAACGCTATGTATTGTGTATGGATTCCGATCTATAATCGCAAATGGACAACTCGACAATTAGAGGTGATGGCAGAGCAGCTGAAATTGGCACAGCCGGATCTCGTTCTTTTGACTTACGGGCGTATTCTTTGCGACGACGCGATGCTGGAGGCGGAATGTGAAATGTTTTGCGAGACCAAACGCTTTTTGGAATCGCACGGCTTTACGGTTGGAGCATGGATTGCACCTACCATTGGATACGGGATGCCTTTTTACGGAGATAACCGTGCCGCTACGGAGTTTACACATATTCGCAGATTGCGCTCCGCCAACGTTCCGGGCTCTCCCGGAATGGAGACCGATAAGGTGGATTTCGGCCTTAGCGAAGGGGATACGCCGGGGGCGTTTTGCCCGTGGGACGAACGATTTGTCAAAGAGTTTCTCAAGGCGATTACCGCGTTGGCAAAAACGGGGGTCAAAACCATTATGCTGGAGGACGACTTTACGCTCGGCGGCGGAAAGTTCTGGCATGACGTCGGTTGCGCGTGTGATGCTCATATGGCAGAATATAACCGTCGCGCCGGGGAGCGGTTTGAGCGTGAAGATCTTGCGCAAAGAATTTTTACGGGCGGCAGGAGTCGGTGGCGCAACCTTTGGATGGAGCTGCAAAAGGAGACCTTGGTGGAGCTTTGCCAAAAGATCGAGCGAGCGGTTCACGCAATCGATCCCGAGATCCGTATCGGATTGAGTGCCAACGGCTCTTCCTATGAAATGGAGGGCGTTACGATCGAGGAATTGGAAACCGTGATTGCGGGAGATACCAAGCCGTTTTTGCGCCTGACGGGTGCACCGTACTGGAAGCAGGCAATGACGCTGGCACCTTGTATCGAATCCATCCGCTTGCAGAGCGTATGGTGTGCGGGAAAGGGGATCGAGCTCGTTACCGAGGGCGATACCTATCCGCGTCCGCGTCTGTGGGTTCCCGCGGCACATCTGGAGGCATACGATATGATCCTGCGTGCCGACGGATATACGCATACGATTCTGAAATATATGGTGGATTATAATTCTTCCGCCGATTACGAAACGGGATACGTCAGCCGCCACCGTTCCAACGCGGCGCATTACCGCGAGATTGAGCGTCGCTTTAGCGGAAAGCAGACGGTAGGCTTGCACTTGTACGAGCGGGAAATGACCTTTGCCGATCGCGTGTTCGACGGGGACGTTTCGATTGACAGTTACGGTAAGATCGGATATATGCCGTTGGCTTCGCAATGGTTTCTCAACGATAACAGTATTCCGATCACGTATGAATCCTGCGATTGCCCGTTGATGATCGTTGGTGAAAACGCGCGGTACGTTGGTGAGGAAGAGCTGAAAAAAGGCGCGATTTTGGATATTCAAGCTGCAAAGAGACTGATGGAGCGCGGGATCAACGTGGGAATCGAGTCGATGGAGCGCGTGCAAAATCCTTTCTGTGAGTATTTTGAAGCAGAAGATCAGTACACGCTGGCATCCGTTCCCATGGAAGGTGTGTTTTATGAAGCAACCTTGAAAAAGGGAGCGATCGTTGACAGCGAGTTTATCATCACCGAGCCGGGCTTGGGTGTCATTCCGCCCTTGGGATTGGATGGCAAAAAGCGCTTTCCCGCCGCGTTCTTCTATCAAAATGAAAAGGGAATGCGCTTTGCGATCTATTCTTTCCTTCCCGAAAGCGTAACCACCACAAACGAGTGGATTCCGGGCATCTTCCGCAACTATTGTCGTCAGCGTCAGTTGGCGCGCGCATACGAGTGGGTAGGCGGAAAATCCCTTCCCGCAATGTGTTTTGGTTCTCCCGAATTGTATATTCTTTGCAAAAAGGATCGGGACGAAATGGCGGTAGGGCTTTGGAATCTCTTTGCGGACGGCATTGTCGATCCCGTCATCGAATTGGACGATTGCTACCGAGAGGTGGATTGCTACCGCTGCAGCGGCCGTTTGGAAGGAAAACGGTTGATATTGGACGGAGAGTTGCCGCCTTACGGATTTGCATTCTTTACAGTTCGGAAATAAGTGCCAAACAGCCGACTCGGGCGAGTGCCCGGGTCGGCTGTTTGTTTTTTTACATCAGCGGCGCAAAGATACGGCAGATATCCTGAAGGAGCTTGACGAAGAAGTTGGTTTTGCAATCCGCTTCGCTGATGTGGCGACATTCGGAAAGCGTTGCGTGGAAATCCTCTTCAATGCGGGTGACCGATTCGGTGCGGTACAAACACGCGCCGCATTCAAAATGTAGGTACAAACTGCGGAAGTCCATGTTGACCGTTCCCACAATGGCGAGATCACCGTCCGAGATAAAGGTTTTTGCGTGGATAAAGCCGTCGGCAAACTCATAGACCTTGATTCCCGCCTGCAAAAGCTCACGGTAGCAGGAGCGTGTGGTAAAATGCACCATGGGCTTGTCCGGTTTTCCCGGAGTTACGACGCGCACGTCCACTCCGCTTTTTGCGCAGTTTTTCAGTGCCGTCATCAATTCGTCACCCACCATCAGGTAGGGGGTTGTGATATAGAGATATTTTTGCGTGCGCGAGATAGCGTGCAGATAGACGTGCTCTCCCACGTTTTCCTTGTCCATCGGGCTGTCGTTATAGGGTTGCACCCAGCCGTCCGAGTTTTCTTCGTGTGTCGTACTTGAAAGGTACTCCGAAACGGTTTCCTCGCGTTTGACAAGCATTCCCCACATTTGCAAAAACATGACGGTAAAGCTTTCTGCCGCTTTTCCGCACAGGCGGATGGAGTTATCCTTCCAACGCCCAAAGCGGATCTTTTCGTCGATATATTCGTCGGCTAAATTGATGCCGCCCGTGTAGGCGATTTTGCCGTCGATGACAGCAATCTTTCGGTGGTCTCGATTGTTCTGGATACTGGTCAGGAACGGGTGAAAGGGGTTGAAGGCGCGGCACTTGATGCCGTCCTTTTCCAGTGCCTGCGCAAAGCCCGTTGGGAGTGTCATGATCGAGCCGATGTCATCGTAGATCACGCGAACATCCACCCCTTCTTTCACCTTTTGGCGTAGGATTTTTGCAATCGAATCCCACATGACCCCTTCCGCAATGATAAAATATTCCAAAAAGATATAGCGTTCAGCGCGCGCAAGATCTTCCAAAAGGACGTTGAGCATTTCTCTGCCCGATGGGAAATAGCGGCTCTCCGTTCGGTCGTAAACGGGAAACGCGGCGGTGTTTTGCAGATAGCGTATCAGTTTTTGATCTTTGGGAAGCTCGTTTGCGGCACGCTCTGCCTGTTCCTCCGAGCGCGCATATCCCTCGCGTGCCTTTTGCGTGATCTTATCCAATCTGCGACGGTAGCCGTAGGATGTGGTTTGAAAATGAAGAACCCAGTAAAATGCACCGCCGAATACGGGAAACAACAGGATCAGAAATACGAGGGAGAGCTTAAAGGAATCCTTATCGTGCCGTGTTAACAGGTGAAACGCAGTGGCAACGCTGAGAGCGGTCAGGAGTCCCGCCAACCAATAAAGCTGATAGGATCGATAGAGCATCACGCCGAGAAAAATCAGTTGCACGAGAATCAGGAGCGCTATGAGCATACGTCTGCCGAAAATTTTACTGAGTCGGTTGCGGTGCTTATGTGTTTGCAAAAAGAGAACCTCCTTTTTTGAAAAAATAGAAAAATGCGGGGAAAGCAATCTCAAACAGTCGCTTTCCCCGCAAAAGGTCGGTATCAGCCTTCGCCGCCCTCGGGGTTATCGACGAATTTTGCCATATACTCTTCGGGAGTGATCAGAATCGCGCGAGGCTTTGAACCGTCGGGAGGAGATACGATGCCTTCCGCTTGCATACGGTCAATCAGCTTTGCCGCGCGGCTGTAGCCGACCTCCAGCTTGCGCTGAAGGAGAGAGGTGGAAATGCGTTTTTCCTCGATTGCGATCCGAACGGCATCGGCATATTTGTTGTCTGCCGCCTTGTCGTCACCGCCTTCAGGCGAGGGAACGAAGTCTCCGCCGCTCTTGCCCTTGTTTCCGCACTGTGCGGCAAGCTCCTTGAGCTTGGTAATAAAGTTCTCGTCGTAAACCGCGGTTCCGTTGGTCGCTCGGATGAATTCGCAGATTTTTTCGACCTCTTTATCGTCCACGAATGCGCCCTGTACACGGGTGTCGCGCATCGATCCGATCGGGACGAAGAGCATATCTCCGCGACCCGTCAGGGATTCCGCACCGATATGGTCGAGAATGACGCGGGAGTCAACCTGGGACTTGACCGCAAACGCGATACGGGAAGGAACGTTGGATTTGATCAGACCCGTTACGACGTCGGCGGACGGACGCTGCGTACCGATGATGAGGTGCATACCTGCGGCACGCGCCTTTTGCGCAATACGGCAGATCGCGGTTTCTACCTCGTCGCGCGCGGTCATCATCAAATCGGCAAGCTCGTCGATAATGATCACGATGTGAGGAAGCGGAGGCATATCGGGATCGTCTGCCGTTGCGGCGTTATATCCCTTGAGGTCGCGCACGCCAACCTGCTCAAACAGTTCAAATCGACGCTCCATTTCCTCAACCGATGCTTGCAATGCGCCTGCGGCATCCTTGGGGGTCGTAACGACGGGTGCCATCAGGTGCGGGATGTTTTTGTAAATACTGAATTCAACCTTTTTGGGGTCGATCATAACCAGCTTGACTTCGTCTGGAGTGACCTTGTAAAGCAAGCTCATAATGATGCAGTTGATGCAGACCGACTTACCGCTACCGGTGGTACCCGCGATGAGCAGGTGAGGCATTTTGGCGATATCAAAGATCAAGGGTTCGCCCGCAATGCCGGCTCCCAGGCAGGCGGCAAGCTTACTCTTGGATTCGTTGAATTCCTTTGATTCAATCAGCTCGCGCAGATAGATCGTACTGCGGGTCTTGTTGGGAACCTCAATACCAACGGCATTCGTGCCGGGAATGGGGGCTTCGATTCGGATACCGCCCGAGGAGCGCAACGCCAGTGCGAGGTCGTCGGACAAATTGGTAATGGTGCGCACGCGCACGCCCGCGGAGGGGGTGATCTCGTATCGGGTAACGGTAGGGCCGTGGGCGATACGGGGCTCGTCCTGAATGCTGACGTGGAAGCTGCGCAGGGTAGAGGAAAGCGCTTCCATGTTTGCACGCAGCTCTGCCTCGTTTTCCTCGGTAATGGGTTCCTTGGGATGCAGATAGGAGATAGGCGGGAAGGTGTACTTTTTGGAAGCCTGCTTTACGGGAGGCTTTGCCACGGGCTTGGGAGAAGCCTTGGCTTCGTTCGCTTTTTCGGTCGGTGCTTTTTGTTCGATCGCGTGGGTAGGCTTTTTCGCGCCTGCGCGAGGCAGAGTGATCTGCTGTGCTTCCAATTTTTCAAATTCCTCGTTGGTAAGACCAAAGTCCTGCTTTTGAGGAGCAACCTGCTTTAATGGGGTTGTGGGAGCGGTTGCCTTAGGCAACGGCTTTTGCGTGGGAGGAGTGGGGTTTTGTGCCCCGATCGGCTTTTGCGGTACGGGACGTGCCGCTGCAGGCATTTGAGCAGACGCGGGCGGTGTGCGGAGTGCTCCCGCAGGGCTCTGGGGGCGTTGTTGCCCCTCTGCGCGAGCAACGTCTGCGGGGCGCGCGGTAGCCGCTTGCGGTGCAACGGGTCTTGGACGCGCTCCTGCGAGCGGGACCTCGGGCGGAACGGGTGCGTGATTGCGTACTGCTTTGGCATCGGTTTCGTCAAGATCCACGAAAATATTTTTCAAATCAAAATTGCGGTCGGTACGGGGAATGCGGCGCGCCTGTCGCGGTTCTGCCATCTTGGGGAAGATGGGCTCCACGGCTGCGTCGCGGTTGGCGGTGGGGTCAAGCGGCTTTTTCTCCTGTGCTGCCGCAACAGCCGCGGCGCGTGCGCCCTGACGGATCGCCATTTCGCTGGCAATCGCTTCCTCGGCTTCCATTTCCGCCATCTTTTCGTTGACCGCGTCGGGAACGAAAAGATCCTCACCGTCGTTGGGATCAAGGCGGGGCATGGGCATGGGAGCGATCTTTTCCTCGGGAGCTTTTTGAGGCGCGGTGCTCCGCAGAACGCGAACCGCACCGAGGGGGGCTTCGGTTTCAAAATCGGTATCGTCGGTGTGAAGCTGACCGCTCGTGGTGCGGCGGATCTTTGCTTCGATCTTGGCGCGGTTTTCCGCTTCCTCGGCGCTTTGTTCGGAGTAGGATTGCGTGCGCTTGGGGTGCTTTTTGCGGCGGTTGCGCAGATAATTCCATAAATGCTGAGGCGTCATGCCAAGGAAATAGAAAAGGGAAACACCGAGCAGTAAGAAGCTGATGATCAACGCCCCTACAAATCGGCAAAGCGTGTACAAGAAATATCCGAGCTTGCCGCCGATGAGACCGCCGCCCGTGGTTGCCGCACCGTGAAGAAACAGGTCTGCGGCACTGATGTCACGCAGCTCTGCGGGAAGTGCGATCAGGCAGAATACGTGGATCACGGTTCCCAGCATGATGACAAAGACGAGAGACGCGATGATCTTGGAAATGGTCAATTTATGGTCGATATACTGCTTCCAGAAGATTCCGAGGTTGAGAAGAACCAAAGGCAGTGCAAACGCGGCAGGACCGAACGTTCCAAACAACCCGTAGCAAATGCCGTATCCGACAACGCCCATCCAATGATCGTTGGGGTCTTTCAAGCTGTTTTGCCAGTTACAGAACAGGTTGAGAAGCAACGCAAGTCCGATAAAGATCGCCAATCCGATCAAAAAATAGGGAAGGATCTGATGGATGACGTGCGCGGAACGGGGAAGGTCGTTGCTCTCGCGCGGCTTATCCTTTTTATTAACGGTGAATACCGTTTTCGGGGGATTGGCGGTGGAGGAACGGATCGGTTCCGTTTCTGCTTTCTTGGGCTCAGCGGATTCCGCTTTTTTCTTTACGGGAGAGGTTGTTTTGCGAACTGTTCTGCCTCCCTCTGCCTCGGTGGTGGGAGCACTCTTTTTGGGCGCCCCTTCTTTTTTGGGGGGCGTGGGTTCTTTTTTCTCCGTGAGTTCGGGAGCGGGAGTCGGAGTGGGTCGCTCCTCGGCACTCGTCTGCTCTACCTTTGCGGGATTCGCAGGCTCAGGCTTGCTTTCGGCACGCTCAAAGGGAGTGGTGATCACGTTGCCAAACGGCTCGTCGTAAGCGTTGGGCTTTTTGACCTTTTTGGGCGTTGGAGTTTCTCTGTTTTGCTCTGCCATTGTGATGTGTGATCCTTTCTGCAAGGTTTTTGAATTCAAAAACGCGTTGCATATATTTTATCTATAATCTTCCACTTTATAGTATAACATCTTTTGTTGCCGATTTCAAGGGTGTCTCGAAAAAAAGTGAATGGAAATGCGTCATTTGTGCGCTTTCGTTGCGGATTTGCGATAATCGCTCGGACGAATTCCGGTGCGTTTGAAAAAAAGTGTGGAGAAATAATGCTCGTCCATCACGTGCAGTTTTTCCGCGATTTCTTTGATGGGAAGTGTGGTGTTGGCAAGGAGTGCTTCTGCGGCTTCGATCTTGGCGCGCAGAAGATACTCGTAGGGCGTGAGCCCGTAATGCTTTTTGAAGAGACGGATGGCGTTGGATTTGGAGACGTGGATTCGCTCGCAAACGGTGTCCAGATCGATTTTCTGATAGATCGACGCATCCAATTCCTCACGGATGCGGTAGGCGTCGGATTCTCGTTCCGCAATTTTGAGCATGGCGGCAAGCGACACCAACCGGTGAACGCAATCCGAAACCGTTCGGCAAGCCTCAGCGTGGGATTCGGAGTGCTTGACCGCTTCGAATGCGAGGTCAAAATATTTTTTTGCATCCGCACCGGGATAGATGCCGGATTGCACGCCGTAGGCGTTCAAAAAAGGAGTCAGATATTCGGCGGAGTAGTTGATCCAAAGCTTATGAAAGGGATGCGCCGCATTGGCTCGGTAGTGATGCTCCTCTCCCGCACGCAGAATATACAGCGTCCCCGCCGTGACTTTTTTCCACACCCCGTCAAGAAGGATCTCTCCCTCTCCTTCCAAAACGTATTCAAACAGATTGATGTTGGTGGTGGCAGGTCGGTCGATGCAATAATCTGCGTGCGGATAGGTAATTCCGACCACCGCGTGGTCAAACGGCGCGTTTTTTTGTGGAATCATGGCGTATGCTTTTTCTTTTTGCGGAAATTTCGGATAATGTTCATTTGCTTCAATTTTGCGCATATCTCACACCTTTTTGAGTATATTTTGTATTGTAATCAGGGCTTGTACTCATTATAATAGATGCGAGGGAAAAAGGCAATAGGTTTTGCCGAAAAGAAAGGAGATTTTTTTATGAATATGCAAAATATTTGTCCCCGCCCCGAGCATCCCACCCCCCAGTGGGAGCGTTCCGATTGGAAAAACCTCAACGGCGAGTGGATGTTTGAAATTGATTACTCCAAGAGCGGTGAGGAGCGTGGGCTGCAAAAAGCGGAAGCGTTGAGCGGAACGATCATTCTTCCGTTCTGTCCCGAATCCGAGCTCTCCGGCGTTGGCGTTAAGGATTTTATGTACTGCGTTTGGTACAAAAAGATCCTTTCCTTCAATACCGATGCGCTCAAGGGAAAGCGCGTGATCTTCCATATCGGTGCCGCAGATTTTGAGACCAAGGTGTGGGTCAACGGCGCGCCGGCGGGACTGCCGCATTTGGGGGCGTTCGTTTCCTTTGAATACGATATTACCGACCTTTTGGTCAACGGTGACAATACGGTAACGATCGCGTGCTACGACGATACGAGACATCCCAGACAAGCGGGAGGAAAGCAGAGCCTGCGTCACAGCTCTTACGGATGCTATTATACCCGTACCACGGGTATCTGGCAGACCGTGTGGTATGAGATCGTTCCCGAAACGCATCTCAAGTACGCACGTATCACGCCCGATCTTGAAAATTGCTCGGTTTCGGTCAATGCTGAGCTATGCGGCAGAGCGGATTTTTCGGCAGAGGTTTACTATCAGGGCAAAAAGGTTGGAGAGGCAAGCAAGAAGAATCTGTCGGTTACGGGACAGCTCGAAATCGCGCTTTCCGAAAAGCACGTATGGGATCTTGGCGATGGGCAGCTTTACGATATGGTGTTTCGCTTTGGCGAGGACGAGGTCAAGACCTATTTCGGTCTGCGCTCGGTAGAGCTTTGCGACGGAAAGTTCCTTCTCAACGGCAGAACCGTGTTCCAACGCCTGATATTGGATCAGGGATTTTATCCGGACGGTATCTGGACCGCTCCCACCGAGGACGCGCTTCTTCAGGACATCAAGTGCAGTATGTCGGCAGGCTTTAACGGTGCGCGTCTGCACGAAAAGGTGTTTGAACCGAGATTCTTGTATCATTGTGACCGCGAAGGCTATATGGTATGGGGTGAGTACGGTAACTGGGGCTTTGACCACAGTACCACCGAGTACGTTCATCTTTATCTTTCCGATTGGTTGGCATCCGTTCGCCGCGATTACAACCATCCTTCCATCATCGGCTGGTGTCCCTTCAATGAAACGTGGGATACCAATCTTGCATGGGACGTGAGCAACGTCCAAAGACGCGCGCAGAACGATGCGGTGCTTCGCACGATGTACGAGCAGACCAAAGCGTTTGACCCCACCCGTCCCTGCATCGATACCAGCGGAAACTTCCACGTGGTGACCGATATTTATGACGTGCACGACTACAATCAGGATCCCGTCAGCTTCAAGGCAAACTACGATAAGCTCTACTTGCAAAACGAGTTGTACGATCAGGTTCTCAATGGGAATCCCGGACGTCAGAAATGGAAGGGAGAGCCTGTATTCATGTCGGAGTACGGAGGTATCGGCTTGCAGTTGCCCGATCATAACGGTGACCGTGCCAAGGCTTGGAGCTACGGCAAATCCACACACAGCTACGAGGAGTTTTACGAGAGATATAAGGGCTTGACCGATGCGCTTTTGGACAATCCCCGTATGCTTGGCTTCTGCTACACGCAGTTGACCGACGTTGAGCAGGAGCAGAACGGACTCTTTACCTACGTTGGCAGAAAGCCCAAGTTCGATCTTGAGATCATTTCTGCAATCAATCGCCGAAAAGCGGCAATTGAGGATTGACGGAAAAATGAATTTTTGGGGGGAGCTTCTCGAAAGAAGCTCCCCCAGCTCGCTGAAAAAGGAGTCGTCAGTGTCAAATTGCCGAAAAAGTTTTGGTCAAGCTTTTTTAAAAGCTTGCGGGTTTCCAAAGGCAGAGCCTTGGTCGCTGTCCGCAGGCAGCGAAATCCCCTCAAAAACGGCGTTTCTCTTTTGTTAGCTTTTCTCTTTGCGCCTGCGGTGTCAAAGAGAAAAGCGGCT
The DNA here is from genome assembly GCA_045120465.1 of Eubacteriales bacterium. Taxonomy (GTDB): domain Bacteria; phylum Bacillota; class Clostridia; order Oscillospirales; family CAG-272; genus UMGS1865. The sequence continues at coordinate 34,903 of JBGVEW010000052.1, forward strand.
AAGGAATTTGTGCTTTTTGACAAACTGTTGTTTTTAAACAGGGTTTGTTAGTTGCCTAGGGGGGTGAGTCAAATGCGAAACCGCATTTGACACACCTCGTAGTTTTTCTTTTGGCGATTGAACATCGCCATTTTTGCTTTTGATAAGAAAAAATAATAAATTCCCCTGAGCGAAAAAAGCTTACCGTTCCCTTTTTCGCTCAGGGGTTTTGCAATGACTTGACTTCAATTCGTATCAGATTCTCTTAAACCGCTCCCAAAGCAGCGTTGCGCCGAGACAAACGGCAAGACCCGCAAGGGAGACGAAGATCCACGTCAAAATGGTGGTGTTCCAACCAAAGCTTTCCGCAATGGCGGCAAAGCCGTAAGAGGAGAGCGCGGCGCCGATGTAGGTACAGGCGTTGAGGAGCCCGGAATAGGTAGAGACCTTTCCGGTTTTTACAAATCGCTTGGGAACAACGGTGATGAGCATGAGATTGATTCCGTGCATTGCACCGACGATCAGTGCCATGAGGAGCATGGAGGAAACAAGGACGACCGAATTGCCCAAGAGGGAGGAGAACAGGGTGTTGACAAAGTAGAGCAATACCGCGCAAACGGCAGATCCTCCGAAGATGACTGCGGAGCAGAACACCTCGTTTCGGAACACCTTTCGGTGGAGCAGATCAAACGCCATAAAGCTGATCATGCTGAAAATTGCCAGAATGACCGTGGAAACGATCGCGTTTTCAGCGGGGATCGAAAAGGTTTCTGCAAGGTACGAGGGCATCCAGTTGGTTACGCCGTCACGCAAAATGCCTTGCAAAACGATTCCCAACGCAATGAACACGATCGGAACGTAAACGAATTTTGGGAGGGGCATTCTGTTCGGAATTTCCGCTTTTTCTTCGGATTTGTGCGCCCTTTGGGAAAAATCATGGGATAGCAGCTTGGGATTGAGTGCGATCCAAAAGCCCAGAACCACCGTTCCTACCAAGGCGCAGAGCAACATAATAAAACGCCAAGAAGTAACGGTGAGCAAGAGGGGGCAGACGAGATACAAAAGGATGGTGGCTCCGGACGAGCCCCAGGATACGCGAACCGCCGCGTAACTGTACTCGGCATCATTGAGTGTTGTGGACATCATGCGGACGATCGGGGGCCAAAGGAGTGCGTGCCCAAAACCGTTGACGCACCAGACCGCCGTCATGGGAATCGGGGATGCGAAAAAGAACATTGCTACGTTGGAAAGGATCGCCAAGGAAAGACCTGCGGTCAGCATATGACGGGGATTGAGGCGGTCACCGAGCAATCCGCTGACCACTTGCCCTGCGCCGTAGGTGACCGTAAGTCCCGTAATGACGATGGCAAGATCGGTTTTTTGAAGTGCCAGATCCGCGCAGATCTTTACCAGCATCACCGCAAAATTGATGCGCATGACGTAGCTGGCAAAATAAACGGCTGAGAATAAAAACGCGATCTGCTTGACGCGTGCTTGAATTTTGATGTTCATAAAAGCGGATTCCTTTTTCTGCTGTATTGTTTTTTATACGCGGTTTTTCTCCCAGATCAAACGCAATCCCTTTAAAAGAAGCGTTTCGTCCTCGGTGATCGTATGACGGCAATGGGGAATAACGACGTGTGACAGGCCGCCCGTGGCGACGATGGAGGCAAGCGTGCCGATCTGCTCTTCAAATCGGTCGAGAAGCCCGTCCACCGCTCCGGCCGAGCCGTAGAGGATTCCCGCTTTCATACAATCGACCGTATTGGTGCCAACCGTGCTTTTGGGCGCTGTCAGATCGGTAAAGGGGAGGAGAGCCGTTCTTTGTGCCAGGGCATCAAGAGAGAGCTTGGTGCCGGGGAGGATCGCACCGCCGATGAATCGCCCTTTTTCGTCAAGGAGTGTCACCGTTGTGGCGGTTCCCATGTCTATGATCGCGCAAGGAAGCGGATATTCTGCCTTTGCGGCAACCGCCGCGATGACCAGGTCGGAGGCGATCGTGCCGGGATCGTTGATGCAGATGTGAAGTCCCGTTTTGACCCCCGCGCCAACCACCAACGGTGTTGTATGCGTCAGCTTTTCGGCGGCGCGCACCAGCGTTTCGGTCATGGGGGGAACAACGCAGGAAATCGCCGCGCCCAAGAGAGAATCGAGGGATATCCCCTCCAAATCCAAAATCTGCTTGATCTTCACTGCGTATCCGAATTCGGTTTCCGCGGGGTCGGTGGGAATCCGAAAAACGGGCAAGGCTGTGCCGAGAGAATCGACACAGCCTATTGTAATATGAGTATTTCCGCAATCAATTGCAAGAATCATCATGATACCGTCCCTTTAAAACCGCTTTTGAACAGCGGAAATCACGCGCAGAATGACGGGGGTCAAAACAAGGTTGATTGCAAGCTCCACCAAAAAGTTGACTCCTACCACTCCGAGAATCACGTAGGCAAACGCATTGGCAAAGCCCTCACCGATCGCCCAGCCGGTAACAAGGCTGTTGTAAAACGCCAGCATACCGATGCAAAGGATACCCGTGTTGCAGATCGGGCAGGCAATCGCGGACAAAATGACCGCAATCAACGGCTTGGTGCGGTTTTTGAGCGCTTTCCAGATCCATCCCGCAACCGCTCCCGCGACGGTGCTTTTGAGCATACAAAGAAAGAGCGTGAGAACGGGATTTTGCTGGAACATTAAAAATCCGCCCGCATCGGCACCCGTTACGACGGAAATGCATACAACGACACCAAATACGCCACCGAGGATGGCTCCCGAAAGCGGGCCGAAGAGGATGGCACCGATGATAATGGGTACCAAAGAGAGCGTAATGGTAAAGGGGCCGATCTTAATTCCGCTTGCCACCAATTGCAAAACGATGACCACTGCGGCAAGGATCGCTGTTCCGACAAGACGTCGGATCATTTGACGGTTTGTGTTGTTCATATTCAATTCCTCCTGCTACTGTTCCGATCCTGTCGGATATAGTGCAGGGAGAGTATAACACATTTTTGCGCAAATGTCAAGCGGTTGGAGGGATATTCTCCAACCGTTGCGCGACTTTATTGCTTTTGCAATACCTGTTCGATCTCACAGATATACACGCGGTGGTAATCTTTTTTTGCGTAGTGCGCAAGCATTTCGGAATCGATAAAGGCACTTTCCTTGATGTCATCTGCGTACAGTTTACGGCAGATGAGCACAACGGAGGCTTCGGCGGGGTAGGGCACGCCGTCTTCGGTCAAGGCTTTGGTCAAGCCCGCACCCTCAAATTTGTCACCGTCACGCCCCGAGGTTCTGCCGCAAAAGGTGAGCGCGGAGCGGTATGCCTCCCCATCAAAAAAGGAAAGCGAGAGGCGGTCGCTCTTTTCGGTCAACGAGTAGGTGTAGCGTTGCGGACGGATAAAGCAAAACGCCACGGGCTTGTGCCAAAGCACGCCCAAACCGCCCCACGAAGCGGTCATCACGTTGGACTGTTCTCCGTCGGAGGCACCGATGAGCATCCAATCCTTGCCGATTCGCGAGAAAACGCCGTCAAAATCTTCGGGGCGAACGGGAATCATTTTTTGTTCCATAACATATCTTCCTTTCAAAACGGTATATTTATATCATACTCCCGTGCGTCCCAAAATGCAAGTAGATGAGAAAAAGTTTTTGAAAAAACAGGATTTACCAAAACGTTAACAGCTTTTACATAGAAAATCTTTTTTGTGTGCGATATAATAAAAGAAATACGGAAAGGAGTGACCCAAATGCGTTTTTCGCTTCTTCAACAACCTTCCTTTTGGACGGAGTTGACCAAAGATCCCTCACGCGCACCTTTGCTGACACATATTGAAAAGAAATGGGAGGAGCTTGGTGAGGATCCCATTCCATCCATCTCCTACTTTGACCGTATGCTGTTTTATAAAACGGGAGACCGTAAGACCTTCGAGACCTCGTATTTTCGCCGCCGAAACGCGCTTTCCGCCGTGTCGATCCTTGCCTTGATCCACCCCGAACGGGAGGATTATCTTGCAAACGTGCAACGTTATTTGTGGGAAATTTGCGATGAGTATTCCTGGGCACTTCCCGCGCATACCAAGGGAGACCCCGACACAGATCCGTTTGAATTGGATCTGTTCAATTGCGAAACGGGCTTTGCCGTCACCGAGATCGCACAGCTTTTGCGCGATCGACTTGAAAAAGCGGTCTGCGAGCGCGTCAGGATTGAAGTCAAACGCCGCATCATTGAGCCGTACTGCGCGCGCCTTACCTGCTTTGACGATAATTTTGCCAACTGGGCAGCGGTTTGCGGCGGTAACGTGGGAGGCACCCTGATGTATTGGGATCCCGATCTCTTTCGCGCACAGCTCCCGCGTATTTTGAAGAATATGCAGAATTTTATCGACGGTTTTTCGGACGAGGGAATCTGCATGGAGGGAACGACCTATTGGGTCTATGGATTTTCCAATTTCGTGTGGTTTTCGGAGATGCTTTTGCATTTCACCAACGGAAAAATCGATCTGCTGGATAGCCGCAAGGTGGAGTTGATCGCGGGATATATGCAGCGCAGCTTCCTGAAGGGAAACACCACCGTCAGCTTTTCGGACGGAACGCGTACGGGACGCGCGGCAGACGAACTGCAGTACTATCTCACGCAGCGTTTCCCCAACTCGGTGCACATGCTTCCGCGAGAGGTCAGCGCAACGTGGGACGGTAACGTTTCGTGGATTCAATGGACGCGTGCACTTTTGCACACGCCGCCCGTCGATATTCCGCGCTCTTTGCCAACCCAAAATTACGATTTTCCCATGGCGGCGCAGACCGTCGTTCACGAGGATGCATACTCGCTTTTCGCCAAGGCGGGAAATAACCGCGAAGAGCATAACCACAACGACGTGGGAAGCTTTATCCTTGCTACCAAAAACGGGCAAGTGCTTTGCGATATCGGCGCCGGGATTTATACGCGCCAATATTTTCGACATACAATGCACGAGAGATATGCCATCCTTTGCAATTCCTCATTGGGGCATAGCGTTCCCATTGTAAACGGTCAGCCTCAGCTGTTTGGAAAGCAGTACGCAGGCAGCCTTTGCCATCGGGGAAATCGCATCGAGATCGAGATGGCGGGGGCGTACGGAATCCCCGAATTGCAAAGCCTTTCGCGCGTGCTGTGTCATCAAGCCGACCGCGTGGAATTGACCGATTCCTTTGAGGGGGAGATTGATTCCTTTACCGACCGCTTCGTGAGCTTTTTTGAACCCACGGTGTGCGAAAACGAGGTTTTGGTGGCGGACGTGCGCATTGGATTTGACCCGACTGCCGTAACACCGCGGGTGAGTGTTGATAGGCACTTCAGGTACACGGGGGACGGAGACCCCGTTTATCTGCTCGATTTTGAAGTCAAAAAGGGGATTCACAGCGTAACGTTTTTGTTTACGTTTTGAATTTTAAAGGGATCGGATTGCAAGGGTTGTTTTGCGATGCGATCCCTTGCTTTTTTGAACGAGATGTTAACAATCGGCAAAAAGGATTGACAAATTTGCGAAAGGTATGATATAATCAGTGCAGCACACAGTGTGCTGAACAGGAGGTGCTCGATTGACAGGTCGTTTGCGTAAGAAGGAAGAACTGATTTCGGATGCGATGTCCGATCGGATCATCGAAACCGCGGAGCGGATCGCAACCTCCGAGGGGGCGCATACCGTTACGGTGCGCAAGATCCTCAAGGAGCTCGGGATTACGAACCGCGTATTTTATAACCGCTTTCGCAACGTTGATGACGTTCTTGCGATCGTTTATAAAAATATGGTTGTCAAGATCCGTCGGGATATTCTTTCGGAATATCATGAAACGCAGGATTTTTTTGAGTACGTGATGGACGTCGTCGAGCGTTCGCTCGTGATCACCTACGATACCAAAATGCAATTCAGCCAATACGCGTTTGAAAATGATTCTCTTACCGAAAGCAACTACGCGTGGTGGACGGATCAGATCAAATCACTGATCGATTCCGCCAAGGAGCGCGGTTTGATCAAGGACGTGGATTCCGAGGTGATGAGTTACTCCATTTGGTGCTTTTGCCGCGGATACAACGCCGACGCAGCCGGGAGAAATCTGCCCAAGGACGAGGCGATCCGAAATTTTCGGTACAGCTTTGGTTTTTTGCTCGAGGGCATGAAAAAACGTTCTTGATTGGAAATCAATGCCGCGTGAATTTATGTTGCAACGCGGCAAACTAATTTTGAAAACGATTATGAAAAACATATGGTTTGAAAGGATCTGCAAACATGAAAAAGGAAATGTTACATGAGAGAAAAGATTTTGCCAACGTGCGGGATCTGGTAGAATGGGCAGCGGAAACCTACGGAGAGGACACGGCGTTTTCCTGTAAGCTCAACCCCCACAAGGCAGAGGTTACGACGTACAGCTACGTTCAGCTCCGCGATGACGTGCGTGCGCTGGCTTCCTCGCTTTTGGCGATGGGGTGCGCGGGTAAAAACTGTGTACTGATCGGAAAAATGTCCTACGAGTGGGCAATTATGTATTACGCCACGATGTCCATTGGCGGTGTTTTGATTCCTCTGGACCGCGATTGGCAGCCCGCCGATTTGGCAGATACTGTTGCAAAGGCAGATGCCGATTTTCTCTTCTGCGATGAGGATTTGGCAGAAAAAGCGACCTATATCGCATCTCACGTCACCTCTCTCAAGAGTGCACCCGTATATTTGACGGCAAGCAACGAGGAGCGAAGAGTTTCCGATCTGGTCAAAGACGGTCGCGCGCTGTTTGCGGCAAATCCCGACGCATATCATCATGCACCCATCGATCCCCACGCGCTGGCACTTCTCGTATTCACCTCGGGAACCACGGGCAAGGGCAAGGGCGTTATGCTTCCGCAAAACGCGTTCCTGTCCGACCTTTCTTCGGTAATCCCGTATATCGATTTCGGTAAAAAGACGGTAGGCGTTTTGCCGCCTCACCACACCTTCGGCTCGTCGGTTATGCTCATCGGTCACGTCATGATCGGATGTGAGATCTATATTTCCGCGGGACTCCGTTATATCGTAAAGGAGCTCAAGGAGCAAAAGCCCGAGCACTTGGTGCTGGTTCCCTTGTATTTGGAGACCTTCTATCGCCGTATTCGCGCAACACTCAAGGAAAAAGGCAAGGAAAAGCTGGTTGCGCGCATGATCAAGATCAGTAACGCGCTTCTCAAAACCGGTATTGACGTGCGTAAAAAGCTGTTTGCGGAGATCCGTGCGGCGTTTGGCGGTGAGATCAAGATGATCATTTCGGGCGGTGCTCCCATCAATCCCGAGATCATCGATTTCTTTGAGGCAATCGGTATTTCCACGCTCAACGGTTACGGAATTACCGAGTGCGCACCCATCATTGCGGTCAACAGAAGCCGTCATAACGTAAAGGGAAGCGTTGGTACCGTGTTGGACATCGACCACGTAAAGATCGATTCTCCCAACGAGGACGGAGAGGGTGAAATTTGGGTTACGGGTCCCAACGTGATGCTGGGCTACTACAAGGATGAGGAAGCAACGCGCGAGGCGATCGACAGTGAGGGCTTCTTTAAAACCGGAGACTACGGTAAGCTCGACAAGAATAACATCCTCTATATCACGGGAAGAAAGAAGAATCTGATTATTCTTTCCAACGGTAAAAACGTATATCCCGAAGAGATCGAGAACGAGCTGGTTGCGATTCCCGGTGTCATCGACGTGATCGTTTACGAGGGGCAGAGCAAGAGAGGCTTGGAGCACAACGCGATCGTTGCCGAGGTTTATCCCGATAAGGAATTTATTGAAAAGAACGGTATTGAGGATATTCAGGCGCATCTGCAAAAGTACGTGGACGACTACAACAGAGGTGCGGTTCCTTACAAGAAGATCGGTATTCTCAAGGTCAGAACCGAGGAATTCCCCAAAAACACCCTGCGCAAGATCATGCGCTTTAAGCTGGATATGTCGATCGATTGATCGAAAATCAAACAAAAAGGGAGTCAAATGTGAAAACGCATTTGACTCCCTTTTTGCAGACTATAGACAAAACTTACAACTTTCGTCAGTTTGACAAAAGTTTTGGTCAAGCTTTTTCAAAAGCTTGCGCAGTGGAGGGCGCGTAGCCCTCCTCGCGCTCCGCAGAGCGCGAAATTTACCTCGGCGTTTCTCGTTTGTTAGCTTTTATCATTGCGCCTATGGTGTCAAACAGAAAAGCGGCTAAGGCGTTTGTCCTATCTCACAAATCGTATGTCCTCGGCCTACAGTCTGAAAGGGAGTCAAATGCGAAAACGCATTTGACTCCCTTTTTGTTTATTCCATCTGCTTTTTTCTCAGCATTTCCACTACGTACAACAGCATTTTCGTTACTGCGCTGACCAAAACGATTCCCAGTGCCAAGGCAACCGCCAATTGAAGCGTGTAAACGCCCTTGTCCAGAAAATGCAACAGATCTCCCTCAAACACCGACGTCATGGTGTAGTATAAAGAACCTCCGGGGATCAGTGGGATGAGGGAGGTAATGAGAAAGGTGGTGGTAGGCGTTTTTAACAAACGTGCCATGATTTCCGCATAGACGGAGATCAAAACCGCCACCAAAAAATAGCGGATCGATTCACTTTCGGTGAGGAATTTGAACAGCAGAAAGAGCGTCCATGAAAGAAATCCGCCCAGTGCCGAAAGCACCAGCTTTTTGCCGTGAATGTTGTAAAGAACGGCAAAACCCAAGGAACCGAGAAAACCCGTAATGATTTGCAAAATTTCAAACGAAGTCATTTCAAAGCCCTCCCAACGTACAAACGAAGAGGAAATATCCTGCGGCAATGGCAAGCGCGGTCAACATGGCGTCGATCAAGCGCAAAAGCCCGGCTACGCTGTCTCCTGTAAACAGGTCGCGCAGAGCGTTGGTCAAACCCACTCCCGGGATCAGTAGCATGATCGTTCCGATAATTACCTTGTCAATGCTTGCGAGCCAGCCGAGCTTGACCGTGACAAACGTAACGGCACAGGCAAGAAAGGTGGCGGCAAGACGGGAAAAGATCTTGTTCATCAAGGTTTTGTCGCTTAAGGCGACCACGAATTTCATCAACGCGCCCACAAACGCGGCAATCAGGGCATCCCATACTCCGCCGCCGAAAAAGAGCGCAAAGGAGGAGGCGATCACGGCATAGGAAAGGCAAGACACCCAAAACGGATAGCTGTAGGTTCGCATAATCTCGTCGTATTCCGCACGAATCTGCTCCGTTGTCAAAGCTTTCGTACAGATCTTGCGGGAAAGCTCGTTGAGGCGGTGAAGCCGTTCGATGTCGGTTCCCGAAGAAAGGATTCTGCGCGTTTGCGTAAAGGGATGATCCTCGGCATCGTACACCGTGACGATCATACTGCTGGTAATGATAAACACATCGACGCGTTTTGCGCCCAAGGCGTGGCACATTCGCTCGATGCTATCCTCGACGCGATAGATTTCAGCACCCGACATCAGCATTTGCTCGCCAATGTCCAAGGTGCATCTTAACAGTTCTTTCATAACGTATCTCCAACCGGATTTGACTTTTGGTGGAGTTATTATATCACGGAAGCTTCCAAAAAGCAAGATGTTTTTTTCAAAACGCGGGAAAAGTGACGGACAAAGCGAAATCAAGCGCCTTTTCTTTCTTTTTGCGTCGCTTTTGTGACGGTTTTTGAAAAAAACTCGTAAAATTATAAAAATTATAATGGAAGTGTTTACAAAAACAAAAAAGTATGCTATACTATTATAATAGGACGGTGTTGCAATTCGAAAATGAATGAATACCGCTTAAAAGGAAAGAAAGGAGAGGCGGATATGGAAAAGGTTGCGGAAGAGTTGCAGAATCCGTGGGAAAAACGAGTGGAATTTTCCCGTGTGAAGAGTGCGCACGTTGCGGCAGCGATGCTCGCGGTTGCACTTTGCGCACTGGAGCTTGCCTGTTTTGCCTTTGAGGCACTTGCGTGGATCGTTTTGCCGGCTCTCTTTGTTTATACCGTGATTACCGTGCGCTCTCCCGGGGCGGTTGGATCTATCCTGATCGTTGCCGTAGGCGTCACGCTTCTTTCGGGAACTCTCGTGTTTGGCGCAATGGCACTATCTCTGATCGTGGGAACGGGAAGCCTTGCGTGGCTTCTCACGGTCAAGCGTCCGCCGTATTTGGCGATGCTCATTCCCGTTTTGATGTTCTTTTTGGGATGGTTCATTACGCATGACGTATGGTTTTCGCTTCTTGCCTTGTCCTTTGTCCCGGCCGCGATCCTCTTGGCACACGCCACGGTTACCGACCGCGGGCGCACCTCCGCCATCCTGTTTGCCGAAGGCGGACTTCTCCTGTCGGTTTTCGTTTTGATCGCCATCGTAATCTACCGTATGTACGGTGCGTTGGACGGTGTAACGATTGCACGCGCCGTGGAGGAAACGCGCGGATATTTTTTGCATATGCTCTTGACTCTGCGCGAGGAACTGATCCTTGCGGTGCAGGCAACGGGGGCTGAAGGGATGCAGGCGATGGTCGATCAGCTCAATACCGTTCTCAGCATGGAAAATCTGAACGCGGTGCTGTCGCTCCTGTTCAACCTGATTCCCGCATTTTTGACGATCGGATGCAGTATCATTGCGTTTGAGTCGCATCTGCTGCTGGAAATGACCTATCTTTCCACCGGCTGGAAGCAGGTGCTCACTCGCAACTATTGCGTCTTTACCATGAGCGTTACGGCAAGCTTGCTGTATTACGTCAGCTTCCTTTTGACCATGTTTGCGGACGGAAGAACGCTCTTTGGCGCGGCAATGCAAAACGTTTGCTTGATTCTGCTTCCGGGCTTTTGCGTCCTCGGCGCGTGGTCGCTGTTGGCGCGCATCCGCTTTTCAAAGGGCGGAGCTAAGATTTTTTGGATTCTGCTGTGTGCGTCCTTCATATGCTGCGCCGGCTTTTCGGCACTGTATTTTTTGGCGCTGTGGGGGGCAAATACCACCATCACCATGGCCTTGCGCAACCGTATGATTCAAAAGATGCGCGAGATGGGCGGCAAGGGCCCCGACGACCGCGACGACGATCCTCAATAACTCACGACGTTACCATTTCCCATCCTGATAAAAGGAGAGTGACAATATGCAAAACAAGAAGAACCATATTCGCCTGCCGGATCTGAAAGCTCCGTTGATTATCTGTTCGATGATCGGTGCGCTGTTACTCGGTATGTTTTTGATTACGGCTTTTGCGGTGGAGGATATCGAACGGGTGCAACGCTACGGAATTTTGCTGTGCGCTGTATATGCGATTACGGTTGGCGTGATCGTTGCGGCACATCTGCTCCGTTACCGTCGGATCCGTAACGCGGATGAAGCCGCGGAGCTGATGACCACCGAGATCAGCGATATGTTCCGCTACGTGGTTGACATTCCGTACGCGATCGTCAACGAGGAGGGCACGGTCAAGATCGTCAGCGGTGCGTTACAGGATATGTTACAGTTCCGTTCTCCCGTGTGTAACGTTCCGCTCTCAAGCTTTTGCAGCGTTCCGATCAAGGACGTGGTCGCGTACGCGCAAAACGGCGGACCCGTAAAGGATATTACCTTTAACGAGGACGGTGTTCCGATCGATCATACCAAGCCGATGATCACCGAGATCGACGGCAAAAAATACGGCTTGCGTTGCTATATTCTGCGCTCACGCGGTAAGGATTACTATTTTATCGTGTTCAACGATATTACCGATTTGGAAAATCTTCGCAAGACGATGTACGAAAACGAGCCGATCGTAGCGTATATCGTGATCGACAGCTTGCAGGAGCTGGCACAGTATATCCGTGTCAGTTACCGTACCGCGGTCAATGAGATCGAGGCAAAGCTTAAGGAATGGGCGGCAAGCTTTGGCGGAATGCTGCGAGAGTATGAGCGCGAAAAATATTTGTTGGTCTTTACACGCGCGGCACTTGACCGTTGTGTGCGCGGAAAATTCCGCATTCTGGATACCATCCGAAGCATTCGCTTGGGGGATAACAGCTTTCCGGTCACCATTTCGATCGGTGTCGGAGCGATCGACGGTTCGTTTGAGGACAAAGAACGTGCCGCGGGAGACGCGCTCGACGTGGCACTTCAAAAGGGAGGCGACCAAGCGGCTGTTAACGACGGCAAGAGCGTTACCACCTACGGCGGACGCGTCAACACCATGGCGGGCTCTACCACCATTACTTCCCGTGTCAACTCTCAGCACCTGTGCCGCTTGATGAAGGAGGCGGGGAACGTGCTGATCATGGGACACCGTTCTCCCGACTACGATTCCATCGGCTCCTGCGTCGGTCTTGCGCGTCTTGCAATCTGTGCGCGCGGAGGAGACACCTCAAAAATCCGTATCGTTGTCAATCGGGATCATGCCAATTTTCGACTTTGCTACGATCTCTTGGCGGCACTTCCCGAATACCGTTCCATGTTTATCGGTGGCGACACCGCGCTGGATGCGGTGCGCTCGGATACGCTTTTGATCATGAGTGACGTAAACAACGTCTTTAACACCGAGGCACCCAAGCTTCTCAAATGCGTCGGTAACGTGGTGATCATCGACCATCACAGAAGGCAGGATCAGCTTTACGAATTCAAGCCTCTTATGACCTATATCCGTCCCGGTGTTTCGGCGGCAAGCGAATTGGTCAGTGAGATGCTGGAATTCAGCCCGCACCACGATTCGCTCCTCAAGGAAGAGGCGAACCTGATGCTGGCGGGTATGATGCTGGATACCAAAAACTTTACCACGGGCGTGGGAATGCAGACCTTCTCCGCCGTGCATTATCTCTACGAGAGAGGTGCGCACGCGAGCGTGGTACGCAGATTCTTTACCGAAACCATGTCCACGCTCTTTACCGCGTCGGATATCGACAGCCGTACCCGTACCTATCGGGATAAGATCGCTCTGACCTGGCTCAGCGTCGATCATCCCGCAACTGAGGAGGATAACATCGCGGTTGCAAAGGCAGCGGACAAGCTGATGAATATCGACGGCATTGAGGCGTCCTTTGCCATTTTGCGCGCGGAGAACACCGTCAATATTTCCGCTCGCTCGCATGATAAGATCAACGTGCAAATGATTATGCAAAAGCTGGGCGGCGGCGGTCACTACGATATGGCGGGCGCAAGGCTTGTGGACGTAACCTTGGAGGAAGCCTGCCGCAAACTCAAGGAAGCGCTCGACCAATATATGGACAATGAATACGAGTCCGAAAAGAAAACCAAAAAATAATCAAAAAACAAGAAAAACGGAGAGACTACATCATGAAAGTGATTTTGCTTGCTGACGTAAAAGGTCAGGGAAAAAAGAATGACGTTATCGAGGTATCCGACGGCTACGGAAAGAACTTTTTGATTCCCCGTAAGCTGGCGAAGGCGGCGGATGCGCAGTCCCTCAATGACGTAAAAGTCAAGGAAGAGGCGCGCCTGTACCGTATTGAAACCGAGAAAAAGGAAGCCAAGGCATTGGCAGAAAAATTCAAAGAGACGTTGGTCAAGATCCCTGCGTCCTCAGGAGCGGACGGCAGACTCTACGGATCTGTTACCGCCAAGGACATTTCCGAGAGATTGCAGGCAGACTACGGCATTTCCATTGATAAGAGAAAGATCGTGATGAACGATCCCATCAAGGCGTACGGAAAATATGAGCTGGACGTTAAGCTTTACCCCGAGGTAACGGGCAAGCTTTACGTTCTGGTTTGTGAAAAGTAATTGCCATGCAAGAGGAATTGATTCGAAAGCTCCCGTTCTCCATGCCCGCCGAGCAATCGCTTCTCGGTGCGGTGCTGATCGATCCCGCGTCTCTCAACGAGGTTGCGGATCTGATCGTTTCGGAGGATTTCTATCTCTCGGAGCATAAACAGATCTATCTTGCGATGCACGAGTTGTTTTTGGCAAACAGCGAGATCGACGTTGTTACGCTGATCGATATGCTGGTCACCAAGGGCATCTATGACAAGTCGGGCGGTGAGGATTATATCCGCACCCTGACCGAGGCGGTTCCGGATGCGCTCAACATCAAGGACTATGCCCGCATCGTCAAGGAAAAAAGTGTATTGCGTCAATTGATCAGCGCGTGCAGCGAGATCTCCGAAAGCGCGTATTCCGAGCAGGAATCGGTGTCCGAGATCCTCGACCATGCCGAAAATCTGATCTTCCACATCGCGCAAGGAAGAGATACCAAAAACTTCCGCCATATCCGTGAGGTGCTTGGCGACGTTTATAACCATTTGCACGAGCTCAATACCAACAAGGAAGCCACGCAGGGAACGCAGACGGGATTTTCCGCGCTCGACCGTGTTTTGGCGGGTATGGGAAAAAGCGATCTGGTTTTGGTCGGTGCGCGTCCCGGTATGGGTAAGACCTCGTTTGCGCTCAATATTGCTACCAACGTTGCAAAGCAAACCAAAAAGGCAGTTTGTATCTTCTCCCTCGAAATGTCGGCGGAGCAGTTGGTCAACCGCGTATTGGCGAGTGAAGCACTGGTCAACAGCTACACGCTCCGTACGGGTGAGCTCGCCCCCGAGGATTGGGAGCATCTTGCCGTTGCGGCGGGAGAGCTTGCGGGGTGCGATATTCTGATCGACGATACCTCGGGTATGACGGTTACCGCGATGAAGGCAAAGCTGCGCCGCGTTAAGAATCTCGGCATGGTCGTAATCGACTATCTGGGATTGATGACCGGCGATCGCCATAACGATAACCGCGTGCAGGAGGTCTCCGAGATCTCGCGTTCGCTCAAGATCATGGCAAAGGAGCTGATGGTGCCGGTCGTATGCTGTGCACAGCTCTCCCGTGGTCCCGAATCCCGAACCGATAAACGTCCGATGCTGTCGGATCTGCGTGATTCGGGTGCGATCGAGCAGGACGCCGATACTGTCATTTTCCTATACCGTGACGAATATTATAAGACCGATGCCGCCAATCAGGATGCGAGCATTGCGGAGGTCATTATCGCAAAGAACCGTCATGGATCGGTTGGTTCGGTCAATATGGGATGGAACGGACAGTTTACCAAGTTTATTACCATTGATAATCAGCAGGACGCAAACGCATGACGCAGTTGGAGCTTTGGCGGGAGATGGAGTCTCCCCAACGCTTGTCGGGATATCCGATGGATACGGCAGTGTTGCTGGCGTATTCCGGTGGGGCGGATTCCACGGTGTTGTTGCATTGCTTGATTGCACTGCGCCGTCAAAATCCGTTTCCGTTGATTTTAGCGCACGTCAATCACGGAATCCGAGGCGATGAAGCGATTCGAGACCGAGATTTTTGCGTCGGGGTCGCACGGAGAGAGGGATTGGAGATCTGTGTGCTGGATGCCGACGTTCCGAGCCTTGCCGCAAAGAGCGGAAGAGGCTTGGAGGAAGAGGCGCGCGCGGTGCGATATGAATATTTTGAGCGTTTGATGAGGGAGCGTGAGATCCCGATTCTCGTAACGGCACATCACGCAAACGATCAGCTCGAAACGCTTTTGTTCCGTATGTCACGCGGAACGGGCTTGCATGGGCTTTGCGGAATTCCCACAGTGCGTTCGTTCGCCAACGGTCATCTCGTGCGTCCGATGCTTGGCTTTTCGCGGGAACGGATCGAAGCCTTTTGCCGCGAGAACAGATTGGAGTACGTAACCGATGCGACCAATCAGGATCTTTCCTACGCACGCAACCGCCTGCGTGGTGAGGTCGTTCCCATTTTGGAGGAGCTTTTCTCGGGATGCGCGGAGCGTGTAGCCGACATGGCGGCGGTGTTGCGTGAGGATGACGTTTATCTTTCCTCTCTTGCCGATGCGTTTTTAGAGGAGTATTCCCAAGCGGAAGGCTTGCCGACGGCAGCATTGCAAAAACTTGCTTTGCCGATCCGTAAGCGAGCTTTGATGCATTGGGCAGAGAAGTTGGGAAGCACTTTGGAGAGCGTGCATCTGGAAAAACTGATGCGCGTATGCATCCAAGAGACCTCAAATGCAAGAGTCGCGTTGCCAAACGGCAGATACGCGGTTTGCCAAAACGGCAGATTGCATCTGACCAAGGAGCGTGTGCGCTCGATCCCCAATTACCGTATTCCGTTTGCGATCGGCGTGCAGACGGCAGGAGATACGGGAATCCAAATTTTGGTACAACAAGCCGAAAATGGTGGAGACGGAGAAAAAATTCACAATTTATCAACGGTTTCCCCCCTTATTTTAACAGAAAAGCTTGATACAATAACAAAAGACGCCTATTGGCGACCGCGAAAAGAGGGAGACGTACTGCTTTTGCGCGGTATGCACCGTAAGCTCCGCAGGCTTTATGCCAAAGCGGGATTTTCGCCGGAGGCGCGGGAACAGATGCCGCTTTTGTGCGATGGCGAAGGTGTGCTTTGGGCACCCGGAATCGGGGTGCGCGACGGTATCGCCGCCTGTTGTGAGCGTGGCGGTTATCATTTGCAGATCTGCTTTCCCCGGGAACCGTAAGACGGTTTTGGAAAAGCATTTTGAAGATAGAACGGTATAATCCGATAATGGAGGAGTTTGATTTTGAAGAAACGCAGTTTCGTTCGTGAGATTTTATTCTACGTGGTGATCTTTGCCGTCATCATCGTGATGCTGTCCACGCTGTTGCAAAACGATGCAAAGGCAACTGCCATCGAAAGCTATAGCGAGCTTGGAAGCTATATCGAAAAGAATGAAGTCAAGTCTATTTACGTTGCAAACAACAATAAGGTGAGCGTAACGCTGAAGAATGACGAGGTCAAGACCTATACCTTGGCATACGTTTCCTTCTTCCATGACGATTACGCGGACACCTTGCAGGCAAACGGCGTTACCGTAGAGTATCAGCCCGCAACCACGCTCCCGTGGTGGGTCAGCCTGTTGCCAACACTCTTTATCATCATTTTGTTCGTGGTGATCTATTTCGTTTCCTTCAGCAAGATGAGCGGAGGCGGCGGAAAGTTCAATTCCTTTGGAAAAGCAAAGGTCAAGACCCCCTCGGTGGACGAAAAGAGCCGCGTGCTGTTTGGTGACGTGGCAGGTGCCGACGAGGAAAAAGAGGAGCTGGTTGAGATCGTTGAATTTTTAAAGGATCCCGCAAAGTTTACGCGCCTTGGCGCAAAAATCCCTCACGGTGTGCTTTTGATGGGCCCTCCCGGTACGGGTAAGACCCTGCTCGCAAAGGCGGTTGCAGGGGAAGCGGGTGTTCCGTTCTACTCCATTTCCGGTTCGGATTTTGTGGAGATGTACGTCGGTGTCGGTGCGTCGCGTGTGCGTGACCTGTTTGATACCGCGCGCAAGTCTCCCGCGGCGATCATCTTTATCGATGAGATCGATGCGGTCGGACGCCACAGAGGAGCAGGCCTTGGCGGCGGTCACGATGAGCGTGAGCAGACCTTAAACCAGCTTTTGGTTGAGATGGACGGATTTGGATCGCACGACGGTATTATCGTTATGGCGGCAACCAACCGCCCCGATATCCTCGACCCCGCGCTCCTGCGCCCCGGACGTTTTGACCGTCAGGTAACGGTCAACTATCCCGACATGAAGGGTAGAGAAGAGATTTTGAAGGTTCACGCACGCAACAAGCCCTTGGAGTCGAGCGTCGATTTCCATAAGGTAGCGCAGAGCACCGTCGGCTTTACGGGTGCAGATCTGGCAAACCTGCTCAACGAGGCGGCATTGCTCGCGGCAAAGAAGAACAAGACTCTGATCGGTATGGACGATATTGAGGAATCCTATATGAAGGAGCTGCTGGGTCCCCAGAAGAAGGCGCGTGTACGTCGCGAGGAGGACAACAAGCTCACCGCTTACCACGAGGCGGGACACGCAGTGGTTTCCTATTACTGTAAGCATACCGATCCCGTCAAACACATCACCATCATTCCGTCGGGGCGTGCGGGCGGTGTTACGGTCAGCGTTCCCACGGAGGATGTTTCCTACAAGACCCGCGGTTCGATGCTGGACGATATTTGCATGAGCCTTGGCGGCAGAATTGCCGAGGAATTGATCATGGGAGATATTTCTACGGGTGCGTCGGGTGACATTCAGCAGGCAACCAAGGTTGCGCGTGAAATGGTAACGCGCTACGGTATGAGTGATAAGCTCGGTACGGTGCTGTACGGCTCGGAGCATTCGAGCAGCGAGGTGTTCCTCGGTCGTGATTACAGTGCGGGTAAGAATTATTCCGAGGAGACCGCGGCACAGATCGATGCGGAGATTCAGCGTATCATCGGCGGCGAATACGAAAACGCAAAGAAGATCCTTTCCGAGCATATTGACCGACTGCATTTTGTAGCGCAGTATCTGCTTTCGCATGAGAGCATGGACGGCGACCAGTTTGCGGCGGCGATGCAGGAGGATGCTACGGTAGAAACGCTTGAAGCGATTGCCGCTGAAAAGGCGGAAAAGAGCAGACGCGACAACGAGGAGCGTGCACGCATTGCGGCTGAGGAAGCCGAAAAAGCGGCACGTGAGGCGGAGGCGATTCTGAGGGGGGAGACTCCTTCCGATGCCGACGTGACCGAACACGCGGAAAGTGATTTTGTTAAGGATTCCGGTGAGGAATCGAACGAGGAGTCGGATTCCTCCGATTCCGACAAGGAATAACAGCATCAAAGGGGCTTCTCCAATGCCAAAAAGCATCGGGAAGCTCCTTTTTTCTTCCATTTTATAAAAGATTCATGTCATAATTACCAATAAACACCGTTGAAGCAATAAAATGCTTGGCGTTTTGAAGGATTGACAAATCGCTGTTTTGTGGTATAATATATCATGCGTAAGGTTGCGCTTTTTGCAACCGTGAAGAGTAAAAGCATGGGCGTTGGAGAGATCCGCAGTGCCAAACGGACGGGGAGTTGCCGTTTGGACGAAAAGACTGGAACGCTTTTTTATCCCGCTTGCGATCCGTGCTTTGCATCCCGCTTCATAAAAGCCGACGGAAGATTTTTGCGGTCTCCTTTCTGCTTATTATGGGTGGAAAAGGAGGTATATTTATGAAACGCTCATTTTCTGCACGCACAAACGTTTACCGCATCACCTTGGACGCGCTGTTCGTGGCGCTCTACGTGGTGTTGGGAACCTTTGCATCCATCAAGATCCCCGGAGTGATCCAGATCTCGTTTTCCACGTTGCCCATCCTTTTGGCGGCGTTTTTGTTCCGCCCTTTGGATGCTATTGGAATCGCTCTTATGGGGACCTTTGTCGAGCAGGTGATCGATCCTTCGCCCTATGGCTTTGTTACCATGCCGATGTGGTTGATCCCGGGCGCTGTTGTGGCAATCGTTGCTTCTATGGGTGCGATCCTTGTCAAGCGACAGGAAGGCAAGCGGATGCGCTTGATCCTGACCTTTGCAACGATCTTTGTCGCAGAATTGCTTTTGACCGCGCTCAATACTGCCGCACTGTATATTGACGGTGCGATTCTGGGCTACTCGGTCAAAGCACTCCATCTCTTGTTGCCCGCGCGCCTCATCAACGGTCTTGGCCGCGCTGTGGTTTCCTGCATTGCCGTTCCCTTGCTATACGTCCCCTTGCATAAAATTGTATCCCGATTATTTCCGCGCTCCTCTTCAATAAACGATTAAAGGTAGGTTATTTATGAATTGCGAAGAAGCGATCCGATATATCCACTCCGTTGGATGGCATAGCCCCGAGCCGGGCACAGAACGCATAGCGGAGCTGTTGCACGCCATGGGAGATCCCCAAAAGACTCTTTCCTGTATCCACGTGGCGGGAACCAACGGAAAGGGAAGTACCTGTGCGATGTTGGATTCGATCCTGCGCGCATCCGGCTATCGTGTCGGATTGTTTACGTCTCCTTATATCCGCGCATTTACCGAACGGATTCGTTTGGATGGAGAAAATATTGCACAGGATGAGCTTGCTTCTTTGACCGAGGAGGTCAAGGGTGTGGTGGATTCTCTTGGCATTTCGGTAACGGAGTTTGAACTGATCACGGCAATCGCATTTGCGTATTTTGCACGCAAAAACGTCGATTACGTGGTATTGGAGGTTGGGCTTGGCGGTCGATTTGACCCAACCAACGTGATCCCCAAAAACTTGCTTGCGATTATTACGGGAATTGATTTTGATCATACCGCGCTCCTTGGCAATACCATTCAGGAGATCGCTGCCGAAAAGGCGGGAATCATCAAGGAGGGCTGCCCTTGCCTTTACGGCGGAGAGGACAATGCCGCATATCGCACCATCCGTGCCTTTGCGGATAAACGCCATGCGCCTTTTTATACCGTGGATCGTTCGTCTTATCGCAAAACAACAGCGGATCTTTCGGGAACGGTGTTTGATTTTGACCGTTACCGTGGCTTGCATTTGCCGCTTCTCGGCTCGTATCAGCCCTATAACGCGACCCTTGTTTTAACTGCCGTTTCGGTTTTGGAAACCCTCGGGCTTTCGATTTCAGAGGATGCGGTTCGTCGAGGGCTTGAACAAACGCGTTGGATGGCAAGATTTGAATTGCTTGCAAATGATCCTATCGTGATCTACGACGGCGGACACAATCCGCAGGGCGTTTTAGCGGCGGTTAAGAGCATTTGTGAATACTTTCCCGAGCAGCGTGTCAACGTTCTCAGCGGTGTGATGATCGACAAGGATTTTGACGCGATGATTGAGGAGCTGAAGAGTGTGAGCCGTCGGGTCTTTACCGTTACTCCCAATAACCCAAGAGCGCTGTCGGCGCAGGAATACGCCGCGCAATTCGCATCGCATCAAATCTCCTCAACGGCGTATGACAGCATTGAGGAGGGTGTGCGCGACGCGATTCGTGACAGCCGCGCAAACGGTGTACCTCTTATTTGCCTGGGTTCGCTTTACCTCTATTCCGACGTAGCGGATGCCGTTCTAAAGCTGACACAGGATTCATAAAAGTTGTTTTCTGCATTCTTGCGGTGAACATAAACGTGAGTTCGAAACCATCCTCACGAAAAACAAAACTAAGGAGAAAAAATCATATGAGAAACAACAAAAATCGGAAACGGTTGGTCTATGTTTGTGAGGCGAGCGTGATTGCGGCACTTTATGCGGCAATCACCTTGCTCATTGCCCCCATCGGCAGCGGAGCCATCCAATGTCGAATTTCGGAGGCACTTTGCGTGCTTCCTTTTTTTACATCGGCGGCAATTCCGGGGCTTACCGTTGGATGCTTGGCTGCTAACTTTTTAGTGTCGGGACTTTGGCAGGATCTGGTGTTCGGAACGCTTGCCACTTTTCTCGGTGCCCTGGGGGCATATTGGTTGCGGAAGTTTCCGTATCTGGTTCCGCTTCCAACGGTGCTTTCCAACACGGTCATTGTCCCCCTTGTGCTGGCGTATGCCTACAACGCGCCGGACGGGCTCCCGTTTTTAATGCTGACAGTGGGACTGGGCGAGATCATTTCCGCATACGTTTTGGGAATGCTTTTGCTGGTGACGCTGAAACGATATGAAGGAAAAATTTTTCGTTAAAGCATTTTAGAATTTGATTTTGCGTGAAAGGAGTTTGCTATGGAGTGCATTTCGTTGCCGCTTCCCGTAAGCGAGGCGCTGTCGTGCTTGGAGAAAAATGGTTTCGAAGCCTACGTTGTAGGCGGATGCGTGCGTGACAGTCTCCTTGGCAAGCGTCCGAACGATTGGGATATTACCACGTCTGCACGTCCCGAGGAAACCGCGGCTTGCTTTGCGGAGTGCCGACGGGTGGAAATTGGTGCCAAGCACGGCACGATCGGCGTTTTGCTGGGGGGGATGATGTTAGAGATCACCACCTATCGCAGTGACGGTGCGTATGCGGATAATCGTCATCCAACAAGCGTTTCCTTTTCTTCACGCGTGGAGGACGATCTTTGCCGCAGAGATTTTACGGTCAATGCCATGGCGTATCACCCTGCGCGCGGTATCGTAGATCTGTATGGTGGACGCGAGGATCTTGAAAAGGGGATCATTCGTTGCGTGGGAGATCCGACTACACGCTTTTACGAGGATGGGCTTCGCATTTTGCGCGCGATTCGTTTTGCATCGGTTTTGGAATTCGATCTGGAACGAGAGACTTCCGATGCGGTCAAAAACTGCTCACACTTGCTTGAGAATATTGCCGCAGAACGCATCCGTGAGGAGCTTTGTAAGCTTTTGCGCGGAAAGGGAGCGGTTGATATTTTACGGGAATACGTAGGCGTGATCGCGCGTTTTGTACCGGAGCTTGCCCGTTGCGTAGGCTTTGATCAAAACACCAAATATCATTGCTACGACGTATTTGAGCATACTCTGCAGGCACTGGCGTTGGAAACAAAGGGGGATCTGATCACCCGCCTTTCGATCTTACTTCACGATATCGGAAAGCCCTTGTGCTACACCGAGGATGCGCTTGGCGGACACTTTAAGGGACACGCGCCTATCGGTGTTCAGATCACGGAGGACGTGATGCAACGCTTGCGATTTGATAAAGAGAGCATTGAGCGTGTCAAATTACTGGTGGAGCTGCACGATCTTCCGCTTTCAGCCGAGCCGCGCGCGGTCAAACGCTTGATGCGTCGGATTTCGGACGACGATATCGATCGGCTGATGGAGGTCAAACGGTGCGACCGCTTGGCGCACGCCGAGTTCTTCCGCGAGCTGACGCCCGAGGTTGCCGAAATTCCACGCGTGGTCAAACGCTTACGCGAGGAGGATGCTTGTCTGCATTTAAAGGATCTTTGCATCAACGGTGACGATCTGATGCGGATGGGCGTTCCGCGCGGAAAGCAGATTGGAGAAATTTTGAACGCGCTTTTGGAGGAGGTTCTGGACGAACGGCTTCCAAACGAATCAAACGCACTTACGCAAGCCGCAAAGGCAATGATGAAATAAAGGAAGCAAGTGGCTGAGTCAATGACTCAGCCACTTGCTTTGTTTAATATTTGACCGAAATCCGCGTCTTGAACTGCCGCGTTTCGTTGGGGGAGAGTACAATCAAACCGAAATCGATCGGGTCTCCGTCCAAATGGAAGCAATCGATGGCGCAGGTTTGAGGCTCGCATACCAAAAACGTTCCGTCTGCGGTTTGGAAGAGCATACGGTAGGGATACTGATCGTCTCCCACGTAGGAGATCGAAACACCGCTTTCGGTATCCGTCAGGAGCATTTCACCGTTACATTCGTAAAATGCCGACAGATGCTTTCCATAGGGTACGTATTCCCCCTTTTGCATCTCTCGTTCGCGGTTGGACGGGGCGCGAAATTCTCCCGTAGGGATGAATTTTTCGGTGCGCATTTCCTCCCGACCGACAGGCAGAGTCAGGCGGAGATTCTCACGCTTTCCATCTGCCAGAAACGGAAGATTGAAGGTGGTGTGATATGCCAGCATAAAAGGCATCGGCAAATCCGAGCGATTTTGAACCGTATCGGTTTCCCAAAGTCCGCTTTCATCCAGGCGGTATTCTCGGATAAAGGTAAACGCGTGCGGGAAATGGATGTACTCGCCCGCCTCGGCGCGGTAAACGAGCTTGACGGAGCTTTCGGTAAGCGTTTCTATTTCAAATGCTTGTTCCCAAAGTGCTCCGTGAATGTGGCAGCCCGTGGAGGGCTCGTTGAGCGGGAGTGTGTAAGTTCTTCCGTTGAAATCAAAGATCCCGCCCACGATGCGGTTTGGGGGAAAGAGCGGAGGATTGCCAAAGAGATAGACGTTTTCCCTCAGGTGCTCCTCGTCGCGCGGTGTGCGCAACAGATCCGCGCCCGTGGGAATATGGCAGAGGCGGAAGCAAATGCCGCCTCGCAAAGAGGAGATATCCGCTTCGTATCCGCCGTGGGAGAGATGAATATCGGTTGCGATCATACGTGTTCCTCGCTGTTATCAACGAAATTCGGTTACACCGTCCGCCACATAGACGTTGGTGCGCAGAATGGAATAATGCTCCGCTGTGGGGTTCCCCGAAAGGATTCCCAGCTTGTCCTTTGCCGCTTTGATGAGCAATTCGGGATTGAGATGCTCGGTGTTTCCTGCGGAGAGCACGGTGTCTATCAGGATCTCTCCCGTTTTGGGAGAAGAAACGCGGACTTCCTTGATCATGGGGATCAGATCGATCTCACGCTCGCCCGATTTGGATTTTTTGAGCATCGTCAAGGGGGAGGTGGTAAAGAGGTCTTGCAGCTGTGCGGCAGTGCTTTCGTCAGCACCGGCAAAGGAAAGCTTCATTTGGTATCTTGCCCATGCGATATCTTGGAACTTGGAGGTTGGCTCGTAAGCCTCAATGACCTGCATCTCGTCGGTCAATTCGCGGTTGAGGCGTTCCTTGACCTCTTTGCCCGTAATGTCTCGATCTACACGCAGATCGATAAATTCACACTCACTTTCGGTTCCAACCGAGAGGGGAAGCCCGAAAATGACCTTTGCGTGAGGGTTAAAGCCCTGCGTGTACCACATGGGGAGCTTTGCGCGCACAAGAATGCGGGACATGGTGCGTTGCAGATCCAGGTGCGAAATGTATTGCAGATCTCCCACCTTGCGGAACTTGATACGGATGCTTTTAAACGTGTCGAGCGGTTTCCATTCGGGGGTGGAAAGATCCACGGGAGCGGGGGATGCCGTTGCTCCTTGAGTCGAGCATCCGGGGCATACCGCGCGCACGCCACCCAATTTGTTTGCACCGCACGCGGAGCATTTTTCGCGGCAGTTGGGGGTGGTGGATTCAGCATAAGCGCGGTCGCGCTCACGCAGGAAGAATTCCTTCGTCACACCGCAATCAATAATATCCCAAGGAAGGATCTCATCTCTTCCAAAGGCGCGGTTTGCATAAAAGGCGGGGTCGATGCCGGTGCGCTCCAGTACCGAGATCCATTTGTCATAGTCGAAATATTCATCCCACGCGTCAAAGGCAAAGCCTTCGCGGCAGGCAAGCTCCAAAGCATCGGACAAGCGTCTGTCGCCGCGTGCCAGCACCGCCTCAATGCGAGAGACCTTGGCGTCGTGATGCTGATAGCGGATGTGCTTACTCTTGATCTTGGTTTTAAGATATTCCTGCTTTTCGGCAAGCATTTCCATGCTGTCCTGCGCTTCCCATTGGAAGGGTGTGAAGGGCTTGGGAATAAAGCAGGAAACGCTGACGGTGACCTGTACGGGGCGCGCCTTATTGCGGTTGGGATTTTGATAGTAGGCATTCACAACCGTTTGCGCGAGGTTGGCAATGCCTTCAATATCCTCGTAGGTCTCGGTGGGAAGTCCGTTCATAAAGTAGAGCTTGACGGAGTTCTTTTTTGCGTCAAACGCGACGTTGACCGCGCGGAGAACGTCCTCCTCACGCACGTTTTTATTGATGACGTTACGCAATCTCTGCGTTCCCGCCTCGGGGGCGAAGGTCAGAGAAGAGGAGCGAACCGAATCGATGCGGTTCATCAGATCCTTGCTGAAGCTGTCCACACGCAGGGAGGGGAGCGATAGACTGACCATGTTGTTGTCGGTCCAAGAGAGAAGCTTATCGCAAAGCGGCTCCAGCTCGGTGTAATCGCTGATGGAGAGTGAGGAGAGCGAGATCTCCTCGTATCCTGTGGTGGAGTAGAGTTTTTTTGCCTGTTCGTTGAGCACCTCAGCACTCTTTTCGCGCACAGGGCGGTAGATCATGCCCGCCTGACAGAAGCGGCATCCGCGGATGCATCCGCGATAGACCTCCAGCATGATACGGTCGTGAACGGTTTCGATGTAGGGCATGACGACCTTGTCGGGGAAGTAAACCTGATCCAGATCCTTGATGATCTGCTTGGTGACCTGCCTTGGGATGTCGTCGTAAATGGGGGTGTAAGCCTGAATGGTTCCGTCCTCATTGTAGGTGACCTCGTAAAAGGAGGGGACGTAAACGCCTTGAATCCTTTTTGCAGCCTCGTGCAAAAAGTCTTGTCTCGTATAGGTGCCATTCTCCTTCATTTGAACGTAGAGACGGAGGATCGCGGGAAGCATATCCTCACCCTCACCGATGTTAAAAAGATCGAAGAACTCTGCAATCGGTTCGGGATTGTATGCGCAAGGACCGCCGCCGATAACGATGGGATCGCTTTCCGCACGGTCACGGGAACGAAGCGGGATCTTTGCAAGATCAAGCATATTGAGCACGTTGGTGTAACTCATTTCATACTGCAGAGTAAAGCCGACGAAATCAAATGCGGAGAGCGGATCACCGCTTTCCAATGCCGTTAAGGGGAGATCGTGGCGGCGCATTTCCTCCTGCATATCCATCCACGGATCGTATGCTCGCTCGCACCAGATGTCGGGATGCTCGTTGAGCGCACCGTAAAGAAGGCGTACGCCAAGGTTGGACATTCCGATCTCATAGGTGTCGGGAAAGCAGAGTGCCATACGCGCTTTGATATCTGCTTTGTTTTTGAGGATCTGACCGTATTCGCCGCCCGCGTATCTGCCGGGCTTGGATACGGATTTTAAGATCGTACTGTTGGGGCGTTTTTCTTTTGTATGATTCATAACTCGAAAGCCTTTCGGGAAAAATGAGAAGATTATTTGCGAATGCAGAGCGTATGCTTATTGAGATAAACGAAGGATGCGGTTCCGGCAATTAACATACAGGATAGGTGATATGCCGCAATGGTGAGCGGATGGAGCCATTCAAAGGGGGCTCCAAAGCTGATGATAGAGAGAACGGTTGCCGCCACCGCACCAAACGCGCTTGCCGCGTATTGCAGGTACAGTCCAAAGGTGCGTGCGGTACGGATGGCTTTTGCCGCGTGCAGGGGATATACGATATCCTCGGGGCGGTCCAATGCCACGGCACCCGTGTCGCAGGAACGCAAAACCGTTTCCGGCTCGTACTTTCCGAGCTTGATCACGCGGACGTGTGCGGCGTTTTCTTCACGGCTGATTTGGAGGAACCGTTCGTTGAGATTGGGATCGTAGGATTGGATCGCAACTGCGGTATCGATATCCGACAGATCGTTTGCCAAAATCTCAAACGAGGGGTTGACGCTGTATTCGATCTCATAGCTGACTTTCAGAATGCCGTCAATAGCAACGTACAAAATCGAGGTGTTGGGTGTGCGGCGAAGTGCGCGGTCGGAGCTTTCCTTAGGGACTCGGATGCCGCACTTTTTCAAAAACTCGGCGTTTCCCGCAATCATGTGGTACTGATTGTCAACCACTGCCTCAACACCGTAATCCGCGATGCGGACAAAGGCAACTGAGGGGTCTGCACTCTTGGTGGCGTAAGATTCGCCAAGACCTGCGAGCGTGCCCCCGATCTTGCGGAACAGAATCCCTGCTAAACGCAGATCCCGGCGGAAATCATCACTCTCCCGCATTGCGATCTCGGTGCATTTTTCAACGTTGTAAAGGTCGGTGTCCGAAAAGATCACCGTTTTGGATTCTCCAAATTCCTGTACCGCTTCCTCACCGACCAGCGCACAGTTGTATCGCGCAAGCAATTTGTTGGCGCGGCAGAGCGGGAAAAAGAAGGACAGGGTCTCGGTAAAGGGGGCTGCGATCATCAAAACTGCCATAAAGGCGGAAAATGCCGCAAAGATGCTTTCGGTAACGACCAGCGTTACGAACGCACAGATAAAGCCAACGGCGGGGGAGAGCCCCAATAAAACGTGGAAGGGCTCGTGCGAATCCTTGGTCGTGTTAAATCGGCGGAAAAATCCCGTTACCGTTTCTGCCTGTTGCACGCGATAAAAGCTTTCGTCAATATCGTCGTTGATGATCTTGACCAGCTTTTTGCCTTGGCGAAGCTTCTTTTTACGAGGGGTGGTGGGTTCCAACACGGTTTTGATGCCCTCCGTGCTCAAAAGACGGAAGATCCGCATTTCGGAAACCAGACGCATGGTATCGCAAAAAGCGAGAAGGAGCAGGATGCCGCACGCGATAAAGTTGACGCGGAGCATTTCCTCCGTGGTAAAAAGCGATACCACGTCATACAGTACGGTTAGAGGCAGAATTGCCGCGATCGCGGAATAGGGGGAGGGCTTGAGCTTGAAATAACTGCGAAGCCCGGCGTTAAACTGCCGCCAAGACAGCACCGATACGCCGACCAGAATACAAAGCGAGAGGATTGGCAAAACCAAAGGATTCTCTCTTGCAAACAGTACGTACGAACCGCCTATGAGCGTGGGATGATCCAAAAACAAAAGGAGGATGGTGGCAAGTGCCGTAAGCAACGTGCGCAAGAGCAGAAAATTGCGATCGTGCAGATAAGTGGCAATAATCGCTGCTCGGCTGTGCTCGTTCACGTCCTCAATGCCGCAATAGCCGAATGCCGTGCGGTAATTTTTGTGCTGGTTCTTATTCATGCGCATAAAGTGATCGCGCTTGAGCTTTTTCAAGTTTTCGTATCCGACCACGCGGCCAAGCTCACTTTCGTAGCCCAGCTCCAGCATCATGGCGATATCGTCCTCTGAAAATCCGCTCTTTTGCCGGATCAATTCCAGCGCCGACATTTTTTGCGCCGCTTGCCGTTCGCGTCGTTCTTTGATCTTGTGAAAGAGATTTTGCGGCTTGGTGTCGGTGGGGATTTCTTCGGGGGTGTCAAAAGGGATCTCTTCTGGAGATTCTTCAACAATCTCGTCAAGTGCCTCATCCAGCCCTTCGTCGGTGGGCAGATGCGTGTCTCCCGTTTGATGTACGCGACGGATCTTTTTTTTCGTCAAGGGTTTCTTTTGGGGGAAAACCGCAGGAGCGTCCGTTGAGGATGCTTGGGATGTCGCATTGATTTGCGGATCCGTTGGTTGGTTTTGTTTCATAATGCTCCTTTCCGACGGTGCGTTTGAGAGCCGTCAGTTTGCAGGATGGTGCTGATGCGCGGTTTGTGCCAGAAGAATGGCGGCCGCAGTGGATACGTTAAAGGAATTGACCTTTCCGTACATTGGAATCGAGACAACGGCATCGGCGGTCTTTTTGACCAATTGAGAGACACCGTTTCCCTCACTTCCGAGAATCAGAGCACAAGGCCCCTTAAAA
Organism: Eubacteriales bacterium; assembly: GCA_045120465.1. GTDB lineage: Bacteria > Bacillota > Clostridia > Oscillospirales > CAG-272 > UMGS1865. Next base: position 63,758 of record JBGVEW010000052.1, read on the forward strand.
TCGGTTTCATAAACGTTTTGTCCGCCTGCCTCGGCAGCATAGGTCCAAACACCCTTTTCTTTGAGGAGCTCCACGGTGGACGCGATGTTGGAGACCTTTGCAATAGCAAGATGCTCAATAGCACCTGCCGAAGCCTTGGTGACCAAGGGAGTCAAGCCTGCCGCACGTCGTTTGGGGATAATCAGACCGTGTGCACCGCAGCATTCGGCACAACGGATGATCGCGCCAAGGTTATAGGGATCGGTGATCCCGTCACAAATAACGATCAAAGGAGCTTCTCCTCGCTCCTCGGCAATGGCGAGGATGTCCTCAACCGTGCAGTATTCCTTTTCCGCGGCATAGGCAATCACGCCTTGGTGGGGGGCATAGCCTGCGATGGTGTCAAGATGGGATTTGTCGGTTTCGATGACGGGGATTCCGCGTTCGATCGCTTGCGCAACGAGAACGACGATAGAGCCCGTGCGCTCACCGCGTTGCACGAGAAGCTTGTCCACCGATCTCTCGCTTTTGAGCAGTTCCCGCACAGCGTTTCGACCAATCACCGCACCGTTTTCGTAGTCACCGTGAATGGTTTCGGATTCGGTATCGGTGGTTGCCTGAGGAGACTGCACGCGAACGTCGCGGCGAGGGGGCTTTTGATCAAATTTCTCGCGTCTGCCATCAAAATTACGGCGAGGAGATTTCTTTTTATTATTTTCCATAGATGTAAGGGGTGTCCTTTCCTGACGTCCGAGTGCGTCGATTTTATTACTGATTATAATTATAACATGAAAAATCTTTTTTGTATAGACTATTTTCGAAATTTATCCTGCTTTCGGGCAGTTTTCGTTCGACTTTACACGACAGAAAACCAGAAAAAGGGAGAAGAGGAGTGCGGAACGCGTCGAAAAAGACAAATAGGCAGTTTGCACAACATGATAAAAAACGGGAGTCCGAAGGCAGTAAAAACGATGAAAAACAAAAAAATAGAAAAATGTTAGAAAAAAGACTTGACAAAACGAAACAGTTGTGGTATCATATATAAGTCGGCATGGAGAGATGGCTGAGCTGGTCTAAGGCGCACGACTGGAAATCGTGTTTAGGCTAATACCCTAACGAGGGTTCGAATCCCTCTCTCTCCGCCAGAAAAAGACTCAGGATTGGATACAATCCTGAGTCTTTTTCAGCTAAATCCGCCTTCTGCGGAATAAATCCACTATCGTGGATGAAATCGCTACGCGATGAAATCTTGCTTCGCAAGGTTAAGGGAGGCGGATTTAATTTCATCTGAAGCCGCAGGCTGAAGATTTCATCCGAGCTTGCTCGGATTTCATCGTGCAACGCACGATTTCATTAAAGATGCAAGGCTACGTCTTGATTTATTTGTGAAAGTGTGTTATAATACTCTCAAAGGGAGTGATTATAATTGACAAAAAGTGAATTTGGAAAGCATATTATAGTCTCTTCGCTGCTAACAGTAGTGGCAATAGTAGTGATTATCTCATTCTGTGTAATTATGTTTGATAAATATTCCAAGCCAAGCGAGGAGAACACCTCTATTTCAAGCGGTACTGTTGCGGATGTTTATTATGCCAGTGGAAAAGATGTAGTCATTGTTGAAATGTCTGATGGAGAACAATTTCAACTTGTATATCCGTGGCTCCTCAAAGATCTATACGATGCAATCGGTTATAACCTTGATCAGCTTGCGGAGCTCTTGGAGGGGCAAAAAGTTGAATATCGTAAAATGGACAACTTACCTTGGGTGGTGGAAATTTATATCAATGACATTGTGATTGACAATAACAAAATGACCTCCGAGGAGATTGATACAACATATGTTGGTATTGTGATTATAGGTCTTATAATGCTGGCATTTCCTATCTGTGGAGACGTAGCATACATAAAAGCGAAGCAGAAGATTTACAGAAAAGCTGAAAAGAAACGAGTCAGAAGTGCAAAAAGAAAAGCGAACAAATTGCAAAACAGTTGACCTTTTGTTCGCTTTTACCTCGATTTTTGACCTTTTTATCAGTATTAGGCATAAGAAAAGGGACATTCCACCAAGGAATGTCCCTTTTCTTATGGCGGAGAGAACCAAACACGAACACTGCCTTGCAAAGCAAGGCTGGGGTTTGCATTCGCCGCCCGAAGGTCGGGGAGCTTGCTCAGCAGACGAAGGGTGAGCGATTCTTCAAATCCGTTGGCGGATTTGAATACCCATCTCGCATCATTTTGCGAAAGCGATACAAATTGGTTGAAACATCTTGAATTTTCTATATAATCGTGATATAATACGCATGATGAACAAAACTTAATAGCCTTGGCATTTTCGAGACAAGAGGGCACTATGCTTTTTCTTTGTATTCTATTCACCGTTAGAATTTGATACAAATACGAATTATTATCGGATGAATTGTGGATATGTTTGGGTGTTATTAAGTTGCTGCAGAAACAATCGGGATTTGTATTTTTTGGAGGAAAGAACTATGAAAAAACTCGTAACATCATTTTTATCGGTATGCATGTTAGTTTTCCTTGTAACAATTCTTGCGGCTTGCAATGCGGGGAACGGTTCCACAACCGAGTTGACGGAAGGCTCAAAGAATCCCCCAACACAAGAGCCGCCAATAGAGGGGCTGAAACCCGGAGAGTTTGAATTTGAGTTGAATTCTGACGGTAACTCTTATACGATAACAGATTTTGGAAAAACCAAGGGCGAAATCATCATCCCTGAGAAGCATCAAAACCTGCCCGTAACGGCGATTGGAAATAACGTTTTTTCGGGTAGCACCGCAATCACAAAGATTGTAATTCCCGATAGCGTGAAAACAATCGGGCATAATGCTTTTAAAGATTGTACCGCTCTTTTGGAGATCATGCTTGGCGGCGGTGTCGAAAGCATTGGAGCAAGTGCTTTTGCAAACTGCTTTTCTCTTACGGAAATTACTTTGCCACAGGGTCTGACAAGTATTGGGGAGGGAGCTTTTGAAAATTGCTATTGTCTGATTCAAATCAAAAATCTCTCTTCTATCAAGCTGACTTGCGGTTACAATAATAACGGTCACGTTGCGTATTACGCGGAAAACATCTACACAAACGATATCGGTGAAAGCAAGCTCCAAAAAAGAGACAACTGTATTTTTTACGTTGACGAATCGACCGATACCTACTATTTGATCAAATACATTGGAAGCGAAACGAACGTTGTTACACCGGAGGGTGTGGAGAACAAGCCGTACACCGTTCGCAATTTTGCCTTTGCTGCTACAAAAGTGACGTCGGTTGAAATCGCCGGTGGTGCGACAAAAATTGACTCCAATGCTTTCGTCGGATGCTCACGGATGGAGAGTGTTCTGATCGGGGATAGCGTTACCCATCTTTCTAAAAACGCGTTTACATCCTGCGGTAAGCTGAAAAACGTGACGATTGGCAAAAATGTCAGTGTGCTGGAGAGCCCGACGTTTTACGATTGCGATTCGATCGAAAACATTTACTTCCATGCAAAAAATGCAGTAAACACCTACGAGGTTGATGATGGAAATTACATTTTCTCCAATCCGCAGGGCTGTGACACCGTAATCAGCATCAAAATCGGTGCCGAGGTTATTCGTATTCCAGAAAATTGGTTTTTCGGTCATAACGTGGGCAGCATTCAATTCGACAGTCAAAGTGTTTGTGAGAGTATCGGCAACGGCGCATTCAGCAATCATAAAAAGATTACCACTCTTGAACTTCCCGATAGTGTGACGATGGTGGGTGACTTCGCATTTAACAATTGTGAAGGGCTTGTAAGCGTGAAAATGAACGGTGTTACCAGTATCCGTACCGGTGCATTCAGCAATTGCAAAGCTCTTAAAACGGTTTCGGCAAAAAATGCGGTTAGAATTAGTCGCTTGGGATTTTCAGGTTGCGGTTCCCTGACGGATATCGATTTGGGTAGTCAATTAACGGAAATAGGTGAGAGTGCGTTCCAAAATTGTGTGGCGTTGAAGCTTACCTTGCCGGCTACCGTAACGAACATCGGCGGTAGCGCGTTTGAAAATTGTACGTCTCTTGCAAATTTAGTGTTCCCGGAGGGGCTCACTACCATTGGCGACTATGCTTTTACAGGGTGTACTTCTATTACAAATGTTGAACTTCCCAATACGGTAACTTATTTGGGACAATCCGCTTTTGCAGGATGCACGTCGTTAAAATCCGTGAGACTGGGGAACCAAGTTGCCGCGATCCATAGTAGGACATTTGCCAATTGTACCTCGCTTGAAAGCATCTACTTTGGAACAAGTGTAACTCGGATTGGCAAAGATATATTCTACGGTTGCGACACATTAGATATTTATTATGATGGACTTTCCTCTCAATGGGGACAAATTGAGGGATTCAGAAGCGTATTCCATAGAATTCACTGTGCGGATACGACCATCGACAGAAGTTAAATTTTTGAATATTCACATGGATTTGACGAGCGTATTATCAAGGCACGGCTAAATTCAGAAAAGTATAACGGTTATTGCTCGTCGATGCGTTTGCGGTGTAATCTTTACGGTTCACCCTCGCCACCCAAAAGCGCCCCACCGCCACCGCGGTGGGGCGCTTGATTCCGTATTGACGAAAAATTGACTCATTATAGCAAAAAATTATCCTCTCTCTCCCATCTCTTGACCTTCTTTCAAAACTGTGCTACAATAAAACGACTGAATTTTGACGGTGCGGAGGTGCGTTATGCTTGCAACGGATGCGTTTTTGAAGCATTTGGACGAAATGAGCGAGGCTCGGAAGCGAGAAATTTTATCCGCCCCCGATGGTGTGGCGGTAACGGGAAATCGTTATTACGTTTCTGCCGACGGAAAGGATGAAAACGATGGAACGAGTCCTGCGCGCGCGTGGAAAAGCCTTGCGCGTGTGTCTGCGGCAGAGCTTGCGGAGGGGGATGCCGTGTATTTTCGTCGCGGCGACCTCTTTCGCGGCTCCTTAAAAACCTGCCCCGGGGTCACCTACGCGGCCTTTGGAACGGGCGAAAAGCCTCGTTTTTATTCTTGGAATTACGATCTTGCAAATCCCGATCTCTGGGAGTTGTTCGATGAGGCACATCACGTCTGGAAGCTGACCGAAAAGATCCTTGATTGCGGCACGCTGGTGTTTGACGGGGGAGCGGCGCACAGCCGCAAGCTGATCCCGTCCTATATCGGCGGTCGGTTCGTTTGCCGCGAGGATGAGAGCAGCCCCTTTGATATGTCGCGCGAGATGACGATGGATCTCGATCTGGTCTGCTTTTATGAGGAGCGAATGACCACGCGTCCCTCAAAAGGGGAGGACTTTCCAATTCCCGTGATTGATTCGGAGAGCTACGGCTCTTTGTATTTGCGGTGCGACAGAGGTAACCCCGGGGCGGTCTTTGGGAGCATTGAGGCACTTGCAAAGCGCAATATGATCTGCGTAGGCGGAAATGCAAACGTTCGAATCGATAACCTTTGCATCAAATACGTCGGCGCGCACGCCATTGGTGCGGGGGGAGAGTGTGTGGTCGGTTTACACGTTACCAACTGTGAGATCGGTTGGATCGGTGGAACGATCCAGCATTATCTCGGTACCGATCCCAACTATCCGGAGGGCGGACGCGGTACGGTAACGAGATACGGAAATGCAGTTGAGATCTACGGCGGGTGCAAGGACTACACGGTAGAAAATTGCTATATCTATCAGGTTTATGATGCGGGGATTACCCATCAGGTCACCACGGGAGGCTCTTTCCGTGAAATGAGAGGAATCCGTTACCGAAACAACCTGATTGAGCGTTGCGTGTATTCCATTGAGTATTTTTTGGAAAAGACGATGGGAGATACCGAGAGCTATATTGCGGATTGTGAGATCTCGCACAACGTCCTGCGCTTTTCGGGGTACGGATGGGGACAACAGCGCCACAACACGCATACGCCCGCGCACATCAAGGGGTGGAGCTTTGAAAATACCGCAAGGGAGTTTTCCATCCACGATAACGTATTTGATCGCGCCGCCTATCGGATGCTGCATCTGGTGGCACGCGAGGTGGAATCCTTGCCCGATATGTACAATAACCTCTACGTGCAGCAAAAGGGGTTGATGCTGGGACAATATGGTGCCAACCGTGAGGCAGAGCCGCCGATCCTTTCGTTTGACGAGCACACCGAGCAAACGGTGGAGACTGTTTTGGATGACCAAAACGCCAAGATCTATATCATAGAATAAACAACAAGGGGGACTCAAACGCTGTGGGCGTTTGAGTCCCCCAAAAAAACGGGGCTCGGCAGATTTAGGCGAGAAGCGTCGAATGTGACAGCCGTTAGGGTTCATAGGATTCGAGACGGCGGATGTAGGCTTCCTGCTGGGGTGCGGGGACGTTGTTCCAAAGAGCGTTCCATCCGCAAATACGTACCTGTAGATTTCGATATTGATCGGGATTTTTTTGCGCGTCGCGCAAGGTCTTCGTTTGAAAGACGTTGAATTGGATCGACATTCCGCCGCCCTCCATATACGCCATCACCAAAGCGCGCATGGCGGCAAGTCCGCCCTCACCGCTGACGGCAGAGGGATGGAGCATGACGTCCGTGCAGAAGGATTCCAACCACAGATAGGGGGAGAGCGCAAGGGAGGAGCGCAACAGTGCCGTGACCCCGCCGCGATCCATTCCGGGGGTGGGAGAGGCGTTTTTGGAGTATTCCTCGCCCGCCATACGTCCGTCGGGGGTGGCACCCGTTTGTTCGCCCTGCCATACGAATTGCATGGCGGTGTGAATACAGGATTTATAAATGCCGCCGCGCGCGTTGGGGCGGTAATTGATCTTTCCACTCAGCCAGTGCGAGAGTGCCTGCGCATAGCGGTCGGTCTCCTCGTCGCCGTTTCCGTACTTGTGAGGAGAATTTTTGATGCGCTTTTGCAGGAGCTCGTAGCCCTGCCAGTTGCGCTCCAAGGCAAGGGCAAGCTCCTCAAGGCTCAGGGTGTGCGTGTCGTAAACGAATTCCTTGACCGCCATCAAGCTGTCAACAAAGCTTCCAAAACCGCAACAAAGAATGGCGGTGTTGTTGTATTTGACTCCGCCCGCATAGCCGTCGCGCGCATTTTTCAAGCTGTGCTCTACCGTTGCGGAGTAGAGCGAGGACGGGTTGACCTCTTCAAGATGCGCTTCGATGCGATTGATCGATGCGATTACGCGCTCGATAAAGGAGCTCAACTGCTTTTGTACGGCGGAATAGAAATCTTCAAAGGTTGCAAAATCGGAGAGCTTGCCTGTGTGGATGCCCACCTGTTCTCCGGTTTTTGCGTCGTAACCGTCGCTCAGGACGTAGAGAACGGATTTGAGCAGATTGATATAGGCATCCGCGGTGGAAATCTCGTTGGCGCGCACGCCCGTTTCGTAGCAACCGCGAAAATCCATATCCAAGGCTTCTTCAAAGCTGGCACCGTAGCTCATAACGGCACGCATATGCCCGGGCTCACAACAAAAGACGAGGGCTCCTTCACCCGATCGCGCGATATCCAGCGTGAGATTCCAAAATTCGATGGGGGTGTTGGTATTGACCTTGATTTGGATTTTGGGATTGTAGATGTGAAGCGCGCGGTAGGTGTTGAGAATATCGTAGGAAAGATGGTTGACACGGGTCGAGCCGTCGGGGAACGTTCCGCCTAGATAAAACGGCTGTCCCCAGTAGTTTCCAATGGCGGAAAACTGCATAAAGAAGTAGCCAAGTAGCTCGCAAAGCTCCTCGCGTGCAACCCCGTTTTGCAGATCCTTTTCCCAAAAGGGGAGCAGGGTGTGGTCAAGTCCGTTTCCAAGCGAGCGCACCTGAAAGAAATCGACCGATTCGCTCACCATAAAATAGAGGTACATCAATTGCAACGCGTCATAGGTATTTTGCGGTGCACCGTCGCGCAAATGTGCAAGGGAGGTGGCAATGGCGGGGGCTTTGGCGTGTGTCTGCTTCAACGCGTATGCGTGCAAGCGATCCAAAAAGCGGATGGTTGCGGAATATTCGATCTCAATTCCGTCAAAATACGCCTTTTGCTCGTCTGTCAAAGCACCTTTTGTCTCATGATGCCGTCTCCAAGTACGAGCACGCTCCAAAATCCCCGGAAAGCCGAGGTTCATCAAAGCCTCCCAGTCGGGAACGATATGATCGTAATCCACCCACATATTTACCGCACCCGAGCGGTTGAAGAGCGCCATCTGTGCGCCGTCCTCGGGGAGCGTTTTTTCAAACAGCTCGCGGTCCCATTTGCGAACGGTCACGTCCCCAATGGCGCGGTTCCACGTATAGACCCCAACAAACCAGTCGTGCTCGTTGACGTCGATCCGTGTGTGATCCAGCACGTACTCTACTGCCATCGCCTTAAAAACGGGGCGTGGGAGATGACCGTGCGTGGCTTCCAAACGGCGCAAGCCTTCCTTGATCTCCTCGTCCGTGTCTCCCGTTGAGGGATCGTACTCGTATCCGTGGTACGCCATACGCACGTAAGGGTCAAAGGGTTGGTCCTGGCGGTGGTATTTGTTTTCCAGATAATCGCGGTCTGATTGCAGATTTTCAAACATTCGAGCGACCTCCAAATTGATGAATATACTTTCATTATATGTTTTTTTTCGAAAAAGTCAATGAAGATTTTGATCATACTTGACTTTTTCGAAACAAAAAGCTATAATATAGGCAGAAACGGAGGAATGGGAATGGATTTTTTGTCATTTTCGGAGATCACTGTTACCAAAATTGTTTTGGCGATCTGTGTGGAAAAGGGGACTCCTTATCACCGCAATCGTCCGTCTCACGGTTTGGCTTTGCAGCTTGGCGGAAGGCGCGAATACCTTTTTGAGGACGGGACACGCTTTACGGTTGAAAAAAGCGGATTGCTCTATCTTCCCAAGGGATCAAGCTACAGCGTTCGCACGCAGGAGGCGGGAAAAACCTATGCCATCAATTTTGACGTGGATAGCGACGCGTCTTTTTCACCGTTTTCCATGAGGATCAAGGAGCCGTTTGCGTTGACCGAGGCGTTTGCCGCGGCGGAACGAGCGTGGATGGGATCTCGTGGGGGACGAGATGCGGAAATCCGTGCGCGTTTGTACGATATTTTGGCATATTTGCAGCGGGAGCGCGAAGCGGGGATTCAAAGAGACGCGCGCAGAGGTTTGTTGCAAAAGGCGGAGCGTTATATCGATGAGCATTTCAGCAATCCCGAATTGCGAGTGAGGGAGATTGCCGCGGTATGCGGGATGAGCGAGGTCTATTTGCGAAAGCTTTTTCATGAGGAGCTGGGGATGACTCCCATTGCAAGAATCCGCGCGCACCGAATCGAGTACGCCAAGGGGCTGATCGCGTCCGGCTTTTACAGCATGAAAGAGGCGGCAACGCTTGCGGGATATGCGGATTATTCCTACTTTTGCCGTGAATTTAAAAAAGAGACGGGCTGCGCACCGTCGGGGTATCGGTAGGCAATCAAATTTTAATGGGGGATCATGAAACGGGGGTGAGCCAAATGCAAAAACGCAGTTGGTACTCACCCCCGCAAATGATAGACAACGCAATCAAGTTTCGTCAATTTGCCTTCCCAAATGTATTGTACATTTGGGAAGATTTTTTTTATTTTGCAAGATCTTTCATTAAATTCAAAACGGCTTGTCTGGTTTGTGGTGAAAGAGCTTCGTAGGTTTCGATAAATTCTTTCTTTTTAGAAGGAATGGAAGCGTCACCGCTGTCTTCAAAAAATTCGGACATTGAAATTCCAAATGCTGTACAAAGATTTTCCAAGGTTGTAATGGACGGGAGTGTTTCACGATTAAACATATTGATAAGCGTAGATTGAGCAATTCCCGATTCTACCGAGAGTTTATAAATTGACCATCCTCGATTCATGCGGAGCGTATTGATTCGTTTTAAAATATTCATAATGCTCCTCCTTAGTTCCTCTTTGTATATATTATAGTACACATTTGTAAAAAAATAATTACCCATATGTATTGACAATATAATACATTTGTGATATAATCAAGTATAAAAAGGGGACAAGATGTTTTGAAATCTTGATTCAACTAAAAGAGAAGGCGATAAGAGTGCAGATTTTTTATTAAACTTTTTTGCAAAATCTATTAACTTTATTTAGCAGGTTTTTATTTTAAGAAAGGAATATTTTATGGACAATCAAAAAGTTGACACACTGTTCGGTGGAATGATTGTTATCATTTTGGGCATCGCAATTGCGCTCGTTATTCAATTTTTTATAGCAAAACAGTTTGAAAAAATTGCTATAATGAAAGGACATCCAAATGCACATGCCTTTGCATGGTGCTTCTGGCTTGGTATTGTCGGATATATTTATGTTGCTACCTTGCCAAACATATCTTTAAATAATACCATTCTAAAAAACAAGGCAAATCCTACTACAAATGCTGCCTTTAACCGTTATACCTGCAATTCCATCATCAAGACCGAAAAAGTTACTTCCGGCAAATGCTTTGGATGTTATGAGTTTTATCCCGATATATCTTTTTGCAGGATTAATAAAGGTAACAATACAGTTGAGTTTCCCGTATGTGACAAGTGTATAGAAAAATATGAGCAAAATGCAAAGAATCGATAATTTGAGCGAGCCGCGTAAAACGGCTCGCTTTTGTTATACAATAAGAGGAGAAGCCATTGGGCTTCTCCTCGCATTTTTATCAACTTTTGAATCAATAGTTCTCTGCGTGAACCTCAAAGTAGCTCTGGGGATGTGCGCAGGTGGGGCATACCTCGGGAGCATTGGTTCCGATAACGAGATGTCCGCAGTTGCGGCACTCCCAAACCTTCACCTCGCTCTTTGCAAAAACAGCAGCGGTTTCTACGTTGTGAAGCAGTGCGCGGTAACGCTCCTCGTGATGCTTTTCGATTGCGGCAACGAGACGGAACTTTTCTGCCAATTCGGGGAAGCCTTCCTTTTCTGCGGTCTCAGCAAAGCCCGCATACATATCGGTCCACTCATAGTTTTCGCCGTTTGCAGCCTCTACAAGGTTCTTTGCGGTGTCACCGATGCCGTTCAGCTCCTTGAACCACATTTTTGCGTGCTCTTTTTCGTTGTCTGCAGTCTTGAGGAAGAGGGCAGAGATCTGCTCGTAGCCTTCCTTTTTTGCAACGGATGCAAAATAGGTATATTTGTTTCTTGCCTGAGACTCGCCTGCAAAAGCAGCCTCAAGGTTCTTTTCGGTCTGCGTGCCGGCATACTTGTTTGCTTTGGGAGCTTCAACAATCTCCTCAAGCTTCTTTCCCTTGAGTCCGCACTTGGGGCAAACGGGTTCAACACCCTCGGCAACCTCAAACACTTCACCACACATCAGGCATCTGTACTTTTTCATCATCGTAATCTCCTTTAAAAATCGTTTATTGTTTTTTATTTTTGATCGAATGGAACTTGACACTCCTTGCAAATACCGTAGTATTTTACGGAGCAGCTTTCTACAACGTATTCCTCGCTTGCAGGGGGGAACACGTTTGTGGGGGACGGCAGATCGATGATCTTACCGCAGGTCTTACAGGAAAAGTGCGCGTGACCGTCTATCACGGGATCGTATCTTGCACCCTCACCGGGGAAAATGAGGCGAATGATTTTTCCTTCTTCCTCCAGCACGGTAAGGTTGCGGAACACGGTGGCGCGCCCTACCGATGGATGCGTTTTGGAAAGTGCCTCGTACACCTCAATTGCGGTTGGGTGATACAGAGAACACAATGCCTCATAGACGATATCACGCTGTTTGGTGGATCTTCGTTGCATATCCGACCTCCTTATCGATATCTCGTCTCGATAAGAGTATATCATACAATCAAGTTGTTGTCAATAGGTTTTTGAAAAAATTAAAAAATTATTTTATGCCATTTACAAATGCTTCCAAGCGTGTTATAATAATAAGCGTTAATAATATTGAATGTATGAAGGAATCCAACATGACAACAAACAACGTATGCAATCACATTTTGGATCTGGTCGATTATGCTATCAAGCGCGGACTTGCCGAGGAGCTTGACCGTGTGTATTTGTGTAACCGATTGATGGAGGAGCTTGGCGTTTTTGAGCTCGCCCCCGACCGTGAGCCGAACGGAAGCTGCCCCTTGGAAGAAATTCTCAACGCCCTTTGCGACTATGCGATCGAGCATAAGGTCATTCCCGACAGAGGGATCACGGGCAGAGACCTGTTTGATACCAAGCTGATGGGGATTCTGACACCGCGTCCGTCCCTGGTCAATCGCACCTTTTGGTCGCTGTATCAAAAAGACCCGAAGCAAGCCACCGACTATTATTACCGTCTGGCGTGCGACTCCGATTATATTCGTACTTATCGTATCAAAAAGGATCTCAAGTGGACGTATCAAGGCAAATACGGCGAATTGGATATTACCGTCAATCTTTCCAAGCCCGAAAAGGATCCCAAGGCGATTGCGGCGGCTAAGCACCAAAAGCCTGCGGGATATCCCAAGTGCGCGCTTTGCCGCGAGAACGAGGGCTTTGCGGGGAGCATGAATCAGGCGGCTCGCCAGTCGCACCGGCTGATCCCCTTGGAGATCGGCGGCAAGGAATGGTTTTTGCAGTATTCTCCTTACGTTTATTATAACGAGCATTGCATCCTGCTCTCGGGCGAGCATACGCCCATGAAGATCGATCGTTCCACTTTTGCGCGTCAAATGGATTTTGTCACGCAGTTTCCGCACTATATGCTCGGTTCCAATGCCGATCTTCCCATTGTCGGTGGCTCGATCCTGACGCACGACCATATGCAAGGCGGACGTTATACCTTTGCGATGGAGAGAGCGGAGATCGAGAGGGAATGGAGTTTTGAAGGCTTTGAAAACGTGCGCGCCGGAATCGTGCACTGGCCATTGTCGGTCATCCGTCTCGATTCGGAGGATCCCAACGCTTTGGTGGAACTTTCCGAGCGGATTTTGAATGCGTGGAGAGGATATTCCGATCCCGAGACAAGCATTTTTGCCGTGACCGATGGCGAGGCGCACAACACGGTAACACCCATCGCGCGTCGCCGCGGAGATCTTTACGAGATCGATCTGGTCTTGCGCAACAACCTGACCACCGAGGAGCACCCCTTGGGGCTTTTCCATCCTCATGCGGATAAGCATAATATCAAAAAGGAAAACATCGGTTTGATCGAGGTCATGGGTCTTGCGGTGCTTCCCGCGCGCCTCAAGAGCGAGATGACCGCTCTTGCCGCCGCAATTTTGGAGGGGAAGGATCTGACGCAGGATGAGGTTCTTGCCAAGCACGCCGCATGGGTAGAGGGCTTCCGCAATCACTATACCTTTACTCCCGACAACGTTGAAGGGATTCTGCAAGCCGAGATCGGCAGAACCTTTGAGGGCGTTCTCGAGGATGCGGGTGTTTACAAATGTACAGCCGAGGGCAGAGAAGCGTTTTTGAGATTCCTCGAAACCGTACAGTAAACCGAGTAACCGCTCATCATCGAATATTGATCCAATCGAAAAAGGGTGGTGTCAAATGCAATTTCGCATTTGACGCCACCCTCTTTCGATTATAATTGGATATGCCTTTCCGCCATCAGTGCCGCCTGCTTGCTCTCCCCCAATGCGTGATAGGGGAGAAACGCTACGGAAAGATTGCGATCCTGACAGAATTGGCGGATTTTGTCACATTCCGCTCCTTCGTTAAAGTCGGGGATCACGGGCGTGCGGATCAAGATCTGCGTTCCCGTTTTTCGAAGCTTTTCGAGATTGGAGAGAATGAGCGTGTTGTCTGCCCCCGTTCCGCGTCGATGCAGATCGGGGTCAAGACATTTGATATCGTAAAGAAAAAGATCAACGAAGGGGAGCACGGCTTCAAAATGGCGGTAGGGAACCTGTCCCGAGGTGTCGATCGCAACGTGGATGCCGTTTTCGCGGCAATCCTTGGCAAGAGAAGCTACCTCTTGCGGGTAGAGCATACATTCACCGCCCGAAAAGGTCACGCCGCCACCCGTGGCATCAAAGTAGGGCTTGTCTGCCATGATCAGCTCGAACAATTCTTCCTTTGCGAAAGGGGTTCCGTAAAGCCGTTTCGCACCCGTTGGGCAAACGGCGGCACACGCGCCGCAGGCTGTGCAAGCGTTCTTGTGCGTGCAATTGTTTTGACAGGCATGACAGCCGACGCATTGCTCCTTAAACCAAGCAAGCTCAGGTTGGGGGGATTTTCCCTCGGGATTGTGGCACCAATAGCAGTTCAAGGGACATCCCTTCAAAAAGAGCACCGTGCGCAAGCCCGGACCGTCCGAGGTGGAGGAGCGGTGAACGTCAAAAACCAAAGGGGTGCTCATGTCAATCCAACTCGATTCATCATTTCAAGCTCCTTATCGGTGAGGGGGAGCTCCAATCCGCGTGCGTTTTGCAAAAGCTGCTCGGGGGTTGCGGAGAAGAGCGGGATCACGCGCGGGAAGCCGTTGCAACGGTGGAGATTGGTCAGCCAAGCGATAACGAGCGCGCTGGGGTTGACTCCCTTTTCTGCCGCCATACTGCGGATGAACTCCAGGCGTTCACCGCCCTCGTACTCTGCGGGGAGCAGATCGGGATTCTCGTAAGCACCCTTGCACAGACAGGCGTAGGAAACGAGAGGCATATTCTTGTCGCAGAGGAAGCGCAAACGCTCGCGGTTGACCACCTCGTTAAAGGCGTATTTGGGAGCGGCGGAGAATTTGGGGTTGAGATAGCTCAAACGCTGTTGCATTACGGTGTAGGGCGTTTGTCCGCGGGCGGCGGCAATTTGATTTGCCTCTGCCAATCTCCAAGTGTCAAAGTTGCTCGATCCCAGCGTGCGCACTTTGCCTTTTTTGACCAAACGGTCAAAGGCTTCCATGGTTTCTTCAATAGGGGTGTTCGTGTCATCGGTGTGCGCGTAATAAAGGTCGATGTAGTCGGTGCCGAGTTTGCGAAGGCTTTCCTCTACCCAGTATTCGATCTGCTCCTTTTTCAGTCCCGCGCCCTTTCCGTGGCGGTCAAAGCCTACCTTGGTGGCAAGAACCACGCGGTCGCGGCAGCCTCGGTCTCGGAGCCATTCGCCAAGCAGGGTCTCGCTTTCGTCACCTGTGCCCGCCCAGTGCGCGTAGTTATTGGAGGTATCGATAAAGTTCCCGCCAAGATCCATATAGGTATCAAGGACGCGGTAGGACTCCTCTTTAGAGGTGGTGGAACCGAACATCATTGCTCCAAGAGCGATTTCGGAAACCTCAAGCCGGTTGGGAAGAAGTATTTTTTTCATGATCGTATTCCTTTCTGTGTGTTGATCGAATTATTGAAAGCGTTCGATAATGTCATCCTGCAAGCGATCGCAGATATCCACGAAAACACCGCTGTAGCCCGTGACACGAACACGGATGTCTCGGTGAAGCGAGGGATTTTTGCGTGCGTCGAGCAGATCTTCGAGCGTGGTGCAGGAAACCTGCGCGTGGAGACCGCCTCGGTTGAAATAGGTGGCAAGGAGAGAGGCAAAAATCGCGTGCCCGCTCTCTCCCACAAACTGCTTTGCATCCACGTCCAGATTCAAAGCTCCCGACACCAAGCCGTCTTTGGGAAGGTGAAGCATGGAGTTGAACATTGCGGTCAATCCGTTTTTGCACGCCCCGTTAGAGGGGCGCGTGTTTTGTGAAAAAGGGGTGTGCGCGCGTCTGCCGTCCGGGGTCGCGCCAAAGTCCTCCCCCATTTTGAGGTGCCACGTGTCGCTTTGGAAGCAGGGCACGAGGAAGAGGCGTTCTTTTTCAAAATACGGATGGCATTTTTGAATCACCGTATCCGTAATCGCCTTGGAAAGCCTTGCAACGTGTGCGTTGGAAAAGGGGGTATCCATGCCGTATTTATCGGCATTGCGGCAGAGCGCGAGGAGTTCGGGAAATCCTTCAAAATCCGCATCGACCGCGCGCAGAAGCTCGGAGAGTGTCAAACGCTTTTCACGAATGACTAATTTGTCGATTGCGATGATGGAATCCACCACTGTGCCAAACATCTGAAAGGGCTGAAGCTCAAAATGATAGGTTGCGCATACGGAGTGCGTTTGACCGCTTTCCATCACATCCGTGAGGAAGCAATCGCCAAAGGTCAAAGCCGCCCACGGGTTTCGCTTGCGGACCGAAAGCTCGCGGGAGAGGATCGACAGCTTTCGGTCGATAAATTCCGACAGCCGTTTGAGTAATCCATCGTAAACATCGTCGATCGTAAGGGAGTCGGGAGCTTTCTTTGCCAGCTCACGCAAAACGAGCATCAGGTCCTCGGGATAGGCGTGCGGTGTGTTGGTGCGCATAAAGGGAATGTTGAGCGCGTGCGTCTCCTCGTCGGTTTGATAGACCTTCATATGGACGCTCTTGGGAGGAGCTTGCATCCAAACGCCTCTCTCGCCGGGGGAGCACCAGTTGCATCCAAAGTGCGCGTACTGACGTGCGTCCGCTTTGGGAAGACCGAGACGCTCAAACGCGGAAATGACGTTTCCGTCGTTATAGAACATGAGAGAGGAAGCGGCAAGAGCGCGGTCGCACAGCGTGCGCCACAGGTGCGGTGCGGTTTGATCCATGCCCGTTACGTAACGAACGACCACAACGGGATTTTTGAAGGCGGGGACGATACACTCTGCCATCAATTCGGTCAACTCGTTTACTGCGAGATCACCGTTTTCGTCCGTGCCCCCAAGCAAGAGGTATTGCGGTGCGTCAAAATTGGGAATGCGGGCAAACGTAGTGCTGTTGGTTTCATCTCCCACTTGATGCTCACCGCGCCCCATAATGAGATTGTGCTTGCAATAGTAATCCGTGATATCCTTCGCAACGTCCTCTCGGGTCGTCCTTCCGCTTTTGAGGTCGGCTTGGTAATAAGGATAGAGGAGTTGGTCGAGCCGTCCCACCGTCAAGGTAGGATTTTCCGAAACGTAGGCACAGTTGATCAGCGTGACCATCCAGAGCAATTGCAATGCGGAAGAAAAGCTGTCGGGGGGAGCGGTTGCAACGCGGCGCAGATTGCATGCGACATCGTCTTTTCCCATGCTTTGCGCTACGTCGGCGTAGCGGAGTGCAAAAGAAATGATGGCATCGTAAATTTCAACCATCGCTTCCGCAAATGCCGACTCTCTGTCGTCGGTGGCACGGTTCCGTCTTGCGAGCACCTGCGCACGGAGCCCGGAAAGCCCTCGCTCCAAAAGAGTTCCCCAAGAGTAGGTGCAATGTCCGGATGAGAGAAATAGATTATGGGCGGGGTAGTCGGGATGCTTGAGATACGCTTGAAAGCGTGCTTCCTCCTCCTCGCAAAGTTCGCGGTCCACGACTCTTCCGGCAATCCGATCATACGGCTCTATTGGGAGAGAGACGCGCGAGAGAAGGATCGATAGCGCACGAGAAAAACGCTTGGGTTGAACGAGCTCGGGACAATCGGATTTGATTTCATCGAGGATCAAAAAGCGTTCTGCGGAGGTGGCGCGTATTGGTTTTTCGGTCAAAGCGAGCGTGGCTTCCCTGATATTTCGTTCCATGCGGTTCCTCCTTTTATAAGAGACTCATGCTGACGATTCCCAGCATGGCAACGGCAGAGCCAAGGAGACTGCGCCGTGTGATTCGCTCTCCAAAGAAGAGCATTGCGGTAAAGGTGACGGTGATCAGGCAACCGCCCTTGATGATCGGGTACAACACCTGAGAGGGCATACCAAGGTCTGCGGTTGCAACGGTTTGCAGGTAGTTTGCGGCAAAGAGACAGATTGCCATGGTGAGGATATGGAGCACGATGCCGATCGAAAGGTGCGCTTTTGTGGCGCGCGTTCCTTTTTCGTTCGTTTTGCGGTTACGGATCAACGTCCCCGCCCAAAAGAGGAGGAGAGCTACCGCCGCAAAGAAAAAGGTATAAACGTGAAAGACCGATTTGGGGTAGAATACGTTGTGCGTCAGCGCTCCTGCCTCGGTGTAAAACTGCTTGTAGAGTTGTTGCGCAAAGCCGGACACTCCGTCGCCGATGGCGGCAAAAATCAGCAGGATCAACCCCGAAGCACTGCTTTGGGAGGCGGCCTTAGGTTTTCCGCCCGCGAGGATGACCGTTGCCCCGAGGATCATGGCAAAGCCGAGCATTTTGGGAACGGAGATCGCTTCGCCAAAAAAACAAGCGCACAAAACGGCAGGGAGGAGAGAGCCCATTGTAAGCCCTACGTCTACGAGCACCATGGAGTTTTTTTGTATCGCCAACAGCCAGCCAACCAAAAACGCCGCATTGGCAAGTCCCGAAAGGGCGCAGATCAAAAGCATTTGCCATTCGGGAAGGAGGGAACCTTGCGCTCCTTCAAAAAAGACGAACAGCACACCGATTGCGATGCAGAATACCATTCTTAATAAATTGAAGAGAAGTGCGTCTGCCGTAGAGGAGGCGTAACAGCTGATTCTTTTGCCGCAATAGCCCTTTACCGAAAGGGCAAGCAGGGCAAGTGCAATGATTCCGTAAACCAAATTCGTTTCCCCCGTTTGTTTTGGTGATTCTATTATAACAGAAAGGAAAAGGCTTGGGAATGTATTATTGTGATAAACCTTGACTTTTCTGCACAAAGATGATACAATAAAGCAGAGAAAGAGAGGGGGATTGACGTGAGAGTTATAACTCCGTGGGCACTTTGCCGACAAAATGCGGACCTGGAGATTCTTGCTGTTTTGCGAGAGCATTGGACACCCAAAAAGGAATTTTCGCTCCACAAGCACAAGGAACGCCCAACGTCTGCGCTGTTTTTCGTGTGTTCAAAGGTCGAAGTGGCGTTTGAAACACCAAGCGGCGAGCGGATGATCACAGCGCAGGAGGGGGATGCGGTCTTTATTCCCAAGGGGAGCCTTTACGAGGCACGCGTGGTGTCAAATTCCCCCGATCCGATCGATACCTATACCGTAAACCTGCACATTTATGGCGAGGGAAGGGAAGAATTGCTCTTGTCGGAGGGGATTTCGCTCTTGTCTCATGACGCCTCAGGAGTGTACGCAACGCATCTCAAAGCCTTGTCGGATGCCTTTTACGGTGTCACGGGAGGAGGGGGCTCCAACATGGTGCGAAGCAAGGGAGAGCTCTTCTTGCTGCTGGATCGCATCGGGAATGCGGCGTCCCCAAAGGAAGAATTTTACTATCCGATCCGTCGAGGTGCCGACGCGATGCGTGAGGAGTGGTGGCTCAATGAAAAAATAGAAAAATATGCACAGATGAGCGGTGTCAGCGTCACCTATTTTTACCGATGCTTCCGTAACTGGTCGGGCAAAAGCCCCGTTGAGTACCGTACGGCGCTTCGCCTTTCTCATGCGGAGGGACTTTTGCGCGGAACCGATATCGGGATCCGCGAGATCTCCCAATCGGTGGGCTTTGAGGATCCGTTCTATTTTTGCCGCGTGTTCGAAAAGGCATACGGAACGTCGCCCCGCCGTTACCGCACACAATGCCGCAACGGTTGACACGGTTTTGTTTTTGCTTGCGCAAGATTGATTTTTTAGAGAAAAGCGTTTGGAATCGAGCTTTTTTTCTTGACTTTCCAAAACGTTTATGTTATACTGAAAATGGATAATTATAGAGACGAAAACGTAAATTCGTACAAAAGAGAGGAACGCAACGCATGAAAAAGAATTTGAGAAGCATGATTGAGATTCTGCCGCAGGATACGCCGCAGTGTCTGGTGGATATGAATCAATACGACCTGATCGAGAGCACGGGAATGCTCCCGAATCTGGCACATAAAAAGAGTGCGCATATGACGGCGGCGTGGAATCCCGCAAAACTTTCTCGCACGGTCATTCCCATGGGCGGATCGGATCTGTCCGGATACCGTTACCTCACCTTTTCGGTGTTTGGATCGGGATGTACGGGGCTTTCCTTCCGCTTGATGTTTGATAACAGTCTCGACGGTGACGGCAAAAACGGATATGCCGTACAGTTGTTTGTTACCAAGGACGGCTGGAACGATTATCGCATCGAGTTGCCCTTTATGCATAGCGTAAGAGAAGCGGAGGGCTGGGATCATATCGGCAGCATTACGCTCGAATACCTCACGGGGCTTGACGGCACGCGCGCGGGGACTCTGTACCTCGACAGCTTCTTCATTTATGCGGATTACGTCGCACCCCTTTACACAAAAATGCCGGAGCTCAAGGGGGCTGCACTCTTTTCCAAAACGGGGAACTTCAGCATCATCGACCGCAAGCGGATCCCCAATTCGCTCGACGGTGCGGATGCCAAGCCCTTTGAGGAGGACGGTGTGCTTTGGCTTCCCATGGCACCCGTTGCGGCGGGAATCGCGTTTTCCGCGGTTGCCGATAACCGCGCTTTGACCTTGAACTTTACCTATCGTCGCAAAAAATACGCTTTTTCTGCGGAATCCGATCAAATGACGGTGGACGGTGAGCCTGTTTCTCTCGGCTTCTATCCCAAAACGCGCGGAGGTATGCTCTTTTTCCCCGCAGACTTCGTGCGCGAGTTCTTCCGCTGGAGACAGATCTTTACCGATCCGATGGGGCTTGTCGTGCTTTCCAACCGCCGCGGCATTTTCCAGAGTGTACGTGACGAGGGCGTGATCTGGCAGTTGATCGCAGATATGACCTTCCTGCGCCCCACGGGTGAGCGGATTTTGGCAGATCTGCACCGCCGCTTCCCGAATCCCACGCGCGGCAGACTCCTTCTTAGCCATGACGAGCTGATGCAGCTTCGCCGCAACGTCAAGGAGGACGCAAATCTCAAGGAATACGTAACCGCTCTCAAATCCCGCTACGGGGTTGGCAGTGCAGCGTTTGCGGCTTCCGAGATCCCCGCGCTCCTTCCCAGAACCGCGCAGGAATTGGCGGAGGAATTGCTCGATTCCGCGGATAAGATCCTCGCGTTTTCCACCCTTTACCGCGTGACGGGGGATAAGAAATACTGCGAACGTGCCGCGCGCGAATGTGAGGCGTTGGCGGAATTTAAGGATTGGAGCTCACAGACCATGTCGGTCACGGGTACGGTCTCTCTCTCGGTCGCACTCTGCTACGATTGGTGCCACCATACGTGGAGCGAGGGCAGAAAGGCGATCGTTGAGCGCGCGCTCCTTCGCAACGGTATGCGCGTAGGTCTTGAATGTTACGACGGTAAGAGAAGAATGTGGATCACCGGCGGTACTGCGGCGGCGGTCGTCAATGCGGGTATGCTTGCCATGGCGTTGGCTCTTGCCGATATCTATCCCGAAACCGCGCATAAGCTTCTTGACCGTATTTTGCGCAACGTGGAGCCTTGCTTTGCCTCCTACGCTCCCGACGGTGGCTACTGTGAAGGAATTGCCGCGTGGGAAAAGAGCTTCCGTTCGCTTTCTTTGATCATCGCAATGCTCGAAAAGGCTTGCGGAGAGGACTACGGACTCCTGTCCGCTCCCGGCTTTGCCGCAACCGCTTATTTCCCGATCTGTACCGAGACCGCAAACGGTGCTTGGAACTATCATAACACCGAGCAAGCTCCCATCGATACTTCCATGATGTTCTGGCTCTCTTCCAAAATCAACAATCCCACGCCCGCTTGGATGCGCCGTCAGCAGCTTCTCTCGGGACAAAAACAGGTACATCCCTTCGATATCGTATTCTATACTCCGGTTGACGACGGACTTTCTCAACGGCTTCCCACCGATGCCGTTTACCGCAAGGCGGGGCTTGCAATCATGCGTTCGGGATGGGGACGCGAGGATATTTTCGTTGGTCTCCACGGTGGAAACAACGCGGAGGTCAACGGTGACCTTGACGCGGGCAGCATCGTTTTGGATGCGGGAGGCGTTCGCTTCTTTGCGGAAACCGGCGGAATCGCAGGGCTTCCCATTATGCTTCGCCGTCGTGCCGCAGGGCAGAACACGATCGTGGTCAATCCCACCGAGGAGCCGGCTCCCGACCAAAACCCCTTGGCACTTGCAAAGCTGACTGAAATGAAGGGAAGCCCCGAGCATATTTACGCGGTCGTGGATATGGCATCCACCAATGACGCGATCTTGCGCGGTAAGCGTGGCGTAATGCTGACCGATAACCGTTCTACCGTTGTGATTCAGGATGAATTGGTGCTCTCCGAGCCATCCGTTGTGGTTTGGACGGTATATACCCCTGCATCTGTTACGCTTCTCTCGGGTGGAAAAAGCGCAAGATTGGATAAGGACGGCAAGACCCTCCTTTGTAAGATCGGTGGCTTTGGACAAGCAAGATTTGAGTGCGAAGCGGTGGAAGGGTGCGAGTTGACCCGTCTCTTCATTCGCATGGAGGTCAAGCAACGCTTGCGCCTCTCGGTTGCCTCGACGTTGGTAAGCGAGGACGAGATCGCAACCAAAAAACTGTACGAAACCGCGCCCATTAGCACGTGGGGCGAATAATGCAACAAGGGCGAGCCGATGTCAATCGCGCTCGCCCTCCTTTTGTAAATAAAAGAGGACTGCCACAGCAGTCCTCTTTTGGTATTCAGATCAATCCTTAGCCTTGTTGTACTTGGTGCTGCCGATCTTGATGTAATCATCGCCTTCTTCAAAAGCAACGGGCTCTTTCAGAGCGTCTGCAAATGCCTGTACGGCTGCGTCTGCGCTGTCGTCAAGCTCGGGGAAGGAGAAGGAAATTTTGTCATCCTTGATCTCGTAATTTGCCTCAATCGAGCCAATCTCTTTACCGACTACGGTGATTGCGATCGTTACCTTGTTGCCGTTAAAGGTCAAAACCGTTCCATTGCCCAAGACGGTTGCCTGATACTTACCGGAGAGCGTTTTTGCACACGCTGCCAAGGTTAAAACGGACATAACCAAAACAAGTGCCAATGCGATGAGTTTGATGGTGTTTTTCATGTTTTTTACTCCTTTGGGTGAATTTGATGTGATACTTGCGTGATCACTATAACACATTATAGCAGAAATGTCCGAAAATGTCAATGGATTTTTCTGTTTTTGTGCAAAATAGCCAATGGATTATTTCAACATTCCTGCCAGGAGTTCCTTGGCGGAGGCGAGTGCTTCCGCGGTTTTGGAGGTGTCTCGGCCGCCCGCCATTGCATTGTCGGGACGTCCACCGCCCTTACCGCCGGTAACGGCGGCAACAGCACCGACCAGTTTGCCTGCGTGTGCGCCTGCGGCAACGGCTGCCTTGCCCGCAACGGAGAGGAAGTTCAGCTTGTTATCCGCGTTGATGGCAAGAATTGCCACGATATCATCGTATCTTGCCTTCAATTCGTCTGCCAGCGTTCTTGCGGTGTCTGCCTGCATTTCACCGAGATCAACGGCTACGAGACGGACGGAGCCAACGCTTATCGCAGATGCGAGGATGGAATCCAGCTTGGAAGCCGCGATCTTGGCCCCCAGTGCTTCGATCTCCTTTTTCATTGCGCTGATCTCGCTTTGCAGCTGGGAAGCGCGCTTGGAGAGATCTGCGGGCTTTTGTACCTTAAGCTCCTTTGCGGTCTCTGCAATCAGAGCGTTCTTTTCTGCCAACAGCTTGAGGATGCCTTCGCCCGTGGTTGCCTCGATACGGCGCACGCCTGCGGCAACGGAGGACTCGGAAAGGATCTTAAAGAGACCGATCTTCGCGGTATTATCGACGTGCGTACCGCCGCAGAATTCCACGGAGTTCTCGCCCATGCGAACGACGCGGACGATCTTGCCGTACTTTTCGCCAAACAGAGCCATAGCGCCCAGCTTCTTTGCTTCGTCGATGGGCATTTCGGTCATCGAACCGACCTGACCTGCGAGAATTTCAAAGTTGACGATGTTTTCAACAGCCGCGATCTCCTCTGCGGTCATTGCGGCAAAGTGAGTAAAGTCAAAGCGGCAAACGCTATCCGAAACGTAGGAGCCGGACTGCTCAACGTGAGAGCCGAGGACACGGCGCAATGCGCTTTGCAAAAGGTGGCACGCGGAGTGGTTGCGCATGATTGCCTCTCGGCGGTGTGCGTCAACGATCGCAGTCACGGTGTCGCCTACCTTGAGCGTGCCGTTTGCAACGGTAGCAAGATGAATATAGATGCCGTCGGTCTTTTTGGTGTCGGTTACGGTCAAAACGGTTTCGTCGTTGCCGATTACCAAATCACCGGTGTCACCGATCTGACCGCCGCCCTCACCGTAGAAGGGGGTGGTGTCAAGAATGACGGTGCAATCTCCCTCGGATACCTCGTTTACGGAAAGATCGTCAACGAGGATGGCAAGGACCTTTGCCTCAGCCGTCATCTTGTCATATCCGACGAATTGGGTGGTGGGAAGGTCGGAGAGCAGATTTTTGGATGCGTTAGACCAACCGCTGATATTAGCGCGAGCCTCGCGTGCGCGAACCTTTTGCTCCTGCATCAGAGCCGCAAAGCGTTCCTCGTCGATGGCAAGACCTGCTTCTTCCGCAATCTCACGCGTGAGGTCAATGGGAAAGCCGAAGGTGTCGTAAAGCTTGAATACATCCTCACCCGCCAAAGTGGAGGCGCCTGCCTTTTTTGCGTCCTCGACCATGCTGCCGAGAATGGAAAGACCCGCGTCGATGGTCGCGTCAAAGCGCTCCTCTTCCATGGAGATGACCTTGAGGATATACTCCTTCTTTTCCGCCAGCTCGGGATATGCGCCTTCGGATTCACCGATGGCGATAAGACCCAATTCGGGCAGGAAGGAACGGTTGATGCCGAGCAGCTTTCCGTGACGGCAAGCGCGGCGCAGAATACGGCGAAGCACGTAGCCGCGTCCCTCGTTGGAGGGGATAACGCCGTCGGAGATCATAAAGGTTGCGGAGCGGATATGGTCGGTGACCACGCGGATGGAGATATCGGTGTTTTTATCGACTCCGTACTCCTTACCTGCGATGGCGCAGACGTTGTCCAGTACCTTGCGGATGGTATCGACCTCAAACATGTTGTTGACACCCTGCATGACGCACGCCAGACGCTCCAGCCCCATACCGGTATCGATGTTCTTTTGTGCGAGTTCGGTGTAGGTACCGTCGCCCATGTTGTTGAACTGGGAGAATACGTTGTTCCAGATCTCCATAAAGCGGTCGCAATCGCAGCCGGGCTTACAATCGGGAGATCCGCAACCGTACTTGATACCGCGGTCGAAATAGATCTCGGAGCAAGGACCGCAAGGACCCGTGCCGTGCTCCCAGAAGTTGTCCGCCTTGCCGAGACGAACGATGTGAGCGGGATTGACGCCTACTTTGTTGACCCAAATGCCGTATGCTTCCTCGTCCTCCTCGTAAATGGAGGGCCAGAGCAGATCGGTGGGGATTTCAAGGGTCTCGGTCAAAAATTCCCAAGCCCACGGAATGGCTTCTTCCTTAAAGTAGTCGCCAAAGGAGAAGTTTCCGAGCATTTCAAAAAACGTGCCGTGACGTGCGGTGTGGCCGACGCGCTCAAGGTCGGGCGTGCGGATACACTTCTGGCAGGTGGTTACGCGATTGCGCGGGGGCTCTTCCTCACCCGTGAAAAACTTTTTCATCGGAGCCATGCCCGAGTTGATGAGGAGCAGAGACTTATCGTTGATGGGGACCAGCGGATAGGAAGGCAGACGCAGATGTCCTTTGGATTCAAAGAACGAGAGGTACTTCTCGCGCAGGTCGTTAAGAGATGTCCATTTCATAACGGTCGATCCTTTCGGTGAATTTACTTCAAAATTACATATTAGTATATCATAAAAACAGCCCCATGTCAATCGTTTGGAGAAAAAAAGTAACGAAAACAGGGGGACGATTCCCTGCGGACGGTCGTCGCAAAGATGCGTATCTTTTGTTTTTCATCATCGACGGGAGATTTTATTCCCGTCCGGAAAAAGAGATTGACACGGATCTCTTTCTGTGATATAATGAAAACGCTGAATGAACGAGAAAAGGAGTTGACGGTATGAAACGCTTTTTAATGCTTTTATTATCTCTTTGTGTGCTGATGCTTGCATCCTGCGCCGATGACGTACAACAAACGACGAGTGCGGGAGAGGGGAACGAACCTCCGTTGGAAGAAAACCAAGACCCCGACGATCCCTTGGGCGGTGAAGGTGACGGCGATCACGCGGAGCTTCCCAAAGGCGAAGGAGAAGATACGGGAAACGCCGGCTCGGATAACGAAGGAACGGGCGACGAAAACGAGCAAAAGCCGAGCGGTGACGTTGAGCTTCCCAAGGTGCCGCTTCCTTAACGGTTCTTTTGGAAATTCGATCCGTTGACTTGACAAATTTCCTTGGATATGGTACAATTTTGATAGAATTTTGAAAACGGCAAGGAAAGGAGATTGCGACGAAAAACGCGTCTCCTTTTGGGTTGTAGGGCAAGGTGCGCAATCTGTAATCGATAGGAATTCTTTGCTTCCGCTTTTCTCTTTGCCAAAGAAGGCGCAAAGAGAAAAGCTTGGCAAAAGAGAAAGCGCCGCAAAAAGAATTTCGCGCGTTGCGACGCGCGACAAGGGCTGCGCGCCCTTGATTGCGCAAGCTTTTAAAAAAGCTTGACCAAAACTTTTATCAAATCGGTGAAAGCTGTTTGTTTTGCCTACAGTTCAAAAGGAGATTGCGAAGAAAAACGCGTCTCCTTTTTTGCTTGACAGGAGAATTATGAAGAAAAAATTACTCGCCGTTGACGGCAACAGTATCCTCAACAGAGCTTTTTACGGAGTACGTCCGCTTACGACTAAGGACGGCTTTCCCACAAACGCCCTCTACGGGCTTGTCACCATGATCTCGCGTCAGGCGGAGGCACTCTCTCCTGACTATTGCGCGGTTGCCTTTGACCTGAAAGCCCCTACCTTCCGCCACAAGATGTTTGATGCTTATAAGGCAGGACGCAAGCCGATGCCCGAGGAGCTTGCACAGCAGTTCCCCGTGGCAAAGGAGCTTCTTTTGGCAATGGGATATCACGTGCTTGAATTGGAGGGATATGAGGCGGACGATATTCTCGGTACGCTGGGAGAGATGTGCGGCACCGAGGATGCGGAGGCATATCTGATGACGGGAGACCGCGATGCGCTTCAGCTGATCGGCAAAAACGTGCACGTTCTGCTTGCCACCAATAGCGAGACGGTGGATATGGACGAAGCGAAATTCATGGAGAAATACGGTGTGCCGTCCTCTTCTTTCGTAGATGTGAAGGCGCTGATGGGGGATAGCTCGGATAATATTCCCGGTGTTCCCGGGATCGGAGAAAAAACGGCACTCAAGCTGATTTCGGAATACGGAAGTCTGGACGGCGTTTACGAGCAGCTCCCCACGGCAAAGCACACCCCTTCGGTGCGCGCAAAGCTTGAGAGCGGGAAGGAAAGTGCGTATCTGTCGCGTGATCTGGCGCGTATTTGCCGTGCGGTTCCCCTGGGGATCTCCTTAAATGAGATGACACCCGCGCCAAACCGTGCCGCAATGAAAAAGCTGTTTTTGCGTTTGGAATTTTCTGCGTTTTTAAAGCGTTTTGCCTTGGACGGCGAAGAGGAACCGACTCTTTTGGAAAATCGCGCGGACACGTGGCAGGAACAGACGGTCGGCGCGGAGGCTTTGATCGATGCACTGTCACCGAAGGATTGCGTTGCCTTTGATTTTGACGGTACGTCCCTCTGCTTTTTTGACGGAAAGGTGCTGTACCGAACCGATGCTCCGTTCTCCGCATTGGCAGACGCGTTTTTGCAAAAAACGTTGATTTGTTACGATTGCAAAACGCTTTACAAGCAGGAGGCACTCCAAGGGCTTGAAAAACAGTCACTTTACGATCTGATGCTGGGGGCGTATCTTGCCAATTCTTCCAAAAATAATTTTGAACTTTCTACGCTGGTTTCGGACTATCTTGGTGAATTGCTCTGTGAGTCCGCGCCTGCCGTAACCTATTATTTGCGCCTTTACGAGCCTATTTCCCAAAAGTTAGAGGAGAGCGGACAGGGTGACTTGATGCAAACGATCGAAATGCCGCTTTCCCGCGTGCTGGCTTCAATGGAGGAGGCGGGCTTCCGCATCGACCGCGAGGGGATCGCCGCATACGGTGAACATCTTTTGCGGGTTGCCGAGGAGTTGGAGTCGCGCATTTATTTCCACGCGGGTACCGGCTTCAACATCAATTCTCCCAAGCAATTGGGCGAAATCCTCTTTGATACGCTGGGACTTCCGCACGCGAAAAAGACCAAAACGGGATACTCGACCAATGCCGAGATTCTTGAAAAGCTTCGTCCGTATCACGAGATCATCGGGGATATTCTCGATTACCGCCAGGTGACAAAGCTCAAGAGCACCTATGCCGACGGGCTTCTCAAGCTCGCGGACGAAAACGGACGTGTGCATACGCACTTCAAGCAGACCGGAACGGCAACGGGAAGGCTTTCTTCCACCGAGCCCAATCTCCAGAATATTCCCGTGCGCACCGAATTGGGGCGTGAATTGCGTCGGTTCTTCCTTCCCGAAAATGAGGATTACGTCATTATCGATGCCGACTACTCGCAGATCGAATTGCGCCTGCTGGCGCACGTGTCGGGAGACCGCAATATGATCTCCGCCTTTTGCGAGGGCGCGGATATCCATACTTCCACCGCGGCAACGGTATTCGGTGTTTCCGAGAGCGAGGTGACGGGGGATATGCGCAAAAAGGCAAAGGCAGTCAATTTTGGAATCATGTACGGTATCGGCGCGTTCTCTCTGTCGGACGATATCGGAACAACGCGTGCCGAAGCGCAGGCGTATATCGACCAGTATCTTGCGGGATACCCCTCTGTGGACGCCTATCTGAAAAACGTCATCAAGGAAGGTTATCGTGACGGCTACGTGACTACGCTCTTTGGACGCAGACGCTATATCCCGGAATTGCACGGCACCAATAAGATGCAGCAAAAATTCGGTGAGCGCGTTGCGATGAACAGCCCCATTCAGGGAACTGCCGCCGATATCATCAAGCTGGCAATGATCCGCGTGCACAAAAGATTACTGGAGGAGGGCTTGGACGCACGCTTGATTTTGCAGGTGCATGACGAGTTGCTGATCGAATCGCATAAGGATTGTGCCGAACGCGCGCGCCTGATCCTCAAGGAGGAGATGGAAAACGCGGTGCAATACTCGGTGCCCTTGGACGTGGATATCCACGTTGGAAACAACTGGTTTGAAGCCAAATAAATCAATATTTTATAACGAGAATTAGAATTATTCTATAAAATAAACAAAAACAGGCTTTTTTGATCCAAAAACAAGAAAAAGGAGGGGGAGAATATGCGATACGATGCAAACCGTGCAGTGATGCTGTTGTCTGTAAGAGAGCTTTGTGCCTATGCTTTGAGAGATGCGGATCTGGATTTGCGCCATGCATCGGGGCGTGCGGCAATGCTTGAGCGTGCCGCTATCGGTGCCAAGGTGCACCGCAAGCTGCAGGATGCGGCGGGCGCGGAATATATGCCCGAGGTCTCCCTCTCCCATACCTATTATTATAATGGGATTGCGTATGAGATCAGCGGACGCGCGGACGGTATGATCCGTACTGACCCATGGACGGTGGATGAGATCAAGACCGTGAGCGGCAAAGCGTTTGACCTTCCGCCCGCTCCCATGCATGACGCGCAGGTAAAATGCTACGCGTATTTTTGGTGCTGTCAAAAAAATGCGGAGCGTATCCGCACGCGCCTGACCTATTACCGCAATGACGACGGAAAGATCAAACATTTGGAAAAGGAGCATACCAAGGAGGAGCTGGAAGGCTTTTTAAAGGAGCTTCTTTCCCGTATCGAATACCGTGCGCAGATCCTTTGTGAGCGCGAAACCCTGTTACTGCCTTCAGCGGCGGAAAGCAGATTTCCGTATTCCGCGGTGCGGGAGGGACAGGATATGCTGCTCAAGGAGTGTTATCGGGATATTCGGGCGGGGAAACGGCTCTTTGCCGAAGCACCTACGGGGATCGGAAAAACCGTTTCCACTCTTTATCCCGCCGTCAGAGCGTTGGGAGAGGGGCATTGCGATAAGATCTTTTATCTGACCGCCAAAGCCGCTACCCGACGCGAAGCGTTTTTGGCAATGCAAAAGATCTTTGAAGCGGGGGCGCATCTGCGCACGGCTGTTTTGACCGCGCGAGATCAGATTTGTCCCAACGAGATGGCAAAACGCGATCCGGCGGGGATTTCACGGCATTGCAATCCCATGGATTGTCCGCGTGCTAAGCGGTTTTACGAAAAATGTCCCGCAGCGGTATGCGATTTGTTATCTCGTCACAGCGGATACAGCCGTCGTGCGGTCGAACAGACTGCCGAAAAATTCGGCATCTGCCCGTATGAATTTCAATTGGAGCTTTCGGAATTTTGCGACGCGCTGATCTGTGATTATAATTACGTATTTGATCCGCAGGTCTATCTGCGCAGATATTTTTCGGATGAGGCGGTAGGAAGCGGAAAATACGTGCTCCTTGTGGATGAGGCGCATAACCTTGCCGACCGTGCGCGCTCCATGTATTCTGCGGAATTGGTCAATACCGATCTGTCGGAGGCGATCGATGCTTTGGACGAGGGGGACGATCTTCGTTCGGAACTTGAAAAAACAGCGGTTACGCTTGTCGGCTTGCGTCGTTTGTGCCGCGATACCATTCAAAAGGACGAGGAGGGCGTGGAGCGCGGTTACTATCTCAATCACGGGCCTATGGATTCCTTGTTTGAGCAGATCGCATTGTTACGCCGCCGGCTCGATTCTTGGCTCCGCACACACGCAACGCATCCGGCGGAAGCGGTGGTTGATATCCTGTGTGCAAAGCTAAAGCGTTTTGAGGTGATCACCGAGTGCTTTGATCCATCCTTTTTGACGTTTGTGGAGCTTGAGGGGGATCGACGCACCGTGCGGTTGATCTGTCTCGATCCTTCCCGCGTGTTGGATGCGCGGATGAATCGTGCGCACGCGGCGGTTCTGTTTTCCGCAACGCTGACTCCGCCCGATTATTTTGCCGATATTCTCGGTGGCGGAAAAAACGCAGTGCGGATCTCTTTGCCATCCCCTTTTGATCCCGAAAATCTGTGCCTTACGGCGGTAACGGGAATCAGCACGCGATATGAGGACCGCGAAAAGTCCTATAAAAAGATTGTGGGCGTCATTGCCGCCACGGTATCCGCCAAGCGCGGAAATTATATTGCGTATTTTCCTTCCTACGAATATATGGAAAAGGTGCTGGAGCTCTTTTCCAAAAAGTATCCCGACGTTACCGTCGTCAGGCAGACGCGCGGGATGAACGCCTCCGAAAAGGAGCATTTTCTCGATGCCTTTGCGGACGACGGTAAGCTCCGCATCGGCTTTTGCGTGCTGGGCGGTTCCTTCTCGGAGGGAGTAGATCTTCCCGGTGGGCGATTGATCGGCACCGTGATCGTTGGAACCGGTCTCCCGGGGCTTTCCAACGAGCGCAACATTTTGCGGGATCATTACGAGGTCACGCGTGAGCGCGGATACGACTACGCATACGTTTATCCCGGTATGAACCGCGTGTTGCAGGCAGCGGGACGTGTGATCCGACGGGAGGAGGATCGAGGAGTGGTGGTGTTGGTTGACGACCGCTATGCCGATCCGCGGACGCAAAGCATCTTTCCGGAACATTGGAAATATATCGAATATGCAGGAAATTCCATTGAACTTGCAGAAATTGTGCAAGAATTTTGGAAAAAATTCCGTTAAACTTATAAAAATGCAAGATTTTTTCAAAAAAATGCAAAAAACATATTGCAATCCGCTTGCGAATATGATATACTGTTATACAGTTTATTACGTTCAAGGGTAAGGAGAACGCGAATATGGAATTTTCAAAGATGAGCCGTGAAGAGCTGGAGGCACAGTTGGAAAGCCTGAAGTCCGAATACGAGTCGGCAAAGGCGAAAAAACTTTCGTTGGATCTCTCGCGCGGAAAACCGGGAGCGGAGCAACTGGATCTGATGCAGGGAATGCTCCATTGCATCGATTCCTCCTACGATTGCCGCACTGAGGATGGTTTTGATTGCCGTAACTATGGGGTATTGGATGGAATTAAGGAAGCAAAGCGTTTGTTTTCGGAGCTGTTGCATATTCCCGAGGAAAAGCTTTTTATCGGTGGAAATTCCTCGCTCAATTTGATGTACGATACGGTCGCGCGCGCTATGCTGTACGGTGTATGCGACAGTGACCGTCCGTGGTGCCGCGAGGAAAAGATCAAGTTTATCTGTCCCGCTCCCGGATACGATCGTCATTTTGCCATTTGCGAGTCTCTCGGGATTACCATGCTTCCCGTTGCCATGACCCCCACGGGTCCCGACATGGATACGGTGGAAAAGCTTGCGGCATCCGACCCCGCGGTCAAGGGGATCTGGTGCTGCCCCAAGTATTCCAATCCCGATGGTATCACCTATTCCGACGAGACGGTGCGTCGCTTTGGATCGATGAAGACTGCGGCAAAGGATTTCCGCATTTTCTGGGATAACGCATACGCGGTACACGATCTTTACTATGATCGCAGCGACACGCTTTCCGATATCTTTGAGGCTTGCGCCGCGTACGGAAACGAAAATCGCGTGTTCTATTTCGCATCTACGTCCAAGATTTCTTTCCCGGGCTCCGGTGTTGCCATTATGGCGGCATCCCTCGAGAATCTGGCACAGATCATGCCCATTATCGGAACGCAGACCATCGGATTTGATAAGATCAATCAGCTGCGTCACGTGCGGTATTTCGGTTCTGCCGAAAACGTGCTCCACCACATGACGGAGTTGGCAGATATGATCCGTCCGAAATTCGAGGTGGTGTTAAACGCTTTGGAAAAGGATCTGGGAGATACGGGTTGTGCACATTGGACCAATCCCAACGGCGGGTATTTCGTCAGCCTTTACGTGATGCCCGGATGCGCAAAGCGTACCTACGCGCTTTGCAAGGAGGCGGGAGTCAAACTGACCGACGTTGGAGCGACCTATCCTTACCGCTCCGATCCTTACGACAGCAATATCCGTATTGCTCCCACGTTCCCCAATAAAAAGAGTCTGTTTCAGGCAATGTCGGTTTTGACGCTTTGCGTACGGATTGCCGCAATCGAGCGTCTCCTTGCAGGGCAGAACTGTTGTATGTAAAAAAACAAAGGACGTATCCGAAAAGGGGCTGTCTCAAATTACAGATTTGAGGCACCCCTCTCTCATATTTTGGCAGACAAACGGAGGGGCTTTATGCAAACGGGCGTTCTGATACAAAGCTTTTTAATGGTCTTTTTGGCGGAGATGGGAGATAAATCCCAGTTTTTACTGTTGGCACTTTCCAAGCACTATCGTAAGCGCGAGATCCTTTTGGGAAGTGCTTTGGCGATCCTTTTATTGAATGGGTCGGCAGTTCTCTTGGGGGGAACCGTCGGGGCGTATCTTCCGCACCGTTGGATCTCCATCGTGGCGGGAATGGCGTTTTTGTATTTTGCCGTTTCCGCATTTGCGGAAGGAGAAAAAGAAGTAAAAACGCATACCGTATGCGGAAAATGGGCTGTGGGTGCGGTATTTGGCACCTATTTTTTGGCGGAGCTCGGTGATAAAACACAGCTCACGGCTCTGACGCTTGCCGCAGATGCGGAGTTGTCCGCGTGGGGGAGTGCGGCGGTTTTTATCGGCACCTCTCTGGGGCTTTTTTTGAGCGGCACGATGGCGATCCTTTTGGGAGGGATCTTTGATCGGTATCTTTCCGAACGGTTGTTTGCATCCCTTTCCGCCATCCTCTTTTTAGCCTGCGGTGTAATCCGCCTTCTGGAGGGCTTTGGAGCCTTGTTTGCACAAACGTCGCACCCTGTTCTCTTTTCGGTGTTGCCAACGGTGGCATTGACTTTTGGATGTTTGATGTGGATTGGAAAGGAAAGATACAAAAATGAAAAAAAGCACGCAAGGAGCGAGCAATCCGTTTGTTCACAGTGACAGCAATAAGCGTTACTATACCTACGATTATTATTTGCGCAAGACCTTTGGAGGCAAATGTGCCAAGCTTGTCCTTGACGCAGGATTTACCTGCCCGAATATTGACGGCAGATGTGCAAGAGGCGGATGTATCTACTGTTCGGATCGCGGAAGCGGTGATTTCGCACCCGAAAGTGTGATCCCGATTCCCGAGCAGATCCGCTTGCAAAAAGCGGTGATGGCTCGTAAATGGGATACGTCGCGCTGTATTGCGTATTTTCAGGCGCACACCAATACCTACGCCCCTCTTGAAGTGCTCCAAAAGACCTACGAATCGGCACTGGGTGAAGAGGGAATCGTGGGGGTCAATATTGCCACGCGTGCAGATTGTCTGGAGGCGGACGTAGTGGAATATCTTGCGTCCTTAGCGGAACGAACGGTTTTGACGGTCGAGCTGGGATTGCAATCCTCCAATGACGAGACTGCAAAAAGGATCAATCGCGGACATACGTACGAGGTCTTTTGCCAAGGCTTTGAGCGGTTGCGTCTGGCAAGCTCCAAAATCGGCATTGGCGTGCACTTGATCCTGGGGCTTCCGGGGGAGGGAGAGGAAGAAATGATGCGGAGCGTGCGCGACGTAGCCGCCCTGCATCCCGATCAGGTCAAGCTCCATTTGTTGCACGTCCTGCGCGGAACACCGCTGGCGAGAATGTACGAAACAGGGCAGTACGTTCCCATGGAGCGCGAGACATATATCCGCTTGGCAGCGGATGCGCTGGAGCTGTTGCCGTCCGACGTTGTGATCGCACGCCTGACGGGGGACGGTGCGCCTGATGCTCTCCTCGCACCCGAATGGAGCCGCAAAAAAACGACGGTGATCAACGACATCGATAAATTGCTGTATGCGCGGAATTCTTATCAAGGAAAGCGATATGCTACTTAAAAACGCAAAAAAATTATAGTTTTTTCATCGGCTTTTGATATAATGATGGAGGAGGTGATATCATGCTGATAACCGATTGCGAAGCATTAACGCTGTATGATGCGCAAAACCGCATCTGGCAGGGCATTCCCGCTATTGAGGTAACCAAACGGGGACGCGTTTTTTCCGCCTTTTATTCGGGAGGGGTGCAGGAGGGAGTTGGAAACTTTGTACTGCTGCTCCGTTCGGATGACGGTGTGGATTTTGGCAAACCGATTGCCGTTGCCTTTGAGGAAGGGTATGCGAGATGCTATGATCCGGGACTTTGGATCGATCCGTTGGGGCGTCTTTGGTTTTGGTGGGCGCAAGCACCGCATAATGCCGTACATGCGGTGATCTGTGAGGATCCCGATGCCGAAACGCTCGTTTGGAGCGAGGAGCGCATCATTGGTCGTGAAGTGATGATGAATAAGCCCACGGTGCTATCCACCGGGGAGTGGCTGTTTCCCATTGCGGTATGGGCGGAGCATCTGAAGCCCGGGTGGTGGAAATACGCCACCGAAGAAAAGGAACGTTTGGCATATGTTTATCGCACGGCTGACCATGGCAAGAGCTTTGTTCGCCTTGGCGGTGCGGACGTTCCAAAGCGATCCTATGACGAGCACATGATCGTCGAACGTTGTGACGGAACGCTGGATATGTACGTTCGAACCAAATACGGTATCGGTATTTCAAGCTCCGTTGACGGTGGGCTCCATTGGAGCCGAGGCGGAGAAAGCGGTTTAAGCGGTCCTTGCTCCCGTTTCTTTATCGGTCGTCTTTCCTCCGGCAAACTTCTTTTGATCAATCACTCGGAATATACGGGCAGAAACAATTTGACGGCATTTTTGTCGGATGACGATGGAAAGACATGGAAATGGAAACTGCTTCTCGATGGGAGAGGGCAGGTCTCCTATCCGGACGTTACCGAGCGGAACGGATATTTGTATATCACCTACGACCGCGAGCGCGGATGCTTTAAGCATTCCATCAAGGACGCTTATGACGATGCGCGTGAGATTTTGTACGCCAAAATTACCGAGGCGGATATCATGGCGGGAGAATTGGTGAATTGTGAAAGCTTTCTTCAGCGTGTGATCTCGCGTTTGGATACGTATGCCAAGGAGCAGAGCAACCCCTATTTCGAGGTGGGGTATCTTCCTGCCGAAACGGTTGCCGAAAGCCTTGCGGACGTTGAGGACTGCGAAACGGTTTTGCAAAAGCTGTTTGAGCAATACTCGATGAATTGCATCAATATGCACCGCTTGGATTCCTGCCGATTGGATGAGCTGATTGAAAAATGGAAGCAGGGGGAGGGGGATAAGACCGAGATCCTTTGCTCCATCGTAACGCTGATCCGCGCGGCATCGGATGAGGAGCGAGAGCTCTCCCCGATTATCGTCTCTGCAAGGAGCTTTGTGGAAAGCAGTCTTGACGGAAGCCTGAACGTGCGGGAGATCGCGGAGCACTTGGGAATCAGCACGTACTATCTGTCGCATCTGTTCAAGAGGGAGACGGGAACAACTTTGGTGGAGTATATCGGAGAGCAACGAATGACACGTGCCAAGCGGATGCTGGTGCAAAGTGATGCGAGCATGACCGAAATTGCGCAAAAATGCGGATTT
This sequence comes from Eubacteriales bacterium, assembly GCA_045120465.1. Taxonomy (GTDB): domain Bacteria; phylum Bacillota; class Clostridia; order Oscillospirales; family CAG-272; genus UMGS1865. Next base: position 100,108 of record JBGVEW010000052.1, read on the forward strand.
TCGGACTCCTCCTACTTTGCAAAATGCTTTTCGGGCTCGATGGGAATGACACCCGGTGAGTACCGCGCTTTGCAGAAAAACATGAAATAAAAGAAGCGTTTTTGCGACACGTGCCGCAAAAACGCCTCTTTTTTATTGCTCTAACAGATGCTCTACCGTTTCAAATACGGTATTGCGATCCTCTTTGTCAAGAATGGCATAAACCACGTAGTTGCCAAAGGTGCGAACCTCGGCATCCCGTAATTTCGCACTTTCCTCGGGGATATAGGAGTCATACCATTCTCGATTGTTTAAATAGGAAAGCTCCAGATATTTTTCCACCAGCAAGGCTTCCAATTCCTTTGTGCCGCCCTTGGTGACGTGATACACGCCAAATTCGTTGATGTTGTTGGTATCAGCGGCATAGCGCACGGTGTGCTCGGTTACCGATTCGGGAAGCGTAAAATAAGAGTCGGTCAAGTCTTGATCGTCGGTCAGATAGTCATCTTTCGATAGGGCGTGCGTAATAGAGTCGGCAAGCTCTTCCGCGCTGACGTCATCCTTAAAATGCTCCCTTTGAGCACAGGCGGAAAGGGAGGAAAACAGTGCAATGCAAAGCAGAACCGATAACAAACGTAAGGTTTTTTTCATGGTTTTACATCCTTTCTCGTGTGATGTAATTCGGAGGTGTCTCCAATGCAAAATTTGAGGCACCTCTGTCGGGGATCGGCAGATTTAGGTCTTGCCAAATGTAACTTCCCCAAGATAAGAAAGGATCCGGCGGTAGGCTTCGTTGGTCAAATGGATCCCGTCTCCTGCGTCAAAGCACTCTGCGAGAAGCCCGTCACGGTCGCGCAATACCGATGCCGTATCGGCAAAATCGACCTGCTCACGCGCGGCAATTTGTCGGATCTGCTCGTTGATACGGTTGATATGAGCGTTTAACGTGTTGACGTCCACCGAGAATCCCGTGGCGGCGCGAACGGGGTAGATCGATTGCAAAATGACGTGCGTATCGGGGGATACCGCGCGGACTCCGCGGATCAAATGCGTGTAAGCATCGTCGAAGCGATCGGGGGAGCGAACAAAGCCCATAATGCCGTTGAGCCCAAAGGAAAGCACGAGGCAGGGGGGCTTGAGGGCGGCAACGGCATCGGAAAATGAGTACTTTTGAAGCGTTCCATTCTCATTTGTCAAACAGACGGGAGAGGATAGAATGCGCCTATCCAGCATTCGCGTGCCGCTCTCATCCCGCAATACGCGTTTGGAATCGGTGGGGTTGTCAAGGATGCCGCCGCGACGCGCGAGATGTGCGGTGGTGGATTCGCCAAAGAAAAAGAGCCGCTCTGAACATCCATTTTCCGATATAGCGGTGATGCTTGGCGTTGTCTCCTTGCCAATGGCGTGGGAGGTGGGAACGAATGCGGCGAGTGTCGCGGCAACCGTTAAAAGCAAGCAAAACCGACGGAAACGTGGATTCATAGAGCGGCATCCTTTCTGTGGATCAATTTTCCTCCAAAATTTTGCGGAAGCGTTTTTGGAAGATATGTATGATCCCAAAGAGAAGCCAGTATAAAACCGACAAAAATACGCAAAGGAGCAGAACGCTGACGGGGGAGACCGTTCCGTTCAGGTGCGGAAGCAGAACGAAGGCGAGGAAGGCGGCTAAGGTGATTGCGTAGTGCGAGAGCATACGAATCCAGCGCGCGACCGATTTTGATCGGTACAAAAATCCCGCCGCCGACATGGCAAAGCCAAAGGGGAAAAGAAGTAGGAACGACGTGGCATCAAGGTAGGATTGTCCGTTACCCGTTACCAAGCCCACAACGAGCAGACAAAGGGAAATGACGGTGTACCAGAGGCACGTACCGCGCAACCATTGCTTTAAAATGGAAAAAAATTTCATAAAACAGCCTCACAAATCAAAAATCACATGCTTATTATACCACGGATTTCGTACTTTTTCGCAAAAAACGAAAATTGTTTACAAATGGATTCAAAAACGCTTCCGATAATGCATGAAATAACAACGCAAGAACAGGAGTTGACAAAATGACTAAAATATGCTAAAATAAATACAGATAATTGGTAAAAAAACAAAAAAGGAGGGGTCTTATGCGGGTATTGTAAGATTTTTTGACAAATATGAAGGAAGTGTCGTATCGGTCTGCTTTTCTATATCATAGGAGGTACTTTATGAAAAGAGGAATATTGGTACTGTGTTTTGCGCTTTTGCTGTCAGCTTTTGCAATCTCCGCTTCTGCAACCGAAGCCCCCGACACGTGGGACTCTTTGAACATCCCCGAGGAAGAAACGGCGGATTTTGTAAAAGAGCATGACGGTGACGCCATTGTAAAGCTGTACGGCTTGGAGGTGTTTTATGCGATCCGGAACGATCCCGAAAAAAGCATACAGGAGCATCTCGATTCTCCAAACGCACGGTCACCGCGTTTGATTTCGGTTTCTTCCGAAAACTTGGAGCAGGAAGGCGATCTTAGCACTTTGCTTCAAGCACTTCTCAATCCAATACC
>JBGVEW010000053.1:0-12591 GCA_045120465.1 Eubacteriales bacterium
TTTTTGTGAAACGAAAACCACCAGCAGTGCTGGTGGTTCCAAAAAGCTTTAGCTTTGCACAGTTTCCGCCGCAGCGGTAGGCTCCCCTGTGTAAGGGGAGCTGTCAGCGAAGCTGACTGAGGGGTTGTACTTGTGCGAAATCAGAAAAACAATCCCTCCGTCACGGCAAGCCGTGCCACCTCCCTTTACACAAGGGAGGCTGAAAACAGTAGCCACATCTGTGGCAGTGGGGCAACTCCCGCAAGCGGGATAATTCGACGAGCCTATAGGCTCAGCGTGTGAAATGCCCCAAGGGGGCTTGTGCAAGCCACCGGCACGGCTGGTGGTCATGACTCACCCTTGTCGGATTTTTATATTTTAGAGGATTTTATTATTGACAAGAAAGTGAAAATATGCCATAATAAAGGTGTAGAATTTTAATACCGTCCGCAAAAAAGGAGGAGATCCAATGAAAGGGTACGTATTGTCTCTTGATGAGGGAACGACCAGCGCGCGAGCGATTTTGTTTGATCGGAACGCCCATATGGTCGCTATGGCACAGCACGAGTTTACGCAGATCTATCCTGCACCCGGTCTTGTGGAGCAGGACCCGATGGAGATCTATGCCAACCAGTATGCCGCGATGACCGAGTGTATTGCCAAGAGTGGGATTGCCCCCGAGGAGATCGCCGCGGTGGGAATCACCAATCAGCGTGAGACCGTGGTCATGTGGGAAAAGGCAACCGGCAAGCCGATTTACAACGCTATTGTCTGGCAGTGCCGTCGAACGGCAGAGATCTGTGAATCCTTGGAGCGCGACGGCTATGGGGATATGATCCGACAAAAGACCGGACTCCGCCTCGATCCCTATTTCAGCGGCAGTAAGATCAAATGGCTGCTCGATCGGGTGGAGGGCGCGCGCGAGCGTGCCGAGCGGGGCGAGATCTTGGTCGGAACGGTAGATACGTGGCTGATCTGGAAGCTGACCGAGGGGCGCGTGTTCGTCACCGACCTCACCAACGCCTCGCGTACCATGCTTTGCAATATCCATACGGGTACGTGGGATGAGGAGCTGCTCTCCCTGTTCGGTGTTCCTCGTGCGATGCTGCCCGAGATCCGCAGCAGCAGTGAGATCTACGGAACCTTTGAATGTATGGGCGCGCAGCTCCCGATTGCGGGGATCGCGGGGGACCAGCAGGCTGCACTCTTTGGACAGGGTTGCTTTGAGGCGGGAGATGCCAAAAACACGTACGGAACGGGGTGCTTTCTCTTGACGCATACGGGAGGGCGCGCGGTAGCGAGCGAGCATGGCTTGCTGACCACCGTAGCCGCAACCGAAGCGGGCAGAGAGACCGAGTACGCGCTTGAGGGAAGTGTGTTCGTCGGGGGTGCCGTGGTGCGCTGGCTGCGTGATGAAATGAAGCTGATCTGGGAATCGCGTGACAGCGAATACTATGCAAGTAAGGTCAAGGACACGGGTGGCGTTTATCTCGTCCCCGCCTTTGCCGGACTTGGCGCTCCCACGTGGGATATGCACGCAAGAGGAACCTTGGTAGGGCTTACCGCCGGAACGGGTAAAAATCACATCATTCGCGCATCGCTTGAATCGATCGCCTATCAGACCGAGGACGTGCTTGCGGCAATGCGCGAGGATATGCGTGCGGTTGAAGGGAAGGAAAGCGGCATCCGAACCCTCAAGGTGGACGGCGGAGCATCCGCAAACGACCTTTTGATGCAAATGCAAAGCGACCTTTCGGATACGGAGGTCTGCCGTTCGGCAAACCCCGAGGCAACTGCCGCGGGTGCGGCATTTCTGGCAGGTCTTGCGGTGGGCTTTTACCGCGACCGTGAGGAGATTAAGACCTTGATCGGTGAGGGGAAGCACTTCCTTCCCCAAATGGAAAATGAGGAGAGAACTACGCGCCTTGCGGGCTGGCGCCGTGCCGTTCGCGCTTGCCGCGCGTTTTGCGAGGAGGATTGAAATGGAAGTGACCAAACGGGATTTTTGCGCCCCTTCGTCGGATGGTATCCATACGCTTCGCGGCGTGGTCTATTTGCCAAAAGGAGAGGCGAGAGGGTATTTTCAAGTCGTCCACGGCATGACCGAGTATATCGGTCGATACGACCGCTTTATGAAGGAAATGGCAGAGGCGGGATGGATCACCTTTGGCTACGATCATCTGGGGCACGGACACACGGCGCGTGACGACAGCGAGCTGGGCTACATTGCCAAAAAGAACGGATGGGATTATCTCGCGCGTGACGTTGGCGGCTTTTTTGAGGCGGTTCGGACCGCGTTTCCGAGCGACAAAAAGCTGCCGTATTGCCTCATGGGGCATAGCATGGGCTCTTTTACCGTGCGCGTTGCTACCGAGCACTATGTAAGCCCCGATCGGCTTATCGTTATGGGAACGGGCGGTGCCAATCTCGCGGCAGGGCCGGGGCTTGTGCTCATTGCGCTTCTCAAGCGCATCTACGGAGACCGTCATATCTCCAAATTGATCAAAAAGCTTTCCTTTGGAAGCTATAACAAACGCTTTGAAAAGGAATTGGAGGAGGCTCCCGCGCCTTGGCTGACCACCGACGCATCGGTGCGATTGAAATACGCGGGGGATAAGTTCTGCACCTTTTCCTTTACCGTCAGCGCGATGGGCGACTTGATCCGCTTGATCAAGGAGTGCAACCGCGCGGCGTGGTATCGCAGTATCCCTGCGGGATTTCCCGTACTGTTGATCTCGGGGGAGGACGACCCCGTTGGAAACTACGGAAAGGGTGTACGCGAGGTCAGCGCGCTGCTTGAGACCGCGGGAGCTGACGTCAAATGCATTCTGTATCCCGGGGCGCGGCACGAGATCCTCAATGATTTTACCTATGAAGAGACCGTCAAGGATATCCGCGCGTTTTGCGAGGATGGACACGAGGGGTCATATCAATAAAAAGGAGGCTGATTATGAATAAAAAACAGTTTTTAGGGGTTGCATACTATCCGGAGGCATGGGAGCGCAGTCAGATCGCGGAGGATCTGGACAAGATGCTGGAGCATGGCATCTCCTGCGTGAGAATTGCCGAATTTGCATGGAAAACGATGGAGCCCAAGGAAGGCGAGTTTGATTTTTCGCTCTTCCGTGAGGTGGTAGATGCCTGCCGCGAGCGGGACATCATGGTCATCATGGGTACTCCCGGTGCAACGCCCCCTCTATGGCTCAGCGAAAAATATCCCGATATCTACGGTCTGCGCGCGGACAATAAGCCCCGCTGGCACGGCTCTCGTCAGGATTGCTGCTATCACCACACCGAGTATCTCCGACTTGCTACCCGCATGACCGAAAAGATGGCGGAGGAGTTCGGACGGGACGAAAACGTGATCGGCTGGCAGATCGACAACGAGATCTCTTCGCAAAAGGACGGTTATTTCTGCGTGTGCGACAAGTGTGTCAACGCATACCGTAAGTGGATCGCCGCTCGTTTTGACGGTGACGTGGAGCGTTATAACCGCGAGGTGGGAATGGGGATCTTTTCCTCACGCATCGATTCCTTTGAGCAGCTCTACCGCCCGTTCGAGCAATGGGCGCATCCCGGCGCAAAGGCACTGTGGCGCGAATTCCAGCGCGACGCCTCCCGTAAATACGTGAAGATGCAGTACGACGCGATCAAAAAGTACAGCGACCGCCCCGTGGGAACCGATATGATGCCCTTTTTCCAGGCACTTTCCTACGAGGATATGGCAACCGATATGGACATCATGCAGTTCAATCAGTACGCAAGAGACAGCCTGTACGGTCAGCAGGTATTCTGGAGCAATTTGTGGTACAACCTCAAAAAGAAGCCCTATTGGCTCACCGAAACCTCCTGTTGCTGGAACGGCGGACATACCTCGTTGTATATGCGCCACAAGGGCTTTGTGGAAATGAACGGATGGATGCATATTGCAAGCGGGGCTGAGAGCATCAACTATTGGCTCTGGCGCACCCACTACGCGGGACATGAATTGATGCATGGCTCGGTCATCGAATCCAACGGCCGCGCGCGGCATATCAAGGAGGAGGTCGTCAAGCTCTCGCGCGATATGGATGCGTGTGCCGACCTCATCAACGGCACGCGCCCCGTGTCTTCAGGGCTCTATTTTATGGCATCTACCGATGCGGATACCACCTTTGAAATGCAGCCTATGTATAACGGCTTCCGCTATATCGATAACGTGCCAAAGGATTTTCTTGGGCTCTCAAACGCGCGTCTTGCCCCCGCGGCAATTCCGCAAAACGGAGATTTCAGAGACGGCCGCGTTCTTTATACCGCGCAGGTAACGAGTATTGAGCCTTATGATACGGGCAAGCGCATTTTGGATTGGGTACGCGAGGGCGGTGTCTGGATCGCGTCTGCTTTGACCGACGTGCGCACCCAAAACGGGGCGAAGTTCATCAAGCGTGCCACGGGATCTTTGGAGGACGCTTCGGGCGTTACCATCGATTATACCATCCCTGCCTACGCGCCCGATGCAAACGATCCCGCACCCGTAACGGTTATGGGCAGGAACGGTGAATCTTACGCGGCAATGCCGTATCTCTTTGACGCGCTGATCGCGGGAGAGCACAGCGAGGTGCTTGCAACCTATGCCGAGGGCGATTATCTGGAAGGTCGCGCGGCGATCACGTCCTCCCCTTACGGAAAGGGAAGAATTGTGATGCTGGGCTTTATTCCCACACCCGAGGCACTTGCAAAAATCCTAACCGAGGTTTGCGCAACGGTAGGAATCACCCCCTTTATCGAGGCGGATGAAAATTTGACCGTCATCGAAAGAGCGGGCAAGTTTGATGCTTTGATGGTGATCGAACGCGAGTACAAGGACGCAAAATTGAAAGTACCCTACGATTGCACCGATCTGTTGGACGGCAAGACCTATCGAAAGGGCGAGACCGTTTTCGTCGAGCGGTACGGAGTCAAGCTTTTGAAAAAGGTATGAACGGAGCGAAGAACATGAAATTACAGTATCAAAAGATAGAAGCGGAATGGATCGAGCTTTCAAAAAACGATCTGATCCTGACGAGCGGCAGCGGATACGAGCCACCGGAGGAAGAGAACGACGGCGACGTTGAATTGCCGAAGGTACCGCTGAAATAAAAGAAGCGCAAACACCGTTCCACCGTAAAAAAAGAGGAGGGGGAGAGTCATGAAACGCTTTGTTTGCAGCCTGTGTCACAATGGCATCATTGGGGGGAGTTTGTATCTTGACCGTCAGTCACTGACCTATCGGACCAACAAGCTTACGGTAGCTCCCAAATACCAACGACTGGAGCTGCCGTTGTCGGAGATCCAAGAGATCTCCCAAAAACGGATCGTGTTTCCCACCATAACGGTTCACATGAATAACGGGGAAGCTTACACGTTTCTTATTTTCAACGTCAAACGCTTTAACAAATGGTTTTTGGAGTATTCCCAATCCCGCTAATCACAGTCGGATCGCCCTCGTGGACTTCCTCACCGATGACTTTGCCTTCGAGATCGTCCATAAATCCACGTGGCATATGAATACGATACTACTCTTTGTGGAGAAGAAGTAAAGCAGAACACAGCCTCACCATCGTGGTGGGGCTGTGTTTTTTTAAATTTAGTTTTCAAAAACGTCCTTATATTCTTCTCTTAAAGTTACATATTTAGATAGGTTTATTCCTTTATTTATTTCCGTTACATATGATTCTGGCATTTTGGCTGATTTTAAAACCTCTATTGGCTTAATATTTTCGGATCGCATAATTCTGCCATAAATAACACCAAACAAATGAATCATAGACACCTTGTTAATATGTTCTTGTGAATACATTGCTTTTAATTTAATTCCGAGTTCGTAAGCTGACATATTAAAATCTCCTTTTAATATTTAAATGTATATTATGTACTGGTATCGTTTAATTTCTTGGTCATTTAGCGATTTCTAGATTGACATCTTATATAAAATCTGAAAGCCCAGAAAATTCTTCATCTTGTGAAACAATGATTTCACCATATATTTTTATATCTCTTGCTATTCGTGCATTGCGTTCTTCTGTTGTTTCAGGTGGTGGCTCATGTGTTAATTCTCTATGTATATCATCTGCTGCAAAAACGAATGCCTTTTTTAGTTGTTCAGAATAATAACGATGTGGGTTAATGCATACATAATCGTCTTTTTTGTTAAAATCATTCGATACCTGCTTAATCTGCTTGAATTTATGTTCTATCTCTGGTAGAGGTATATATTTGTAATGTCCAGATATTTCAATTATCAAATCGTATACCGTTCGACATTTGCAAATTTCTCGATAGTTCTCATGCTCTGTTAAATCAACATCTGCTTTCTCATTATCAGGAAAGTTCTTGAACATAAACCATATATATTTTTTACAGCAAAAGAATTCTTCTTCATAAGTCCATTCGTGACAAATCGCCATGCTTCAAACTCCTTTTCAAATCATGTTTTATAATATCTGGTGAGACTTGAATTTAACCTTTGACACAAATCATTCGTATCAAAATTGTCAGTTGATGATTTCTTCACTGCATCTAAAATAAAATCGATTTCTTCGCGTGAAAACAGTTGATTATCCATATAAAAGCCAGTAGGTGTTTTAATTATTGGATAACCCATATTCTTCAAGAATTTGATATTTCGTCCAACCGTTTTTCTATCACATGGAAATTTACTCGATATGGTTTTGGTAATTTCTACTTGCGTCAAAGGATGATTTTTATCACTATGAGTTTCTAACATTCGAAGAACCAATACGATTAATTGTTTTTTTTGTGTTCATTTAAATCGCCCTCCTATTACTATTATACCAGATCCGATGTACCAAAAATCACCCTACTAAATTATATCACAAAAAATATTTTTTTGCAAGTGTATATAAAAATATATATGCATGATATTAGCGAAAAGCGGCTCCTTGCAAATCCAAGCGAAATCCAGACTAATCAAACAAAAAAAACCCCGAAAAATCGGGGCTTGTGAACTGCCCCAAATTGTGCGGACAGTACAAAAAACACCCCTGTGGTAGAAAATATTAAAAATTAAGCAATGAACTGACATCGCTTTTCGAGTGGTGTCAGTTTTGTTTTGAGTTGAATACGTTCGTTGTTGTAGAACTGTATGTATGCACCTATGAGGAGGCGCGCCTCCTCATAGGTGCGGATCTTCGCGCGGTAAATACACTCGGTTTTGAGGATTGAGAAAAAATTTTCGGCTAAAGCGTTATCATATGGGTTCCCACGTCTTGACATTGACGGCGTAATGTGGTATGATTTAGTCAGGCTATAATACGCTTGCGAGGTGTACTGAAAGCCTTGGTCACTGTGGAGGTGCAAGCTCCCGGTGACCTTTTCCTTTCTCTTGGCTGCTCTGATCGTAGAGAGAACGAGGTTAACATTCTGTTTAGTACCCGTTTTGTAAGCAATAATACTGTTGTCGTATAGATCGCGAATGACCGAAAGATACAACACGCCTTGTCCTGTCTTGATGTATGAAATATCCGTTACCCACTTTTGATTAGGACGGTCGGCATGGAAATCTCTATTAAGCAGATTTGGGTATCTATGCAGATATTCACCGTAATTACGGTATTTCTTTCGACGTACAACAGAAAGCAGATTGTATTTCTGCATTACACGAAGCACTGTCTTGGGATCTTTATGGATTCCTTGTCTTTCAAGCCATATATGGACTCTACGGTAGCCGTAGGTACCTCGGCTATGCTCCTGACACTCTCGAATCTTCTCAGCCAAAGGCAGATCCCACGCAGGTACGTCCATTCTCTTTACATAGTCATAGTAACCGCTTCTCGACACCTCAAAGAACCGGCACATTTCACTGATTGAATACTTATCCTTATGACGATAGATCACCATATATTTTACACTTGTTTTCACTTCCTTTCTGTTAGCGAGAGAAAATCCCGCATCAGTTCGTTTTCCATCTCTAATTGCTTTATTCGCGCATCCTTTCGAGCCAGCTTGTATCGCAGGTCGCCAAGCTTATCCTCTTCGGTTACAACGCGATTCTTTGCCGGTCTGCCACGTTTCTTTGGGGGAATTCCGTATGATAACTTTTCTTCTCTGCGTCTTTTCCTTTGTAACACTCTTTTTACTTGCTCTTTGCTGATTCCAAATTTCTCCCCAATTTCTCGTTTGGTTAATCCTTTTTCTTTCAGTTCGATTATTTCTTTTTCATATTGCTCGATATGCCGATATTCTCTGGACATAAAAATTCCTCCTATGGTAGTTTTAGATCTATATCTATTCTACCATAGGAGGGTGTTTTTTTCAATTGTCCGTTTTTGACGGACTTGTGCACTTGTTGTGAAGGGGCGATAAAAAAGATATTTTACCTTTTTAATCGATGGATTTGAACCCGTGTGCGTTTTTACATCGTCTGCGTGACGGGGGCTTGCGATTCATCCTCGGAAAGCGTTTCCGTTTCGTCCTGTTCCTGACTCTGTTCCTCGGTGAGTTTCTGTTCATAAGCTGCGAGGACTTTTTTGTTGAGTTCATCTCTCGCTTCACTTGATACGGGGTGGAACACCTCTCGGTAATTCTCGCCGTCTTTCCTTGACGGCATCGATACGAACAATCCCTTTTCCGAGTCCATGATTCGGAGTCCGTGGATGGCAAACGCGCCACCAATATTCGCACTCGCAAATGCTTTGGTTTTGCTACCTTCGTAGTCAACGAGCGAGTCGATCCTCACGTCGATGGACGGGATCTTGGCTTTCTTGGGTGCCGCCTGCTTTTCCGGGGCTTTGGTTGTGGTTGCATTCTTTTTTGGCATAGTGTTTTCCTCCTGTTATATATTATTTATTAAGTTTTCCGTGATTTCCAAACCGCCGACGAATACCACCTTGATGCGTTCCTTGGATTCGACCACTACGCATTCGATGATCTGACGGACGAGTCGGTCATCATATTCCATCGGGCGATTTTTAATGCCGTCAAGTATCGTGAAAATCTCATCAAGTCGGGATTTCGTATTTTCACGCTTTTGCTTTCTTTCGGCTATCTGTGCAAGCTGTTGTTGGAGCTTGCTTTTTTCATCCATAAGCTCTTTCACTCTTTGCTCGTCAAAGGTATCTACCGTATCGCTCGACACCGCATTCAGCATCGCCTTAAATTCCGCATCGATCTCGGCTATCTTGATTTGTAGATCAAGGCTTTCGTCCTCGCTCTCGCCCATATCCAAGCCCATCCCGATGTGGAGCTTTAAGGTCTTGAGGAGTTCGGCATTTTCCTTTGCCGTTCTTGAGATGGCGTTCATAATGGCTTCGTGCAGTACGCTTTCTTCTACCGTAGGTGATTCGTGGCAGTATTTCTTGCCGTAGTCGAGGCGGTTAATGCATCGCCATACGATTTTCTTCTTTCCTTTGACCGTCCATGTGCATCTGCGGTACGGGGTTTTGCACTCTCCGCAGACGAGCAGTTCGGTCAATGCAAATTTACTTGAGTATTTGCCTTGCTCGGTCTTTGTACCGACCTGTTTGACCTTGAGCTTTCCATTTCGTCTTGCGAGTTCCTCTTGAACTCTTGCGAATGTCGCCCTGTCGATGATGGCAGGGTGATTGTTTTCTACGTAGAATTTCTGCCGTTCGCCGTTGTTGACCTTGATCTTTTTGGATATGCAGTCCTCGATGTAGGTCTTATTGATAATGGCATCGCCTGCGTATTTTTCGTTTGTCAATATGGATTGGATCGTCGAGTATCTCCACGTGGGTGTTCCGCTTGGGGAGAGAATTCCTTTTTCTTCGAGCTTCGCTTTGATACCCCCGAAGCTGTCGCCTGCGAGAAAGCTCTCGTATATAAAGCGTATCGTTTCAGCTTCTTCGGGGACGATTTCGGGTTTGCTGTCCTCACCCTTGCGGTAGCCGAGAAAATTCTTGTAGTGGAATGCCACGTTACCTTCTCTCGCACTCTGCGCCTTGCCGAATTTCACGTTTGCGCTTATGTTCTCGGATTCGCTTTGTGCGATGCTACCGTAAATGGTGATGTAAAATTCAGCCCCAGGCTGTGTGCTGTGGATGCCTTGTTCCTCGAAGAATACGTCCACGCCGATTGCTTTCAGCATTCTCGTGTATTTGAGACAGTCGAGGGTGTTTCTTGCAAATCGGGATATTGACTTGGTGATTATCATATCAACCTTGCCACGCTTGCAGAGCTTAATCATCTTATTGAATTCGTCACGGTTTTTTACGCTCGTGCCTGTGATGCCTTTGTCTGCGAAAATCGCCACGAGAGTCCAATCCGGCTCTGCGTTGATTCGCTCGGTATAATAGTTCTTTTGGGTTTCATAGCTATTAAGCTGTTCCTCTTGCTTGGTAGATACTCGGCAGTAGGCGACCACTCGCAATTGGCGATATTTGCTTTTTGCCGTTTCTTGCGGATTTATGGTCGGTGCAATAATTCGTACCGTTTTCTTGGTTTGTTCAGCTACGGGTATCTGCATAAGTTGCCCCCTTTCTTATTTCTTGTCCGTTTTCGAGGATGAGTCCTATCGAGCCGTCCGTGTAGAGCATGATCTCGTTGGTTGTTCTTTCTAAAAAGGCAGCAGAGAATGAATGCATCGGTTGATTGTCAATAAATACATTCCTTAATCTTTGCGCCCTGTATACCTCCGTGTCAATCTCTGCGTATTTCATCGAGGCGTAGCGTATCATCATCTCTCTTACCGCATTTCGGTCTATTTGGATACTGTCAAAGGCTCTTGTAATTTCATTATTGAGCTTGCGGAGTTCTATACTTGGCTCTTTTTCTTTTTCTGTAGGTATAGTTATCATCTCGGGATTTGCTATCGCCGTGTTCAACACCTCGGTAATTTCGGAAAGCATTTCATCGTCTACCATACCGATGACTGTCTTGCAGTTTGGATTTGAGCAATCCCATCGTGATGCCTTATCTCGTCTGCAATCCACTCGGCGTTTAAGTACGCCTTTGCAGTTAGGACATCTGACAGGGAGTGATAATTGGAAGATATCGCTTTTCCTATCTATTGCCTTTTGTCCGTTCTTTGAGTCTTTGAGCTTGCGGATTGCATCGTATGTTTCTTGCTCGATAATGGGTGGATACCTCTCATCGCCAACATAGCGGATATCTTCAAGCATTCGCATGATTCTCGCTTTGTTCCATCCCATCACGCCGGGCATATATTCGATTTGCTGTTCGTTTAGCCCATTGGCGATGTCGAGCAGGGATTTACCGTCGAGGTAAGCCTTGCAGACTCCCTTGACTATTTTCGCTTCGCCCTCGTGGACGGTGATGATGCCGTCCTTGTAGCAGTAGCCGTATAATATGTTTCTGTTTTTCATGCCGTCTTGCACCGTCCTTTCTCTTTGATTTCCTCGGTTAAGGTTAGCCCACCGATTAAGTGGAAGGTAAGCCGTGAATTGTCATCCACGATGATTTTCTCGATTATTTGCTCAAACAAATATCCATTGAACTGTTCGTTAGGCTCACATTCCTTGATAGCATCGTTCAAGCTATTCAAGGCATCGAGGAGCATATCGTTTTCATCCTCTTGGAGCTTTTTTTCTGCGTTCGATTCGTAGCTCTGTTATCTTGTTGCCGATCTCCGAGGTTTGTGCGGAGAATTCTGCTGTTCCAAGGACTCCGCTTGTGTGCAACCTCGTCACTACGAGGTTTTTTGCACTCAAATCAGCTATCTCCTTATCGATCTGCCGTATCCTATCAATGTTCTCGCTTGTTCGGCTTTGTAGGTATTCGAGTCTTTGGATGAGCTTTTCGAGCAGGGATTCTCGGTTTGCTTTTAGCTTGTATATCATAGCGGTAAAGGTATCAAGCACCATTTCCTCTCGCACACGCCTGCTTGAGCATTTTCCTTGCGTTGCATGAAGAGAGCAGAGCCAATAAACCTTGCCACCTACTGTTTGCTTACGGAATGTTCTTCCGCATTCGGGGCATCTCATTTTCTTATTGAGTAGGCTTTCCTTGCTTTCACTCTGTTGAGATCTCTTTGCATCCATAAGGCTTTGTACCGCTTGGAAACTTTCTTGACTCACTATCGGGGGATTGTAGTCCTCAACATAGTACATAGGAAGTTCTCCGTGGTTTCTTTTTCTTCTGAAAGGCAGGGCTTCTGTTGTGTACCTTTTATGAAGTATCGCATCGCCCATGTATTTCTCGTTTCTTAAAATGTAGCGTACTGTAGTTGCTTTCCATTTTTCGTTTTCTTTATGCCTTGGCTTGGGTACGTTTTCTTCGTTCAAAAGGTCGGATATTTGATTGATTCCCATGCCTTGCAGATAAAGGTTAAAAATTCGGCGGACGACCTCGGCTTCGGCTTCATTTATGATTATCTTGCCGTCCATGAGCGTGTATCCGAATGCAGGGCGTGATATAATGTACTCGCCACTCTCCATCCGCTTTTTTATCCCCCAACGAACATTCCCCGATATGGTTTCGCTCTCTTGTTGAGCTGCCATACCGGGGAATGTAACAATCATTTCCATATTCATTTGTTGGGTGTCGATGCCTTGTTCCTCAAAGTAAACGCTTACGCCGAATTCCTTGAGCATACGCAAAGTAGCGATAAGTTCTTCCGTGTTTCTTGCAAAGCGAGAGACAGACTTCGTGATGATA
>JBGVEW010000054.1:0-22642 GCA_045120465.1 Eubacteriales bacterium
TTCGCATTTGACTCACCCCCGTGTGGCTTGGCAGATTGAGGCGAGAAGCGTCGAATTTGGGGAGATAGGCGTACAAAGGTACGTCGATCCCCAAATTCGGCGGTAGAAAAAGCCCGTAAACAGATAGAGAATTTCGAAGAAATTCAACCGATTCCCGTCTCATTTCCGTTTTTTCGGAAAGTGGGGCTGATTTCTTTTCCCCACGGGCTTTTTCGGTCTCGTCAAATGTGACAGCCCCGTTTTGGATTTGTTAAGAGTTACGCCACGTAATCGTAGCCGTATTCGGGATACTCATTCTTCACGTATTCCACCTTGCAGGTGTGATCGAAGAAATAATTGTAAGCATCCTCAACGGGCATTCCATCTACCGTCCAGTAGCCGTATGCCAAGGACTCACCGTAGCCCATGCCCGAATGCAAGGAAATCGCATCCGCCAGACTCATGTAAGCATCTACCCAACAAGGCATCCCGTTGATATAGATCTCGTATCCTTGGGGAGCGATCGCAAGCTCGTTGAGGTGGATCTTTGCGTCACCATAGATCTCATAGCCGTAACGCTGGATCAATTCACCGTTGACCAACATTTCGTAGCTTCCCATAAACTCGTCGATGCTCTGTCCGAATGCTTCCCAAAGAAGATCGTCCAACGTTACGTACTCACCGGGCATCAGATAGCGGGAAACGTAGGTACGGTACTCACCGTTTACGTAGAAATGGAAGGAATACTCCGATGCCATCATACCACCGTGGTTATAGAAACCGCAGTTCGGGCAAACCATACCGATATACATGCTGTGATCCTCGGGACAAGGCTGACCGCAATACTCACAGTTGCCCGTTTCGGGGCTGTACATATGTGCACAGCCCTCGTTCGGTTCATCGGTGTTTTCGGGAATATATTCAAGCCAACAATCTCGGTCGAGCATGTAATAATCGTCAATCCAAATGCCGTCCACCGTCCAGTAGCCGTGCATCAAGGTAGAAGAAAAGTCCATCTTGAGATAGCGATCTACAAACTCGCTGATGAGCATAGGCTCTTTCAGAACAATCTTTTGCCCCTCGAAATACACGCAAAATTCCTTCGTTACTTCTCCGCCGACTTCTCCACCGCCTTCACCGTCGGTCTTGGTCACAAACTCAACCGTGGACATGTGATACACGATCACGTCACCGTTCTCTGCCAAAACACCGTTTACCCAAATTTCACATTGCAGCAACTTGGTGTAGGTCTCAAAGTCGTAACCAACGATCATTTGCAAAAGCTCGTTCAACGTGGGCGTTGCGTCGGGAAGAAGTGCCAAAGAGCGTTCAACCGGTCTTCCGTCTATGACCATCGTAAAGGTAAACGCCTCAATCGTACCGTCTCCCTTTTGCGTCATGTCGATCACGTCGCCTTCCGAAAGGATAAAGTCACCGCTCTCAATGAGGGTTCCGTTGATAAAGAAATTGCAAAACGTGGAAAAGAAATCAAATCCACCGCCATCACCTATCGTTTTGAGTGCCATATCCAAGGTGACGATTTCACCGGGCATATATTTGACGGGAACGTCCAACTTCTCGCCTTCCATGGTAAACGTTACGTTCATCGTCAAACGATCGTCAACCTTTTGACGAAGCTCGATGGTAGCCCCTTCCCACAAGGGATCCATACCGGAGGTGGCAAGCATACCGTCCACGTAAACATCGTACTGCTTGCTCATCAGAGCAAAATCAAGCGCACCGTTGCTGAATTGGTTGATCGCATAATCCAACGTAACCGTTTCGCCGACGCTGTAGATGATCACTTGATTTTGAACGTCTCCGTTGAAGATGAGCGTCACGTTCATCTGTTCGTTTGCGCCTTCGTACGTCACGTACTCGAGCGAACAGTAGTCACTGAGCGTATAATCTGCCCAATCGATCGTCTCAAGGGTCTCAAGGTTCCGCCAGTAGCCGTTTTGCAGCATCGCATAGAAATCTTCGCCAACGGTCCAAGTGATGAACTCGTAAATCGTTACGGGCTCGTTCAATTCATAGGGCGTGCCGTTGTACCAAACCTTAAAGGGACCCGTCTTAACGGTAAGAGAAATCTTATCCTCATGCGTAATGACAAGCTTGGGGGAATCGATCGTACCCATCGAATAGTCGCCCCACACGATATCCTCCCACTTGTAGCCGTGACCGTACTTTTCAAGCACCTCACCCACGGTGATCGAACCGAGAACGTCGATGGTATCGTTGACAAGCGACATTCCGTTCATGTCAAAAATGCTGAAATAAACGGTAAAGAAATTGAGCGTCACGTCAACGCTGATCGCGTTTCCAACGAGCGTATCGGCAACAACGTCACCAATCTCGTTGGAGTAAGCGTATTTGACAACGTCCCACGTATATTCGGTGTACTGTGCAAGAAGCTCTCCAAAAGTGGAGTCCGCACCGGCAGGGATCCAACCTTCAAAATAGATGGTGTCGCGATCGTCCTTCAAGGTCAAATATACGTCGGCGCTCGATTGCGTAAAGCGAACGTTGATGCTCTTTTCCAACACGGTGTCAAGCATGAGCTCTTCCAACGTGTCACGGTCGATGATCTTTGAAAAATCAGCCGCATTCAGGTGGAGCATCTCCAACAGCTCGGCAACCGTCGTTCCGCGCGGAATCTCCAGGTAGTCGCCTCTGATATAGATGTCGCTGCGGTCACAGATCTCCCAGCTTACAAAAACGTTGTCGGATTGTACAAACAGGAAATATTCTACGCTGCTTTGTCCTTCTGGAACAGACCAAGCGTAGGAAGGATCGGTAACTTCAACCATTCTTCCGGTTTCATCCTTGATATACAGCGACCAACCTTCCAAATCAAACATTCCGTTCTCCGCCGCGTATTGAAGCAACTCCTCAAACGTAACGGATCCCTTGAATTGCTCGTAAATGGAACAGATTGTCGAATACCCATCCGTCGTTAGGATCTCAATGGAGAAATTGACGTATCTGCCTGTCAGACAGATGGTGTTGTAACCGTACATATAGAAGTCACCGATCGGAGTATCCAACGAAGGATCACCGTTCATGGTGTACTTGTTCAGATCCAGCTCAAACAGTGCCAGAACGTCACGCAGGGTCATGGAAGGATCGGAAACCTTGATCGGCTCACGCCCCTCAAAGTCACCGTTGCCCCAATACTCCAGACCAAAGGTGTACGCGGGAACGACTACGACGTCGCAGTCACCCCAGATGAGAGCGTACCAGATTCCCATCTTGTCATCAACCTCTTCGCCATTGACCTTGATGGAGTATTGATCGATTGCATCTACAAACGGGAAATAAGTACCATCGTCCTCGCGATTGGAAAAGATGTAACCGAGAACAGAGGGATTTTCAAGGGTAAAGGTGCCTTCCAGAATCTCACCCTCCACCGTGGTTACGTGATAGGTGACGGTAATGGGATTCTTGACCTGATCCTTGGGAATAAATACAACGTAATAAAGAGGAAGCTCGTCGTCCGCAAAGAGCTCACGAACCTCACCACCGTTCAGATCGAAGCAACGGTATGCATCGGCAGAAGCACCGAGATACTGCTCGATAAACTCACCAACCGTGGGGAGTGCGCCCTCAAAGGAGCCCAGCCACGTTCCCATATGGTTGTTTTCGTCAACAATGCCGAATTCCGCAGAGCGTGTCATCACACGAACGGTAATGGTAACGTTTACGGCAAACGCCTCCTGGTTCCCCATTATCATGCCATCATCATAGCCGTCGAACGTAATTGTGTACTCGTTGTTAGCCCAATCAAAATCGGCAAACAACAGATCGCGCACTTCCTCAAAGAATACGGGATGATCGTAACGAAGCACGCGGCGCTCGCCCGTGGTCGTATCCACGTAGGTTACGGTAAAGGGAGTAAACGGAACGTTATTGTGCACCACCGCGATATAAGCATCCTCGGTAAATACGCAGGACTCGTAATCGGTAACGATTTCACCGTTTACCCAAATGGTGCAGTTGCCAATGTCGTAAAAGCTGAAATGCTCCAACGCCTCGTTCAGAGTGATTTCACGATCTGCCGTATAGCGCATCACCCAAGGCTTCATCCACCAGGAATCATCCCATTCGTATTCGGAGGGAAGATACTGAATTCCCGAAATCTCAAAATGCTTCATTACGGGAGGATTGTCACCGCCGCCCTGCTTGGAGGTCAGTTCCACGGTGGACAGATTGTAAACCAAAACGTCTCCGCTGTCGGCAGGCATACCGTCAACGGTAATGTCATACCAATCAAACGCAACGGACGGATTCAAGCCCATTTGAGAGAGTGCAAAATCCAAGAAATATCCCAACGTAAGCATTTCATCGGGTCTCATCGTCAGGAAAACTTCGTTGAAAGAACCGTCCATTACCAGCGTAACGATCACGTGCTGCAATTCACCGCCGTTCGTGTTAAAACCGCAGGTGGGGCAAGAAACGCCAAAGTACTGGTTGTGATCTTCGGGACAAGGCATCCAGCACAGGCGGCAGGTACCCGTAGTCGGATCCCAATCGTGATGGCACTCGTCCTCGGAGGAACGGTATTGCACGTAGATGGTATCACCGTTATAAACGAGATAATCCCATTCGGTAACATCCGTTTCGTTTACGGTAACGGAGTACATACGGATAAAGAGATCCCAATCCTCTGCCTCACCAAAACGCTCGGAAAGAACCGCCTTTACGGGAAGATAGGAAAATTCATCGTAGAAATTGTAGGTATAAACGTGCTTTCCTTCAAAATAGATCTCATAGCGCAAAAATACGATCAATCCGCAGGAAGGGCACTGAACACCCGTGGGGATCTTATCGTGGTCGCATTCACTCGGGTCAACGATATCGCCGCCCTCTTCACCGATATACTCTAAGAACACGTATGCACCGTCGTAAAGTGCAAAGAGGTAATCGGTTACCTCGGTGCCGTCAACGTACCATGCCCAATCCTCGATGTCGGTTTCACCGATCAACCCATACTGATAATAGAGATGCTGATAGAACAGATCGTAAAGCGTTACGCCGTTCCAAATTCCGTATGAGAAATGCTCTACGTCGCCATTGCGCTCCATATCACCGTTTATGTTGATATGATCGTCGGGCATATCGGGATCGTACCACTGCGCGTAAATGTACGCATCGGCGGTCAAAACGGTATCGCCGTCCGCCTGCTCGTCATTAACGTACCAGGAAATATGAAGAACGGATTGATCAAAGGTTTCGTTTCCATCGGAGAGATATGCCTCGTAGAATTCGCGCAGCGTCATGCCCGTATCGGGAATGATATATGCGTTTTGGGTGCTGTCTGTTTCGGAATCGATCGAAACCGTTACCTTGATCTCACCGTCACCGGGAACGGATTCCTCCGCACCGATGCGGGTAGCGCTAATCTCTACCCAATCGTAAATGCCGGAAAGGATTTCGTCGCCCGTCAAAAGCTCCCCATCGGCATCACGCCACTCGTAATCCTCAAAGTCACCGTCAAGCTCAAGATATGCTTCGATGAATTCTCTGAAGGTCATTCCCTCAGGAACAACGATCTCGATATCGCGCCATACTTGGAAATCACCGTCGGATACGTAAATACTGAAATCGGTGGTAATGCGAACGTAAACAACCTTGTCTCCGGAGCGGATCACCGTATCGGCATCTGCCAATTCACCGTTCACCGTCCAGTATCCTTTTTCAAGGAAGGACTCAAAGGAATCCTCGGTATCGTTAATAAATTCAAACAGACCAAGAAGCGTAATTTCGCTTCCTTCCAAAACAAGTCGATCACCGTAAGAGGAATCGCCCCAAACAGAGCCAAACTCGATCGCAAACGCGCCCTCGGCTACGCGGAAGGTCATGGTAATAACGCAATCGGCCGTCAAAACGGTCTCCGCGGTTGCAACTTCACCGTTTACCAACCACTCATAAGAAAGGAGAGTGGATGCAAAGGATCCGCCGCCGATATAGTACTCGTAGTACCATTTGAGCGTTCTACCCTCATCGATCACACGGAAATCGGTGCGTGCCCATTTCTCATCGATCTCAATAAAGGTGATTTTAATTTCTCCCTCTTCGGGTTCCTCAGACGGGAAGGCAAACGTAGGAACAAAGGAAACAACGCTCTGCTCGGTGATCACGGTATTCCCGTCCGCAATCTCACCGTTTACGTAGATCGTAAACATCTCAAGCCAAAGATCCAAAGATCCTCCGCTCTCGCCCATCAGATAGATCTCAAAGAATTCAACCAGCGTATAAGAGCTCTGCTCCAGAACGTACAGCGTCTCATTGATGCTGTTGCCCGTGTTGATCTTGACAATAACCTGCCCCTCATCGGGAGTCAAAATCGTAGTTCCGTCATCCGAAGGAGTGGAAAGAGTGACCGTATAAACAACCTTGTCACCCACCGTAACCACGGTAGAAGCGTCTGCTTCCACACCGTTGACGGTCCAGCTACCGACAGCCAGCGTGCTCTCAAACGATCCATCGGCCCCAAGATAGAGGTAGAAGAGGTCGGAAAGCGTCAGTTCGGACTCGGCAATGTAAATCGGCACAGACTCCATGACCTCGCCGTTGAATACGGTCTCAAACGTAACGTATTCATCATCGTCATCGGGAATGTCAGGATCATCGTCACCGCCAAAGTCGCCTTGGATCGCAACAATGACGCAATTCGCGCTCAAAACGGTATCGGCAGTAGGTACTTCCCCATTCAGCGTCCATTGGATCGTCAAAAGGGATTCCTCAAAGGAAAAATCAAATACGTGATGGCAGAATTCGTCCATGGTGATTCCCGCGGGCAAAATCCATCCCATAATGCTTGCATAGCTTCCCTCGGTTACGACAACTGTAAGACCGATCTCATTTACTCCAGGAAGCTCGGGATCCATAGGTGCACTCGAAATCAGGAGAACAACGTCCAGTTCACTAACAAAAGTGTCCTTTCTCGCAAGCTCACCGTTTATCGTGATGGTAAAGGCTTCAAACGCTTCTTCCAACGTGAGTCCGTAGAAGTCGCTCAGATAAGCATTATAAAAGGAAGCAAAGCGAATGGGAGTATCGAGCTTGATCAAAAGCTCGGTCTTATCCCCATAGGAATCGGTAAGAGCAACCAGCACCTTGCCTTCTTCGGGCTCAAGGAACGTGCCGTTATCAGGATCGAAGGGATCGTCGGAAGCCTGCGTAAAGGTTACCACGTCATCCGCGGTTACCACCGTATCGGCATCAGCCGCTTCTCCGTTGACGAGCCAGCAATACCCCCCATCCAACGTCCATTGATAGGGATCTTCATCGGAAATTCCCAGTTCGGCATACAGATACTCGTTGACCAGATCCTTAAGGGAAATTTCCGTACCCTCAACGGTTACGGTCATATTCCAAGGTTCTCCCCAGACCTCTACCTCAAGCGTAATCTCAAAGAAAGTCTGATCCTCAACGTCCCAGATAAAGCTAACCGTGTCTTCATCCGTAACGATCGTATTTGCGGATGCGTCCACTCCATTGACCTGCCAACGTCCAAACTCCAAGCTCAACTCATAAGCTTCGGAGCCAAACTCTGCGTCAACATAGCGGTACAGATATTCATTAACCAAATCCGCAAGAGTAATTTCCGTGCCCTCAATGGTCACGGTTGTTTCCCAGGAATCACCGTCCGCCCAAGATTCAAAGGTAATCTCAAACTCTTCGTCCTCATCCTCTACCATCACAAAGGTGACGGTATCGCCCGCACGAACGATCGTTTCCTTGGTTGCGGGCTCGTCGTTGACCAACCAGTAGCCCAATTCCAGGAAATTGTCAAAGCCAACCACGCCGGTGGGATCGAGATAGCGCTCAAAGAGTGCCAACAGGGTCAGCTCGCTTTCCTCAATCGCTACGGTTTGCGTAGAGGAGGTTCCGGAAGTGCTCATCATCACAAAGGTGATGGTATTGGCATCGGGCGCGATCTCAAAGGTTGCCACGATCTGACAGCCATCGGTCAGAACCGTATTGGCATCCGCAGGAGCACCGTTTACCGTCCAAACGTAGGACAGAAGCGAATCCTCAAACGAGCCACCACCGAGATACTCCTCATAGAACGCCTTCAAGGTCGTTCCAACAGGAAGAGCCCCCGTTCTCTGCGTTGCGGTTGTGCCGGTAAACATGGTAAGCGTTACCAGCATTTCACCCGCTTCGGGCGGATCCGTGGGATAAGAGTTCTTCAAAACGACACGAATCACGCTCTTTTCGGTAACTACCGTTTCGCTCGTGACTGCGGCTCCGTTTACGGTAACGATATAAACTTCGCAAACGAGTTCGTAATCCCCGCCCAGTACCGATGCAAGAAATTCGCCGTAGAATTCATCAAACGCCATCGTTCCCTCAAAGGCAAATATCTGCTCGGAAACGCCCAATCCGTAATCCAAGCGCAGCAAAACCTCGCCGTCGTCGGGTGTCATCAGGGTTTCGCCTGCATTGGGATCATCGGGATTGGGATTGTCAGGATTCGGATCGGAAGAATCCAGCACGTAGGTAACGATATAACCATCCTTAATGATGGTGTCGGCATCCGCTGCCAAGCCCTCAACGAGCCACTCACCGTCCTCCAGCGTATCCGCAAAGGTCAAACCGGGAGTACCGTTGAGATAATCGTCAAACACCTGCTCCAAACGCAATCCTTCAGCGGAAAGCTCGATGGTATTGGAGCTGACGACCGTGCCATTCTGCATCACCGCAAAGGTAATTTCGCAGGTATCCGCAGGAGGCGCATCGGGAAAAGATACCGTTTGCACGTAAACGATCTCGTCACCGTTTGCGATCAGCGTGTTCGCATCATTGACTCGCCGGTCATTGATTTCGTAATAGCCGTACAGCAAGCTTTCCGTAAAGCTTTCAAAGCGGAACTGCTGAGTAGCCACGTCCGCAAGGGTATAGGTCTCCCCTTCGTAAAGCGTAACGGTACTGCCGCCGGACTGAATAACTTCCCCGTTCAAATCAATAAAACGGTAGGAGAACGTAATGGTTTCCTTATTCGTTCCGGGGCCGGGGCCGGGATTGTCGGGACCTTCACCCGTTTCTTTGGGAACCGCAGTGATCTCACTATTCTTATTCAAGGTCGTGTTTGCATCCGCGGGCTTACCGTCAACGTACCACTCGTATTCCTCTGCAGCCTCCTCAAAGGACTGGCTGCCGCCCGAAACGTAGGTCTCAAAGAACTCACCCAGCTTGATGGTCTCGGCATCAACGATGATGCCCATACCCTGCTGCATTCCGCTTTCGGGATTGAAGATGGTCACGGGCAGCTTGATCTGTCCTTCTTCGGGCAAGGTAGGTTCAGCAGCTTTTACAACCGCTACAATGTTGCTTCCCGCCTTAACAGGGGTCGTAGCCGTTGCAGGCTGACCATCTACCGTCCAAGTGTAAAGTGCCTCTTGCTCGTCAAAGGTCGTACCGCCACTGGTACCGACGATGTACGTATCGAAGAACTCACGCAGCGTCAGCTCGTTTTCGTTCATATCGAAATACATCACGCGGAAGCTGTCGCCGCTCTCATGACGAACACCGATCTTATCGCCCTGCTCAAATCCACCCGGGTTTTCGGGATTGGGATTCTCGGGATTGGGATTCTCGGGATTCGGGTTTTCGGGATTCGGATTTTCGGGTTGGGGCTTATTGTTGCTTCCCCCCGAGGTGTTCAGCATCTTCGCCGTGATCACACTGGTCGCGTTCAAAGCAGTCTCGGCTTTTGCGAGCTTGCCGTCAACGTACCACTCGTAATCCTTAGCGGCCGCCTCAAAGGTCTGGCTGCCACCCGAAATATAGGTTTCAAAGAAGGCTTTGAGCGTAATGCTCGTGCCGTCCACCACGATGCCCGCTCCCATCTGACTGCCCGATACGGGATCGTAGATGGTAACGTTGAGCTTCATTTGCCCATCAGCAGGTGTCTGAACGTCTCCGTCCTTGGCGGTAGCCACAATGTTACTACCCTTCTTTACTACGGCACTGCCGTCAGCCGCAACGCCATCAACGGTCCAGGTGTAGTCACTCGCGATCGCTTCGAAGCCGCCGGAAGCGCTCATATACGTGTCAAAGAATTCACGAAGCGTCGTTTCCGCGCCGCTCGCCAATTCGTAGTACATCAAGCGCCATGAGTCGCCATCAATCTGCTTGATGCCGACCTTATCGCCCTGTACAAAGCCTTCTCCGGGAGTGCCGGAGGTACCGGGATTCTTATCGTTGATGTCGCCCGTTGTGACAAGCTCGTCGCCGCATGCCCAAAGGGAGAACAACATTGCGATCATCAATCCCACTAATGCCAAGTGTTTCATGAGTTTCATAGTGTTTTCGTCCTTTCTTGGTGTTCAAGGTTCGATTTTTTGACAGATCTGCACTTGGATACAAATCTCCATCGTCATTATATCACCTTTTCCATCCGTTTGCAACACCCTGCGGTAAAATTTGTAGTAATTGCTATATTTTGATCTAAAATATATATAATTTATATAAAGACCCCCCGCGATTTCCGAAAAAATCGCGGGGGGTATTTTGAATGCAATCGAATTACTTCAATGCTGCCTGTGCTGCTGCCAGACGTGCGATCGGCACGCGGTAGGGAGAGCAGGAAACGTAATCCAGACCGATCTGGTGGCAGAACTCAACGGACGTGGGGTCACCGCCGTGCTCACCGCAGATACCAACATGGAGGTTGGTGTTTACGGGACGGCCGAGGGTAACAGCCATGTTCATCAGCTTACCAACACCGGTTTGGTCAAGCTTTGCAAAGGGATCGTTCTCGAAGATCTTTGCATCGTAGTATGCGCCCAGGAACTTGCCTGCATCGTCACGGGAGAAGCCGTAGGTCATCTGGGTCAGGTCGTTGGTACCGAAGCAGAAGAAGTCAGCGTTTGCTGCGATCTCGTCTGCGGTCAGGCACGCACGAGGAATCTCGATCATCGTACCAACCTCGTACTCGAGCTCAGCACCTGCTGCAGCGATCTCTGCATCAGCGGTCTCAACAACCACAGCCTTAACGTACTTCAGCTCCTTCACGTCGCCAACCAGCGGGATCATGATCTCGGGCTTAACGTTCCAATCGGGATGAGCCTTCTTCACGTTGATAGCCGCGCGGATAACAGCGGTGGTCTGCATCTTTGCGATTTCGGGATAAGTGACTGCCAGACGGCATCCACGGTGCCCCATCATGGGGTTGAACTCGTGGAGAGATGCGATGATTGCCTTGATGGACTCAACGCTCTTGCCCTGGGTCTTTGCGAGGAGAGCGATCTCTTCCTCGGTGGTGGGAACGAACTCATGGAGAGGAGGATCCAGGAAACGGATGCAAACGGGATGGCCCTCGAGTGCCTCGTAGAGCTTCTCGAAATCGCCCTGCTGATAAGGCAGGATCTTTGCCAGAGCCGCTTCTCTCTCTTCAGCGGTGTCGGAGCAGATCATTTCGCGGAATGCAGCGATTCTGTCTGCCTCGAAGAACATATGCTCGGTACGGCACAGACCGATACCCTCAGCGCCCAGCTCACGAGCCTTCTTTGCGTCTGCGGGAGTATCTGCATTGGTGCGGACCTTGAGCTTACGGAACTCGTCAGCCCATCCCATGATGGTGCCGAAGTTACCGGAGATCTCTGCGTCAACGGTGGGAATCAGACCGTCGTAAATGTTACCGGTAGAACCGTCGATGGAGATGCAATCACCCTCGTGGAAGGTCTTGCCTGCCAGAGTGAACTGCTTGTTCTCCTCATCCATTGCGATCTCGCCACAACCGGAAACGCAGCACTTACCCATACCGCGAGCAACAACTGCTGCGTGAGAGGTCATACCGCCGCGAACGGTCAGGATACCCTGAGCTGCCTTCATACCGGTGATATCCTCGGGAGAGGTCTCAAGACGAACGAGAACAACCTTCTTGCCTGCGTTCTTCCATGCCTCTGCATCCTCAGCGGAGAATACGATCTGACCGCAAGCTGCACCGGGAGATGCACCGAGGCCGCGACCGATGGGCTTGGATGCCTTGAGTGCCTTTGCATCGAACTGAGGATGCAGAAGGGTGTCAAGGTTACGGGGATCGATCATCAGAACTGCCTCTTCCTTGGTCTTGTGACCCTCTGCTACGAGATCGACTGCGATCTGCAGAGCTGCGGGAGCGGTTCTCTTACCGTTACGGGTCTGGAGCATATAGAGCTTCTCATTCTCAATGGTGAACTCCATATCCTGCATATCGTGATAGTGGTTCTCAAGGATCTCGCAAACCTTCTTGAAGTCCTCAAATGCCTTGGGGAACTTGTTTGCCATCTCCTCAATGGGCATAGGCGTACGAACACCTGCAACAACGTCCTCACCCTGTGCGTTGGTCAAGAACTCACCCATGAGCTTCTTCTCGCCGGTAGCGGGATCACGGGTAAATGCAACGCCGGTTCCGCAGTTGTCACCCATGTTACCGAATGCCATTGCCTGTACGTTAACAGCGGTACCCCAAGAGTAAGGAATATCGTTGTCGCGTCTGTAAACGTTTGCGCGGGGGTTATCCCAAGAACGGAATACTGCCTTAACCGCACCGATGAGCTGTACCTTAGGATCGGAGGGGAAGTCCTCGCCGATCTTTGCCTTGTATTCAGCCTTGAACTGCTCTGCGAGCTCTTTGAGGTCCTCTGCGGTCAGTTCAACGTCGAGCTTAACACCCTTCTCTTCCTTCATCTTATCGATGAGCTCCTCGAAGTACTTCTTACCGACTTCCATAACGACGTCGGAGTACATCTGGATAAATCTTCTGTAGCAGTCGTATGCCCAACGAGCATTGCCGGACTTCTTTGCCATAACCTCAACAACCTGCTCGTTAAGACCAAGGTTGAGGATGGTATCCATCATACCGGGCATGGATGCACGAGCACCGGAACGTACCGATACAAGCAGAGGATTTTCAAGATCACCGAACTTCTTGCCGGTAACCTCCTCCATCTTTACGATATACTCCATGATCTCTGCCATGATGCCGTCATTGATCTGTCTGCCGTCCTCGTAGTACTGAGTGCAGGCCTCGGTGGAGATGGTGAAGCCCTGAGGAACAGGGAGACCGATCTTCGTCATTTCAGCAAGATTTGCGCCCTTACCTCCCAGCAGTTCACGCATGGATGCGTCGCCTTCGGAAAACAGATAGCAATACTTCTTTGCCATGTTTGGTAATCCTCCATTTTATATAAATAAATTTTTGACATGCCGATGAATTGGGCGCGACAAAAAAGCGTCTGCCCCCATTCGACTTTCGCATTTCAGCTCATTATATCACATTTTTTCCCATTTTTCCATAGTTTTACATCGTTAAATTACAAACAATTTTGTAAACATTTTATGAACATCGCCAAAACGCACAAAATCCGTTTGACAACACGGCTTTTGTATTGTATAATATGGTGATAAGATTTTTGCGGCGGACTCCGTGTGAGTCGGGCGCCCTTTTGCGTTCCCTTGCAAAACGCATCCGCAAACGCCAAACATGACAAAGAGGTAACCGAATATGGCAGACATTTTTGATCTGTTCCGTCAGATCGCCAAGAAAGAAGAAGCTCCCGCCGCCCCCGTTTCTCACCTGATCGTAGGGCTTGGCAATCCCGGAGACAAATATTTCAACACCCGTCACAACGCCGGATTTTTGACGTTGGACTATATCGCGCAAAGGTGCAACGTACGTATCGACCGCGCAAAATTCCATTCTCTTTGTGCCGAAGGACAGATCGGTTCACACCGCGTTCTGCTTCTCAAACCGCAGACCATGATGAATCTTTCGGGCAGTGCCGTAAGCGAAGCGGCTGCTTTTTACAAGATCCCCGCAGAGAACGTCGTCGTTTTTTCGGACGACATCACGCAAATCCCCGGCAAGCTCCGCGTGCGCCGCAAAGGCAGTGCGGGGGGACACAACGGGCTCAAAGATATCATCGCAAAGCTCGGCACCGATCAATTTCCCCGCATCCGTCTGGGAGTGGGAGAAAAGCCGCATCCCGACTACGATCTTGCCGCGTGGGTGCTTTCGGACTTTTCCACCAACGAGCAAAAGGCACTGTTTGACGCGTTCGGCTGTGCGTACGACGGGCTGAAACTGATTTTGGACGGCAAGTTCGACGATGCGATGCAGCTTTGCAACTCGCACACGCCCCAAAACGAGGAACCATAATTCCGTTACAAAGCAACAATTCGGCAATTGTTCAAATCTTTCAGCCGCTTTTCTTTTGACGAAACAGGCGCAAAAGAAAAGCTAACAAAAGAAAACGCCGTTTAACGGATATTTCGCGCTCTGCGGAGCGCGCCAAGGGCTACTCGCCCTTGACCTCGCAAACTTTTGAAAAAGTTTGATCAAAACTTTACCTCCTTGGTAAAAGCCGATCATTTTGTTGAATGTTGGAACCTATCATCCCCAAAAGGAGCATTTCATGAGCCTACTGACACAGTGCATCCGAAGCGACCCCGAATATGCGCAATTGCTTCGCGTGGCACAGCGCAACTTTCGGGAAAATCCCCTCCCCATCCTCGCCAGCGGTCTTTGCGACGGCGCGTCCGACGCATTTCTCGTTTCTTTGATCGAGGATACCCGAGAGGTAAGGCGCGGTACCCCCGCCCTGATCCTCTGCCCCGAGGAAAAGGATTGCGTACGTCTTCTCGCAATTCTGGAAAACAGCGGTCTGCGCACATCCTTCTACCTTTCACGCGACCTCACCTTTTATAACATCACCGCCTCCCATGAGTACGAGCATGAGAGGCTGCGCGTGTTGCACGGGCTTCTCCTTGGCGACTACGATGCGGTCGTTACCACTCCCGACGCCGCCTTGGGCTATACAACGCCTCCCAAGTGTCTTTCCGAATCCATCCTTTCGGTGGATACCGCGACCTGTGTCAGCCCTACCGAGCTGGCAAGCAAACTGATCTCCGCCGGATACGTTCGTGTTGATCAGGTTGACAGCCCCGGTCAATTTGCTATGCGTGGAGGAATTCTCGACGTATTCCCCCCGCATGGACGCTTTGAGGATGCCGACGGCGGTGACCGCACGGGCGCGTTCGCTCTGCGAATCGAGTTTTTCGGTGACGACATCGACCGTATGGGTCTGTTCGATCCCGACACCCAACGCATGACCGAGAGCGTAGAGCGCGCAAGCTTTCCGCCCGCTCGTGAGCTTCTTCCCGATCAAGAAGCGCTCACGTCCTTAAAAAAAGCACTCACCGCACAGATCAAAGGCACGAGCGACGAGCGCGCATTGGAAGAATTGCTCAAGGAAAGTGCCGCCGTGGACGGTGCCATGTCCGGCAGCCGCGAGCTCCACTTTTTAGACAAATATATCACGCTCATTTACCCCGAGCGAACCTCTTTGCTCGATTATTTTCCCAACCGAACACTCGTTGCAATCAAGGGAACGAACGCCATATACGACCGCATCAAAGCGTCGGAATGGCATCTTTCGCAAACCGTAACCGAGCTTTTGGAGGGTGGCACCATTGCCCCCAAATATACCGATTACGCCAAGAGCGCGGCGGCGTTCGACCGTTTTTGTGACGCGAACGTCACGCTCCACGCGGATTCCATCGCACACTCGGTCAGCGACAAGCGGCTCTCGGGTCTCTTTGGTTTCCGCACCCGCCACACCGTTTCCTACGTGGAGAACGAGGAACTGTTTTTGGAGGATCTTTCGGGCTACGTACAAAGCGGTTACCGCGCGTTGGTCCTGACCGAAAACGAGCCTGCCGCCAAAAGTGCCGAGGAGCTTTTGCGCACACACGGATTTGTGGTGTGCCCCGAAGCGGAAAACGCATCCCTGATGGAGCGCGGCACCGTGAGCGTACTTTGGAAGAGTGCTATCGCGGGCTTTGAGTTACCCGTTCCCAAATTCGTCATTCTTTCCTTTGGAATAGATTCCCGCGCGGGTTCTCTTTCCCTCTCGGGCAGAAGTACCACCGCGCGCAAGCGCAAAAAGAAGAATACCAAGAGCATTCTTTCCTACGCAGAGCTTGAAAACGGCGACTACGTGGTGCACGAAACCTACGGTATCGGCCGGTACACGGGCATTGAGACTCTGACCTGCGAAGGAATTACGCGCGACTATATCGGAATCCAATACGCGGGGAGCGACAAGCTGTTCGTTCCCGTTGAAAAGCTGGAAAAGGTCTCCAAATATATCGGTGCACACTCGGATGACGGGTTGGTCAAGCTCTCCAAAATGGGGGGCGAATCCTGGAAAAAATCCAAGGCGCGCGCAAAAAGCGCGGTCAAGGATATGGCAAAGGATCTCATCCGTCTGTATGCGGAGCGATTGCGTCGTCCGGGTCATGCCTTTCCCGCCGACGATTCCTACCAAAAAGCCTTTGAAGATGCCTTCCCCTATGACGAAACCGAGAGTCAGCTCTCCGCCGCGGACGAGATCAAGGGAGATATGATGCGCGCCGTTCCGATGGACCGCTTGCTTTGCGGTGACGTCGGATACGGAAAAACGGAGGTCGCTCTTCGCGCCGCATACAAGGCGATTCTTGGCGGAAAGCAGGTCGCCATCCTCGTTCCCACCACCCTTTTGGCACTCCAACACTATCAAACCATCGTCAGCCGTATGCGCGCTTTTGCGGTCAACGTGGATATGTTATCCCGCTTCCGCACGACCAAGCAGCAATCCGCAACGCTCCGCCGTCTTGCACGCGGTGAATTGGACGTGATCGTCGGCACGCACCGTCTGCTCTCCAAAGATATCCGATTCCACGATCTGGGTCTTGTCATCATCGACGAGGAGCAACGCTTTGGAGTGGCGCAAAAGGAAAAGCTCAAGCAGCTTTGCGACGGTGTGGACGTTCTGTCCCTTTCCGCAACCCCCATTCCCCGTACCCTCAATATGGCAATGGGCGGCATCCGCGACATCTCGATCCTTGACGATGCCCCCGGAGATCGTCTCCCCGTCCAGACCTACGTGTTGGAAAAGGACGGACTGATTGTGGAGGAAGCCGTCCGACGCGAATTGAGGCGCGGCGGTCAAGTCTTTTACCTTTATAACAACGTTGAAAACATCAACACCGTCGCATCCCACCTCTCCGCTTCCATTCCCGAAGCTCGCATTACCGTAGCACACGGAAAAATGGAAAAGGAGGAGCTGGAACGCATCTGGGAGCAGATGCTTGCGGGGGAGATCGATATTCTCGTTTGCACCACCATCATCGAAACGGGTGTGGATATTCCCAACGCCAATACGTTGATCGTAGAAAACGCACACCGTCTCGGTCTTTCCCAGCTTCACCAGATCCGCGGGCGCATCGGACGCTCTTCGCGGCGCGCATATGCGTATTTCACCTATCCTGCCTTCAAATCCATCCCCGAAATCGCGCAAAAACGCCTTGAAGCCATCCGCGAATACGCAGAATTCGGTGCGGGCTTTAAGATCGCTCTGCGCGACATGGAGATCCGCGGTGCAGGCAACATTCTGGGCGCGGAGCAGCACGGACACCTTGACGCGATCGGATACGATCTGTATATCAAGCTGCTCAACCGTGCGGTGCTCGAGGAAAAGGGAGAGACCCCCGAGGCAGAGGTCGAATGTACGGTCACGCTGAAATTTGACGCTTATCTGCCCGAAAAGTACGTCCCCTATCCCGCACAGCGTATGGCACTTTACAAAAAGATTGCGCTGATTACCACCGAGGAGGATCTCTCGGATATCACCGACGAATTGCTCGACCGCTTTGGAGAGCCCCCTGCCGCAACGCAAAATCTGTTGCGCATCGCGCTCATTCACAACGCCGCCGTCAAATGCGGGATCACATCCATCCGTCAGGACGCGACGGGCATCCACATCACGCCTCAAAAGCTGGACTTTGACGTGTGGAGCGAGCTTGCCGCGCTCTATCCCGCAAGGCTCCGCATGGTGATGGCGGCAGAACCGCACATTTGTCTGCGCCTGCAAAAAGAGGACGATCCCCTTCCCTTTATTCACAAAATGTTTGAAAAATATATCGAAATCCGTCACCAAAACGGGTAGACAAACCGAGAAAAATCCGTTATAATAATGTCGGATACCTCATTTTCCGAGCAGAAAGGAAATTTGATATGAAAAACCGTATTTTGAGAGCCGCAACGCTGCTTGTGGCACTCCTGATGCTCTTTCCGATGCTTGCATCCTGTGCCAACCGCGGCACACCCATGCTCACGCTGTCGGTAGAAGGCAAAACCTACTCCTACTCCAAAAATCTGTACGAGCTGCAGCTCTCGATTGCCAAGGGTGCCTTGGCAGCCGGTGGAAAAACGATTAACGGTCACACGGCAATCAAAAACGCGTTTTGGGATGCGATCGACGAAATCGACGGCAAGGTTCAAAAGATGGACGATTACTACAAAGCCGCCGTTTTGGAGGAATGCCGTCACATTCTGATCGGGCTGTACCTCTTCGACTACTACGGTCTTTCACTGAGCGAGACCGAAAAGGATGAGCTCGCCGACTACCTCAACGAGTTTATCATGACGGACGGCGAGGGCTCAAAAAACAAGCTCAACTCCGTACTCTCGGAATACGGCATCAATTACGAAATGCTTGAGGAGCATTGCACCAACTCCGCAAAGCTCAAAAAGGTGCGCGAGCATATCTACTCTCTCCTCGGTCACAACATCAAGGAAAACCACCTTAAAAACAACTACGTCCATTTTGAGCAGATCTTTCTTGCCAACTCCACGGAGGTCTTTGTAACCGACGAAAACGGTGACGACGTTTACTACAACAAATCCGACAAGACCGTTTGCTACAAGGTAACCGAGCATTTTGAGATCAAAAACGGTGTAAAGATCTACTACACCACCGCTGAAAAGAAGCATATCTCCTACGACACCGAACAGGGCGTGCGATTTAACAAGACCGATGAAAACGGAAACGTGATTTTCGACGAGATGACAGAATCCGAATTGCAAGCCCTGCAAGCACGCGCGGAGCTGATTTACGGTCAGCTTTCGGGCGCATCCTACACCGATTTTGTGGCGATGATGGATAAGGAGACCGAGGGAGATATTCCCAAGGACGGCTGCTACCTCAACAAAAACGACGCGGAATACTTTGCAAAAAGCGAAAACACGCTCTACCTTGCAGAGATTATTGAAAAGCTCGACAAAGCCAACGTAGGCGACGTCATTCTCGTAAAGTCCACGCAAGGATATCATATTTTGATGAAGCTCGCTCCCACCGAACGCGCGTATGAGCTTGAAGAAAATAAGGATTGGTTTGCATCCTCCCTCGGCACGGGCTTTGAGAATACGCTGACGGAAGAAGCCTTTCGCAACGAGTGCAAAAAATACTATGACATGATCCAACTGGACGAAAAGGTCTATGCCGAAACGCCTAACATGAAGCAGATCAATCCGAACTACTATTTTTACTGATTTTTTCAAAGAACGCTTGACAAACGACAAAAAGCGTGCTATACTACTACCGTTTCATACCAACAACCGCATAAAATCGGGGGTGCTGTCACAAGACGGCTGAGATGGCGAACGCCAAACCCTTTTACCTGATACGGATAATACCGGCGTAGGGAGATTCTTCTTTTGTTGGGGTTTTACCTCTTTAACAAAACGATTGACCACACGGAGATTTCGTGCGGTCAATCGTTTTATTTACAGGAGGAAAAACCATGCAAGTAACTTTCTTTCGTTCCAAAACCACCCGCGCGCTTTGTGAGTGCGCAGTCATGCTTGCCCTTGCCGTAGTGCTGAGCTTCGTCAAATTCTTTCAGCTCCCCTTCGACGGCTCCATCACGCTGGCATCCATGCTTCCCATCTGCCTCGTGTCCATCAAATACGGGCTCAAATGGGGACTTGGTACCGCCTTTTGCTATTCATGGACGCAAATTTTGCAAGGCGGTGTCTTTTCGTGGGGATTGACCCCCATGATGCTGCTGAGCTCCCTTTTGATGGATTATATCATCGCGTTTACCGTTCTCGGCTTGGCGGGCTTGTTCCGTAAAAAGGGATTTTGGGGACAGATCGCGGGCATCACGCTGGCGTGTGTCCTGCGCTTTCTCGTTCATTTCCTCGCGGGCATCATCCTGTGGGCAAATTACGCGGAGTTCGTTGCGTTTGGCGTAGAATGGGTCAATCAGCCCGTGCTCTACTCCATCTGCTACAACGGCGTTTATATGCTCCCCGATACCGCAATCGTTTTGGTGCTGGCGGTGATGCTGTTGCGGATTCCCCAGACCAAGCGACTCCTTGAAGCATAACACAAAAATACAAACCCAAAAGCCCCCGATCCCAACGGTATGAAACAGGGATCGGGGGCAAAATTTTGCCGGATTCAAATATACGCGGGCTTATGATGCCGTGTCAGCATGAACCTCCAAAAAGGAGAGCTTTGCCAAAAACTCCTCGCGGTCGAGGGCTTGGGTGGTATCTATAATGACAAGCATACCATCGTAAAGAAACAGATACTGTTCATACGGAACGGCGGTTGCAAAATGAATCTGCGAGTGGTAATACGCCTTTACGGTTTGGTCGGCAAGGCGAAGTTCAATCACTTCTCCCAGCTCGGCTTCGGAGTACATCAACCGGACTTCCACAAACATAGAAATCAATTCCTCTATGTCCGTCACCGCACCAAACGCATCATTCTCAAACGCATCCAGATACGCAATTTCTATGCTTCCACAGTTGTCATCCGCAGTATAGCAAATCATGGGCAAATTGACAAGCCCCCCCTTCTTCTCCCATCTGATCCGTGTCAGCGTAATCGGCGTACCGTCTATAACGGGCACGTGAAATTTTTGTTGATCCGTTATATATTCCAGCATTTGTATGTGACGTTTTTCTGCATAAATCGGATCCATCATGTGCAAATTCGGCTGAAACAAAATCTCTTTCAAATCGTTAACCGTGTATGATTTGTAAGAACTATTGGAGCCCGATTGGGAAGAGGAGTTTTCTTGGGGCTTGTTTGGAATCGGAGCCCCCGAATTGTCGGTTGCCGTCGTTTCGGTGGTTTCCTCATCACCGTCATAATAAAGACAGGAATTCAGCATAAACACGCATAGCAGAATCAAAAGAATTGATCGTTTCATAAAACTCCTCCTTTCAAAGGATTCAAAGCGGGCGCGTCACGTTTTTGCCACCATTTCAATGGAAAAGCCACTCCAAAATTCCTCCGTCAGTACGTCTTGGGTGTCAATAACGGAAACGTAATAACCGTCGTATAGGAACATATATTCGTATCTTCCGTAAAGGTCGTTCTCTCCAAAATTCCGATAGATCGCAGACACCGTTCGATCGGAAAGCTGCAATTCCGTCTTTCCAGACACTTCAAGATTCTTGCCCTCATGTGCAAGTAATTCTTCAACGTCCGTATATTCCTGCAACGTCTGATCCTCTGCTGCTATCAAGGGGATTAACTCGATAACCAATCGGAGAGAATCGTTTGGAAGAACAACGCTATAAAGTATTTCCGGCAATCCAAAAAAACTCACCATCTGAAAACCGGCGGCGTAATAGGTAAAGGCTGTAGCCGCCTCGGCACTTCCCATCACGGTTCCGAGAATCCTCGGTACGGGAAACGCTCCTTCGTTTTCAAAATACGTTAGCATCCGCGCGTAAGGCTCTCGTTGCTTCAACGTTTCGGGATATTCGCCGCTATCGAGTGCGGAACGGATTTCCGCATACCGCTCGTGATCCGGCGAAAACAAAGCCCCTTGCAATTCGCTCAAACTGTCAAACCAGTAAGATGGATGAGCCGGCGGAGAGCTACTCTCTCCCAGAGAATCATTTCCGATGGTTCCGGTCGTTCCATCGCCCGTTCCCGAGCAAGAGACCATTATCAAAATATTAAATAGCAGAAGTAATGATAAAATTCGTTTCATGATAATCTCCTTTCCGATCAATGGTGGTCTTTCAAATGCTCCAGAATTTCTTCTTTACACTCTCTACACAAAACGTCCAAATCCGTAATACTTTTTTGTGTTGTAAACATAATACACGTTTGAGGTCTGTTAGTACGATGAATAGAACACTTTGGTATAATACATTCCAACAGAGCATTGTGTTCATGATAATGATCATCCGCACCATATTGATGCGCCAATTCATGCATCAAAACAGTTTTTAAATCGACACGAGTTGACATCAGTGAAAGCATAAACACACAATTTCCGGATGACATAGATCTATTAGTATCCACGCTTCCATCTGCCCCAATACTCGACACATAGTGCCCCGTCCAAAAAACATTAGTTGTAAATTGGTTTCCCGGATAAGCCGCCTTAAATTCATCACGCAAAGTATCGCGGTTGGAATGAATTGCATTTTCATGCGCACAAGGCACTCCCACATTTTGAGCGGTAACAATTCCTTTACATGTATCCATGCAAGAATAATAACGTTGAACAAAGTTAATAGAAATTACCAAACCAAACAACTCAAGATACCGTAATGCAACTTGAGAAGCAATATCTTGAATCATCGCCTGTGCTTGAATTTCACTAATACCGTATTTTACAAGGAATCCCGCATCGTAATAATTATTTAGTCCGGCAGCATATTTCATTTCATATATCTGCCACTCCTCTTTAGGATTTCCATCGTCCACATATGGAACACTTGACAACGCCGTACCATCGGTTGTTGATGTCACATTCAAACCAATAAAATTCTCGTACCCGTTTCTACTAGTGGTAAACAGAAGATTCCCATCGG
>JBGVEW010000055.1:0-3713 GCA_045120465.1 Eubacteriales bacterium
AATTGCAAGATATTTTTTACAAGAATTTTAAAAAAGTGTGACTTATGCCGGATTTTTAAAGTAAGAAATAGGCCGCGTAAAACGGCCTATGAGAGTTTATAGATGTAACAACAACCCTTGCATCATACCACAGTTATGCCGTGCCGACAAATTCATCAACCGCATTTGAGATCGCTGTCGCAATTTCTTTTTGATGCACCTTATTGACCAGATATGCGATGTCGTGATCGTTTGTGATAAAGCCTGTTTCAACCAGGATCGCTGGCATTGCCGTATGCTTTAACACATAAAAGCCGCGGGTGGATTTTATGCCGCGGTTTTTTGCCAGGAACTGATATTTTAATTCCCTTTGCACAATAGCCCCAAGGCGTTCGGACTCCCTGGAGCCCTCGTAGTACCATGTTTCAATACCCTGCGCCGCCGGATCTGCCGCCGCATTAAGGTGAATTGAAATGAACAGATCGGCCTTTTCGTTATTTGCGATTTTAGTTCGGAACCCCAGGGGGATGAACTGATCCAGCTCACGGGTGAAAAATACATCATAACCGCGGGAGGCCAGTTCACCGCCGAGCAGTGCCGCAATTTTCAATGAGAGGGCCTTCTCAGTTACCCCCACATTGTGGTTAACTGCGCCGGGATCATATCCACCATGACCAGGATCGATACAGATTTTCACTTTTTGCCCTCCGCATTAATCGCCTTGATCGCGTTCTTAATTTTTGCCGGGATCAGTCCGGTATATCCGAGCCTTCCCAGGTTCTCAAGAATTGATCCGGCCTCATTTACGCAATAAGCCGCGATCGCTGCGTTGCGTAAGGTTCCACCGGTGCCAAGCACCTGATCTAAACCGTTACCCACGCATACGACTGAAAAGATAACCGCCTTTTTGATTATGCCCTTAAACCCGGTCGAGCTGGACCATACGTGCGTTTTACACGCGGCGGCCACGCCGAGCAGGTAATCCACGGCCACAAAGGCAAAAAGCCACTGCACTGCCACGTCAATGCCTCCCACAGCAAAGGCGACCGCACCGCCGACCGCCCCACCGGCAAAAGCGATCGCGTTGTAACACTTTGGCAGTAAGCTGTCTACTGTTTCGAGCATATTAGTTACCTCCGGCGATCAGTCTGTCAATAATGCCGGATGCACTTGCCGCGCCGTAATCCCACACGATCGCGTCAAGTTCCGCAAGACTGGTAGCAGCCTGGGCTAACTTTTCAAGATAAGTGCCATAAAACACAATTCTCTGTACTTCCTGACGCAAAAGTCTTGCGAGTTCAATCAGCTGGTCATAGCTTAACGCGTGTACTGTATTTGCTTTTGAGATCCACGGCTGTGTGATGTCCTCAGGCTTAACGGTACCGCGGGAGATCTGATCTTGCCAGTCCAGAATTGTGCCCGATATGCGCAGAAGGGCTTTATCGTCATATGCAAAAAGATCCTCTTCATACTCCAGCCCGCCGGTATCAAGCTGGTGATTTTTCGCGGCGTTGATCTCAGTGATTTTATCAGCCTTTGCCACGTCAAGGCTTTTTGGCGGAATTTCCACAATTTCAAATCTGCGGCCTTGCGCGTCCGGCGTAATCTCTTTGATGTAGCATCCGTTGGCGTTGCACCAGGCGGCGACCTCAGGATAGTCGCCGTCGTCGTGAAAAATGTAACCCGGATAATATTCCCTCATTTTTTATCCCCCCCCCTTATTTCCAGAAACCTATAGCCATCCAATACCAAGCTGTTTTACTTGTATTTGTATGTATATCAAAACTACTCGTACCAACACCATCAATCTTCCCATATACATGGGCATCCGCAATATTTCCTTGATTAGTTATGGTAACTGACCATATGGAAGTAAACGCCCTGGGATAATTAACGGCAAAATCTCGCGCATTTGACCACACAACTTGACCACAAATTTGAACTCCATTTTTGAATCGGACCCACCCTGCGCCCTGACTGTCGATCTCGCTAATAGCTATATTCGCGGTAGTATTTCCCGCCTGGTTAGCACTGAACGTCGCAACCGTGGCCCCGTTATTTTGAATTGTGAGCACGCCGTTGCCGGCGGCAGGCATATCGCTCATAAGTGCAAGTCTGCGCCAGTACGTCGCATCAGTCGGGTATTTGATCGCGGAGCCCGGACCGTTTGACGCGATGCACAGATAGAGCGATCCGCCGTGCATAACCAGGTTGCCGGCGGTGTAGTCGTAATCAGTAGAGTATGAGAACATGCCGCCCTGCATCAGATAAAACAGATATTCGCCGAGATATTTGAATAACGCATTGAAATCGCCGCGCTCCGGAGCAATACCGCCTTGATCGAGCGGTAACTGGGTAACCGGTGGAAACAGCCCGCTGGTCGATGCTCTGCCGGAACCGGACGGAGTTGTCGCCGGTAAAGTGTTCACGTCTGCCGTGCTTCCTAAAGTGGCCGTCCACTTTTGCGGCTCAGTTGTAGCCATATAAGCCTCCTATTAAAACTTAAACATCAAGATCCTGCGGGCCGCCGTTAACAAAAGGCGCCTGATTGAACGGATGCAGCCCGGAGCCATTAAAGCCGAAAATAGGACCCAGCGCATAGTAAATTTTTACCCCGACGCCTGTAGGGCTCCAGCGTAGATTGAGGAACGCCTGGAGAGCGCGCGGGTCCACGATCTCAGTTACAAGAACGGTTAAAACCATTGTATCAGTGTGCAGCACCCGCACGCCGCTGGAAATGAGTTGGCCGCAGAAAAAATTAATACTGTGCAGACTGGAGTTAGTCAGATTGAAAAGCGCTTTGACAAAAATATATTTGCGATAGGTGTAGTCGTCCAGGATCACACTCTCACCCGCAGCATAAATTCGTCGCGCGGTCGCTACAATGCGGCCCCACACATCTAATCCGGCACCGTCAGCGGTCCACGGGTCGATCATGTGCTCATACATCAACCCGATTGAGCTTTCAGGATTGAGAAGGCTCCAACAGGTAACTGTCAGCGATTTAAGGCGCGGACTGCCGGCGTACTGGCTTTGCAGCACCCGCAAAATATCAAAATCCGACGCATCAAAAAATCCCGGTATACTCATTTGCTCCTCCCTACTCGATCACAATATCGGCCAGGCTTAAAACCGGATTTTCATCAATTCTTACATGGAGCGCATCGGACCAGGCTCCGCCGGTTTTCGCGAGGTCAACATCAAGCAGATCGGTATATCCGGCGTTCTGCACGCTGATAGCAAAACGCGGGGCGTAAATCGTATCGCCCATTAGCGGCCTTGCCATTATGGACCCGTCAACCTCGGTAGGATCTTCACCATAAAAATTGTTAAAAACCGCCTGCCTGATAGCCACCAGGTCATCCGCAGAAAAGCCCGCGGCATCCGGGAACTTAAGCCGGATCGTTATATCGGCATCCGTCGGTCTTTGGAAATGGATCATCTCTTTGATCCCGGTTGTATCGTCCTCTACCAGGTAATCCGTCGTACCGTTTGTATCACATCCGGCTGATACGGTGCGATACATTGCCGTGGCGATAGCACCGTCATTGCCGCCTAAAACGCACACATAAACACTGTGTGGGCTCAGGGTCACGCCGTCGATCACCTTCGGCTGGTTGGTTTTGTTCTCGCGGACAACGCAGCCGATCACATCCTCAAGCTGCATTATTCGGGCGTACACGCTCGCGGCGGTACCGCGGGAGTTTAGTGCCACGGATGAATACCTGCGGAGC
>JBGVEW010000056.1:0-2113 GCA_045120465.1 Eubacteriales bacterium
AGCTGTTCCGTCAGCTCGCTTATTTCCCTTGGCTTCAATGAAATATTTGTTGCCATTACCTTTAGCATTGGCTAATTTAATTTGAAGATCAACGCCGTGCTCTTTTTGAGATGCATCGGCTCGAGATACCACTTTCTTTACCTCGGTTCGTCCCTTAGTATTGAAATATTTTACTACAGCATCGATTACCTCATTCTCACTTAAGAGATCCTTTTTCATGAAAGTTACCTCCTTCGATTAAGTCTATCTCTATTATATCATACAATCCAACATAATTCAACAGTGGATAGGGAATGGCGAAAAATCTATTGACAACCTCTCCAAAAAGTTGTATAATATTATGCGGATATCCGCAGTATATACGCCTTGTATTGTGCGGATAAACGAAGAATACAAAATTGGTATTTCGAGGTGCAAAATGGAGTACTTAAAGATATGTGAAGTAGCGAAAATGTGGGGGCTTTCCGAGCGAGGTGTACAGGCACTTTGTGCGCAGGGTAAGATTGAGGGTGCAACGAGATTTGGTCGCTCTTGGATGATCCCGAAGAATGCAAAGAAGCCTATTGACGGAAGAACCAAGTCGGGCAAGGCTCATGCGAGTGAAGATATGCCACTGCCTCGCAAAACGCCTTTTCTTTATATGAGCGACCTCTATCACACGCCGGGAACTGCCGATAGCGTTGGCGAGAGTCTTGCCTATAACCATGAGGCGCAGGTGTTGTTTGAGGCTGAGGTTGCCTATTCTCGAGGCGATGTGGACAGGGTATACGCGAGCGCAAATTATCTGCTCTCAAAGCACTCGGGCTTTTACGCCGTTCTTTCTGCAGGTATGCTTCTTGCACAGTGCGCGATTTGGAAGGGCGATATTGAAATGTGGCGCAGAGCCAAGGTACATATTGCCGAAGCACCTGCCAAAACCGACCTTGACCGTGATGCGATGCAGCTGGCGATCAGCGCCGTAGATATTATGCTGTATAACGTAGAGAACTTCCCGGAATGGTTCAAAAAAGGGCGTTTTGGCCCCATTCATAAGGACGCATATCCTGCGGCGAAGGTATATTACGCCAAGTATTTGTACGCCCTCGGATACGCCGTTGCCATGGGTCTTGTGAAGGTAGAAGGAACACAAGGACTTTATATCATGTCGGTCATATCCTTCTCGGTAGAGCCGATGATCTCGTGGGCGAGAGCCAACAGCACCGTCATGTCTGAGATCTATCTGCGCCTGACCTGTGCCGCAATCTATCATAACTGCGGCAAGGAGGATGATGCGATCTATCATATCGATAAGGCAATTGAGCTTGCGCTTCCCGATAAGCTTTACGGCGTGCTTGCCGAGTATTGCCGTGCGCTTGACACGCTGATGGAAAAGCGACTCACCCTTGCCGACACGCAAGCGTGGAAGAAGGTAAAGGCGCTTTATAAGGTATATAACGAGGGCTGGTCAAAGCTCTCGGGTAAGGTTCGCGGAAAGACGATTTTGACCACGCTTACCGCCAAGGAACGTGAGGTCGCCAAGCTTGCCGCCTTCGGTCTTT
Organism: Eubacteriales bacterium; assembly: GCA_045120465.1. Taxonomy (GTDB): domain Bacteria; phylum Bacillota; class Clostridia; order Oscillospirales; family CAG-272; genus UMGS1865. Next base: position 1,539 of record JBGVEW010000056.1, read on the forward strand.
CCAATCAGGAGATTGCCGATAAGCTTGGAATTTCTGTTCCGATCGTCAAGCAAGCGATCCGAATCGTCAGCGAAAAATCCGGTCTTTCAAGAGCCGATTTTGCCGCAATTTTGTAATTTTATATATCCCAAACACCCCAAAAAAGATATATAAAATCGCAAATTTATATATCTAAAAAGTGTGTTTTAGGTAGTACCGCAAACGAAAAAAATCTGCTATAATTTCTTCGTAAGCGGACGTAGCTTGCTAACGTCCGCACGATAAATTACACGAAGCATAGCAAAGCGTAGCTTTGATAGCGAAACGAAGGTTTCGCAAGCGAGTTTACTCGCTGAATGCGTAGTATAATTTTATCATCGAAGGTATGGCAGATTTTTCTTTTCTCAAAAAACTGCCGAAAGGAGCGATTATATTAACGATGAAATACGAAACTGACGCTTCGAAAATCGAGAACACTCCCAAAGAAGGAGATCTCTATAAGGTTGTAACAACGTTCGGAAAATCATTTGAACTACGGTACGGATTTTACGAGGAACGAGATCGGCAAAGTCCGCTGTGCGAGCCTGCGATCATCT
>JBGVEW010000057.1:0-3795 GCA_045120465.1 Eubacteriales bacterium
ACGAAGCGGGATCTACGAACGATTACCAATAGCCCTTGATAGAAAAAGTAACATTTGCATGTGTAAAGCTATTAAGACTCCATAGTAGATCCCGTCATTGCTACGCAATGCCGCCCTCCCTTGGGTCGGGTTCGACCGGCGAGTTTACGAGCCTTCTCAGTGATGAAACGTTGCTTCTTTGCTTTATGCGCTTATCTTTTGATTGTGCTACCCGCTCGTTCAAATTTTCAACGCATAAAGCAACGCTTTTTGCAACGCTTTTTGAAAGTGGGCTGAGTCATTGACTCAGCCCCCGCGCGAAAAAGGCGACGGTAGGCTTTTTTGCGCCGGGGAATTTGTTGTTTTTTTGCCTCTTATGAGGCAAAAATGGCGGTGTTCAACCGCCAAAACAAAAACCACGGGGGTGAGTACCAAATGCGTTTTCGCATTTGACTCACCCCCAAAAAACAGTTAGGTTATCCGTTCAATCTTTCAAGCAGGGCGCGAAACTCTGCTCGGTCGGGGTGATTGGTGAGATCCAGTGCCGAGAGCGTTTCAAGGATGGTATCGAGCGAAACGCCTTCTTGGGGCAGATACTTGCTGTTGTGCAAGAGCATACAAAGCTCAATGACGCAAATACGGAACCAATCATCCTCGGTCAATTCCTCGGAGTAGTTTGAGAATCCGATGGAGTAGAGTCGCGGTGCTTCGGAAATCTCAGAATCGGGCTTTTTGTAATTGACCGCGAGAGACATCCATTCCGCTCCCTCGACACGGGCACCCTCGGCAAGGGTCAATTCATAGCAGACCGTTACCTGATGTCCCGCTCCAACCTCGCCTGCGTCCTTTTTATCGTCCAAAAAGTCCTCGTCGTTCAGGAGTCGGTTTTCGTAGCCGATCAAACGGTAGGAGGAGATATAGGTCGGGTCAAAGGTCAATTGGAGCTTGACGTCCTTTGCGACCGTATAAAGCGTACCGAACAGCTCTGTTCCCAGCACGCGCTCGGCTTCGCTCGCACCGTCGATATAGTAATAAATGCCGTTGCCGTGATCGGCAAGTGCTTCCATATTGGCATCGCGGTAGTTGCCCGTGCCAAAGCCGAGAACCGAGAGATAGATCCCCGTCTCTCTTTTTTGGGAAATGAACTCGGTCAGCTCCTCAGCGGAGGAGATTCCCACGTTGAGGTCGCCGTCGGATGCCATAATGATGCGGTTGTTGCCGCCCTCGATCCGATGCTCGGCAGCGATCTCATAAGCACGGCGGAGTCCCGCCTCCCCGGCGGTCGAGCCGCCTGCCTCAAGTGCTTGGATCTTTTGGAGAATGGTTTCCTTTTGATTGCCGGGGCACCCCTCGAGAACGACCTCCTCGCGTCCCGCATAGGTAACGATCGAGATCACGTCGTTCTCGGTCAAACGGTCGGTCAGGTAGGTAAAGGCGGTTTTGAGCAGCTCCAATTTATCCTTTGCCATCATCGAGCCCGAAACGTCGATCAAAAAGACCAGATTGTTTTCCTCAGAGGGCGTGGCAACGGGTGCTTGCAACGTCATGGAAAGCAGAACGGTATTGGGATTCCAAGGGCAAGGCAGCAGCCTTGGTGCAACACCGAACAAGTCCCCTTCCTCGGGCGTTACCGCTTCATATTTGAAATAGTTGATAAACTCCTCGGTGCGGAACGCAGAGGAGAAGCGAACCAGCTCTTCCCATGAATATCTCGAATTGACCAGTTTGCGGAAGTAGGTGTAGGATGCCGTATCTACGTCTGCCGAAAAGGTGGAGACGTTATGCTCGGCGGTGGAAACAAATGGATTTTCGGCAAACGCGGGAGCGTCGGACTCTTGGTCGGTCGTGCTCCCCTCGGGGAGCTCAGGCTCGCTCGGAGAGGCATCTGCCAACGGGGCATCGTTCCAATCCGGAGCGTTTCCGCCGGGGGTATAGTCTTCCAAACCGGGAGCGGCTCCGCAGGATGCAATGGTTGCGGACAGCATGACAAGGGCAAGAAGGGTGGCGATGATGGGAAATACGTTGCGTTTCATAAAGTTACCTTCCTTTCTGAATGTTCAGAATGTCCGAAATGCAGGAGAGAAGTGCCTTTGACGGATGGAGCTCGGCTTCGTAGTCAAAGAGGATAGACGTTCCCATATTCCCCGCGGTGGCAGGGAGATAAGGGGTGAACACCGTACCGTCACCGCACAAAAGCCACACGCGGCACACTTGCCTTGGGGATTCGCTTCCCACGTGCGTTCCCTTGTTAATGAGAGAAAGCAAGCGTTGGGTTTCGGAATCGGTCAAGTCACGGCTGCGGTAAAGGGTATCCGAATCCGCGGTCTGCCACACCAGATACGCACCGTCAAAATAATGGATCGCATCTGCCGATTGGATGATCCCAAACGGTGCCTCTGCTCCTTCGGCAAGGATACTGTCAAGCGTGGCGGGCGGCGGCGTGGGGATAGGGGCAACGCCCGAGGAGGGCGGTGCTTGCGTGGGCACGTCGGGGGTGCTTGGGCGAAGTGATCCCCAAATCAGCGATCCGCTGACAACGAGTGCCAAAAGCGATGCCGCGATTGCGGTGGGAAGCTTCCACGAACGGGTACGGATCGCGCGGTAGGACATGGCCTCCGCCAAAAAGCGATCCTCCACACGCCCGATCTCGTCGGCAAGATATGCCAGCTTTTCTTCTTGCGTGTGTTTCATAACAGCTTCTCCGCCTCCAATCTTTCACGCAGTCTTTCCCGCAAACGGAAGAGCACCGTTTTGACCTTTCCCTCACTCATTCCCAGCTCCCTCGCAATGGTGGAAAGCGGTTGCGAAAAGAAATACCGACGCAAAAAGATCACGCGCTTTTCTTTGGGGAGTGATGCCAAAAACGCGTTGATCGCCTCTGCCAGTACCCCGTTTTGGTACTCTCCCTCCACCGTACTCTCCGAGGGAATGCAATCGTTCAGCTCCTCCACGGCGGCAATTCCACCGCGCTTTTCGCGGTGCTCGCGTCTCCAACGGTCGATCGAAATGCGGCGCGTGATCTTGGACAAAAACGCGCCTAAAAATTCGGGACGAGCCGTGGGCATGGCGTTCCACGCGTCAAGATAGGTGTCGTTGACACATTCCTCTGCATCCTCACGCGAGGAAAGTAAGGAATATGAAAGCGATTTTAACATGCCTCCGTATTTGCGGTCGGATTCGGTGATTGCCGTTTCGTTCCGTGCCCAATACAGATCGACGATTCGATAGTCCTCCATCCTCTTCTCCTGTCTTTTTTTCGGGCTTCACCCTATAAGTCGCTTTTTCTTCTCAAAGGTTTCACTTTTTTGAAATTTTTTCAAAAATATTTTTCATTTACATCATAACAGAATTTCAAACGGTTGTCAAGAGGGACAGTCGATGTTGTTTGTTGTGGGGAAACTTCTTTCAAGAAGTTCTCCCCACACCCCTTTCAAAACTTTTACCGCCTTTTATAGCGTGCCCTCAATAGGAATCACTTTCACAGTGGTTCCTTTTTTCGTACTCTGCGTTTGGTAAAAGCCTTGATGCAGTACCAATTTTGCTGAATTTGTTTCTCTCGCACGCTGACGGAAGAATCTCTCCCACTATCATTTTGGGACCCCCCAAAAAATTGCTCCACAAAGTTAGTTTTGCGCGTTTTTTTATGGGGAAACTTTCGAGAAAGTTTCCCCATACCCCTTCAAAGCTTTTACCGCGCTTTTGTTGGCGTACCCTCTACGGGAATTGCACTCATAGCACTCCCTCTTTTTCTGCTCTGCGCTTGGTAAAAGCCGAAATGCAGAGCAGACTCTGCTTAATTTCTTGCTTTTGTACGCT
>JBGVEW010000058.1:0-2645 GCA_045120465.1 Eubacteriales bacterium
TTTGCATTTTTTCGTGTCATCCTGAGCGGAAGGCGAAGCCTGTAGTCGAACTTTTGCGGGTGAATGTCGGCATAGCCGACTGAACAAGCAAAAGCGCGAGTGCTTTGCACGAAGCGGGATCTACGAACGATTACCAATAGCTTTTGGTAGAAAAAGTAACATTTGCATATGGAAAGCTATTAAGACTCCCAACGAGATTCCATCGTCGCTCCGCTCCTCGGTTTTTCTCCATTCCGCGAAGCTTCATTTTGCAAAACTTCGACCGGCGATTTTACGAGCCTTCTCAGTGATGACACGTTGATTGCTGCTACTTTGGCGATGGAAAACGAAAAAAAGAACCACGGTCATGTGACCGTGGTTCGGATTATTTGTTCAATCAATAGAAAGCGTAAATGCAAACATCCTTCTGTCCGCTCTTATAGCCGGAGAATCTGGGGCTCTGATCGTTATACTTAATGTATCTCGTCGTACCACCGCAATTTGCAGAAATAGTTGCTACACCGGTTGCAGAAATAGAAATCGTCCAGCTACCGTCTGCTTCCAGCTTGTTCTTAGTCTTCAAATAGTTGCTTCCGCTAAGTCCATAGAGATAACCATTGCTAGCCTGGAAACCAAAGCTTCCATCGGTAGCACCGTCAACCAGCGTCAAAATCTCAACACCATCTGCCACATTCAAAGTGCCATCTGCATTTACAGTAATAGCCACATTCTTACGGTAGTTACCTGCATCAGAACCAAGCGCGAAATTCAAAGAAGTAGAAGGAGCGGTAGCAATAACCACCTGCATACCAGCCTTCAGCTGAGAAAGATCCGTAACCAACTTCCAAGAAGGAACATAATCAGCGTTCAGATTGAGCTCGCATCTGTCGCACAAATCATCGCCATCCTCATCTGCATGACCAAGTGCGTCGGATACCGCCTCACCACAGCTGGAGCAAGCAGATCCCATAGTACAAGTTGCTTCAGTTGCATACTCTGCACAATTGTGCTCCTCAACCATTTCAAAGGTGCATCCCTGAGCAAACTGCTTAACACCGGTTACTTCATACGTCGTAATCGTACCGGTTACGGTAATGAGGTCACCAATATGTACGTTACCGGTAAGACGGAACGCAATAATGCTCGCTCCGCTTGCATCGGTAAGATAAACAGAAATGTTATTGTAAGAGGAATTGTATGCCTGATAAATAGACTCAACAGTAGCAGTCAGAGTGATAACAGTGCCATCCTCTGCTTCCAGAGCATCTGCAACAGTCCATTCGGGCTCTTCGGGAGTAGGCTCTTCGGGCTCTACAACGTCGCCAGCAACCGTTGCAACAAAGTTAGCAAACGCGTTGGTTACAACGTAGGTAGCCTCGGTGTAGGTCTCGCCGTTGAGAGTCCAAACGATTTCCTGACCCTCGCCTGCTACGAGGTCGGTGATGAGCTCAACCTCGTCACCAACGTTGTACATAGCGCCTTCGCCATTGATAACAACGTAGGTCAAGTTAGCGATGGAAGAAACAGCTTCCTTGTTGAGAACAACGTCAGCAGCCTTTGCGTACTCGATGAGGGCATTGTACATTGCTCTCTGCACATCGGTAGTGTTGGTGCTTACGTTGAGACGGTGCCAGAGGTACTGGAGAACGCTGTAGGTCTGAGAATCAGAAGCCTCGGTTCCCTCAACGGTTGCGGTTGCGGTGAACTGTGCATCAATGTTCTGTGCGGGAACGCCGTACTCGGAAACGAACTTGTAGCACTCAACACCATCAACGGTTACGGTGCCGTCTGCAACGGTGTTGTAAACGTTGCCCTGTGCATCGGTGATGGTTACCTTAACGTTAGAGCCTGCGGGAGCCTTTACTGCATACATCAGCTTGAGGGACTCGCCATACTGTACGTTGTTGGATACGATTTCAACAGTGGTTGCAGCCTCGTCAGCAGATACGCTGAAGCCTGCCAGGGTACCGATCATCATCATGCAGATCAGTGCCATAGAGATGATTCTCTTAAAAGTGGTGTTCATTGTTTTTAATCCTTTCTGTTTTTTGTTTTTGGGGATCGCGGTGGATCAGGTCCAAGCATCGGGATCTTCGTCGGGGTCCATTACGCCGTTATCGGGGGACGTGGTCAAAATGTCCTCATCTTCCAGATAATCGACTTCTACGAACAACGACTGATATGCCTTTCTCATATATTCACTCCTTTCCCAAGCACTACCGACACAAAGTCGAACGCATAAAGCATTCAAAAAGCGCATTTGGAACTCTTTAAAAGCCTTATGCGCCCGACCTTATGACAGCTATCTATATTGTACCTCAATTTGTCAATTTTTGCAATAGATAAAATGACAAAAAAAACAATTTTTTTTGCGCTTTTTTTGCCTTTTTAGATATATCTATAAAAAGCGCCGTCCTTACGCACTTTTTTCGCGCTTTTGGTGTGCAAAAAAACACGGTTACAGAAAGCAAAAAAGCATACCGTTGTTAGCAAAAAGTACGACAGAGGCAAGACACAAAACATAAAATCAGCGTGTTACACGCTTTTAACACCTCATCCGTCGCGGCAAGCCGCGCCACCTTCCCCGCGAGGGGAAGGTGGCTTGCAAAGCAAAACGGATGAGGGGTAGGATATGCAGTCATAACCACCGGCTAAGCCGGTGGCTT
>JBGVEW010000059.1:0-2666 GCA_045120465.1 Eubacteriales bacterium
TTGCCGTGACGGAGGGATTGTAAGAAAGCACTCTCAAACAACCCCTCAGTCAGCTTCGCTGACAGCTCCCCTTACACAGGGGAGCCTACCGCTGCGGCGGGATTGCTCAACGGCAAAAGCCTTTTTTGAACCACCAGCTTAGCTGGTGGTTTTCGGAAACCAATAAAAGACACGCGCAAGCGCGCGATCAGAACTTTGACTAAGAAGCTTGTGCGAACAAAGAGGTTAGTTCCTCAATTCTACCACCAAATCTCCGACAGCGATCTCTTTTTCTTCGCGTGTGGAGAGGTTTTTAAGACGGACAACACCGCGGGCGTATTCGTCACCGCCCATAATCAGGGTGTGCGTGTAGCCGCTCTTGACCGCGTATTCCAACTGCTTGCCAAACTTTTTAGAGCCGAGATAGACCGATGCAACAATGTCGTTGTCGCGCAGGGCCTCTGCCAGAGCGGTGTAGGCTTCGTAGGGAACGTCGTCAAAGCGCGTGACCAGAACGCGGGTGTCCGAGCCAAAGGTTTCGGGAACGAGCTCGTGCGTTACGAGGAAGTTTTCCAGCGTTACGTCGCCCATGCCGTAGCCAACGCCCGAGATGCGGGCGTTTTTGACGAACAGATCGACCAGATTGTCGTATCTGCCGCCACCGAACATCGCGCGGTTGTTTTCGGGAGCGTTATCAAAGACCTCGAAAACGGTTCCCGTGTAGTAATCCAAACCGCGGATGATACCGAAATCAAAGGTGCAGAAGCGGGAGAGACCGAGCTTTTCCAAGGCTTCAAAGAGGTCGCGGAGCTCCTGCGCACCCACAGAATCGGGGCAGAGTGCGGTTGCCTCGGATACGTTCATCGAATAGAGCGAATCGATCTTTGCGATCTGCTCATCGTCAAGTCCCAATTCGCGCATATCCTTTTCGTAGCTTTCGCGGGTGACCTTGTTTTTGCGGTCGATCACCTTGGAAACGGCACGGCTTCCCTCGGTGTCCTTGCCCGTAATTGCCGCTACCACGTCGTTAAAGAAGCGGCGGTTGTTGATGCGGACGGTGAACATCGTTTGGTCCGCGCCGAAGGCGCGCATAATGCGGATGGCACTGGTAATGACCTCGAGATCGGCTTCAAAGGTGTTGCAGCCGAATACGTCCACGTTGAGCTGCCAGAACTCGCGGAGTCTGCCGCGCTGGGTTGCCTCGTAGCGGTACATATTGGGGATGGAGAACCACTTTAAGGGGAAGGTCAATTCTCCCATTTTTGCCGCGACCATACGAGCCACGGTGGGGGTCATTTCGGGGCGGATGGCAAGAGGACGGTTGCCGCGATCCACAAAGTTGTAGGTCTGCTTGTTGGCAATTTCCTCACCGCTCTTTGCGGCGTAAATGTCAAGGGATTCCAGCATCGGACCATTGTATTCCTCAAATGCGGAAGTCTCCAATTCGCGGCGGATCACACCGAAGAACCAGTTGCGCAGGCGCATTTCTTCGGGATAAAAATCTCTTGTGCCCTTGTAGGGCTGCATCGAAAGCTTTTCGCTCATGTCAAAAACCTCGTTATTTTATTTCGTTAACTTTTATTATAACAAATTACAATAGTAATTGCAATAGATTTGCGGAAAAAACGAGAATTTTTCGGGTGAGGTGTTATATTTCTTTCATAAGCTTGAATTTCTTTGGCTTTTGATTGGTTGCCGTCTGAAAGGAGGCTGTCATGATTTTGCAAGAGGAACAAATCCGAGAGGTCTGTACGGGCTTCGGCTTTTACCAAACCGCAGAGTAGGCAAAAAGGAATGTATAGTGTTTTTGAAAAATGGGAGTTTTGAAAAAAGTTCCGATTTTGCGAAAAAGAACTTGCAATTGCGGGAAGAATATGGTATAATACCACTGTTGCGAAAGAATCGTAACCCCATATGCACCATTAGCCCAGCTGGATAGAGCACAAGCCTCCGACGCTTGGTGTCGACGGTTCGAATCCGCCATGGTGCGCCAACAAAGAGCAAGCCCCAAACGGGGCTTGCTCTTTGTTTGTGCACCATCGCCCAAATTCCACCGCATGCAAAATGCCCTCGCATTTTGCAGACGAGGCGGAAGACGACTAAAAAAACAGCGTGCCGCTTCCCACTCCGCCGAAGTTCGGTTCTGAATCCGCCATAGGCTGACGATGAGGTGTAATATTTGGAATTGGAAAGTTATTGAAATTCCATGGTATAATCGTTTTACACAGGCAAATGTTACTTTTCTTACAAAGGGCTATTGGTAATCGTTCGTAGATCCCGCTTCGGGCACAGCCCTCGCGCTTTGCTCCATTCGCGGCACTGCGTGCCCGTGGCTCATTTCGCAAAGTTCGACTACAGGCTACGCCTTTCGCTCAGGATGACACGATACCTTTTCGCTTTGCATTTCCCCGTGTCATCATTGAGCAGGAGCACAAAGCAAAAAAACAACGTGTCATCCTGAGCGGAGAAAACGCCACAGTGCGGCGTTTTCGCAGTCGAACCCGACCCAAGGGAGGGCGGCATTGCGTAGCAATGACGGGATCTACGAAGGATTAACGTGTCATCCTGAGCGGAGCACCGCCAAAGGATCAATGCAGTTAGGAAACGGCTATTCTCGCGGTGCGCAGTCGAAGTTTTGCGAAATGAAGCCCCGCGGAATGGAGCAAAACCGAGGAGCGGAGCGACGA
>JBGVEW010000060.1:0-5500 GCA_045120465.1 Eubacteriales bacterium
TCGTCGCTCCGCTCCTCGGTTTTGCTCCATTCCGCGGGGCTTCATTTCGCAAAACTTCGACTGCGCACCGCGAGAATAGCCGTTTCCTAACTGCATTGATCCTTTGGCGGTGCTCCGCTCAGGATGACACGTTAATCCTTCCCAATCAAAGCAACGCTTTTTGCAACGCTTTTTGAAAGGCTTTCCCCGGGGGAAGCTCCCGACGGAGTCGGGTGATGAGGTGTTTTTCGTTCCTCATTCCCCGGTTTTGCGTTTTTCGTTTTTAAACCATCACGCCCTTACCGATAAAGAAGGGCATGGTTTCGTAGCCCGAAAGGGTTCTGCCGTCCTTGATCACGACGTTTTTATCGGTAATAACGCAATTGAGAGAAACGTTTGCGCCAACGTAGGTATCCTGAAGCAGGATGCTGTTTTTAACGACCGTTCCCTTGCCGACGTGGACACCGCGGAAAACGATGGAATTTTCCACCGTTCCCTCGATCGTGCATCCGTCTGCGATCATGCTGTTTTGTACGCTTGCCCCCTCCGTGTACTTGGTGGGCGAGCTGTTACGGATCTTGGTATAAACCTTTCTCTCGGGATTGGCAAACAGGTCGCGGCGCACGTCGTCTTGGAGCATCATCATCGAAGTGCTGAAATAATTTTCCAAAGACGAAACGCACGCGCAAAAGCCGTCGAAGCAATACGCGCGGATCAGCTTCTTTTTGAGCTGCTTTGCAATGATATCGCGCGAAAAGCTCTTGTATCCGTGTGCGATGGAATCCGAAACAACGGTTTGCAGATCGGTTCGGCTGATGACCATCAAATTGGTATTGACGTAGCACTGACCTCTCTTGGGCATGGTATAAGAGACCTCGGTGATGCGGTCCTCCTCATCCAAAGAAAGGATATCCACGCTCTTATCGAACATCGAATTTTTAACGTCAACCTTTTTTGCGACCATTGTGATATACGCGCCCGAGCGAATATGCTCGTCGATCACAGCCGAAAGGTCGATGTTCATAATCACGTCGCAATCGCTGAGCACGAGGTAATCCGCGCCGCAACGGTTGATGAAATTGGCAGATCCCATCAAAGCTTCCAGTCTGTTTTCATACAGCTTGCCCGCCGCGCTGTTTTCATACGCGGTAACGTAGGGCGGGAGGATCTTGATACCGCCCGAACGGCGTGCCAGATCCCAGTCCTTTCCGTTTCCGATGTGATCCATCAAGGATTGATAATTGTAGTGCGTGATCACGCCCACGTTGGTAATATCGGAGTTGACCATATTGGAGAGTGCAAAGTCGATCAAACGGTAACGGCAGGCAAAAGGAATGCTTGCCATGGTACGTCTGCGAGTCATTTCGGGGATACTCTGATCGTGAATATTGGAAAAAATCAAACCTGCTGCAGTCATGTCACAGTCCTCCTTCTCACTTATCCGAGATCATAGATCCTGCGGGAACGTCCGTTCCCTCGGGAATCTTGATCATCGCGCCGACCACGGCAATTTCAGCACCCGATGCGCGGTCTGCTCCTACGGTGCAATTCTTACCGATGCTCACGTTTTCATCCAAAATCGAATATTTGACGGCTGCACCGTCGGAAATGCAAACGCCGTTCATAATAACGCTATCCTCAACAACGGCTCCCTTTCCAACGTAAACACCCGCGCCGATCACGCTGTTTTTGACCGTTCCGTAGATCTCGCATCCTGCGGTGATGGAAGAATTGACCACCGTTGCCTCGCCGCTGATATACTGGGGCGGCTGTGCGGTATGGCGGGAGTAAATGCGCCAGCTCTCCTCCGAGAGAGAGAGCACGGGATTTTCTCCCAACAAATCCATGTTCGCTTCCCAAAGGGATTGGATCGTTCCAACGTCCTTCCAATACCCTTCAAAGGAGTACGCCATCATCTTTTCCCCTGCTCCGAGCATGGCGGGAATCACGTTTTTACCAAAGTCGTTTGCAGATTCGGGATCCTTGCTATCCGCCTCAAGATACTGCTGCAATTTGTCCTTGGTAAAGATATAAATTCCCATCGAAGCCTTGGTACTGTCGGGATTCTTGGGCTTTTCGGTAAACTTATAAATCGTTCCGTCCTCGTGGGTGCTCATAATACCAAATCGGCTCGCCTCCTCGATCGGTACGTCCAAAACCGCAATGGTGCAGTCCGCTCCCGTCTCCTTATGATATGCAAGCATCTTGGCATAGTCCATTTTATAAATGTGGTCGCCCGAAAGGATCAGAACGTACTTGGCATCGTATCGGTTGATAAACTCCATATTCTGCCAGATCGCGTTTGCCGTACCCTTGTACCAATCGGCTCCGCTCTGCCCCTGATAAGGTGCCAGAATCTGAACGCCGCCGTACGTGCGGTCAAGATCCCACGGCAGTCCGTTTCCGATGTACTCGTTGAGAAGCAAGGGGCGGTACTGCGTCAGTACGCCTACCGTGTCAACCCCCGAATTGATGCAGTTGGAAAGCGGGAAATCGATAATACGATACTTTCCACCGTAAGAAACAGCAGGCTTCGCGGTTTTCTGGGTCAATGCGTAAAGACGGCTTCCCTGTCCGCCCGCCAACAGCATGGCGACGCATTCTTTTTTCTTGAACATAGCGTTGTTTTCCTCCTGTGTATATATTTATTATATTTTATATTTTTTGTTTTTTCATGGTTTTTTCGTGGGAAACGTTTTTTTTCGTGGGAAACGTTTTTTTCGTGGGAAACTTCTTGAAAGAAGTTTCCCACACCCTTCAAGAACTTTTATCGCGTTTTTATAGCTGACCCTCTATGGGAATCGCTCTCATAGCACTCCCTATTTTTCTGCTCTGCGTGTGTCTTAAGCCTTCGTGCAGAGCAGACTCTACTTGATTTCTTGCTTTCACGCGCCTACGGAAGAATTGCTCCCGCAAGCGTTTGGGTCCCACCACCGCCAAACGCTCCACAAAGTTAGTTTTGCGTGGTGCTTTTCCTCATTTTGCACTTTGCATTTTGCATTTTGCATTTTTTATTTCAAATTCCCTTTGTCTGCTCGTTTAAAAAAAAGAAGTGCAAAATGAGCATTTTTTTCGCCAAGTCTTGTTTTGTGGAAAAGAGTATGATATAATGAAACAGAATCCACTATAGGAAAGGGTTAAAACTATGGAAATGAATCTTCAAACATTGAAAGAGCTGTTGTATTCCGAGGCTCCCGTTAACGTTATTTTGGACACCGATGCCTACAACGAGGTAGATGACCAATTTTGTATCGCGTATTGTATGCGCGCAAAAAAGATCAATCTTCTTTCCATCAATGCCGCTCCTTTTCTCAATCAGCGTTCTACAAGCGCGGGCGAGGGGATGGAAAAGAGCTATCAAGAGATCTTTAAGGTGATGAAGCTGGTAGATCCCAACGCGTCGATTCCCGTATATCGCGGGTCCGACCGTTTTCTCGATAACAAGCACACGCCCGTTGAATCCGACGCGGCGGACAACATTATCAACACGGTGCAAAACAGCAAAGAGCCCGTCATCGTGATTGCGATCGGAGCGATTACCAACGTGGCGTCCGCTCTGATCAAATGCCCCGAGCTTGCCAAAAAGACCGCCGTGGTATGGCTTGGCGGAACGGCACTCCACCATCCTCACACGCGCGAGTTCAATCTCCGTCAGGATATTCCGGGCGCGCAGGTTTTGTTTGATAGCGGCATTCCGCTCGTGCAGATTCCTTGCGCGGGTGTTTGCACCGAGTTTGTGACCTCTGTTCCCGAGCTCAAATATCACCTTGGCGGCAAAAACGAGCTTTGCGATTATCTGGTTGACAACGTGGCACAGGAGTGCGCGCACTATCCCACTCCCGTTGCGGGGCGCGTCATTTGGGACGTTACCGCCGCGGCTGCCGTGATCTGTCCTAAGTATTGTGACATGGTAGAAATTCCCCGTCCGTTCGTCACCTCGGATTGTTTGTACGCGTTTGATTCTGCCCGTCCGCATTACTTCTACGTGCGCCATCTCGACCGTGACCGCATCTACAACGATCTGTTCGTACATCTGACCGAAAACGCATAACGTGGAGGCAAAAATGAGCAAAAACGTTCTTGTTATCGGCAGTATCAACGTCGATTACGTCATTCACACCGACCGTCTCCCAAAGCTTGGCGAGACCTTGACGGGAAGCGAATTTGCAATGAATTTTGGCGGTAAGGGTGCCAATCAGGCGGTAGCGCTTGCCAAAACGGGATGCAACGTCAAAATGCTGGGTGCTGTCGGAACCGACCTTTCGGGGGATCTTGCGATCCAAAATCTCGCGTCCTTTGGAATTGACGTGAGCGACGTGATGAAGGTGGAAGCTCCCACGGGTGCGGCTGTGATCACCGTTTGCGGTGGCGACAATCACATTATCCTCGATATTGGCGCAAACGCCTACGTAACCCCCGACGCCATTGCCGCGCGCGAGGCACTTTTCGACTGGGCAGACATCCTTGTTATGCAATATGAAATTCCGATGGAATCCGTGCTTTTTGCAGCACGTATAGCGAAAAAACACCAAAAAATGGTGGTTCTCAACCCTGCTCCCGTAAAAACGGCAGATCCCGAGCTCTACAAAAACGTGGATCTGATCATTCCCAACGAGTTTGAAGCACAGCTCATCACGGGCATCTCTCCCGACGATGAAAAAACGACGAACGAAGCGATTGAAGCACTCCGTTCTCTTGGATGTGCAGATGCTTTGATCACGCTGGGCAAGCGCGGTTGCGCTTATACCGAAAATGGCGAGATCCATTACGCGGGGATCTATCCCATCAAAGCGGTGGACACCACTGCCGCAGGCGATAGCTTTATCGGCGGACTTTGCAAAAGCCTTTGCGAAGGGCTTTCCAAAACCGAAGCGGTTGCCTATGCGTCCGCGGTCTCCGCAATCGCGGTCAGTCGCCACGGTGCCGCGGCTTCCATTCCTACCGCGGACGAAGTCGAAGCCTTTTTGGCTGTGAACAAGATGCAATAAACGGGGCTTTTTGTGGCTTTTTTGTAGGGGAAACTTTCGATGAAAGTTTCCCCCACACCCCTTCAAAGCTTTTATCGCATTTTTTACAGCACCCTCTATGGAAGGAACGTTCATTCTCTTTCCATTGAGGGGGCTTTTTATTTTGCATTTTCTAAGAGCCTTCTCAGTGATGACACGAAAAAATGCAAAATGAGGAAAAGCACCACGCAAAACTAACTTTGTGGAGCGTTTTGTGGTCGTGGGTCCCAAAACGCTCGCGGGAGCAATTCTTCCGTCAGCATGCGAGAGAAAGAAATTCAGCAGAGTCTGTACTGCATCAAGGCTTTTACCAAAACGCAGAGCATGAAAAAAGGAACCGATATGAGAGCGGTTCCTATTGAGGGTACGCCAATAAAAAGGCGGTAAAAGTTTTTGAAGGGTGTGGGAAACTTTTTTCAAAAAGTTTCCCACGAAAATCCCCCACGCAAAACTAACTTTGTGGAGCAATTTGGGTGGTGGTACCAAATTGCTCGCGGGAGCAATTCTTCCGTCAG
>JBGVEW010000061.1:0-6965 GCA_045120465.1 Eubacteriales bacterium
ATTTCGCACAAGTACAACCCCTCAGTCAGCTTCGCTGACAGCTCCCCTTACACAGGGGAGCCTACCGCTGCGGCGGAAACTGTGCAAAGCTAAAGCTTTTTGGAACCACCAGCACTGCTGGTGGTTTTCGTTTCACAAAAAGTGGGGGAGTCAAATGCGAAAACGCATTTGACTCACCCTTCGGTTTTGATTTTGTTATTGCTCGCGCACGTTGACCTTGAAGCTTCCGCGCGCATTGAATTTCAGTACGTATGCCGATTGGTTGATTTTGGAAATTTCCGCGTCGCAATCAAAGGAGTATTCCGTATCCTCCTTGAGACAAATGATCACGGATGCTTTTTCGGCTTCGGTGGTAACGGTAAAGGAGATATCCCTTCCGTCGGTGCTCTTGTCGGTGATCAGCGTGCAGAAGCCAGAGGTTACGCTAAAGGGCTTGTAGTAGCTTTCAAACCACAAAAGAACGGGAGTGGAGAGCCCGGAGAACTGATGGAAGCCGGCTCCACGTCCGTTTTCGATCATAAAGTGCTCGTAACAGTTGTAGGTAGCAGAAACCTCACGTTCCCAAAGAGAGAGCGCCTTGTTTGCAATTTCGTTGGCGAGCTCGACTTCACCGTGATCGAGCAATGCCTTCCAGAGGATCCACTGGTGCGGCATCCAAACAGAGCCGTTCCAGTAGCCCGATTTGCTGTAATAGGGCGCGCGGGTATCGACCACGCTGACACCGATGTCGGTCACCATACCGTTTTTGATATTGTCCAGGATCCGCGCGGAGCGGTGTTCGTCGGTGATGCTTGCGATATAAGGATACGCCCCGTCCATGCCCATGTCGGCATTGATGCCCATATTCCGATAGATCGAGGTTTTGCCGTTTTCATGGTGTTCTACGTAGCCAAAGTATCCGCTTTCCTCGTCCCATGCGTGTTGATTGATGGCGTTGGAAAAGAATTCGATATCCGATTTGTAAACGCTGTCATCCTCACCGAGCCATGCGGCAATGTTCCCAAGGATGCGCGCGCAGATCACCGTAAACGCGGTGTTGGCGACGGGACAAACGGTGCTCTCCTTTTTTTCGCTGTGCAAAAGCTTTTGTGTCGGATAATCATCCCATCCGCCCGAGTTGTAAAAGAGATGCCAGAGACTGAACATCCCGCTTGGCTTTTGCCCCTTTTGTGCGGAGAAAAAGTCGTACTGCGCCTTGAGGTAAGGATAATATTTTTTTGCAAGATCGCGGTTTGCGGTCTTGTTGACCAATTCCCCGTAAAGCAAAATTTGCGTGGGAAGGGGAGTGCCGTGGAATACAAAGGGCGAATCGCTGTTTCCGAGCGGCATCATATATGCGTTGAGACAATCCTCTGCACGTTCGATATCAGCGGTGGAAAGCCCCATTCCGATAAAGCCGGAGTCCCAGGTATAAAGGCAATCCCAGTTGCGTCCCGGGGTGTTGTGACGGATGTAGCTTCCGCGGCAATAGATCGGATAGACCACGTTTGTTAGCGTGGTCGCACGCATAATGCTTTGCGAAAGGAGATATTTTTCACCTTCCGGATTGCAAGTGGGAACGGAGAGCGTGTGATCGGGTTGGAACGCGCAGGAGCCTTGAAGTGCCTTTACGGCGACCGTCAGGCATTGTTCGGAATGCGGATCTACAAAGATCGGACGGATGAAAAAGTCGATATGCTCGCGCGCGCCGTGACCGCGGATCTCTTTGGAAACGTGATTGTGGATGGCAGAGGTCAAAAGCTGTCCGACGTCATCGGTAATCAACCGTCTGCAAAAAAGCTCCGCTCCGTCAACACGAATCTCGTACGAAAGACCGCCAAAGTCAAGCAGTCCCCCATTTTCGGTCTCCGAAAAGCTTGGAACAAAGCCGTCGAAAGCGGGATGGAATTTGACCGTATCGGCATCTTTTCCAAATACAAAGCCGTCGATTTCCGCTTTTCCGTCCTTCCAAAGCAGGGAGAATGAGGAGAGCTCTGTTTGAGGTAAGGGGAGGGACATCACGCTGATTTCACGGCTTTCGGGGAGCGTCAGCGCATATTCTTTTCCGTTGAGCTTGAGGAGTGCATTGCCCGCACCTCTGTAGCGGACGAGAAGCTTGTCGCCCGAGGTGCATGGCAGTTCGTAGAACAGCTCGGCGTTGGCGGGGAGGTGTCTTGTACTGATGGCTCTGCCCCTGACAAAGCCGCTAAAACGCTTTTCACCGCGACGCAAACCGTCCTCGGGAAAGATATATGCACCGTCGAGGCGGCTATAGTCAACCGCATCGATCCACGTGCCCCCCTCTGCTGTTGTTACGGCGTAATCTTCGATTTCGTTATGATAGACCGAGGAGGCGCGCATACCGGTGACAGCGTTGAGCGTCAGGCTTTCGGGCAGGTCGGTATTGTTGACAAAACGGCATTTTACCGTTAAGGTATCGCCCGTGGAGCGGAAATCTGCTTCCAGATAGACGCGATCCTTCCAGTCCAACTCATAGCGATAGACAAAGTGCGAGAGATCGGCGGAAGCCGCCATGATCTTCGCACCGCAATCCGCGATGTCGCGTGGGCACATAACGCTTCGTCTGTAGTAGCCGGGAAACAGGTTGAGGTCAAAGCGTAAGCCTCTCTCGGCATCGGCAACGTGCGATGCCCCCAGATAATCCTTGTTGTAAGGTCCCCAAAGGGGGAGATTTAAATCGTGATTTTCCATACCGTATCTCCAAAATGATATCGTTTTTAAAATGTATTCTTATTCTATCACAAAATATAGGGCTTGTCAATAGAGTGGGGCATCCATCAGGGCAACGGTATTGTCATCAGAATATTCGATTTCCTCCGAGATAATGCTTGCCAAAGCGGCAATTTCATGCAAGGATTCTGCCTTTCTGTAAGCGATAAGAGATGCCAGCAGACGCTCGCAAAACAGGCAAAACGCCAAACGGATGCAAAAGTCCTCGGCATCCAACGCCTCGGCACAATGACGGTAGATCAAATATGCCAAAAAACGTTCTGTATATTCGTCCGTTCCGTTTGGACGGAGGGTTGATGAGTAATTCATAAACAAGGTTTTGTGATCGGTATCAAGGTATTCCAAGGAATCCAGAATCTCCAACCATCGGTTGTCCTCGCCCGCGTCTATTGCATACTTGCGGTAAACGGAGGTAAGCTTTGCTTTGTAATCAAGCGACGGATCTTGCAGAATTTGATAGATCGCGTTTCGCTCTGCACGTCCGTCAAAATCAATGCCGTCTGCCTCTGCCGTCACGGTTCCGACCTCTTCCAATGTTGCGTAGTCGGGGGAGGAGAGAACGATCCTTGCAGCCTCGGGGCAGGATAAGCCGAGCCCCACCTCTGCAACGCTTGTAAAATTATAGAATCGAGGATGCTCGCGGCAGATATCGCAAAGATAGTCCTCGCCCACGTTGAGAATGATCCGGCAAAGTCCGCGCTCGTCCAGATGGGGGCATCGGTCATGCGAGCCGAGGCGAAAATGCGGAGTGTCATCCATTGCAATACTGCCTGCAATGACAGCACCGTAGCCGTCTTTCAGCCGTTTGTACCGTTTGAGTGTATGCTCGTCAATGTCGATCTCCCAACCGATGCAGCAGCTGTGCTCGCACCGATCTGCGATACATTGAAAGGTTTTGTAGTATGTGGGGGCGTAGAGCTTCATGGCAATTCCTTTCCGATCGGTCGTTTTCAGGATCATTATATCATACACCCATACGTTTTTCAAGTGAAATATTCGCCTTGCGCCGAATGTGAAATCATTTCCTTGCGGAAATTGTGAAATATCTCCCGCCGCCTACGGCTCCGGTCGATGTGAAATGAAATTTGCCCACATTCGCGCCAGCGAATAGTTCACATTTGCGGAGCAAATATTTCACAGCAAAGCTATTTCACTTGCCTGAAGGGCAAATTTCACTGAAAAAAGCCAAGTCTTACGACTTGGCTTTTTTCTTGGCAGGGGCAGGAGGATTCATAAACCAACTTCGCGCCTTGGCGCTCGTAAGAAGAACGCCTTGGCGTTCTTCTCGCGGTTCGCTTTGCTCACACACGGTTTCTCATCTCTCCAACCTATGCCAACAGAAAAGCCGCCCGCTTTAGGGTCGTACCCTAAAGGACAGTTTTGTAAAAATACGGCATGTCTCGAAAGAGATATGCCGTATTTGCATTTGTGAAGACAAATGCAGTGCTTGTCAGGAAAATTGACAAGTTATAGGTGAACATAAAAAGGCTCCCTTGTGTAAAGGGAGCTGACGCCGAAGTCGGCTGAGGGATTGTTACCACGAAATTGTTGCTTTTTACAATCCCTCCGTCTCGCTTGCGCGAGCCACCTCCCTTTACACAATGGAGGCTCTTTTTTTACCTATCGGAAGATAATTGGATAAATTTATCAAATCTATTTACAAACCGCAAAAATTGTGATATAATAATTATGCCAAACAATCTTAATATTCATAGTTATAGGTCTTTTTCTCGTTATGGGATAACTATAACTTTTTTCGCTATACAATTAAGCAAACTCGTTTTGGTAAAAACGCTGCTCCTGCTTGATTGTATAGAGAACCTATGCTATGAAGAGATTGTTTGGCGACAATTGGAGTTAGCGTTTTTCGGTGCGCTAACTTCGGTTGGCGCACTTTTTATTTTGGAGGGATAACTATGTTTTGCTCAAAATGCGGAAAAGAAATTGACAATGAAGCGGTAATTTGTGTACATTGTGGCTGTCCAACGCAAAATTATAAGGACGATAAACAGGCAAAAGATCAACCAATAATTATTAACAACAACAATTCGGCATCATCTTCTGCCGCAGCCGCTGCAGCTGCGGGTGGTAGAGTTAGGCGCAGATATTCATTGCTTTTTGATATCTTTATGATATGCATTACAGGTGGACTTTGGATCATTTGGATGATCTTAAGACCAAAATACTATTAATACTTATACAAAACGAAAAGGAACCGCATTACACCGAAACGGTTCCTTTTTATATTGCTGACACGAATTTTTAAGGAAAAGTTTCAAAAACTGTCCTTAAGAGTACATCTCATTTGCGGACGGCTTTTCTGTTGTGAAAGGCGGACAAAAAAGATATTTTTTGGGGGGGCGTATGGACTTGAACCCCTGTGCGTTATAGTTCTTTGAACCGCGATTCCGACATTACGTTTATATAATTCTCATCATACTTATGAATCGAACGAAAATTGCCTTCATCAAGACCGGTTATGCTGTTTGGCTTACCAAGAATAACGATGATTCTAACGCATTCTTTTGTTGGAGCAATACTTATAATCGGCTCTCGTATTCCATACCTTCTGCCCACTATACGAGGCAAAACGGGAAACTGCTCCCATTCAATCGTATTGTTTTTACAGTGAATAATAGAATATCTGTTTGCGCGTTTGCGAGTAAAATATATCTCGTATTTTTTGTTATCATCTTCAAATTTTACAAGCCCTATTTTATCCATAAACCAATTTCTTGGACATTCCTTTTTTAATTCTTTAAAACGCGCATAAATCTTACCCATTATTTTTCTCCTTGGCGGTGTTGATCGAGGCAATCAACATTCGGCGGATAGAACCGCAATCGTGCAGAACATTTTTTGCAATCTCTTCCGAAATGATATTTGCTTTTTGTGCAATCTCAATCCAATATTCTGTTTCGTAACACTCTTTGAGAGAAATTTGCAACTTAGCAACGAAATCCGCTTTGCTATGAGCATATTTTGCCTCTCTGATATTTGCGCCGATACTTGTACCGCTTCGTTCAAGCTGATTGGATAAAGAATAATGACCTTTAATGCCGTCTGTCAAATTCAAAATTTTAACTGCAAATTCGGTTGACATATCTGCAAGTTTGTTTTCTGCCATAGTTATCACCTCTTTCGCTTATTATAGCATAAAATTTCAAATTAGTCAATGAAATCGTGCTGCGCACGATGAAATCCGAGCCGGGCTCGGATGAAATCTTCAGCCTACGGCTTCAGATGAAATTAAATCCGCCTCCCATAACCCCGCGAAGCGGGATTTCATCACGAAGTGATTTCATCCACCGCAGGTGGATTTATCCCGCCAACGGCGGATTTAGTTGAAAAAAGCCAAGTCTTACGACTTGGCTTTTTTCTTGGCAGGGGCAGGAGGATTCGAACCCGCGACCCACGGTTTTGGAGACCGGTACTCTACCAGCTGAGCTATACCCCTGTGCGCAGTTACCTGCAACATTTGCTATTATACCATAGTTTCTTGCAGATTGCAAGCCCTTTTTAAAAAAAAGTCAAACTTTTTTTATCTTTTAGAATCTTCTTCCGTTTTTATGCGGCGGGGAAGGCAACACGAAAAACGCTCGCTGTGCTTGGCACAACGAGCGTTTTCGGTTATCTTTTGACAAGTGTTACGCTGAAATTAAATTACTTAATCTCAACAGTTGCGCCTGCTTCGGTGAGAGCAGCCTTGATCTTCTCAGCCTCGTCCTTGGAAACGCCTTCCTTAACAGTCTTAGGAGCGCCCTCTACGAGATCCTTAGCGTCCTTCAGACCCAGACCGGTCAGCTCACGGACAACCTTGATAACGTCGAGCTTCTTAGCGCCGAAGCTTGCAAGAACTACGTCGAACTCGGTCTTCTCCTCTGCTGCGGGAGCTGCTGCACCTGCTACGGGAGCTGCTGCTGCAACGGGAGCTGCGGATACGCCGAATTCCTCCTCAAGAGCCTTTACGAGATCTGCGAGTTCAAGAATGGTAAGACCCTTAACAAGCTCAAGGATCTGTGCTGACTTTTCGTTCATTTTAAATTCCTCCAATATTATTACAAATTTTAATTAAGCAGACATTAAGCCTCTGCTGCGGCTTCTTCGGTAGCTGCTTCGCCACCTTCGTTTTCCTTGTCGATCTTTGCCTGAAGTACATAAGCAAAGCCGTAGAGAGAAGACATAAGGCTACCCATCATCTTAGCAACGAGAACTTCCTTAGAAGGAGTTGCTGC
>JBGVEW010000062.1:0-1580 GCA_045120465.1 Eubacteriales bacterium
GCTTGCTCTTGCTTCGGTTGATCAGCGTTTGCGCGATGAAGGCATCAGAAATAACGTATCCCTTGTGGTAGGTGGTAGTATCCGTTCTGCCGCAGACGTGGTAAAGGCAATTGCACTTGGTGCGGATGCCTGCTATATTGCTACTGCGGCTCTGCTCGCCCTCGGCTGTCATCTCTGCCGTACTTGCCAGACCGGCAAGTGTAACTGGGGTATTGCAACACAACGTCCCGAGCTTGTCAAGCGCCTCAATCCCGATCTCGGTTATCAAAGACTCGTCAACCTGATGCACGCTTGGCAACACGAAATCAAGGAGCTGATGGGCGGTATGGGAATCAACTCTATCGAAGCGCTCCGTGGCAACCGACTGATGCTCAGAGGTGTCGGACTTACCGACAAGGAGTTGCAGATACTCGGTATATCCCACGCTGGAGAATGAGGTAAACATCATGAAAAGAGTCTATGTAAATGAAAAGTGGTGTCTTGGATGCCACTTATGTGAATATAACTGTGCTTTTGCCAATTCCGGTATGACCGATATGGCAACGGCACTCAAAGGCAAACCGATCTATCCGAGGATCCACATAGAAGGCAACGAAAAAATATCATATGCGGTTTCCTGCCGTCATTGCGAGGATCCTATGTGTGTCAAAAGCTGTATCGCAGGTGCAATCACACGCGAGGACGGTTTAATTCACATTGACCAAAGCAAATGCGTAGGCTGCTATACCTGCATATTGGTATGCCCTTACGGCGCACTTGCAACAAACGAAAACGGCGTTATGCAGAAATGCGAGCTTTGCTTACAAAATTCCTGCGGTGCTCCCGCTTGTGTAAAAGGCTGCCCGAACAATGCTATCGTCTATGAGGAAAGGGGCGATGAAAATGGCTGAATACATAATCATCGGTAACGGGGTTGCCGCTGTGGGTTGTATTGAAGGTGTTCGAAGCATCGACAAAACCTCACCCATTACGGTTGTTTCCGAAGAACCCTACCCCGGTTACGGTCGCCCTCTTATTTCCTACTATCTTGAAGGAAAGACGACCCTTGATAAAATGAATTACAGAAAGCCCAACTTTTACAGCTCAAACGGATGCCGTGTACTCTACGGAAAAAAAGCTGTGAAAATTGACAAGGACGAAAAGAACATTCTACTTGATGATAGAACAGTGCTTCCCTATACCTCTGTCTGCGTGGCTACCGGTTCTGCTCCTTTTATTCCACCGATCAAGGGACTCGAAACAGTACAAAATAAATTTCCCTTTATGACCTTGAACGATGCCCTCTCGCTTGAAAAGGTACTCACTAAGGATAGCAAAGTGTTGATCGTTGGCGCGGGTCTGATTGGACTCAAATGTGCCGAGGGAATCTCGGGACGTGTCGGATCTATCACGGTCTGTGACATTGCTACAAGAGTGCTTTCCAGCATTCTTGACACCGACTGCGCCACTATTGTGCAAAGGCATTTAGAGGCAAACGGTATTCGTTTTTTGCTTGGGGATACCGCTGTCCGCTTTGATAAGAATTTTGCTCAAATGAAAAGCGGAAAAACCGTAGAGTTTGACACGCTCGTTCTTGCTGT
>JBGVEW010000063.1:0-5257 GCA_045120465.1 Eubacteriales bacterium
ATTTCGCACAAGTACAACCCCTCAGTCAGCTTCGCTGACAGCTCCCCTTACACAGGGGAGCCTACCGCTGCGGCGGAAACTGTGCAAAGCTAAAGCTTTTTGGAACCACCAGCACTGCTGGTGGTTTTCGTTTCACAAAAACAGGGGAGTCCGATGCAAAAACGCATGGGACTCCCCATAGTTGTTTTGGGTGGTGGTTTGACACTTCGGTTATTTTCGGAGCTTGAGCGGTTTGATTCTGCTTTTGGGCTCGCCGTCAACGACTTGTCGCCGTGTCTTTATTCTTTTTCCAATCTGGTTTGCGAGGGGGTCTTTTTGAGAATACGCTTATAAGTGCGCGAAAAATAGTTAGGATCCGAAAATCCGCAGCAATACGCAATTTCGGAGATGCTCATATCACTGCTTTTCAATAGCTCCTCCGCGCGTTCAACGCGTAATTGATTCAGGTAATCCATCGCGCTTTTTCCAACGATCTCCTTAAATAAGGTGCAAAAGTATCCCTCGCTTAAATACACCGAGGAAGCTAAAAAAGCGGTGGAGAGCTGCGTTTGATAGCGTTGATCCATCAGCAAAAGGGCGTGATTGATCCGCTCCAGATCCTTGATGCGTTTGGAGGAGAGGGATTCCTCCAAAACCGAGAGGGTGTGGTGGCGGAGCAAATGCGAGAGCAGCAGGCACGCTAAGCCATGCATTTGCAGAGCGGAGGCGTTGTCGTCGGATGCCGCGGCTTCCGCAATTTGAGATGCAAGCTTTGTGATATGCTCGTCTTGAATGACGCGTTGAAAGACGGTATAGCGGTTTCCAAGCAGGGAGGGGGGGACGAGCAGACAGAGAAAAGAGCAACGCCCACCGCCCCCTTGATGAAGCTCGTTTCCGCTGATCGTTACGCAATCTCCCGCCGTCAGGGGGATCGGCTCGCTGTCACAAAGCAGAGTCGCGCCGCCGCGTAGGATCACGTGAATTTCGGTATGCTCGTGCCAATGAGGACGGACGCGATAATCGGAATCGTCAAAACGCAAGATATGCATCGGAAACTGCGTTTTGGAGACCTGCTCGTACAGTTGAATGTCGTTCATGGGTTTCTCCTTGTTCAAAAAATGAAAATTGTGCTAATAAAGCGCAAAAAAATTCATTGCAATTCGTTTTGCATTTATTATATACTAAAGACAACCGCCTGTCAATAAAAAAGCCGAAAAAGGCGGTAACGCTTGCAAGAAAGGATCTTTATGATATGAAAAAGTTAAAGGTGGCAATGATCGGCTTTGGCGGTATTGCGCGTTCGCACTATGCAGGGTATCTTTCCTTGGCGGAAAAAGATGCTCCCGTCGAGCTGGTTGCCGTATTGGATAAGAATCCCGAGCAGTTAACCAGACAAATCAAAATCAACACGAGCAACGAGGAGATTCGTTTGCCCGAATCGATGCACACCTATACCGATCTCGAAGAGCTGATCGCAACGGAAGAATTTGACGTGGCGGATATTTGCTTGCCCACGTATCTGCACAAGGAATTTGCCGTCAGACTTTTACACGCGGGGAAGCACGTGCTTTGCGAAAAGCCGATGGCGCTTTCCTCTTCGGAGTGTGCCGAAATGCTGGAGGCGGAGCGTGAATCGGGCAAACGCTTGATGATCGGTCAATGTCTTCGCTTTGGGCCTGCATATCAATATTTAAAGGCGTGTATCGAAGACGGCAGATTTGGAAAATTGAAAAATCTCACCATGAACCGCCTCAGCGCAGCTCCGATCTGGGGCTATGAAAACTGGTTTATGAACACCGAAAGGAGCGGCGGTTGCATTTTGGATATGCACATTCACGACGTAGATATGGCGCGCTTTCTGCTTGGAGAGCCGCAGGCCGTCAGCACCGTTGCTACCGACGGTACCGTTCGTTGGGAAACGCAAAACACCCGTCTCTTTTACCCGGATTTGACCGTTGTGATCAATGGTTCGTGGGGCGAAACGAGAGGCACTCCGTTTGTCGGTGATTTTCGCACGGTCTTTGAACGTGCAACCGTGATGCGCCTTCCCACCGAAAACGTGATCGTTTATTACGAGAACGGAACCAACGAAATTCCCGAAATGTCGGAGGAAGCGTCTATCACGAGGGAGATTGAATTTTTTGCTTGGACGATCCTTGAGGGGCGTGAAAATCTGACCAATCCCTCAAGCAGTGCCGCTACCACGGTGCGCTTGATTGAAGCTTTGCGCGAAAGTGCTGCACAGGGCGGCGCAAAATTGACTTGGAAGGCGTAAGGAGGAGAGAATATGAAGCTGGGTGTCATTTTGAATTTGAATGCGGAGAGCGATATTTCCGAAAAGATTTGCCGTTTGCACGATATGGGATTTTCCCATTGTCAGATCTCTTGTTGGAATTCCGATTGCTATACCGATGAAAACGCAGAGCGGATTCGTACCGCTTGTGAGAAATATGGGATCACCGTATCCACCTTTTGGACGGGATGGAGCGGAAAAGGCGTATGGGATCTTTATAACGGTCCCTTAACGTTGGGGCTCGTTCCTACGGCAACGCGGTGGATCCGTATGCAGGATATTATGAAGGGGTCGGATTTTGCCAAAAAGCTTGGGGTCGATCAAATTGCCACGCACGCGGGCTTTATTCCGGAGGATCCCAACAATCCTACCTACCGCGAGGTGGTTTGCGCTCTGCGTGAGGTTGCGGAGCATGCAAAGAAGAACGGACAGTACTTCTTGTTTGAAACGGGTCAGGAGACCCCCGCTACCCTAAAGCGCACCATCGACGATATCGGCTTGGATAATCTGGGAATCAATCTGGATCCCGCCAACCTGATCTCCTACGGAAAAGCGAATCCCGTTGATGCGCTGGATACCATTGGTGAGTACGTCCGTGACGTACACGCAAAGGATGCGGTCTATCCCAAAAACGGTTTTCATACCGGTGGAGAGGTCAAGTTCGGGCAGGGAAAGGTTGATTTTCCGGCGTTGCTTGCGCGGCTTCGTTCTTTGGGATATGATAAGACCTTGATCATTGAGCGAGAGATCAGCGGGGAGCAGCAGCTGATCGACATTGCCGAAATGAAGGTTTATCTCGAAGAGCTGCTGCAATCGAATTCATAAAAACAAGGGTGACTGTCAAATGCAAAAAACGCATTGGGCAATCACCCTTTTGTGGTTCTTTTCAGATCGGTTCGCTCGCCAGCGACTTGATAATCTCCCCTGCCATCAAAAGTCCCGCTACGGGAGGAACGAAGGAGAGGGAGGCGGGGATGGGCTTTTTTCCAACTTCGGCTTCGGGTGTGTAAACGTGTGGCGCTACGGGCTCGGTGGAATAGACCACCTTCAGATGCGTGATCCCGCGCGCCTTCAATTCGCGGCGCATCACGCGTGCCAAGGGGCATCCCTCTGTTTTGGAAAGATCGGTTACGCAAAAGCGGGAAGCATCCCGTTTGTTTCCGGTTCCCATTGAGGAGATGAGCGGGATCTGCGCACGCGTCGCGCGCACGGCAAGCTCGATCTTTGCCGAAACGGTATCAATCGCGTCCGCTACGTAGTCGTACGCTTCCAGGGGGAATTCGTCTGCGTTTTCGGGCAGATAAAACACCTGATGCGTCCGCACCGTACATTCGGGAGCAATATCGTGGATGCGCTCCTTCATCACCTCTACCTTGGGGCGTCCCACGGTGGAGTGCAAGGCGATGATCTGGCGGTTGACGTTGGAAAGCGAAACGACGTCGTTGTCAAACAGATCGATCGATCCAACTCCCGCGCGTGCCAATGCTTCGCAAAGATATCCGCCGACACCGCCCACGCCAAATACGGCAACACGAGCGTTTTGCAGTCTCTCCAAACCGTCAAGCCCTAACAGCATTGCGGTGCGCACGTGTTCTTCCTTACAACTCATCTTGCAACCTCACTTTCGATATTCTGCAAACAGTATAACAGAATTTTTTCTTTTTTGCAAGTCCTTCTTTACAAATCCCCGAAAATAGAGTATAATAGAAAGGAATACGAAAAAGGAGATCGGGCAATGAACGAAAAAGAGCGTTTGATCGAAACCTGTGCGTCGTCGGAGCTGATTTTTGACGGACGGGTCGTTCATCTGTACGTGGACGAGATCAATCTTCCCAACGGAGCACGCGGCATACGCGAATATATCAAGCACTTAGGAGCCGTTGCGGTGCTTCCCTTAACCGAGAGGGGAGAGGGGATCTTCGTGCGGCAATACCGATATGCCGTAGGAGAGATTCTGACCGAGATCCCGGCGGGGAAATTGGACTACGCGGGCGAGGATCGCGTCACGGCGGCTTTGCGTGAATTACGTGAGGAAACGGGCGCACGCTGTGAAAAGCTGACGCATCTGGGGCTTTATCTGGGCTCTCCCGCACTCATGGACGAAAAGATCGATCTTTATCTTGCCGAGGGGCTGACCTTTGGCGAGCGGGATCTTGATGATGACGAATTTCTCGACGTTGTGCGCATTCCGCTCTCGGATATGGTGGATGCGGCATTGCGCGGAGAGTTGCCCGACGGAAAAACACAGCTTGCCGTTCTGAAGGTTTGGGAGCTGTTGCGAAGACGAAACGAAAAGAAGGATTGAGAGGAAATACGTATGACCAAAAGAGACGTAATGATCCACATGTTGACCTCGCGTCTGGAGCTTGGCGGCAGTCTGTTTGACGACGCGCGCGACGAGGAGACCGAGGATGGTGAAGAGGAATCGGGCGGTATTGATTTTGCCGCGTTGATGGGGGAGATGCCCGAGCCCACCGAAATGTTTATGGAGGGGCGTCTCGTTACCAACGAAAAGCGTGTAGAGTTGGTGTATGAGGAGAGCGAGCTGACGGGCATGGAGGGTTCCGTTACCGCAATCGGCTTTGACCGCGAAACGCCCGAGCTCATTTCGATGATGCGTACGGGAGCGGTGCGCACAGCGTTGACCTTTGAATCGGGCAAGCGTCATTTTTGCCTCTATAATACCCCGTATTCGGATTTTGAGGTCTGTGTTCGCACGATCGCGGTTGAAAACGCGCTGTTGACGGAGGGGCGCATCCGATTGGATTATCTCATCGAGATCCACGGTGCGCAGGCAGAGCACTGCAAAATGACCATCAACGTCAAATCAAAAGCGTAACCCGAAAGGGGCTGAGTCATTGACTCAGCCCCCGCGCGAAAAAGGCGACGGTAGGCTTTTTTGCGCCGGGGAATTTGTTGTTTTTTGCCTCTTATGAGGCAAAAATGGCGGTGTTCAACCGCCAAAACAAAAACCACGGGGGTGAG
>JBGVEW010000064.1:0-156610 GCA_045120465.1 Eubacteriales bacterium
TAAAACCGATCTTATTTTCCTTTTTTCTTCCATAAAAAAGCAAAAAACGGCATAATACTAGTATTCGTTATACATTGTATCACCTTTTTTTAGAAAAATCAAGTATTTTATTATATAAAATAAAGAAGATGCAAATATTTACTGTTTTCGCGCAAAACGCGTGCATAATAGAGGGCAGAATACGGTTCTTTACGAAAAACACTCAGGGTTTATTTAAAGCAAATTCGGTGCAATCAAGAAAAGGACGGAAATCCCGCAAATTGCGTAGCGCGAGCGAGTTCAATTTCGAGCCATCATCAACAACAAAAGGGACACCGCAAGGGCGTCCCGAACGATTCTCGGATAAAGCTTTAATGCGAACAATGGACGGGAATTTCGCCTAAGGCGAATATACCCGCACTCTGCGCCTGAAGAGCGAGCTCTTCGAACTTCGAGTGGGGTATGTGCACCCGATTCGCGCGCGAACTTTGTGCGAACAAGGTGCGATCGCAAAGCAACAATCGAAGCTTTTCGCAGACTACATAGCGCGAGCGGGTTCGATTCCGCGTCATCGACAAAACAAAAAGGGGCACCCTTGCGGTAGCCCCTTTTTTGTTTTGGTGGAGCAGGTGTCGTCATAGACGAACACCCCTCCTTTCCTTCGGTTTCGCCTTCAAATGCTTCTTCAATATCGTCAAGCGGGATATTGTCGATGCTCAAAGGCTTCTTGCTTGCGTTGATGATTATAGTGAAATGGTCATCGTAGAGATAGACCGAGTGTACGAAGATATTGATAAGTGCTCTGCGCTTATTGACGTCGTCCATCGGCATTTCACAGATAAAATCAAGGAAGGCGTATATCTGCGCTTCGGTCAGACAGATCTTCTTGTTATTCTCAATGGAGAGCTGCGCTTCCAATTCCGCTTTCTCGGCTTGGCGACGGTTCAAACGCTCGGTCAGCATATCCACCGCTTGTCCTTGCTCAATACCTTTCCAAAGGTTCTCAATAGCGGTATCGACCTCTTTGATGGCTTTCTTAATTTCCTTTATCGAAAGGTTGTCGGGACTCTTATTGCATTCCTCCGCAACACGCTTGGCAATATAGCGTATCTTATCGTCGGTGAGCATTTGCAGGCACACTTCTATTACGCGGTTTTCGATATATTCTTTGCCGACAACCTTCTTATCGCATTTGTTTTTGCGAGAGTTCTTGCATTTGTAATAATGGTACTGTCTGCCCGATTTGCCCGTGCCGCCGTAGCCGACCATCATTTCCTTGCAATGACCGCAGAAAAGCTTGGTTGTCAAAAGGTATTCGTTTTCGCCGCGAGTCCGCGCGGGTGCGGATTTGTTCTTGTTCATAAGCGCTTGTACCCGATAGAATAAGTCGTCGTCCATAATACGCGGCATTCCACCGGGCGTTTCAACTCCTTTGTATAAATATATGCCGATATAGCGTTTGTTCTTAAGAAGATGGCTGAGGCTGTTGTAGGTAAACTCGTTACCGATTGAAGTCTTAACCTTTCTTCGTTGCAAGTCCTTAACGATCTCTGCCTTGGTTTCGCCACTCGCATATCGCTCGTAGATCTCGCGGACGATTGCCGCTTCTTCCTCGTCAACCGAAAAGGTGCGGTCTTTGTTTACCTTATATCCAAGTCCGGGATTGCTGCCGTTGGATAGACATTTCTCGGCGTTGATTGCCATACCTCGGTTTATCTTCTGTGCAAGCTCTACGGAATAGTATTCCGCCATACTTTCAAGAACACCCTCGATGAGAATACCCGAAGCATCGTCCGAGATATTCTCTTTGGCGGACATAACCCTAACACCGTTCTTCTTTAGCTTGGCTTTGTAGATCGCGCTATCGTAACGGTTACGGGCAAAGCGGTCAAGCTGATAGACAAGCACACCCTCAAAGGTATGCTTGTCGCTATCTGCAATCATTCTTTGGAAATCGGCGCGGTTATCAAACTTACCGCTTTGTGCGCGGTCGATATATTCACCCACAATGGTGTAATTGTGAGATTCGGCATATTCGTAACAGACCTTTAACTGTCCTTCGATGGATTGCTCGGTCTGACTATGGCTTGAAAATCGAGCGTATATTACTACGTTCATTGTAATACCTCCTATTCGTCCTAATATAATTATAATTATTTCTCTTGATAAGTCGATTGTACCGATACGGGAACACCCGACGCGCGAGCATCGGGTGGCTTTTTCTGGTATTCGGGGTGCTTGGCGAGCCACTTTTCAAAGTAGGCTTTGCCCTCGTCGCTGTCGTAAAACGCGCGTATCTCGGGCGCTAAGGCTTTGGCAAAGGAATTGAGCAGTTCTTCGGGGAGTGCAACGTTGATCTTTGGGCGTTTGGTCATAGGCAGTCCTCCTTATAAGCTCCGCTCTTTTTTACGCTGAAGGACTTTGTAGTAGTGCTCACAGGCTTTGAGCACAAAGTCCTCGGTCTGTTTGGCGTTGCCTTTGGGGATATACTTCCTTATACGCTCCATCGGCACCTTGAACATCTCCTTCTGATTTGCCTTTTCCTCGCTCATAATCTCGGCAATGACCTCGGGCGTCAAGCCTTGCTCATAGCTGATCTTCTTGAAACGGCAAGCCTGCGAGAGCGACGGAGTGCAATCGTTGATCTCCATCTGCTCCAAGAGGTCGTATTGCTCTTGCTCATTCAGATAGGAAAGCTCGACGGCAGGAGTAAAGGAAATGCGCCCCTCGTCCACATATTCAAGGATTTCGGGGATAAGGTTGGTAAGACGGATATAGCGGCGGACTTGCTCACGGCTATCTCCGTTATCAGCGCCTACTGCTTCATCTGTGCGGGACTTCGACACAACTTGTGTCGAAGTTAGGTCAGAGCGCCATCCTTGGTGTTTCATCGCTTCAAGCTTCATCTTATAAGCAAACGCTTTCTCGCTCGGCAGAATATGCTCGCGATGGAGATTACTATCCACCAAAACGATTGCCGCCGCGTCACGGTCGAGAGAAACGATTAAGGCAGGGGCTTCTGCAATCCCTGCCTTTCTGCTCGCCATAACCCGTCTGTGACCGGATATGATCTCGTATTCATCTTCGGTGTTCTCCTTGGGGCGAACGATAATGGGAGATAGAACGCCGTGCTCACGAATGCTTTCGGCAAGTCGCTCCATTTCCTCGTTATCCTGCACCTTGTAAGGGTGGTTTTCAAATGCGTGTAATTTCTCAATCAATATATTTTTCGTGTTTTTCATATCATTTTACCTCGTTCTTGTTTTATCTTTCTTTTGGATAAGTCCGTTATTCTTTAGTTCAATTTCTCGCTCGGCATCAAGCAATTCTTTGATACGCGGGGTGTGCTGTTCGATGCGCAGAGAAATCTTTAATTGTTTGCGTAGGGGCGTCATTTTCTTTGTAAGTTCCTTACATTGTTCTTTGAGTGACGCTTCTTCCTCGGGCGTTTTCACGCGGCGAAGCTTTAAGCGTAATTCATAGCGTTTTTGTTCCAATTCGGCAATACGAGCCGCCGTGTTCTGCTGAAATGACAAAAGCTCCTGCGGCGACTCGATATAGTGGTCGCGCAAGAGCCAATATTCTTCCATATATTTGTCGGCTTTCGATGCCTCGGTGCGTATCATCGGAGATACGGGACGGCTATCCGCTTCTTGTACGTTATTGCCCGTACAGATCTTAAACATCTCAACGATAATGGCAAACAAGAGTTGAAGTCCGTCCATCTGTGCTGCTTCTTGCATTTGACGTTCAAAATCAAGCATAGGCTTACGCTTCATTTTCGGTGGGCGATACTTAATCTGCTCCATATGATCGTGATTCCAACGAAAACGCTTGTAGAAATTTTCCTTCGTATATTTGTCATTCAAGCTGCTGAGGCGAACGGCGCGTGACCACCCCGACGAAATAACAGAGGGATGCTCGTAATTGAAATCTCGTGTGAAGGTATATCCAAGTGCTTTGAGAAATGCCATAAACTCAATATGGTTTATGCACTGTGATAAAGCTTCTTCTACGTCGCGCCGTAGCATTTCTCGGTGAGTAACGTGTCCCGCCTTTTGAACCCAATATGACTTCTTATTGCTGTAAAACTTATGACTTTGAACGACCGATTTGCTTCTCTCGGCGCAGATAGCATCGGAGATTTTTCGCAGCTCCAAGCGGTCGCCGATACTGTTGCGGAATTTCTTCCCGTCGGTAAAGGAAACGCTATTGATTACAAAATGGTTGTGGATATTATCGGTATTGAGATGGGTGGTGACGACCACTTGATATTTCGCGCCCCACATCTTCCGCGCGGTTTCAACGCCAATTTGATGCGCTTCCTCGGGAGTAATCTCGCCCTCGGCAAAGCTTTGGTATCCGTGATAGGCGATATTCTTCCCACGCTCACCGAAGCGGCGTTTTACGGCAACCATTTCGTGATAAGCGTTATGCTTGGAGCAGTTAATACCCGTGACGAATGCCGTATGATCGGTCTTGTTATCGTTCTCCACATAGCGAATTGCCGCGTATAAGTCCTCGTCAAGATATTCCTTGGCGGTGGTCTTGTCGGGATTGTTCGCATAGTCGATAACCTCTTTCAACCGTCCTTTGACGGGCCAGAATCCTGTGGTTGCCATTTGCGCATATTCTCCTTTCTCGGCGCGATGAGAGTGCCTGATATATCCTTCAGCAAAGCAAGCGCCGCCGCGTTGACCTCTGTGGAGAACGGTGGCTCGACGAGCGCATCCAATTTCTCGCAGAAAGCAAAAAGAGCGCCGGCCGGAACCGATCTCGGTTCAAATCCCAACGCTCTTTGACGGATATATTCGGTTGTGCTTAGCCCACATTTCTCGGCTATGGAGTTGATACGCTCCTTTTCCTTTTTCGTTACGCGGGCAACGATTCTTATATCTTCTTTTTTCATAAAACCATCCTTTCATTCGGGGTATTAGGGGCATCCCCTAAAATCTCTGCCACAAAACTCTTGTGGGGGGTGACGTTTGGCACACAAACGTCCTGCTTGTTACGGTGTAAGACACTCGTATCTTTTGCTTTTCGCAGATATGAGTTGTCGTTCTTCGCTCTTTCGTATTCGTTTCATATCATAATTTTCTCCTACAATATCCATAATGCCAAAGTGATGCCGCCTCTCGTTTTGAGATAACAAAAAGCGGCATCACAATAATGCCACTCACATAAACATCTCGAGAGAGTCCATAAGAGTATTCTCATCCTCGGATATTTCCTCGGTAGGTTCTTCCGTCACCGCTTGTACGACGGAGATATCCTTTAGACACGCTCTGATGGTTTCCCTTATAATTGTTTCCATCCGCCCATCGGTTTCAAAGTAAGCGTTTATCGCAGAGATAATTGCCTTGTTCTTTGAGTCGGGCGTGGATTGCAGGTGCTCCCAAGCCTTGCGGTCTGCTTCATTATCTAAATTGAAGCGCAGGCTGAACCGTTTTGTCATACGCGACCCCCGCCAAGGAGCAATTGCATCTCGAGCATACGCTCGTAACCCTTTGCAGTAGCACAAATATCGTCGTTAACGGTTACTCGGCTCTCGTCGTAATTGGCAAAATTGCGGATAAGGCAACCGCCACCGCCTACAACATAGAGCTTCATCAGCTTGGGATCGTATTCGTGCTCACGCAGACGGCAGAAGATGCCCACCGTGTATTGCTTTGCGGTCTTTACAACCGTTTCAAGATACGCGCCGTCAATATCTGCCGTGCCTTTCTTTAAGATCTCCGTGATGATAGCGTCGTCAAGGCTCGCGTGGTGTACCTTCATCATTTCCTCACGAATAAGAAGCGCGCATTGGTGAGTGCCGTATTTCTCGGTAAACATACGCTGCGCATCGGGCTTCTTGTTGACGATGCGGAGCAGGTTCATCGTGCCGTTACCAATATCGCAGAGCATCGTAACGCCCGTAAAGCTCGGAAGGTTGGTGACAATGGCTGCGAACCCCTGCGGGTAAACCTCAGCCCCAACGATATTGATGCGGTATTCCACCTCCCGGAAGGTAAATATCACCTCGCTGTTTTGGAGCAAATAGTTCTTAAACTCGGTTTTCTGCTCACTTACCCAAGTAAGAGGCAGACCTGCCGCAATATAAACGTCGGCTTCGGTGATGCGCTCTCGCCAAAGCTCCCGTGCAATCGCGGCAAGGGTGAGGACGTAATAATCCTCGTCGTTGAATTTGTCGGCTTTGAACTCCTTGTGCCCGACACCGATGGAATAATACTTTTCGTTCCATACAAGCAGGTCGGATACAAAGGTGGGTTCGGTATCGCTTTTCACAACGCCCGTGGGAAAGCAGCAGTTTGCCGTTTTCATATTACCATAGCCGTGGTCGATACCGATGAGATAGGTTTGGTTCATTTTCTTCATACTTTCGTTTCTCCTTTTACTGTTTGTGATTTTGTTTTTGGATTTCTTCGTGTAGTTCTTTGTCCGCAGGCAGTACCGCATTTTTGAAATAATTGCAATAGATGCCGTAAACGGAAATGAGTTGCACACAGCGGTGCGTCTCTCCGTCGTCAAACAGAATACAGTTGCCGTCTTGGTCACAGTTCGCGCATAACTCTGACACAAGACGGTTGACTCTCTCCGCTTGCCTTGGTGTGATTTTCAGCATAGCTTTTCCTCCTTTTTCTTGAATTTGATAACTTAATTTCCTCACTCTTTTTGAATTTGTGGGGGCAGTTATTAAATAATTGCATATTGCATTTTGGAAGAAATTGTGCTATAATGAAATCACTCTCTATCAAAGGAGAACCGTATGAGAAACAAAAAATATATCATTCCCGAAATATCGGCGCAGAGTATTATTACTTCAGCGCGCCGAGCGGATGACGGTTATAGCTTTTATTTTGACACCACCGATCCTTCAAAGGAGTATTTGGTGGAAAGAACCTTGCAGGACGATTGCCCGATTTTCTATCAAGCGATGCTTGTTTTAGGCAAGAAATCCGACAGCGCGGTATTATCTGATGCACTTAGCGACGTATTCGTATATATCGACTTCTCGGGCATCTTTGATCGCAAACCCGCGGGCAGAGTGTTGGAGCATCAGAGGATCGCCGAGTATATGTTCCGCCCCGAAGGTATTAAAATTAACTTCGGCAAAGAGGATCACGTATATATCGCCTTTGAACGCTCGGCTTCGATGAGTCGTGAGAACCGA
Organism: Eubacteriales bacterium; assembly: GCA_045120465.1. Lineage (GTDB taxonomy): Bacteria > Bacillota > Clostridia > Oscillospirales > CAG-272 > UMGS1865. Next base: position 7,154 of record JBGVEW010000064.1, read on the forward strand.
CTCGCCTTTGTTCGTGCCGACGTGTACGAGTCGCTTCGAGAGCGTATGATGCTCGGTATGAATATCGGAGATTGCCAACTCAGCAAGCTCTACGCCTATAACGCGCTGCTTTTCACAAGCGGTACGAGATATACCAATACGAGCATCCTATCGGATAAGAAAATCATCGTTATTAAAAATCCTCAATCCACTATCGAGAACGTGAACGTTATCACGGTAGAGGACGACGGTACAGATAACCCGATGCGCAAGTATTACCGCGTGGAGAAAACAACGGATATTACGATTACCGAATTTGACGGCGAGGGATTTATTTCACCGCGCCTTGCCGAAGCACTCGGGCACGAGCATAATTCTTTTCAGATCCGTATGCCGTATATCAAGGGCGTTGTGCACAAGGTGGATTTTGCAGGCTTGTTCAACGAGCTTGACGTTCCGTATATCGTGGATATGTGGGGTGAGCGACACGATCCCGCAGACGTGGATATCATCTTGACCGACAGTATGTTCAAAGGTCGCAAATGGATGGAAAGCAACAACCTCTCGTGGGGAGAATACCTTGACCGCTGCGCCAAGTACGGTCACGCGCTTTACGTATCGGGTAAAGATAAGCTTAGCGCGCAGGATACGACCGAGTTAAACTATCAGTTTTTGAACACCCTCTCTATTACCGACGAGGAATTTCGTCCGAAGCACCTGCCTCTCGGTTGGTATGACTCTCCCGAGTATAACAGTTCTAATTGGATTACCAAAACAACCGAGGTTGCCTATTACCGTCTTGTTGCCGACAACGGCGCACGCCGCAAATACTTTCTTGACGAATTGCAGGACGTAGAGATAGCAACTGAGCGCAGACAGTACCGAGCCGAGCTGATTGCAAAGAACGGAATGTTTATCGACGAGCCAATATTTGCAAAGGAACTGTCAGACCGCGCCGAGAATATCCTATCCAAGTACGCGGTAGGAAAGCTCTTGGTCACGGGAGATAACCGCTATCTGTCCGATGACCTTTTGCGCTTGATCGCATTTATCGTAAAAGATTCGATAAAAGAAAAAGGCGACGATATATACCGCCGCCTGCAAGAAGAATTTATAAGTGGAAACGAGATATACGCTCCGCTTCCGAGTTATGCCGAAAGTGAATTTTACACCGTGCTTCGTAGCCCACATATTGCAAGAAACGAAGAAGCACTTGTAAAGCCAATGAAACCGGGCGCGTTGCGTGAGAAATATTTTTCGCACCTCGGCTACGTAATAATGGTGGACTCCCGTTCGCTCATTCCCGAACGGCTCGGAGGTGCTGACTTCGACGGTGATATGGTCAAAACCATTGCCGATCCACTTATCAACCAATGTGTGATTCGAAGTAGCACCGAGCTACCGCTTTTGAAAATACCTACCGCAGAGCCGCTGATCTCAGATGCGAACGGTTGGTATGCCCGATTTGTCACCGTAAGGAACACCTTTTCCTCCCGCGTCGGTCAAATCAGTAACGCCGCACTCAACCGCGGTGTTCTCGCCTACGATGAAAATACAACGAGCGAGGATAAGGTGCATTATAATCAAGATGTAGAAACACTTGCGATTCTCACGGGACTTGAAATTGACTCCGCGAAAAGCGGCATCAAGCCCGACCTTTCAGAGTATATCGAAAATAAAAGAGCGCGACGCAGTATCTTCTTGCGCTATAAAACGATTGCCGAGAGTGACGAAGCGCACAAGTGGTACGAGCCGACCAAAAGCACGCGACTCAAAAAGTATTTTGAGAGCGTGGATTGGAACTCCGTCAGCTCCAACCTTGAAAAGCTCCCTTATTTTGCATATATGTTGGAGCATAAAACCGAAAAGGTTAAAACCTCTCCCGTAAGTGATGAAAGCCTGTTCGTATTCGCTCAACAGCCCGATTGGAAGGAACGGCTTGATAAAAACACTCTTGACCGAGTGACTTCTATTATCCGTGATTACGAAACAGCCTTACAGCGTATCCGCTACGTGAATCATATCCCTTCGGAAATGAAGCGCAAGGGCGATATTTATCGTATTCTTTACGCTCGCGGACAAGAAAACGACTATTTCGTGGATGAGCTTTACTCTTTATTTGAGAATATGTCGCCTCAAAAAGTCCGCAAAGCGCGGCACGGCTTGGAGGATATCCGTTGGCATCTTACTCCACCGGAAGAACGACAGCATTTCCTTTACGGACTTACGGATGTGATGGGATTATCCGACTATTTGGACGTTCTCTGTGATTTCAGCCACGGCGGTTATCGTATCGTAGGAGATATTATTTGCGATCTTGACGATATGCACCGCAACAAAGGGATAAAGACAAATATAACCAAACAAAAGGGCGATAGTGCAGATTTGCAAACAATGCTTTCGGGCATTGAAAACGCCGATGATTATAAAGCACAGATTATCCGCAACTGTATTAACGTCATTTATCCACCGAGCAGGCGTGGTGCGCTTGATTTCGATGAGGTTGTAAAATGCGCGGTTGCTCTTGAAAAGCGACAGTTCGCGTTGGAGGTGTTACCAGCTACCGTATTTGACCTGACTCTCGACCGAAGCCACGTCTTCAAGGTGGAAGAACCCAAAAAGAAGAAATGGAGATTATGGAAATGACGAATGAATGGTTAGAATTTCAAGCATATATCAAGAAGCCAACCTATTCCGCCGCAAGCAAGCATGACCTCTCCTATCTCGGTAGGTTCACTTTCAAGACCATCACCGACTTTGAGGGCTTCGGTAGAATACTGACGGTTATCGCGCGCGGATATTTGTTCCACAATCAAGACGGTAGCTTACGCGGGGGTAATCCCTACGAGCGCGTGGAATATGCACAGAAGGCTCTCTGTGCTTGGTGCAGTATTCCCGATAAAAACGAGGACGAGCCGTTTACCAATTTCAGTGCGTTGTCCTCCAACTTTCCCGAACTTGTAAATGCCAAGGGAGAGGGATGGTATTACCGCCACGTTCAGAATATCGTGAAGTTTGTAAAAAAGAACCCCGATGCCGTCAGCGAAAAGGCAAAAACAACCGTCGCTCTGATTTCAAAAGGCTTTAAGACCGAGTGGAAAAAGAAGGTGCGGCAGCTGCAAGTGCCGATCTTCGCGCTCAACACGAAAGCCGCGTGGGCATTGCGCTTCGACGATATACTTGCCGATGCCTTGGAGTTTGGCGCGCTACGAACCGAGGAATATATTTTACCACCCGAAAAAGAAAACACTATCAATGCTCTTGACCTCTGTGGCGTTCCGTTTGAAGTCGTATGCGATGTTGTTGCCTATTGCGAAGCAAATAAACCGACAGACACCGCTTGGGTTGTCCTTCCGATTGCCAATTTTGATTGCTATTACGGCAATACAAATTTCAGCAAAAAGTGGCTCAGCAAAATCCCCGTAGCAATCCTCTCGCGGGAGGTCAGCAACGGCGTGAGCCGTGTGAAACTGAATATCTGATTTATAAATTTTTTATGAAAGTTTTGATTTTGCTGTTGAATTTTACGAAGAATTAGTGTATAATAAATACAGCAGAGATTAAATTCAACACAAGGAGGATTATATTATGCCAAACATTAAACCCGTATCAGATCTGCGCAACTATAACGAGGTACTGCGCGATATCGCCGTTGGCGAACCCGTATTCCTCACCAAGAACGGTCGCGGCAGATACGCTATCGTCGATATGGAAGAATTTGAAAAGACTCAGGCAACGCTCAAGCTGATGAGCGAGCTTGCAAAAGGTGAAGCTTCTGCTAAAGAAAAAGGATATATCGATATCTCGGAGGTCGAAGCACTTTTGGGGGTAAGCAATGGCTAAAATCAATTTTACGCCCGATGCCCTTGATGATATGAAAGAGATCAAAGCGTATATCACCGACGAGCTGTGTAGCGAGCAATCGGCAATCAATACAATTGAGAAGATTATGAAGCGCATTCGTCAGCTCGCAGCTTTCCCCGAAATCGGCGCGCCGCTTTCCTCAATTATTAGCCTTCAAGTACCGTATCGTTTTCTTGTCTGTGGTAACTACACCGCTTTCTACAAAGTAGAGAGTGACGAGGTTCATATCATCCGCGTACTCTACGGCAGACGAAACTTTATGCAAATACTTTTCGGCAAATCATACGATGAATAATTAAGGAGTAAAAAATGTCTGCAAACGATGAATTCAAGGATATAATGCACGAGATCAATACGATTGCACAAGGGAAAAATTTTGTCAATGGTCGCGATTGGGCGTCGCTTGCTGAAAAGCGCGGAGAATTAACACACCTACAATATACCGAATATTGCGGATGCCATAATTTAAGAAATCAATCGTCACACGGTAATGCCAGAGACGTTGAAATCTCATACAAAACATTGAACCAAGCTAAATTTTTCTTAAATAAGATAAAACACACGAGACTCGTCGGAAATAAAACCAACACAAATTCCAACAGACCACAAAATCGCTTTAATGGAGCTGCAAGAAATAATAATTCAAATCGTCAATTTACAGGAAAGCCTCCATATCGATCGGAGCCTCAATACAATCGAAAGCCAACAAGACCAAAGAATATTTCTTTCTATGGCTTTGAGGTTGAGAGATGCATTAAGATAATGCGCAAAAACGGTAATACAAGAACTCTGGGGGATGAAATAAGTTTGGAACGGGCTGTGGTTCACGGATTGCTTGTAGAATCGAAATCTGATTTGGAATTGCGTGCGCTCAAATATGGTTTGAAAGGCAGTTCAATATTTGAAAGCAAAGAAACTTTGCGCAACCGAGTAGCAAAACATATGGTTCAAAATGTGCCGCAATATGAGATTGCGTATTTGATGACATTGTGAGGCACATATAGCAAAAAATGGGTACGATTAGATTTAACTGATCTTACCCATTTCTTGTTTTATAAAGTTATTTTCCAAAAGCGGATCCAAATTTGTTTCTAATGGATTTTTCTAAATTTTGTCGAGTTATTGGTGAAGATATATCTTTCTCAAATATCAAATAAATGTCCAAGTAATCTTTTACTATGCTTCTGCAATCAAAACCCAATTTCAAAGATACACAACCATTTATTTCTGATGATTTCCAATGTTCTTTAACCCGAGACAAAATATTACCTGCAGTTCCTACATAAAAAATACAGTCTTTTTGAAGCTTTTCGTTATTAAACGGTGGAACACCGATTGTTATATCTCCTTTGATAAACTTTCCTGTTACTTCACTGTTAAAATCAATCAATTTGAAATTGTCATAATCTTTATTTAAGACAAAAATATATACTCCAGCTTCATTATTTTGCGTAATACCATTTTTATCTTTGACATCTTTTTTAATAAGCGTTGAAGGATCCACATGGATGAGTGAATATGTAAAATTATCAACTTCAATTTTATGATTAGACAGCGTATCTATTGGTATGAGCATAACTTCTCCCTATGTAAATCGAACATTTTCTCCTTAAACTATTATTGCTTGAATTTTTCAACAAACTTGCAAAGAAGCTTTTGAACTTTGATAATATGATCACCGCAAATTTCAGCACGTTTACACTTTATCACTTCGCTATGCGCGGCTGCGTTTCGGTATTGCTCTGCTATAGTATGTACTTTATCGGCTAATGACAGGATATAGTTTGCAATTTCAAGTCGTCTATTTGTACTCTCAAAAGCATCATTCTTAAAAACGAGGTCGAGATAATCAATCATTGAATTGTCAAGATTTTCTCCCGATTTTTTTCCTTCTCCTATTGTCAAATATATGGCTCCAAGAGTGAAATTCGATGTTTTTTCATCATATGCATATTCAGTCGCAGAAATTCTCTTAAGAAAGGTTCTTTTACCTACAAATGAATTAGGCGAGACATTATTTTCTTTGAGATATTTAATGTATCCTGAATATAAATACTGCGCAAGCTCAATTTCTAAGGCCTTACACATACCTCCAACCACACCGGAAAAGTCATAGTTTCCGTATTTGTGCGGTCCTTTGCAATAAATATGAACATAGGTTTCCATTGCCGTGGCAAGAGATCTTCTCGAATTATCGCTGAGCTTCTCCCATGTGCTTCCAAAGTCAGAAATTAAGTCTTTGTTAATACGGAGAGCGAGCTTTTCATCAGAGAGGTTCATTTTTTTAATTGATTCAGCGTACTCTTGCATTGAACTTTCGCCAATGCGCTCACCCAACTCTGCCACCACTGTATCAATAGCATAATCACAATTAAATCCATATTCGTATGCGCTAATATAATGCTTTTTGGCAATTTCAAAGTCCACAGGTACGCCAAGCCCCCAATAAAAACAGTTTCCGAGATAGTAGTGGGACTTGCCTTCTTCGATACCCAACTCTGTGCATTTCTTGAAATTGTATATCGCTTTAGAATAATCTTTAATATTACTATCACTATCATAAAGCAGCATCGCAACGTTAAACTTTGCTCTATGGTAGCCTTTTTTGTCTGCCATTATGTAATAATCCAAAGCTTTCGATACATCCTGCAACACGTTCTCGTACAACATTGCGGTACGGTAATAAAGTATGGGTAACTCCTTGTTGACAATAATTTCGAAAGTTGGTTCACTTTGCAGAAGAGCTGAATAGAGAGAAATAGCTTCGGAAAGAGAAGAAAGATTCGTCTTTTCAGAAAGTGCCCTTGCTCTTGTAAGACGGGCGTTATTCAACAGCACCCGCGCACCAACTTCACCTTTTTCACTTAATCGCTCCAAAAGGGCAATGTCATCTTGGGAGTAGTTTGCTGCCGGATTAACATTTTGACAGAGTTTGGCGTATTGTAACTTGTCAAGACTTTTCTTTGCTTCATTGTGTCCTTGTTCAGCTGCAAGGGCGCACCAATGGATTGCTGAGTCCAAACTCTTCAAAACTCCCGCTCCGCTCAGATGTCGACAACAAAGAAAGAATTGCGCGTCAGCGTTTCCACCTTTTGCGGATAGATGCGCCCATTTTAGTCCTTCTTCATCATCTTCCTCCTGAAAATGCAAATTCGCAAGATGCCATTGTGCATCGGTATCCCCCTGCTCGGCAGCAACAAGACAGGATTGCAGGGAGGGCTTCGTTTCAAACATTTCAGTATCTGCATACTGTTTCAGTTCACATAGTCTTTTTGAGGCTCTTTCATCTCCGTTCTCTTCAGCAAGTGTGTACCATTTTATTGCCGTTTGGAGATCAATTCCGATTTCATCATATTTGTGATGCAGAAATCCGAGCCAATATTGGCTGGAAGCATCCCCTTTGTTTGCAGACAACAAAAAATAGTGAGCGGCCTTTTTGATGTCCTCCGGTTGGTATGCATAACAATCCGTTTGGCAGTCATCGCAAAACTCGGCACAACCGCCGAGTAGATAAACACGGGCAATTTTATTTTGCGCCCAAACACAGCCTTGGTCCGCTGCCATTTTTAACCATTCAAACGCAGTTGAGCGATCCCTTCCTCCGTAAAACCCTTCAGAGTTCCACCAATACATGATGAGGGACGCTTCGCTATCGCCCGCTTTTGCCATCTTTTTTATTTTTGGAATATACATGTCAAATAACTGTTTCGCAGCATCATACAAATTCATCTCGGGAGCGGCGTCATACTCGTCGATTTCTTCATTGTAGCAAAGAACTGCTATGCCGAAATAGCATTTATAGTCTTTGAGTTCGGCGCCTCGCTTGTAAAGCTCATATGCTTCCTCATACAGTTCTTGCTCATACAGCTTTTCCGCTTCACTATAATATGACATAGATGGTTCCCTCCGCGAAAATTTTAATAGAAAAGGCTCTCCTCAGCTGAGAAGAGCCATAACATCCACATCAAGAACTCCGGCGATATAGACCACAGTAGAAATACTGTCGAGCTTCTGCACCCATCTGCGAACAGTGCGAACGTCAGCTCCGACTGCTTCTGCAAACGCTTCCTGTGTACGATACTCCGACTCTTTGATCAGATGTTTTAAATTACTCCCGATTCTCTCGGGAGTCAGTGTGGTTGACATAAGCAACGCTCCTTGAATGTTCACACCCGAAGATGCGGTCAAGGTCGTAAAGCTTACGCTTACCGTACATGCCTCTAAAAAGAAGCGTGTTGCAAACATAAACATCCACCCTCAGCATGATTCATGGAAAGCCTCAATTTATGATTACTCTAATAGTATACCATAAATTGTAACAAATGTCAAGCATAAGCCAATTTTCTCTGTTTTATATTGACAAAGATGATGGTTTGTGATATAATATTGATGCCGTTTAATACTTGTATTTCTTTAAAACTTATCATTAGAATGAGAATCCCCATGAGTAATCCAGGGATGCCACTCACTCTTTTGAGGAGTTAAGGCCCCACAAGGAGTTCCTTATGAACAAGAAAGCAAGAGACAACAGAGCCAACCAAATGAATCCCAATAACCCTGCATATTACAAATCCCGTCAGGGCAACAAGCCTAAGACTAAAACCAAGGTTGTTCATCATCACCATCATCACAATCATGGTGGAAACAACCAAGGCTTTGCGTGCAAGCTTTGCGGAAAACGCGGAAAGCTTACTTGTCTGCCTCACGTCCCGGGATATTGCGATCAAATACGTTGCGGTTATTGCGGAGGTGTTTTTTGGTCGTAAACGGTCAGAGAGCAATCTTAAAAGATTGATAGAACTTCCTATTGGCACGGTCTTAATTGACCGCGCCCTCTTTGTTTTTCTTAATGCATTACCACTTTGAGTTGTAATCTTGAAAATTTAGTATTGGCTGCAATCTCTGTAATCGTCATCATATCCATAATATCCTGATCTGTAATGATATGCTGAATATGAAAGCGTTGGATTTCCTCGGTTTTCTTTAGCAAAGCATCTATCCTTTCTTTACGGGACAGAGAGATGTAGTCGAGCTTAAAGGCAATGTTGAGCCATTTTTCGGCGGTGGCACAGATGCTTTGCTGCGCAATGCTCTGAAACTTGTTTGATTCGATAAAAAGTCTTTCCATGTTGCTCATTTCTTTATCTTCCTTCGTTTTTACTGATTGTTAGTTTATTACTGTCTTTATCGCTGAATTTGAAAACGCTCCTTCTCCGACAATAACCACCGTATTTGGTATCGTAATATGTTCGATCAATGAATACCCGAAAGCAAACTCGCCGATCGATTGCAAATCATTAGGCAATGTAATGCTCTTTAAGTGCGAATCATAATAAAAGGCATACGAATCAATCGTTTTGACCGTTTCGAGAACATCGAAATGTGTTTCGATTCTACTGGTGGCGTAATGGATAAGGCGAGATGTGTCCTTGGTATAAAGCGTTCCGTCGATTGCGGCGAAGTGTTTATTTTCGGTGGGGACGACAAATTCTGTGATTGATTTTACTCCACGAAATGCACCGTTGCAAATGATTGCGGTATCCGGGTGGATCTCGTAATGCTCTTGCGACCGATTCGCTGAAATCAGCGCATAGTAAGGGTTGGCTTTAGTTCCGCTATAGTTACAACCCCTGTATTCGTTGAATGTTAGATTTTTGCAATCATCAAAGGCGTTGCAAGGAATATCGGATGCATTCTTCGGCACTTCAAAATAATCCTTGCCGGATAAATTCAGATAGTGAGCAAAGACCTCGTACTTTCCTTCCTCAAACGCCTTTTGCGCATGGGAGTAAAATACATTTTTTAATGCAAAAGCAGAAATAACGGTTAATCCAAGGAAAAGGATAACGTGTATCAATAGGATTTTGGCGCCGACTTTATTCTTTGTCATTCTCCACCCACCTTTGCCCATCGTGTTTAACATGTCCCTTCTCCGCGAGGGCATCGATCATGCGTGAGGCTTTAGCGTAGCCGACGGTGAATTCGCGTTGGATCATTGCGGTGGATAGATATCCGTGTTCGCGGAGGAGGCACAGAACGGTTTCCTTTGTAAAGCTCTTGTGTTTTCTTTTTGCTGTTTGAATAAACTTCATGTAATTTGCTTCTCCTGAAAGATTGTATTTGTAATCGGCAAAATGCAATGCATCATGCCGCTATCAAGTTTTGAAATTCCCACACCGTCTGCAAATTTTCGGGTGGTGCGAGGTTGCCATGCGTGTTAATCTCGGTGACCACCAGCTGATTTTCGGATGCGTTCGGCTGACGTCCAACTGCTTTGCTTTGGCGTAGGTGACGTGGCGAATGGCGGCGGGATCATGGATGCAAGGGCAGGTGTTGAGCCGATGCACGACGCCTGTTTTCGTATCAAAAAAGACTTGCACTTTCTCAAAGGGGATCGGCATTGGCTTGATGTGATAAACGTGCTTCTTTTTCTTTTGTTGCTTGGGGGGCGCGACTTGCAGAATTGTTTTTGTAATCTCATATCTCGCATCAAGGCGGTAGAATTGTTCTGCCGCCTTTTTTGCTTCGTAGTCATTGCCCACAAGATCGCTCACGCGTGAATAGAGGAGAAAGGAATCGGCGTGGGTGCGATCGTCCTGCATTATTAAGCTTTCCAACGCTTCTTTAAAGTCCATATTCTCCTCCTTTGATTCATTTGTAAAATCTTGATTTTGTAGTGTCTTTCAGTATCATTGAAAGCGACACGTCGTCACCGATGCCGCTACGGAGCCCGAGATCGCATACAAACTGCTTGACCTCATTTGTTTTGCAGTCAAGGATTCGACGGACAACCGGGCGGACGAAGGAGCGCTTGAAATTCTCGGTGCTTTGGTAAGGCCCCAGCACTCCGTCGGTGCAAAGCAGAACGCCGTCAAGGCTTCGCATATCAAAAATACGAGCGTTCATATGCTCAAAGGCTTTCTCCCCGCAAAGCGAATAGGTCACGTTTGCCACGGGCTCGTCCTCATCCTCGGGGAATGCTGGTGCGATCTCGCCATTCTTCATCAGAAAGCAACCGCCGTCTCCAAGCCCGACACAGATGAGTCGATTGCCGTAGAGCATCGCGCCCCCCAGCGTTGAGCCGTATGCCTTGGCAGGATTTTGCCCGATGGACTCGATCTGCGCGTCGGTCAGGTGTGCCACCTCGCTTTTGCGGATAGGGTGCTCGGTAAGATCCTCACGGACAAGCCGATTCCACTCGCAGAGAATATTGAGTTTGAGATTATGCTCGATCTCCTCGGCGGTGTATTTGCGAAAGGAGAGCGACTCGGTGTCAAGCATGGCGCGGAGAATGGCGAGAGAAGCAAACTTGCTCCCCTTGTGAGAACGGATATAGACCTCACCTCCGTGACCGTCGCAGGCGGTGACGAGTGTGCGCTCTCCGTCGGAGTAAGAGGAGCTGAAGTCTTGACAGACCTTGCCCGATTTTAAGTGGGAGTATCCAACAGAGGTTACGTTGAAATGCTCGATCATATCCTGATTACCACCTCTCCGTCGATCACCTCGGGCATCGGCATCTTTCGTATCGACTTCCTATATTTTTTACCGTGAAGGGTTTCGATCGTGTCTTTCTTGCGGTAATATCTTCGCAACCATTTTTTGGACTTTTTAGGATCGACCTCGCGAAGCCTGTCGGATAACTCCTTCATTGCCATAGTAAATCCTTGCTTTGCAGAGGCGTGAAGCCAAAGGAGCGCGCCTTCGGCTTCGGATATCCGCATTCCCACCTCATATTGCGCGTAAGGATTGCCTTGCTCTGCCGATTTCTTATACCAATACAGCGCCTGCTCGTCGCTCTTTTTGATATCTCGTCCAATGGTGAAGGCGTTGGCAAGAACGCTTTGTGCGTAAGGATCTCCAAGCTCAGCACTCCACCAATATAAATTAGTTGCCATAAGTTCATTCTGCTCAACCCCATCGCCCTCTTCGTAAATGTCGGCAAGGGCGGCGATCTGCGCGGGAGTGAGCTTGAAATGTATGGTCTCCATATCATCTAATTTCATATAGTTCTTCATATCACTCATATCACCACTCCCAATCGTCGATCTCGTCAAGGGTTGCCTTGACCTGTTGCTTGACTACCGTGTGCGAGACTTGCTTTTGCGCGGGTGACTTTGCGCCCTTTCTCATCTGGGACTTTGCCGTGTTGTTGGCTCTGACCGCCGAGCTTTGCGATTTGACCTTGGAGGCGGTCAGCACGATGACCTGAATGATCTTCGCAAGAGTGGAAGAATCGATACATTCGATCACGCAATCACGGTCCTCGGTAAATTCGGTCAGTACGCGCATGGTCCGCTCGTCGTTCAGCTCAATGGCGATGCCGTAGCGCAGAGCGGCTCTGAACCAAGGGAGCTTTTTCAGCTCTTCCATCTGCTTCTCGGTGGCTTTTGTGGGGTGTCCGTCGGTGAGGAGCAGAATGATGGGCGCAATACCGCCGAAGTCGGGCATCATACCGCCGTTTGATTCCTTGTGCAGAACGGGAGCAAGCTCCTCATAGGCGCAGTGAAGATTGGAATACCCAATGGCTTTGAGCTTTGGCGGTGTCATATCGTTTACGTTCACGCCCTTGTATCCCGACAGAAACTCCGCCTTGTTGGCAAAGGTCATAATGGACATATAGAAATCCACGTTGGAGTTCTCACCTTGAAGGTCAACGAGATATTTATGAATGTCGGCAATCGCCGAATTGACCTGACCGATTCTCTCGCCCTGCATGGAACGAGAGGTATCGACGATCATCATTACGTGCAGCTTTTGCTTGGCGATGCCGTCGGCGGCAAGCGCCGCTAAAACCTTGCTATCACCACTCAACGTCAGCCACCTCCTCAAGATTTTTTGCGATCTCCGCCTGTGCTACTTGGTTATTGTTGCCCACGCCGCTACCGATAGACGCCGAGCTGGACTTCACCTTGGATGCAGTGATGGCGATGACCTTGATGACACGTCGCAGAGCCTCTGCACTATAAACGGTCAAAACGGTCTCTGGGTTGCCCGTGAACTTGGAGAGCACGTCGCGTGCCTCGTCGGTATTGACCTGAATGGCAATGGCATATTTGAGAGCCACCTTGAACCAGCCCTTCTTTTTGAGATCGGCAAGGTGCTGCTCCCAATCGTAGCTTGTGGGCATACCGTCTGTCATAAAGATGATGATGGGCGCAACACCGCCAAGGTCGGGCATCTTGCCGCCGTTCTCGCGCTTGCAGAGAAAACGCGACAGCTCATCACACGCGGCAGATAGATTGGTAGCGCTCTCTGTGCCGATATCGCGCCACTTGAATTCTTCAATGGTCTTCGGTTCGCTGTAGATCCACTTGGCATCATCCGAAAAGGTCATTGCCGAGATCTTAATGGTCGCATCGCCCGTATCGTCCTGAATATCGGGCATAATACTCATAATATCGCGGATCGCGTTGTTGACCGCTCCGATCTTCTCACCCTGCATACTGCCCGAGTTGTCGATAACGAATATTACATTCAGCTCCTGTCTGGCGATCCCCTCGCCAAGATCAAATCTTTCGTTCATTCTTTCGTTGCTCATTACTTAATTTCTCCTATCGTAGTTTCGTTGAATTTGATTTTCAGTCCTTTGACTATGGGAATAACACCGCCTGCGGCGATCGTTTTTTCGTTGCCGTTCGCGTCCTTGATGAGAATATCTCCGCCAACCTTGACGCGAAGTCCCCACAGTGCAGGATTTTTCTTGTTGGCGATCACCTCGCCCACCACTTCATTGTAGGACGAAGAATATTTATCAAGGTGATTGCTGTAAAGCTTCTTGCCGGGTTCCAGTACGATACGGTTCTTGCCCACGGATAAAACGCAATATTCGCCTTGGTTCTTGCTCTTACAAAGCGGACAGGTATCAAGTGTATTGCGCTCGGCAAGTCCGTAAGCATATTGGTATCCGCAAGAGCAAGAGATTAGCTCGTCGCGGTAGCGAGTGAGCAAGCGCAACCATTCAAGCTCGGTAGTACGCTCATTCTCGCGGTCACAAAGTCCGTCCACAAAGGTTCGGTGAAAGGCTTCCTTTATATAGATCGGCATCAAGGGCCAACGGCGGAGCACGCCCGCGTGATAGCCGCGAATGGGACGGTTAGAGGTGTCATTCTTGTGATAGATAAAGATCGGCTTCTCGCCGTACATTTCGTACTCTGCCTGCTCGTCCATAATGGGGTAATCCTTCAAGCGTTCACCCTCATAAGGGTTGCCGAGGCAAAGCGCCATAAAGAGAATGACGGCAAGCGAGAATCGGTCGGAGTGAACATCGGGCATTTGACGCTCTTTTGTACGAGGATCAACGTCTCCGCGGACGATCTCGGGCGCCATATAGCGCATCTTGCCGAGGATTCCGAGATTCTTCTTGTCGGCGGTCACGTTGTCGTTGTCACAAATGAGAAGATCGCCCGTGTCGGCATCAAGGAAGAAGCTGCCGTCGTTCAGGTCTTGGTAGGAGTATCCCTTTTCGTGTAGCTTCTTGAAGGACAAGCAAAGCTCAATGCACCAACGCAAAAGCGTGGATTGGTCACGGAACTTGTTCTTGCCCGTCAGATACGACACGAAGGACACATAGTTCTGCGGTCGCAAGTCCATCACGTAGCCAAAGCTATCCTCGGTCTGCACCAGAGTGCGAGGCCAAAGAAAGGTCTGCGACGGACTGCCTTTCTCAATGTTGTTTCGCAGATTGTAGCAAAAGTCGGGATCGGGGATATCCTTGTACACTTTAAGCGCATATGTATGACCCTCGCACTCGGCAAGATAGACTTCCCCTTGTCCCCCTTCTCCGAGAAGATCGGTAATGCGGTAATCCTTGCCCTCCGACGAGACAAGTTGATTTTTCTTGAATTTCATATTGCCTCCTTATGTATCATAGATCTTTCTCATAAAAGACTTTGAATTCGGTATCCTTGGTATTTGAGATGACGATAGGATAATCGACGTAAATATCGTGTGCCGCACTTGATTTAATCGCCACCTTGATACGCTCCACCGGATCATCGATATTGGCGGATGAGAGCAGACTTCCAAGTGCCTCGCACGAGCCGGAGCCAATGGCGCAAAAATCGTCAACCTCAATTACACTGCCGTAACGCTCAATACTGTAAAGCCTATCATGATAGGCAAGCAAGAACGATGCGTCCATATGGATGACATTATCACGATCCTTTGTCAGCACCTTGTACTCGTCAAGCTCTTCCATTAAGCGGGGAACGAAGTGTCTGACCACAAATCGAAAATCCACATTGCCTTTAAGGTCTACGATTTCAGGGATAAGATCGCTCGCTACCTTAATAATATTATTCGCGCGAAGCGTTCCGACCGAACCCATCAGACAGTTGTCCACGTCACTCACCTCCCATATCTTATAATTGTTCGGATTTGAAAGTGTCGAACGGGTTCCGCCGCAGGACACTTGACTGTCCGCGCCCATGTAAATGATGCCGTCTTTTTTAATTGCTACTACTACACTCATAGTAAATTCTCCTTTTCTCAAAATTATCTTCTGTAATAAGAACGCTGTCTTGCGGCTTCTTTAGCGCTACCCCAATCGGATCTGCCTCCGAAGCAAGAAACTAATTTAGAAATTAAGTAAATCATGATTTTTTCTCCTTTCAATTATCTGTAATGTCTGTTCTTACGGCTTTTTCTGTGTGCAAAATAATTGTGATGGCTATTATTGAAAGATACGATTCCGCCAATCACAGCACCTGCGATAATCAATGTGGCAATCAACATGGCAAGCCATGTGTATTCGAATTCAAACATTTTCCATATCCAAAGGTACGAAAACGAAAGAGAGAAGAAAAAGCAGTAAATGCAAAAGAACACGCTCCTTACAGGATGCTCGGGATGTTGGTCACTGTCACGGGTGTTATTACCGACATATCTGCTGTGAGACTTAAAATCACCTTGAGACTTGTAGTCGTTATAATAACGCTTGCTGTTGTTATATTTGTAATTATTGTAGTTCATATTAGCCTCCTATCAGCTCGCTTACGAGCAACATAATAAAAGTAACCAGGTTCATTATCATCGACGAGTAGACGACGAAACGAAAGTATTTTTTATCTTGGCTTACCTTGTGTCGCTGCACCTTCATTGTGATCCACGCGCCAAGTCCACCTCCAAGTGCGGCAAGTGTCAGTAATATGTATTCGGAAAGCCGCGGACGTCTGAGGTGCGCCCATTGACCTACCGCTACGGCAAAATCGTAGCTGTAGATGATGGATGTGATGAAAGTCATCGAAAGCAAGGTGATAACGTAGGGTGTCAGCATAAATTTTCTCCTTTTGCAGATTTATTGTTTACACCAAAAGTATATCAATTTGGGATACATAATGAAAGGGCGAGATATGTCCTATTCAGTATGTATAACAACGCTCGCTTTTGCCACGATACACAAAAGGATTGATTGAACGACTGGGGTCTTCGCTTGCACTAATAAAATAAGGACTAAGCTTTAATTCTTCTTCGGATTGGATTTTCGCAAACAGTCGTGCGGTATTTCGCGCGTCTATCAATGCATCATGAGCACCATCATCATAGCAAATATCGGCAATTGATAGTGCCTCGGATAATTTGTATTTTTTATTAGTATTCAGCTTGTTCCCGAACATTTGCTGGCAATCCGTCCAAGTTCCGAACGTTTCTCTCAGCTCCGGAATATCAAAATTCTTACGCTGTAATTCATTTTTAATTTGCTTTTCATCATTTCTACTCCAAGTAACGATTTTTGCATCCTCTGGAAGCCAAGAAACAAAGGATTCTAATGCATCCTTGGAGGAAGGTGCATTTTTCGTATCTTCCTTTGAGATTCCCGTCAGTTGCTTAATGTAACCGTCAACCGTTCCAAATTCCGGAGATACATACGTTGCAAACGAGTCGATGACGTCGTAATTCTCATCCAAAGACACCGCACCAATCTGAATCAACTCCTGCTTGTAATTCGTTTTGCTGTTCATAATAGATTTGTAAGTGTTACACATTTCAAGATCAATAACTACATAGTTGTTCATAATAATTAAATCCTTTTCTTTTTTATTTTTGGATGTGCTTCATCCTTGACTTAATTATATAACTAATGCAATGATAACAAAAGGGCAGGATGTGTCCTGTTCGAAAAGCGGCGCTCTCATAACGAGAACGCCGCTAAAATATTAGCTATTTATTTAGTTTTATTTATTGGATACACACAGTAACTTAGTATAAGCCATAGGCATAATCTTTAGGAGTTCGCCCGGATGCTTTGCAATCGCTTCATCGCAGATCTGTTCGACTACCTTAGCATCATTGCTTAAAACTCCAAGCAGAATCAACTTCCAATAGCCTTCAATGCTGCCATCCTCAATCTCTTTCTCAAAGGCACATTCCGCATCCGCGAAGGATGCATCGTCGTCAATATTTAAGAGTTCCTTCATCTTGCTTCTGTCAAAGGGCTTTCTAAAATACAGATCAAGATAGATTCGCTTTGCTTTTTGGGGGTCTTCCTCACATCCGATTCCGCGAAGCAAACAGATTCCCAAGTGGTCCGAAGTCTTACCCCACTTGTCGTAGAAATGAGACTCTACAAGAAAACTTACTGTCTTCCAGAAAACCGTTTCGTCATCGAAAACATACGGCTTTGTGACAGGATCTTTTGGGCAATGATTCTTTACACAAAGATGTGTGAGCGAATGATACTCACCCGCCAAAACAAACTTCAAAGCCAGGTCATCGGCAAGTTTCTTATAGTGTTCGCGCTCATCCGAGGTCTGTCCTATACGAGTGAGCATACAATAGCAATCGTAAAGATTCTTCTTGTCCTTCTCGCTCATGTCTTCGAGAGAATAGAACTTCAACACCTCGTCGAGGAGATCATAAGCTTTTGCTTCATCATCTCGGCAAAACCAGCTCGCATAATAGATCTGTGCTTCATAGGACCCTTCCTCCATGGCACGTTCAACCATTGCGCGGTGCTCGTTGGAACGATGTGTAACGTCCGGATGAAAAACGGAAAGGTAGTACAGAGCATTCCAATCGCCTCGCTCTGCGCGGGAATGTAATTCGGGAATCAGCGTCTCCATAAGTACCTTGATATCCTTGCCTTGTCTGAACAAGGGATGATAGATGCCTGTGTGGTGAATAGCGTAATCACACTTTTCCTCCAGAGAGAGCGCATCATAGTCAATTGTAAGGTATGCCTCCTCCTTAGCGATGATGTTGTTTGCAATATCCTGTGCGTTCATTCCGTTGTAGCTATAATTTGTCATAAGTAAATTCTCCTTTATAAATATTGTGTTCTTATCTTTTGTAGTAAGACTTTTGTCTGGCATAGTCACGGCTGGTCCCCCAACTGGATCTTCCGCCAAACGCGGAAATAAGCTTAGACAGTAAATACATAATCATATCTCCTTTCAATTTTAATTAAAATCAATTTTCGAAGTAGTGAACGAAAGATCGAAGCTCATCTGCGACCTCTGCCTCGCAAAGCTCCGTAAAGCAAGCGGTGACCTTGGCAAGAAGATCCGACTCATCCCCAGAATCAAAATCGAATTCTCGCATAAGATGGAGCCCTGAGTTTTCGTCGAAATCCTCTTCAATATACCAACCGTACGAGTCGTTCCTCTCAAGAAATTCGCTTGCCGCTGCTTTAGCATCCTCTACATTTTGGCAAGTCTCTCCGAAAAAGGCTTGCATATCTCCGATGCCATCCTCGTGAACCGAAACGTAAAACACCACATTGGACGAGAAATATTGGAACGGAGAAATAGAGGGATCAAAGGAAAGCTCCACGCTTGTGCCAAGATCAAATCCATCAATCTCCAAGTCCTCATTGTAATTGCAAGTCACGAGCCACTTATCAAAATTCTTCGACTTTGCCCCAAGACTCTTGCACGCCGCCTGTCTGGTAACTGATTCAAGTTTTTGGTAAGTCATAGTTAGTACCTCCTATATTAAGCTACGAATGAGAAAACGACAAGTGCGATGCCACCGATAAAGCCGGTCAGAGAAATAATGGCATAGAAGAATCCGTAGAACCCTCTGAGATTTTCGGGGGTTTTACTGATGGATCCGATAAACGATCCAATCGTTCCGAGAATAAGTGCGATACCTGCGATCAACATAATAATTTTGGTCATGATAATAAATCCTTTCGTTTTTTAAATTTGTTTTGAATCCTTGTCGGATCCTTGATTAAATTATACGATAATTGTTTTTTGATTTAAAGGACACGTTATGTCCTATCTGGGTTTTTTAATTAATTTGCTTGAAGTGCAGCTCCTTTCTTCTGCCTGCAAGCATATTTTAACATTGTTTCATTCAATTGAAAAGGACAGATAGTGTCCTATAAAAAAGCAAAGACCGCAAGCTGCCAAAACAGTTGCGATCTTTACTTCCTTTAGTTGTATATTATGTTGTGATAAACAATTTCTTCTGCGGATTTGCGGATGCTATTCATTTTAGTTACCCATTCCATTTGGTTATTGGATTTAAATTCCTCTGTCATTCCTTCTACAATTATCATTTTGTCTACGAGCAGAGATAACATGTTTTCTGCTTGCTCATTAATATCAGCAAGATAAGCATTCAATTTTGCATTTGCTAAAAGAGTGGTATAACGAGCTTTTCGATATTGCTTTATATACTCTAAATGTCTCCACCCCCACATACCAATAGGTTTTTCGTCTTCTTTGGGAAGCATAAGATTCGGCAAATAATAGTTGCCATGAAGGGTATAACTTATGCCTGTCTGTTCATTGTAAATGTGCTTTTTCATAGTGAAAATACCTCCTTTTATTTTTGTGAGATCATTTTACTATAAAATTAAAAATCAATCAAATGTACGGATAGAAAAAACGCCACCTTAGACTTTCATCTAAGATGGCGTTTTCCTGTTCGTATCAGAGCGAAACCTTGACGGCGAAGCCGCCGCTAAAGAAGTAAGTGTTCGTCCAATACACGTTTGGTGGAGATGAGGGGAATCGAACCCCTGTCCGAAAATCAATCCATACAACCTTCTTCGTGGACAGTCTGTTATTTAAAATTCCCGTTGGGGAGCGCGAACAGACACGCTTTCCTCATTGGTAGCCCTTTTTTGCATGATCGGATCAAGTGCGAACCACCGATGCATGTTCACCGCTGTGATGACGTTCAGTCCAAAGCCGCGGTACTCATTGGAGGAACGGGTGACCCGCAGGTCACGGCACTGCCGGTTTTACGCCATGAGGGCGTAAAACTTAGGCAGCCATAGCAACAGTATTGTTGTCGTTTATTTTTTAAGTTTAGGCAGTTTACGAGATTACCCGGCTCGCCACGCTTATCGTATTTCACAATCCCCGTCGAAACCATTGCACCCCCATACGGTGGTACCTTTATATTATACCGCAAAATCGTTGATTTGTCAACTGTTCTTTTTCGCAAAAAACGACAAAAGAAGGGAAAAGAGCACGGTGTCTCTTTTCCCTTGAAAGTAACATGTTATGCTTCAAGACGGCTTTGTAAACTTTCTACAAGCCAATTTTCAACAACTTGGCAAATCAACTCCGTCTCAATCTGCTTTTTCTGATTGGTATTGACGTAATTCTCCGCAAATTCTTTGGCATATCCTCGATCGGTAAGCTTTTTGACGTATGAATCAAACAACGCTTGATATTCCTCGGCACTCCAAGTCAAACCCTCTTGCTTGGCAAACTCATGGCAGATCACGTAATTGTACGCATAAGACTTTGCATTATCTAAAGCAAGTGCCTTGTATTGCTCCAGTGTTACGTGATAATACGTCTGCACGTAGGTTTCGGGATCGACGTTCATATAAGCGGCGTAAGAATAGATCTGATCTACGTAATTCTGATAGAAAAAGAGGTAGGTTTCCTTGGGAAGCTCCGCGCTGAAAATCGCTTCCTCGTACAATTCGGTCAAGGCCAGAGAACCAATCATTTCTTTTGCAGCGGCATCTACCCATTCATCCCAAGTTTCATATGGGAGCTGGGTGTAGGTTGCCATCTGCGCTTCGCTCAAACGGACGTCATAAATGGTGTGCAGAGTCATTGTAAAGACGACCTCTTGACCTGCCAAATCGGGAGAACTTGGATAAACGTCGGGAAATCTTACAGGAACATCAAAGGTCTCACCAACACTATGACCGACAATTCCTTCGGCAAAACCCGGTATATATCCGTTAGAATAGGCAATTGCGATTTCCTGATTCGATGCGGTTCCTTTGGAGAAGGGAACTCCGTTTCGCTTGCCTTCATAATCAACGATAACGATATCCCCGTACTCAGCCGCGCGATCGGTAATCTTGGGGCATTTAGAAAGTCCGTTTGAGTAATGGGATTTAAAGATCTCTCGTGCCGCATCCGATTTTGCATAGCGATAAATCGTTTCGGCATCCAACTCGGGAAGCGTCAGGATATCTGAGCAATCGATTGCGGCGTAATCGGGAAAGGGATAGACAGGATGCCGGGTAGGGGCATCCGTTTGACGCTCGTAAACGATTTCTTCGCAAGTCAAAGTATCCATATCCTCATCATATTCAAATACAAACGCCTCATCCGCCAAGGTAAGGGTTAACATACACACATCCTTATCATATGTATACGTGGTGGTTTGAAGGTCATAATACGCATAATATCCGCGAACAATGGAATAATACTTGGCTTGATTGTTTTCCTTAATGATCTCCAAAGCTGCGTTGGCACTCTTGGAGAACCAAATGCCGTAAATTTCATTCGGGACTGTCGGTACTTCGCTTTGGGGAGGAGTATTGTCGGGCGTTCCCGTCGTTGTTTCGGCATCCTGCGCGCATCCGCTCAAAAAAAGACAAAACGAGAGGAGAAGGAGGGGAATTGCTCGTAAAATGTTCTTCATATGCGTACCTCGATTCATAATCTACCATATCATTATAAACGAAAATCCTTTTGATTTCAAGAGCTGAATTGTAAATTTATAGATGCATACATAAATAAGGTACGTTTTGGTCGAACTTTCAGGATTTTGGGTGTCAATTCACGTCGCAGTGCATAGAATATTAGCAAAGAGAGTTTTCTCTGAAATCATCATCAAAGGAGATAGAGGATATGGCAGAAAACAGATTCCCCTGCACGCCCGGCGGTTCGGCTAATCGCGAAACGGTGTGCATTGATACCAATCGCGTATTGGATTCCTGCCGCGACCGTGATTGCTTTGAAAACGTGCGTGTATATCTCTCGGACTTTGGAAACGAGGTTCTTGAGCGCACAGGAGCGATCCGCGCAAGATGTGCAAATATCGTGTGGACGTATATTGGCATTGATCCCATTCAATTCAACAGAGGTTTTTATTCGGTTACCGTTCGTTTCTACGTGAAGGTCGTCTTTGAGGCGTGCGTCGGAGGTTGCGGAAGATCACAGGATATCGAAGGCATTGCGATTCTCGAAAAAAAGGTCATTCTTTACGGTGGCGAGAGCAACGTCAGCGTATTTAAGGGCAACGGAACCGATGACTTTTGCGCTTGCCCAACTCCCAATGGATGCGAGAAGGAAGGTCCTACGGCAATCGTCGAGGTTGTTTCTCCCGTTCTTTTGGGAACCAAGATCATGGAAAAGGCAAGCGAGTGCAACTGTTGCTGCTGTTGCAGTGAAAACGAGCTTCCCGACCGTGTTCTTGCGTCACTCAACGCTCCCCTCAACTTTGACAATGGGGAATACGGACACGGTGGCCGTCGCTATCTGACCGTGTCCCTCGGTATCTTCTCGGTGGTACGCATTGTGCGCCCTGCACAGTATCTTGTGCAAGCGGTGGAATATTGCGTTCCGGAAAAGGAATGTGCACCCGTAGAGGAGGACGATCCTTGCCGTGTATTCCGCTGTATGCCGTTCCCGACGAATGAGTTTTGTACCCGAGGCGCAGGCGTGGAATTGACCTGTCCCGATAAGCCCGGGCGATGCGGCTGCGGTAGCTAAAGCCATTTTACAAGCACAGCCCTCACAATAAAATGTCCCGCCACAGTCTTATATCTTGACTGTGGCGGGATTTTGGGTCATCCCTCGTTTAAAAGAAGGGAATCCTTTAATACATAATTGCTTTTTCCTTCTCCGCGGATACATTCGGGGGTGATTTGTACCTCACAAACGTCATTGCGGGAGGGAATTTCGTACATGATCTCGGTCATCGTGCTCTCCAGAATCGATCGCAAGCCGCGTGCGCCGGTGTGACGCTCGATCGCCAAAGAAGCAACAGCTTCCAAGGCACCGGGAAGGAAGGTCAGCTTAACGCCGTCCATATCGAACAGCTTTTCGTACTGCTTGGTCAAGGAACTCTTCGGTTCGGTCAAAATTCGAACCAAGGATGCCTGATCAAGATCGTTGAGTGGAACGATAACGGGAATACGTCCGACAAGCTCGGGAATCAAACCGAACTTTACGATATCGTGAGGAACCACGTCGCGGAAAATTCCCGTGTCTTTTTTCTCGGATCGCGTTTTGATCTCACCGCCAAAGCCGATTACTTGATTGCCTTTGCGGCGCTCAATCATCTCTTCCAAGCCGTCAAACGCGCCGCCGCAGATAAACAGAATGTTCTGCGTGTTGATCTGGATAAACTCCTGATTCGGATGCTTACGTCCGCCCTGCGGGGGGACGTTGGAAACCGTACCTTCCAAAATTTTCAAAAGTGCCTGCTGAACGCCTTCGCCCGATACGTCACGGGTAATGGAACGGTTTTCACTCTTGCGTGCGATCTTATCGATTTCGTCGATATAAATAATGCCGCGTTCCGCCAGTTCGATATCGTAATCTGCCGCTTGAATCAAACGGAGGAGAATGTTTTCTACGTCCTCACCAACGTATCCGGCTTCCGTCAAGGTCGTCGCATCCGCAATCGCAAAAGGAACCTTCAAGGTCTTTGCAAGCGTTTGTGCAAGATAGGTTTTACCGACACCCGTAGGGCCGATCAGAAGAACGTTACTCTTTTGGAGCTCGATCTCATTCTCGTCGCGTGTATTTTCCTCAGCCTTTTTCTTTTTGCCGCGACGTGCGGGAGCTTTGGTTTGCATGGTCAAAATACGCTTGTAGTGATTGTAAACCGCAACGGACAGAGCTACCTTTGCTTCATCCTGACCGATGACGTACTGGTCAAGCGTTTCCTTGATCTGCATGGGGCGGGGAAGATCCGCAAGAGAGAGCTTTTCCAAGGACATTTCCGCTTCGGTCTCGTTGATCAGATCGTTGCAGGCTTCTACGCAATAGTCACAGATATAAGCGCCTGTGGGCGAGGGAATCAAAAAGTTTGCCTGATGCTCGTTGCGTCCGCAAAAAGAGCAATGGCGGAGCTTTTTGGTGTCGTTTGAATTGGTTGTGTTAGCCATGAATCGGGGTCAATCCTTTCTGTCGGATAAAATCAGGGGCGCTTAGCAAGAATCTGATCGACCAGACCGTATTCCAGCGCTTCTTTTGCCGTCATGTAGTTGTCACGGTCGGTGTCGCGCTCGATGACGTCAATGGGCTTACCCGTGTTTTCGGACAGGATCTGATTGAGCGTTGCCTTGATGCGCAGAATCTGCTTTGCCTGAATTTCAATGTCGGTTGCTTGACCGCGCGCACCACCCAAGGGTTGGTGGATCATGATCTCGCTGTGGGGAAGAGCAAATCTCTTGCCCTTGGTTCCGGAAGAGAGCAGAAACGCGCCCATACTTGCCGCCATACCGATACAGATGGTGGAAACGTCGCATTTGATAAACTGCATGGTGTCATAAATCGCCATACCCGCGGTAACGGAGCCGCCGGGGGAGTTGATATAAAAGGAAATATCCTTATCGGGGTCCTGTGCTTCCAAAAAGAGCATCTGTGCCACCACGAGAGACGCGGTGGTATCGTTTACTTCGTCGGAAAGAAATACGATACGGTCATTGAGCAAACGAGAAAAAATGTCATAAGAGCGCTCGCCGCGTCCGGTCTGCTCCACAACCATGGGGACAAGCGCGTTTTGGGTGTAATTCTTGGGATCAAACATCTTTACATACCTCTTTTCCAATGAAATGATGAACCGGAAATAGCAGAGCTGCGACTTCCGGTTCAAACGTTTGATTCTTACTTAACGATTGCGTTCTCTTTTACGAGATCCATCGCCTTCTTAACCTTCATATCTGCGGCAATGGAGTCCTCGAGAATCAACTCGCGGACCTTTTCCACTTCCATCTGATATTCATCAGCGATGCGCTTAAACTCGTTGTTGATGTCGGTCTTGGTAACCTTGATCTTTTCCAGCTTTGCGATCTTCTCAAGAGCGAGTCTGAGCTTGACCTGCTTTTCAGCCTGGGGTCTGAGCTGCTCACGGAGCTTGTCGAGATCCATTCCGGTGTACTGGAAGTAGGTCTTGAGATCCAGCCCCTGCATACGCAGACGGTTGTCGTAATCGCGTACGAAGTTCTCGGTCTCAGCAACGAACATTGCCTCGGGAATCTCAGCCTCCAGCTTTTCGATCAGGGCATCAAGAAGTGCCGTTTCGAACTGATTGTCAGCCTCTGTTTCGTGTCTCTTAGCAATTTTTGCCTTGACATCTGCACGATATTCATCCATCGTGTCAAATTCAGAAACGTCCTTTGCAAAATCGTCATCCAACTCGGGAAGCTCGATGTGCTTGATTTTGAGGATCTGGGTCTTGAAGACTGCTGCCTTACCTGCCAGCTCTTTTGCATGGTACTCTTCGGGGAAGGTGACGTTTACGTCAAAATCCTCGCCGATCTTGTGGCCCACAATCTCTTCCTCAAAGCCGGGGATAAAGTTGCCGGAACCAAGCTTGAGAGGATAATCCTCGCCCTTGCCGCCTTCAAAAGCAACGCCATCAACAAAGCCTTCGTAGTTGATGTTGCAAACGTCACCCATTACGGCAGCTTCATCGGTAACTTCGATTTCGCGGGAGTTGCGCTCACGAACCATGTTGATCTCGCGATCCAATTCTTCGTCGGTTACTTCCGCAACCTTCTTTTCCGCCTCAATACCAAGGTAGTCGGCAATCTTAACGTCAGGCTTTACGCTAACCTTAGCGGTCATAACCAGACCGTTATCGTCGATCGAAACAATATCAAATTCGGGCTGACCGACCATATCCAGCTTCGACTCCTTCAGAGCCTCGTCAAACGCTGCGGGCAGAACTTCGTTAACAGCATCCTCATAGAAGAAGCCCTTACCGTACATCTTTTCGATGACAGAGCGGGGAGCTTTACCCTTGCGGAAGCCGGGAACGGCAATTTTGCCAACCTGCTTGCGGTAAACGTTGGAAACAGCCTTGTCAAAGGTTGCCTTGTCAACCGAGAATTCAAGTGTATAAAGATTCTTCTCGGTCTTTTCGGATTTGATCAAACTCATTTTTTAAAGTCCTCCAAATTCAGATGGTAATTTTTTCATACATCTTATATTTTATAATTTTTTTATGATTTTGTCAATAGTTTTTTCAAAATTCGGTGATATAAATATTTTTTTAGAAAAAACGGATCGGAAATGGCGCAAAATTCAAATAATCCGCAGCGATCAAGCGCATATCAATGCCTTCGAATTGGGTATGCGCGGGAGAATAATACGCACCGTGAATATGACCGAAGTAACAAGACGTGATCTTGTATTCGTGAAGTATGTCAACGATCTCGCGGCAAACGAATTCGTTCCAAACGGGTGGAAAATGCAAAAAGACCAAAATCGGCAGATGTGCGTTTTCGGGAAGCTTTTGAAGCTTTGCAGCTTCCTCAAGGCTCATACGCAGGCGAATGACCTCGCGGTTGACGATGCGCAGATAATCCACGCTTCCAACCGTATTTTGTTGGGATTCCTCAACGAACCATCCTCGCGTTCCGCAAACGATGCAATTTTCAAGAACGTAGGCGTTGTTGTAAAGGATCTGCAGGGTGGAAAAATCCTGTTCGGCAAAAAAAGCTTTCATTTTGCTGGCTGTGGACCACCAAAAATCGTGGTTTCCTTTTCCAATGAGCTTCTGCCCGTTCATGGAGTCCAAAAAGCGAAGATCTTTTTCCGCATCCTCAAGCTTCAGGCTCCAGGAAATATCTCCCGGAACGATTACGGTGTCCTCGGGTTTGACCACGGCATTCCAATTGCGGCGGAGCTTTTGCATATAGTCGGTCCAGCGTGCACCGAATTTTTCCATGGATTTTGTTCCGTCTGATGACAGATGCAGATCGGCAATCACAAAAAGTGCCATTGGATAAGCTCCTTTCATCGTATAAGTTTCCCCTGTGTCGGGCAGAATAAGAACGTGAAGGATACGTCTTTCACGCAGTACAATTAAAAGAAGAGGGACGTTGGAATGGAAGAAAACAAGAAAAGTTGTTGCAGTGAAAAGCATATCAAGGGGATCAAGTGCAACGTAGAAAATTGCTACTACCATGATTGCGAAACACATTGCACGGCAAATGAGATTGCAGTAGGACCTCGCAGCGCAGTCAGCTCCGGTGACACCCTGTGTGCAACCTTTAAGCCCAAGGAAGACAAATAAACGCTGTATCTGCGGCGGCATTTCCCGGTATGGGAAATGCCGTACATCTTTTTGTCAGATTCCGAGATAACGAAGAACAGCCTCTGCCATTTCCTCTTTTTTGACGACCTCGGTAAAGCGAACCGTGCGTTTTTCGAGGCCTGCAAGCGGATAGGGGATTTCCGTTTTGGTTGCGGCTTTCAGTTGGTCAAGGGCGTCAAGATCACTGGCAGCATCCACTCCGGAAACGGCGCGGTAAACGTTATTGGCAAATTTGTAGGGACTTGCCGTGGAATCCACAACCATAGGACGCGTATCACCGCTCTCCTTGACGTATTCCTTTGCCGCGTGGATCGCAACGGCGGTGTGGGTATCCAAAAGATATCCGTTCTCACTCCATACGCTTTCAATTGTTTGAGCGGTTTGCTCCTCGTCGGCAAAATAGCCGACGAAATTGGTTTGGATCTCATCCAAAACGCTCTTTTCAACAGTATAGCAACCGTTTTTCTTCAGTGCCTCCATATATGCCGCGGTCTTTTCGCTTCCCGCAACAAAGTAAAGAAGACGCTCCAGATTGCTGGAGATCAAAATATCCATCGAGGGCGACATGGTCAAATGGAAATCACGGTTGCGATCATACGTACCCGTGCGCAAAAAGTCGGTTAAGATATTGTTGGAGTTGGAAGCGCAGATCAGCTTTCCGATGGGGAGACCCATCAGCTTTGCAAGATAAGCGGCAAAAATGTTTCCAAAGTTTCCGGTAGGAACCGTAACGTTAAAACAATCACCGAGCTTGCATTTTCCGCTATTCAGAAGATCACAGTATGCCGAAACGTAGTAAACGATCTGAGGTGCGAGGCGTCCCCAGTTGATGGAGTTGGCGGAAGAGAAGAAGTATCCGCTATCGGAGAGCTTCTTTGCCATGGATTCATCACCAAAGATGATCTTTACGCCGGTTTGAGCATCGTCAAAGTTGCCCTCGATCGCGCAAACGTTTACGTTTTCTCCAAGCTGAGTTGCCATTTGAAGCTTTTGCACGCGGCTGACACCGTCCACGGGATAAAAGACCATGATTTTGACACGATCGATATCGCGGTAACCCTCCAAGGCTGCCTTTCCGGTGTCGCCCGAGGTGGCAACAAGAATCAAAGCAGTACGATTTTCACCGGTTTTGACCAGTGCACGGGAGAGAAGTCGGGGCATGATCTGCAATGCCATATCCTTAAATGCCGCTGTCGGTCCGTGCCACAGCTCCAGAACTTCCAGATTTTCATTCAAAGACACCAACGGTGCGGCACCGCCGACGAAGGAGGTCTCACGATACGCCTCGGTGCAATCCGAAAGCAGCTCTTCCTCGGTATAATCGGTCAAAAATTTGGCAAGGATCTTTGCCGCGCGAACGGGATAGCTTTCCTTGCAGAGTGAGAGGATCTCGCTGGCTGTCAGCGTGGGGATGGATTCGGGTACAAAAAGACCTCCGTCTGCGGCAAGTCCTTGTTTGATGATCTGAGCCGAGGTGTCGGCTGCCTTTTTGGTACTTCTTGTGCTCTTGTACAACATAGTGTTCATCCTTCCTTGATATGGGGATTGTATTACTGAATATAAGTCCTTGCAAACCGATACGCATTATCGAAAAAGATCGCGTGGATCAGCTCGTTTGGATAGTTTTTCTTTTGCATGGTTTCGGCAAGGCAGTAAAGCTTTGGAATCGAATCCAAGTCGCACGGTGGGGTTGAGCCATCCAAGTCTCCACCAAGTGCAAGAGAACGCATAGCGCCTCTCTCCAAAAAATATTCGATATGTGCCAATACATCGGCAACGGTTGCCGCCCCATCCTTACGTGTCAGAAAGGGAACGTGCAAATTGATGCCGATCAAACCGTCTTGGCGGATCAGTTGCTCAATTTGCCAATCCTTCAGATTTCTTGAAACGGGGGTAAGCGCGTAAGCGTTGGAGTGTGTAGCCAATGCGGGACGGTTGCTTTGCGCGGATATTTCCAAAATTTGCTCAAAAGAGCACTCCGACGCATGGGAAACGTCGAGAAGGATTCCGAGCTGTGAAGCTTTGCAAAGTGCGTCTTTTCCAAATTCGGTCAATCCGACAGACGTGTCGTGCGCACCTCCGATACAACTCACACCGCTCCAAAGCGGAGTCAGAATCCGAACGCCGTCAGCAAACAGCGTATCCACGCGTGCAATTTGATTTTCCAAAATTCGCGCATCCTCAACGGCAAGCAAAAGCCGTATCCGTGCATTGTCATCCTCACGAATGGATCGGCACAGTGTTGCCGTTCCGTCGGAAAGGGATGAATCGTTCTGCAAGTGCGATAAAATCTTGCGATAGTTGCACCAGCCTTCACGGTCGCTCAGTGCGCGCGCAGTCCATATTGCCATCACCTGAACGTAACGGCGATAGCGGCTTGCACCTTCAAACGAAACCGCGAGCGAATTGCAACGCAATTCTTGCCGTTGGCGGTATGCCTCATACGCTGTGTCGCAATGGAGATCGAATAAAGAAAGCTCCATAATGCTCCTTTCAGTAAGCGGCTTTGATATGATGGATTTTGGCAACACGGGGAGAAGAATCGGGGCTGTCCTTGATCAACCACACCTCAATCACGTCCATGCGCGGTTGCTTTTTGGTGGGATGCTCAAATAGGTAGATCTGCGCCGCTCGACGGGTCAGCCGTTGCTTTTCGCTTTTGACCGCTGTGCCGGGCGGAGGTGCCTCGTGAATATTCTTGGACGTGTAGGTGCGCGTTTTGACCTCCACGAATGCTATTGTGCGAAGAGTGGCGGCAATGATATCGATCTCCATGTGCCCCGTACGCCAATTCCGCTCCTTTACAGTATATCCGTGGAGGCGCAGATAGCGTGCAGCTAATTTTTCACCGTAGTTACCGATATCCTTGGTGGTTTCAAGCGTTTTCTTCATCACGGTTCAAAAAGCGGATAAATTGCTTGCGGTGAATGGGGGAAGGGCCGTAGGTACGAAGCGCATCCATATGCTGCTTGGTTCCGTATCCCTTGTGCTTGGCAATGCCGTACTGCGGATATTGACGGTCGAGCTCGATACAATCACGGTCACGAGCCACCTTTGCAAGAATGGATGCCGCGGCAATACTGGGGCTTTTTGCATCCCCTCCGATGATCGCTTTGGCGGGGATCTGAAAGTCTCTTGCGATATTGCCGTCAATCAAAGCAATGTCGGGCTTTTGAGAGAGACCGTCGATCGCGCGCCGCATGGCAAGCAGATCGGCTTCGAGAATGTTGAGCGTATCGATCTCCTCGACCGACGCGCTTGCAATGCAATAGGAGATTGCATTTGTGCAAATCTCATCAAATAGCTTTTCGCGCTTTTTGGGAGTCAGCTTTTTGGAATCGTTCAATCCATCGGGCATATATCCTTCGGGAAGGATGCATGCCGCGGCGAACACGGGTCCGCAAAGAGGACCGCGGCCTGCTTCGTCAACACCGCAAACAATGCCAAAACCTTCCTTGTGCAACGCATTTTCGAGTTCAAAATCAGGCATGGAGCTCCTCCTTGGAGTATCGGTCAAGCGTAATGCGACCGATCTTGCAATTGCGGAATTCTTCAAGCAGCATCAAGGCGGTCCGTTCGGTGTTGATCTCACCGCCGCTGATCAGGAATCCGCGCTTTTTACCAATGGCAAGGAACAGATCGTAGTCGGACGTTTCCTCGTACTCTGCCATATCACCCAGCTTGTAACGCTCGCTGAGCATGGAGGGGTAGAGAAGGCGCAACCTCTTGCAGAGGACGACCGCCAGAGATTCGGTGTCAAGAACACCGTCGCGGATCGCTCCCGTGAGTGCAAGATTTTCACCGACTCGCTTTTCCTCAAACTTAGGCCAAAGGATACCGGGCATATCCAATAGATCAATGCCGATCTTGGTGGATACCCATTGCTTATCCAGCGTGACTCCGGGGCGATTTTCAACCTTTGCTTTTTTATTGCCGCAAATGCGATTGATCAGGGAGGATTTTCCAACGTTGGGAATTCCCAAAACCATAGCGCGAATCCGCTTGCCGATCATGCCTTTTTCCTCGTATCTGCGGAGCTTATCCGCAAGGATCTCACGAATCATCGGCTCCATTTTATTCAACCCCTCACCCGTTACGCAATCGGTCAGAAGCGCATAGGTGGTTTCGTTGGTATATCTTTGCACCCAAAGCGCATTTTGGCGGCTATCTGCAAGGGATGCCTTGTTCAAAAGAAGCAGGGTGGGTTTTCCTGCGGTTAAGCGGGTAATTTCGGGGTTGCGCGAAGCATAGGGAATTCGCGCATCGAGAATTTCAATAACGATATCAACGTTTTTCAGGTTTTCGGAGATCATACGGCGGGTTTTCGCCATATGCCCCGGAAACCATTGAATGATTTCGGATGGCATAAAAAACCTCAAAAGCTTTCTTTCAATTTTGTAAATCAGGGAAAGGTAGTGAAGGGAGACACGCGTGCCACGACCTTGCCGAGAACGCACCTTTCATCTACAAACAGGATGTCTGCATCGCGGCTGTCACGAGAGTTGTTGCGGTTGTCGCCCATTACGAACAGCGTGTGCTCGGGAACCTGTAATTGCAGGATTCCGGTTTTACGATCGTAGGAGACCCCGTTGGTAAAGGGCATCGTATAGGAATCGATTTCGGTCCCGTCGAGTTTTTTGAAAACCGCGTGGGTGTCTTCGTATCTGACACCGTCAACAAAGATCTCTGTGGTGTAGAAATTGATTTTGACCGTCTGTCCGCCCGTTGCGATCACACGCTTGACAAGCGTTTTTTCAAGATTGGTCGTTTGATCGGGGTCGGTCAGATGAAAGACGATAATGTCATCCTGCTCGGGCGTGTATCCAACGCTGTAAAGCAATAGTTTTTCTCCGTTGAACAGGGTGTTTTGCATGGAATCTCCCTCAACGTTGCAAAGGCGGATGGCAAAGGTAAAGAGCATGAATACGACGAACATCGACCATGCAAACATTTCCAACACGTCAAACGCTTTTGCGGCTACACCAAGATCCTTTGGAGGGTCTTCCACAGGGGACGCTTCGGGCGAAAGATCCTCTGATGGCAGATCGCTTTCGGAAAGCTCCTCTTTCGGGAATTGTTCTTCGTTCATTCGTCCAACTCGTCCTTTCAATCGGATTGCACCAACAACTGCATCAGATCGTGTCCGTGTGCAACGTAATAATGCTTATCAGCGGCACTTTCCTCGTCAAAGCGAGAAACACCGTCCAATTCCTTTTTGGAATCGTAGATCATAAAGGGAACGGGATCGATGGTATGCGTGCGCTTAGCGATCGGCGTAGGATGATCGGGAAGAAGCAGGATGCGGAATTCCTCGCCCGTCGAAACCAAGTAATCGTAAACGGGGCGCAGGATCTTTTCGTCGATCCATTCAATCGCGCGCACTTTGTTTTCCGCCTCGGCTCTGTGGCCGCACTCATCCGGACCTTCCACGTGTACGTAAACGTAATCGCAACCGTCACGGAAAGCGTTAATGGCGGCATTGGCTTTGCCCTCGTAGTTGGTGTGCACGTTGCCGGTGGCACCTTCCACGTCAATAGAACGCATTTTTGCGCAAAGTCCGATTCCCTTGATCAGATCGACAGCGGAAATTACAGCGGCTTCAAGTCCCCATTTTTGCTTAAAATCGGGGAGCTGAGGCTTTTTGCCGGGACTCCAGAACCAAGCGGAGTTTGCAGGCTTGAGACCGCGCGCACGACGGGCTTCGTTAATGGGATGATGATTCAGAATCTCGTAGCTCTTTTTCATCATTTCGTAAAATTCCGTTCCGCCGTCCTCAACGCGGGGAAGATATTCACCGATGCGTTTTCCGAGAATGTCATGCGGACGCATAAACGGATATTTGTCGTTTCCGTTTTTCATAATGAGGCAGTGGCGATAGCTGACACCGGTGTAAAAAATGCGATCGTCTCCGGCGAACGCCTCGTTGAGGGCTTTGATCAACTCGTCGGCTTCCGCGGTCGTGATCTCGTCTGCGCTGTGGTCAAGGATGATCTTATCTTCATAATTTTCCTCATCCTCCGAAAGTGTGACCACGTTACAGCGGTATGCGGTTTCGTCCTCTTTCATTTCGATCCCCATGCTAACGGCCTCCAAGGGAGAGCGTCCCTTGGAATAGATTTTGGGATCGAATGAAAGAATTGCCATATTGGCGGTGTCGCTTTCCGGAACCATGCCCTCGGGTACGTTGGAAACCGTTCCCACTAAGGAACGCGCGGCAAGAAAATCCGTCATCGGTTTGTTAGCAACCTGCATCGGCGTTCTGCCGCCATAAATCTCGTTTTTTTCATCAGCCATCCCGTCAGGGATCAAAACCAGGTATTTCATCGTTTGAAAAGGCATCCTTTCGATAAAAAATCACATTATATTATAACATAAAAAAAGCGAAAGTACAAGTATCAAGCCAAGATTTTTTATGAAAAAGCATAGATTGGATAAAACGGACAAATTTAGCCAAGCCGCCTATTGCTTTTCGGTCATATTTGTGATATACTGAAAGTGAAAATCGGGAAAGGAGATCGTAAATGAGCAAAAAACGGAATTTTTTTGAGAGTTTGCAAGAAAAATATGCATCCTTTGAAGCCGGTATTGATCGAAAGATCTTCGAAAACGACCGCGTCAAACGCCTGATGCCGTGGATACGCCCCTTTTTGATCGTTTGCATCGTCATCCCCGCAATTTCCGTTCTCGTTCCGCTCAGCCATCTTGTGTGCATAGGGAGCGATGCAGCCTATATGGAAAATTTTTCGATCGTTCTGACTTTCGCGGAATTGTTTTTTGGATTTGCGATCCTACACTCCTTCATTCTCACCTTTGCTATCTACAATCGTTTGGAGCGTCGCGCTTTTTTAGAAAAGAACAAGACCGATTTCGATCAAAAAGCGGTTCGTCGGGAGATTCTGCACAGCCGGGAGACGTGGATCGAGATTGCCGTTTTACAGGTGTTTTTTCTCATACATCCCGTTGAGTGGGGCTTTTTTGCAATCTTTCAATGGATCCCAACAGCAGATACGTGGCATCCGTTGCTAAGGGAGCTGTTTTGGGTTCCCATCCTGTTTCTCCTGACGCTTTGGTTTGAAGTGCGCGCACGCATGGCGGCAAGACGGGTGTGGATCGAAGCCCCCGCGCGGTTGCAACAAAAACGCATCTGGCAATCCATGGCGATCAAAAAACGACGTCACTACGATTTGTGGCATATGCTGCGCCGTATTCTTCTTCATTGTCTGATTTATACCGTAAGCGCTCTTTGGATGCCGTTTTTGATGATGACGGTTTTCAATCTTCTTTCCATCTCGCTCACACTGCTTTTTACACCGTGGATTTGGATTGCGTTGGCGGCTTGGGGGATATGGATGTTTCTCCGAGCCTTCTGGTCGCGCTTTCGATTCCTCTCCAAGCTAAAAGCACAATGCAAAAGGGAAGGATATGAGCTCTTTGCCTTAAAAGGAGCGTACCGCGCACTGTTGTTGGATTCTTCAAGCTATACGTTTGGTGTCAAGGCACACGGCAAATCCTATTATTGCCGTCTGTTGTCCTCCGTCAAACGCTCAAACAATATCCATATCCGAGCGGATGGAACGCTCGATCGCGTGTTTGCTTTGCGCGTTCCGCGCTTGCTACACCTGAATATGTACGGTGCGCGAGGCTTTTCCGACGATGCCAATCAAGAGCGTACATTGGAATTTTTCAATCACGTTTCGGTTTCGGATTATACGTTTGAGGCAGACGGAATCAAAGTTGTGATCCTCAATCCGGTTGCACGCCGTGTCTATGTGGAAAGCACGAACGGAAAGCTGGCTCCCATTGATAACGGTGATCTTGTCGGAGATTACAAATTTTTTACAGGGAACGCATTTTTGCGCGCATTGGAGCGCGATTGTGCCGACAAATAACGCTATCCTTACCGAAAATTGTACCGTTTTTTCATGCCCAAAAAGACAAACACTATCTGCAAACAAGGTTTGTAAGGAGTAAGCGCATGAAAAAAACGGTACTTTTTTTGTTATCCATACTTTTCGCAACAAGATGCTTTTGCACCCCTGCTATGGCAAAAAACAACGGATATAGCTGGTATTGCCCGCACGTAAAAAATCACGTACAGCCAACAACGGGAGCCGAGCTTGCGTTTACGGAGTCGCTTGACGCCTATTATATCGACCGCAAGCATAGCGATCCGGATGCTTCGGACAAAGTGATCTATCTGACCTTCGACGCAGGCTACGAAAATGGGAACGTTACAAAAATTCTGGATATTTTAAAGGATGAGGATGTCCCTGCGGCATTTTTTATCCTTGGAAATCTTATCACCAAAAACACCGAGTTGGTTTGCCGTATGGAACAGGAAGGGCACGTCGTTTGCAACCATACCGTTCATCATAAAGATATGACAACCTACGACGATACTGCCTTTCTGGCGGAATTAAACGCCTTGGAGGTGCTTTACAGAGAGCAGGTCGGAGGAGAGATGTCTCATTATTATCGTCCTCCCGAGGGACGGTTCAGTCGTGAAAACTTAGAATGTGCCAAGAAAAACGGATATAAAACGATTTTTTGGAGCTTTGCCTATCCTGATTGGGATAACGAAAAACAGATGAGTGCTTCAAAAGCCAAATCAATCATCATGGATAACGTGCACAACGGCGAGGTCATGCTCTTGCATCCCACGTCTGCTACCAATGCAAGCATTTTGCAAGACGTGATCCGAGAGCTCAAAACGAAAGGATACCGTTTTGGGACACTGGATGAGCTGACACGCGGTGATTGATATGCGCAAAAGGATCTTGTTGCGGTCTGTGTCTCTGATTTTGTGCCTTTTTTGCATAATTTCAATTGCCAAACCGCAGATCTCTGCTCAAAAGCCGCAAAACGGTAGCGGATACCGATCGATTCAAACCGATGGGATGCAGATCGCGTTAACCTTTGACGACGGTCCGCATCCTACGCAAACGCCAAAAATCCTTGAGATTCTGGAAAGATACAAGGTCAAGGCAACCTTTTTTATGATTGGAGTCAACGTTGTCAACTATCCCCACGTTGCGCGAGCCGTTTTACGTGGCGGGCACGAGGTGGGAAACCACACGTACTCGCATTACCATATCAAAGAACTCGGATCAAGTGCACTTGAAACAGAGCTTGGAAAATGTGAGGATGCCTTAGAGGAGCTTTGCGAATATCGACCGCATCTGTTGCGACCGCCCGAAGGGATGGTGACGCAAGATGTTAAAACTTATAGCGAAAAAGGGGATTATGCTCTGATTTTGTGGAGTCTTGACACGCGTGATTGGGAGCATCGGAGCGCAACCGAAATTGCCGACAGCGTCCTGTCACAAGTCAAACCCGGGGATATCATTCTGATGCACGATTACGTTGGCAGAGAAAGCAATACGCCCCACGCGTTGGAAATCCTGCTTCCCGAACTGCTCTCACGCGGATACGAGCCCGTTACGGTCAGTCAACTGTTAAAAATCCGATAGCCATGGAAAAAGTCATTCCATGGCTATCGGATTCATATTTACAATTCGATCTGCCAAGACCTTGGCATCGGAGCTTTGATGCGTAACAAAAATCGCGGATGCTCCGTGTTTTTTGACGTGCGCACGCAAAAGAAGGATCAGATTTTTACGCAATTCTTCATCCAGTGCCGCAAACGGTTCGTCAAAGAGATAAAGGTCACCGCCAAAAAGAAGCGTTCTTGCCAAGGCAACACGGCTCTTCATGCCACCGGAAAGCTCGTCGGGATACAGGGCGGAGCACCCCTCAAGACCAAGTTCATCAAGCACCTGTTCTATGCGGTTGCGGTGGTTTTTGCCTCGTTCCAATATCGCACTCAGATTTTCTTCCACTGTCAACCAAGGCAAAAGTCTCGGTTCTTGAAAGGCGAAAGAAATTTGGGGCTGTGAGGAAACGATTACACCGCCCGTTGGCTTTTCCAATCCCGCAATCAAGCGCAAAACCGTTGTTTTTCCACATCCGGAGGGTCCCATCAAAGCAAGAATCTCTCCATCGGCAAGCTCTAAGGAGAAGCGAGATAAAACAGGCTTATTTTCATAAGAAAAGGAAACGTTTCGCAATTCCAGCATCCTATATCACCTCCGCTTTCCGTTGCTTTTTGCTGATCGTTCGAAAAACAAACGAGAAGATCGATTCGATCAAAAGGCTCAAAAGAATTACCGTCAGCGTCCACGCAAACATATCCTCTGTCAAAATATATTGTTTTGCGTCTCCGATCATCGTGCCGATGGATTTTCGCGGCATTGCGATGATCTCTGCGGCAACGCCTGCCTTCCATGCAAGACCGATTGAGGTACGGCAAGCCGATAGAAAATATGGCTTGAGAGAGGGAAGCGTCAAGAGGCACAAGTGCTTCCACGAAGATAAGCGAAACACCGTTGCCATTTCCACCAGTTGCGGATCGATCCGGCGATACCCCTCGTCAAGATTGGTCCAAATCACAGGGAGAACGATTAAAATCGTGATAAACGTAGGAACCTTTGACGATCCGATAAAAATCAGCGCAAGGATGATAAAAGAAGCAACGGGAGTTGCCTTGATGACCGTCATAGGGAGCTGAATGATATCGCGGATCAAAGAAATTTTGGCAGTAAGTGCTGCGAGAATACACCCCATGCCAACAGCAATCAAAATACCGCGCAGAATATTCCAAAGCGAATTGACGGTGATGAGATAAAACTCCTTCGTTTGCATCAGTTCAAAAAGCCGTTTAAAAACGGTGATGGGGGCGGGAAGCAACAATGGCTTCCCAACCACCAAAACCCCTACGTCCCACACCGCAATCCAGAATGCAAGAATCAGAGCACGGCGCAGAATGCGAAACAGTATTTTTTTCATTTTGCGATATAGTAGAAGTTATCGTCCGGCAAAGTGCCTCCAATCGCCACGGGCTGAATTCCCTTGAGAACCTCAAGATACACCTTCATCGCATTCTTCATTGCTTCTCCCGCGAGATAGCAGACGTTGCATTTCGGAATTGCCTTTTCCGCAACGGCTGCCTGCGCGAAAATGCCGTTGTCAGCAATCATTTGAGCTGCTTCCGCGGTGTTGGTAGAGAGGAACTTGATGGATGCTTCGTAGGCGGT
Organism: Eubacteriales bacterium; assembly: GCA_045120465.1. Lineage (GTDB taxonomy): Bacteria > Bacillota > Clostridia > Oscillospirales > CAG-272 > UMGS1865. Next base: position 45,571 of record JBGVEW010000064.1, read on the forward strand.
CAAGAATTCCTTTACTGCGGTGGGGTATTTTTCAAGAAACGCGGTGCGAACGACGATGCATCCCTGAACAAGAGAACCGGGGGTATTGACCTTATCCCATTCTGCTGTCAGATCCATCGCATTTTTTAGGGTAACGTTATTTTGCTTTGCTTTTGCCATTGCGAGGGTAACCATCGGTTCGGGAAGTACCGCGATTTCGACCGCGCCGCTTGCAAGCGCATCACGCAAAGCATCGGGCTTGGCGTAGCTTTGGGAATCGATCGTAATATCGGTTCCGGGAATCAGTCCGTTCTTTTTGCAGAGATCGGTAAAGATAAAGGTGGGATTTTGTGCGGGAACGCACACGGTTTTACCGCGCAGATCCTCAAACGACGTTAAGGTAACGCCTTCTTTAGTCAACACGTAAAGGCAGCCGAGCGTATTGACTGCGAGGATCTTGACTCCGCCTTCGGTTTTGTTGTAAACGTTCGCGGCCGCATTGGTAGGGAGCGCGGCAATGTCAACGTCACCGTTGATCAGCGCATTCTGAACAAAGGCAGCGTCGCTTTGTACGCTGAACTGATACTTGGAATTGCTTTTGTTATCGCTCATCATTTTCGCCATTCCAAAGCCGGTCGTACCGTTTAAGGTATAGACCTTAATAACGGAAGGTGCTTCCTCTTTGTTCTGTTCGTCGCCCGGTTTGTCTGCTACAGGGGGAGTGGGATCATTGTCGTCCGCATTTGGAGTGGTGGTCTCGGTCTCAATCGGCATCGCGCAGGAAGCGAGAAGCGTCAAAAGCATAACGGAGAGCATCAGGATGGATAAAAGTTTTTTCATGATTTTTTGATTCCTTTCTTTATGGTATTTTTTTGAATCACAGTATTATTGGTAGGCGGCAAAAAGGCCGTCGATGTCGAGGATGAAAATCTGCTTCCCATCCTTCTTTATATATCCGTCCTCGGCCAAACGGTCGAACGCACGATAAAGCGAGGCTCTTCCTACGTCAAGCAATTCCGACAACGCAGAGAGGGAAACGGATAGCGAAATTTCCTCTTTTTTATATGAGGCGAGATAGAGTGCCAACCGACGTTCGGCACTCCCTGCAGTCAGGTATCCGATTTTGCGGTTGAGAAAGCAAACGCGACTTGATAAAAAGGAAAGATAACGATACAAAAAGGTATTGTCGGTTTCCAAAAGCAAGCGTACTGCGGCTTCGGTTACAAAAAAAACAGAGCATTTTTTGTGTGCCTTGATGACGCTTACAAAGGGCTCGTCGGTAAACAGATTGGCAACGCCAAAGAGGTCGCCACGTTCCAAAAAGCGAAGCAGCGTATTTTTGCCGAGATCTTTGGTACATACCGTAGCCGTTCCATCCAGAATCAACCCCAAAATCCTTTCGTTTGAAGCCGGAGAATGAATGATTTCCTCGTCCGAAAAGGATTTCAATGCGCATTTTGCACCGTTGAGTATCGGCAGGGCTTTTTCACGATCGATTCCGACGAACAGCGGATGATTAAAAACGCTCTTCACTTCACGCTCTGAAATCATAAAAACCTCCGTTTTTGTATCATATGAGACAATTATAGCATGGCGTTAAACTTTTGTCAATATAAAAGTGAGAAAAAAGTAAAAAAATTCAACTTCACAGATGTAAAAAAACATCGTGCGAAAACAATCTCTGTTTTTGGAGAAAATGCTCTTAAAATTTTGCAAAACTACTTTACAATTCTATGTTTATCATGTATAATAGAAAACAGTATGTATCATAGGAGGTGTTTTTATGACACTGGTAATTTTAGCAGCTGGAATGGGCTCTCGCTACGGCGGACTTAAGCAACTTGATCCCATGACCGAAAACGGTGAGTTCATTATTGATTTTTCTATTTCCGATGCTATTTATGCGGGCTTTGACAAGGTTGTATTCATCATCAAGGAAGAAAATCTCGAGATCTTCAAGGAAACCATCGGAAACAGAATCGCGCAAAAGATCGACGTCTCTTATGCCTTTCAGCGTTTGGAGGATCTTCCCGCTGGATTTGCAATACCCGAAGGACGCGTTAAGCCGTGGGGAACGGGACACGCGATCTATTGTGTCCGCGATCTTGTAAAAGAGAATTTTGCAGTAATCAACGCAGATGATTTTTACGGAAGAGACACCTTTCTTCAATTGGCAAAACACTTAAAGGACGCCGATAACGAAGGCGGTCGCGCACATCATTGCATGGTTGGCTTTGCCTTGGGCAACACCTTGACCGAAAACGGAACGGTTTCGCGCGGTCAATGCATCGTCAATGCAAACGGAATGCTCGAGAGTGTTACCGAGCGCACCAAAATCATGAAAAAAGAGAATTGTGCCGCATATCTTGAGGACGACGGTGAGACCTGGACGGACATTTCCTTCGACACCATCGTTTCTATGAATTGCTGGGGCTTTACTCCCGAAATTTTCAAGTATTTGGAGGAAGATTTCGCACATTTTCTTTCCAATCTCGGTTCAAATCCCCTCAAGGCAGAGTATTATCTCCCGGCCGCCGTCGATAAACAACAAAAGAGCGGTGTGTGCGACGTAAAAGTTTATCCGACAACCTCTCTTTGGCAGGGCGTTACCTATCCGGAAGATAAGGAACGCGTAAAGTGCGCGATCCGTGCTATGATCGAGAGCGGTGAATATCCCGCTCGTCTTTGGAACTGATTTTAATTACACCGAAAGGAAACATAGAAAATGGCTATTTTGATCACGGGCGGAGCCGGCTTTATCGGCTCTCATACGGCAGTTGAATTTTTGAACGCAGGCTACGATATCGTCATCGTTGATAACTACTGCAACAGCTCTCCCAAGGCACTGGAGCGCATCAAGGAGATCACGGGCAAGAACTTCCGCTTTTACGAGGTGGATCTTTGCGACAAGCAGGCTCTCGAGACCGTTTTCATTGAGAACCCCGACATCGATTCCGCAATCCATTTTGCAGGTCTCAAGGCAGTGGGCGAATCCGTGGCAAAGCCGAGCCTTTACTACTATAACAATTTGCTCAGCACTCTCAATCTTGTGGATCTGTTGAGTAAGTACAATGCAAAGAGAATTGTGTTCAGCTCTTCCGCCACCGTGTACGGTATGCCCAAAACCGTTCCGATCCGCGAGGATTTTCCGCTTTCCACCACCAATCCTTACGGTGAGACCAAGCTGATGATCGAGCGGATTCTGAAGGACGTTTGGGTAGCAGACAACACTTGGAGCGTCTCGGTTCTTCGCTATTTCAATCCCATCGGTGCACATAAGAGCGGACTCATCGGTGAAAATCCGAAGGGAATCCCCAACAATCTTCTGCCTTACGTTGCAAAGGTTGCAGCGGGTCAGTTGCCCTATCTTTCCGTTTTTGGCAACGATTATCCCACCCCGGACGGAACGGGTGTGCGCGACTATATCCACGTAGTGGATCTTGCCAAGGCGCATCTCAAAGCGCTGGAACGCGCCGAAAAGGTAAACGAGGTCGAATACTTCAATATCGGAACAGGCTGCGGATACTCGGTTTTGGAGGTTGTAAAGGCATACGAAAAGGCAACCGGTTTGACGGTCAATTACAAGATCTCCGATCGCCGTCCCGGTGACATTGCAACCTGCTATGCGGATCCCGCGAAGGCATACGAGATTCTTGGCTGGAAGGCGGAAAACGATATCGACGATATGTGCCGCGATCTTGCCAACTGGATGAAAAAGAATCCCAACGGATACGAAGGAGAATAATCAACATGATCACCAAGCAGTTTTTTGGAAAATTAGAGGACGGACGCGAGGTATATAGCTATACCATGAAATCCGATTCCGGTATGAGCGTTCGTATTTCCGAGTTTGGCGGAGCGATCATGGAACTGCGCGTTCCCGATAAATTCGGTAGAATTGCGGATATCGTTGCGGGTTACGACGACGTTCGTGACTATGCTTCTAATCCCGGCTATCTCGGAGCTCTCGTCGGCAGAGTCGGAAACCGCATCAACAAGGGCGTATTCTATCTCGACGGCAAAAAGTATGAGATCTTCCAAAACAATAACGGCAACTCTCTGCATGGCGGCAAGGTTGGCTTTTCGCACAAGATCTGGAGCATTGAGCCCGTGGATGGGGAAGAACCCCAACTCGTTTGTACGCTGGTTTCCCCGGACGGTGACGAAAACTATCCGGGCACGCTGACTGTTCACGTTACTTACACGCTTCTCAAAAGCAACGCGCTTTCCATTCGTTACGAGGCAACTACCGATCAAAAAACAATTCTGAACCTGACCAACCACGCATATTTCAATCTCGGTGGTTACGCTTCCGGCAAGATCTTCGATCACGTTCTTCGTATGGATGCAGACGCTTACATTCCCACGGACGAGACCCTGATTCCCACAGGCGAGATCAGACCCGTGGACGGTACTCCCTTCGATTTCCGTGAGCCCAAGACCATCGGACGCGATTTTGACGTTGAAAACAACGCCGACATGAAGATTGCAGGCGGATACGACCATTGCTTCTGCTTTGCAGGTGGCGAAACCAAAGAGCCCGTGCTCCGCGTAGAGGCTTATGAGCCCAAGAGCGGAAGAGTGATGCAGGTCTATACCAATCAGCCTTGCATTCAGTTCTATTCCGGCAACTTTATGGCACAGATCGAAACGCCTCTTAAGGGCGGATACCCCGCATCCGTTCAATCGGCATTTTGTTTGGAAACGCAAAAGATGCCCGATTCCGTCAATCATCCCAACTTTACCGACACGGTGCTCAATCCCGGCGAAAAGTACGATTACACCACCGTGTTCCAATTCTCGGTCAAATAATTTTTCATGCGCCTCGGATTGCATATGCGAGGCGCATTTTTATACATACTTTCTGGAATTTTTTCATACATTGTCACGAGGTGATGTATGATGAAATTGAACGTAAAACAACTGATCGCAATTTTATTAGCGATCCTATTGATCCCAGTCGCAATTCCGAGCGTATCCGCAGAAACGCTAACACAATCTCCCTGGATTTCTTACGAAAACGCGGGAAATACCGCCACCACCGCTACTGAATTCGGTGTTGAAGAGGGATCGTTGTCCTTGAATTGCAAAAGTGCGTTCTTGATGGAAGCCAACACGGGAACGGTGCTTTATTCACAAAACGCCGAAGAAGCCCTGCCACCCGCCTCGGTCACCAAGATTATGACGTTGGTTTTGATCATGGAAGCGATTGATTCCGGAACGGTGCGAATTGATGATACCGTTGCGATTTCTGCCAACGCCGCTTCTATGGGAGGCTCGCAGGTGTATCTGAAGGAGGGCGAGCAGATGCGCGTCGAAGATCTGCTCAAAAGTGTTGTCATTGCCTCCGCTAACGATGCCGCAGTAGCGCTTGCCGAGCATCTTGCAGGGAGTGTCGGTGCTTTCGTTGAAAAAATGAACGATAAGGCTACGCGGTTGGGAATGACTTCGACACATTTTGAAAACGTTACGGGGCTTGACGATACCGCGCAAAACCATCTGACAAGTGCACATGATATTGCCTTGATGTCAAAAGCCTTAATTGCACATCGCGATATTTTGAAATACAGCTCGATCTGGATGGATTCTATCCGTGACGGTCAGTTTACGTTGACCAACACCAATCGCTTGGTGCGCTTTTATCAAGGATGCACAGGACTGAAAACAGGTTCCACCGATAAAGCGGGCTTTTGTGTAAGCGTTACCGCCGAGCGAAACGACCTATCCCTGATTTGCGTCATTATGGGGGCAGAAAGCGGAGATATCCGTAACGCAGCGGCAACCGAGCTTCTTGACTGGGGCTTTGCGAATTATGAGCTTTATCGCCATGAAAGTGCGCAGACCGATCCCATTTTGGTGACGGGCGGAACAGAGGACTTTTGTAGCGCTTCCTATCCGCGCTTCGTTAAGGTTTTGCCGCGCGGAGCGGGAAAGACGTTGGAGATCGAAACCACACTTTGCGAATCGCTTTCCGCGCCCATAAAGAAGGGAGATGCGGTTGGACATCTTTCGTTTTCGCTGAACGGCAAGGAAATCGGTTCGGTTGGGATCTTTGCCGAGCGGGATATCCAAAAAATCGGTTTATTTGAAATTTTTGGGAGAATGTTGGCAAAATTCTTATTGATATAAGCGGATATCAATAATATCTTGTTTTTCTCCTCGAAAAAGCGGATTTTTTTACTATTTTCAACAATTATTTCTTTTTTTTCAAAAAGACTTGTTTTTCAAAATCAAATGTTGTATAATACAATTTGTTGTTAATTTTATACCAAAGGATGGTCAAAGCCTCATGTCGATCAAATTGAATGACAAATACGTATCTGCCTTTATTCAACCCCACGAGTGTGCACGTATGCAGGAGCAGGTCAATCTTGCCGATAAAATGCTCCGCGAAAAGAGCGGCCCCGGAAATGCGTTTCTCGGTTGGCTAGATCTCCCTGAGAATTATGACAAGGAGGAGTTCGCACGTATCAAAACTTGTGCGGCAAAAATTCAAAAGTCTTGCGATATTCTCATCGTTATCGGCATCGGGGGCTCCTACCTTGGCGCACGTGCTGTAATCGAGTTTCTCAAGTCTCCCTTGTACAACAATCTCAAAAAGGATACCCCTGATATTTACTATGCAGGCAACTGCATCAGTGCGGATTCTCTCAATGAGATTTTGGCACTCTGTGAGGGAAAGGACGTTTGCGTAAACGTGATTTCCAAGTCGGGAACGACCACTGAGCCCGCCGTGGCTTTCCGTGTGTTCCGCACGCTTCTTGAGAACAAATACGGTAAGGACGGGGCACGTGAGCGTATTTTCGTTACCACCGACAAGGCAAAGGGAACTCTGAAGCAGTTTTCTACCGATGCGGGATACGAGACCTTTGTCGTTCCGGATGATGTCGGAGGACGGTTCTCGGTTCTTACCGCAGTAGGTCTTCTTCCCATTGCCGTTGCGGGAATCGATATCGATCGCCTGATGGCGGGCGCAGCTTCCGCAAGCCATACATACGTGGATGCGGATCTGACAAAGAACGATTGCTACCGCTATGCCGCTTTGCGCAATATTTTGTATCGCAAGGGCAAAACGGTTGAGGTAATGGCAAGCTACGAGCCTTACAGCGCAATGCTGAGCGAGTGGTGGAAGCAGCTTTACGGTGAGAGTGAGGGCAAGGATCAGCGCGGTATTTTCCCCGCATCCGTTGTATTTTCCACCGATCTCCATTCCTTGGGACAGTATATTCAAGACGGAAGCCGTACGATGTTTGAAACGGTCCTTGACATGCAGGATACCGGTGCATCCTTCGAGATTCCGAATGATCCCGCAAATATCGACGGTCTCAATTTCCTCTCCGGCATGGATCTCAATGAGGTCAAGAAACAGGCAATGAGGGGAACGATTTTGGCACACGTTGACGGTGGTGTCCCCAATCTCGTCGTCGAGGTCAGCGAGAGAAACGAGTTTGTGCTCGGTGAATTGCTGTATTTCTTTGAGCTTTCTTGTGCAATTTCCGGATACCTGTTGTCGGTCAACCCCTTCGATCAGCCCGGTGTTGAATCCTATAAGAAAAATATGTTTGCGTTGCTTGGCAAGCCCGGATACGAGGAGCTTCGCGGAGCTTTGGAACAGAGACTGCAAAATTGATTCGTTTTTTTGAAAATATTCAAGGAAAACATCCAAAAAACACTTGACTTTGCTTCCATAATTTGTTATAATGAATACACGGAGACAGAAATCTGTTTCCATTCGGATTTTTGGAGGAAATAATTATGTTAAAATTGATTATCGGCGTAAAGGGGACCGGCAAAACCAAGACCTTGATTAATTTGGTAAACGGCGCACTTGAGGTTACCAAAGGTGACGTTGTTTGCATCGAAAAAGGAACCCAGCTGAGATATGATATCAAGCCCGCTGCACGTCTTGTAAATGCAGATGAGTATATGATTACCGATGCACAGTCTCTGTACGGCTTCATCGCAGGTATTCTTGCAAGCAATCATGACGTTACCGATCTGTTTGTTGACGGCACGCTCAAGATTTGCCAAAAGGATTACGTTGCATTCGACAACCTTCTCAATGAGCTCGCAAGCCTGTTGGAAAAGATCAACATCAATCTTACCATGACGGTTTCTATGCCTGTTGAAGAAGCAAGCGAAACGGTTAAAAAGTTTATCTGATCTCATAAAAAAACAAAAGAATGCCGCAGTTCTGCGAGGTCATAAGCAGAACTGCGGCAATTTTGAACCTTAGAATGAATGTTGAGGAGGTGCGGCAATATGATTCTGATCATCGCCGAAAAGCCGAGCCTTGCACGCAATATTGCCGCCGCCATCGGTCCGATGCAAAAACGGCAAGGATATATAGAAGGGCAAGGATATCTGGTATCGTGGGCGTTTGGACATTTGTTTTCGCTTTGCGATATTGAAACCTACAATCCGCAAGAAAACGGTTTTACGCGCTGGACGCTGAACAATCTTCCGTGTTTTCCGAATCAATTCAAGTTTGAGCTTCGTCGAGGCAGCGATAAACAGGTTGACAGCGGCGTTGTCAAACAGTTTGAGGTTATTCGGGAATTGTGCAATCGCGCGGACGTGGATACCGTTGTGAATGCCGGAGACGCAGATCGAGAAGGAGAAATCATCGTTCGGCTTTGCGTCGATCACGCTTTAAAAACGCCAAAAAGCTTAAAGCGTCTTTGGTTGCCCGACCAAACACCGCAAACCGTTCAAAAGGCGTTAGGCGAGATGAAAGACGAAAGTGAGTATGACCGTCTTGCCTCCGAGGGCTTTGCACGCACCTATATCGATTGGCTCTACGGAGTCAATCTCACCCGCTACGCAACGCTCAAAACCGGAACTTTGCTCCGCGTTGGGCGAGTGATCGTTCCCATTGTCAAGGCAATTTACGACCGTGATATGGCAATCCGTCATTTTGTTCCCGGAAAATACTATGCGATGGTCAGCAAAGAGCCTACCAACGGCGAAATTGTTGAACTGACCTCCAAATACAAATTTGAGCCGGATCAATATCGGGAAGCAATCGAACGGTGCACACTTTACAATCGCACCGGTGCAGTTGTTACAGGTGTAAAAAACCGCAAGGATACGCTCTCACCGGGAAAACTCTTTTCGCTTTCCAAGCTCCAGAATGCATTGAGCAAAAAATATAAAATGTCCATGCAGGAAAGCCTGGATATCGTTCAAGGGCTTTACGAAAAAGGGTATCTGACTTATCCGCGCACCAATTCCGAGTATCTGGCAACGGCAGAAAAGGATAAGATCAAGCAGATTCTGGCGGGGTGTCAAAAACTCGGGTATCCCGTTAAGTTCAAGGATAGTAAGAATATTTTCGACGATAGTAAAATTGAATCTCACTCCGCATTGACGCCAACCTATAAAATCCCTAACAAAACGCAGTTGAGCGAGCGCGAAATGCAGGTTTATTCCACTGTTTTTCGCCGTTTTGTAGCGGTTTTCTGCGCTGAGGATTGTGTTGTAACCAAAAGCGAGATCACCATTGCCGTGGGAGAGCTTGAAACCTTTACGCTTAAGGGAATGGTCATTCTCGAAAAGGGATGGACAAAATATGACGATTACAACCAAAAGGACAAGGTTTTGCCCGCACTAAACAAGGGAGATCGCGTCAATATCGATTTCAAGCCGACAGAAAAAGAGACCTCGCCCCCCAAGCACTATACGGTTGAAACGCTTAATAATTATCTCAAAAATCCCTTTAAGGATGAAAAGAAAGCTGCAAAAGAAGCGATGGATGCCGAAGAAAATCCGGATTCCGTGGATGATACCGAAGATTATCGTGCGATTTTTGAGGGATTGGAGCTTGGCACCGAGGCGACGCGAACGGGTATTATTGACAACGCACGTAAAAGCGGATATATTGATCTAAAAAAAGACGTTTACAGCATTCTTCCCGGTGGAGAATTTCTCATCGAGGCACTGTTACAGATGCAAATCACAATGGACAAGTACAAGACCTCACAGCTTGGTCAAGCGCTCAAAAAGGTCTATCGCGGAAGCATGAGCGTTGAAGAGAGCGTCAAATTGGCAGAAGCAGAAATCAGGGAAGTCTTTGACAAAAAAGCGGACACCGACCTTTCGCTCGATAGCGAAACCGGATTTTTTGGTGACGTGGTTGCCGCGTGCCCGCTTTGCGGCAGGGAAATGAAGCGTTTTCGTAGCTTTTACGGCTGTACGGGATACAAAGATGGTTGTAAATTCTCAGTTCAAACTGCCATTTGCGGCAGAGCGATCTCGGTTGCGAACCTCAAACTCTTGACCGAAACGGGTAAGACAGCCGTGATTCAAGGATTCACCTCGTCTCGAACGGGAAAAAGTTTTGATGCTTCGCTCAAATTGGAAAACGGAAGAGCAGTATTCGATTTTGAAAATCGCGGACCACGCAAACCCAACGGCGGCGCGCTCAGATCCGATCTACCCATCTGGGATGGAGAAGGCGCACCCCCGCCGGATGATCCGCCTCCCGGATATTAACAAAAAAGGTAAGTTTGTCGCATCACGCGAAAAACTTACCTTTTTATATTGTCTTTTATATTATCGCTTACTCAAAACTTCTTTTTCATAATCCTTCACGGCTTTGAACCAGCCTTCGTCACCGATCACACCCGCACGAGCGCAAAACTCATTCCATACGCCGCCCATCGGGTAAAGCTTCAATTCCTCCTGAAGCATCATCAACTCGGTAAACTCTGACTTGTTTTGAAGCTCCTTCAATTTTTCATTGGGAAGGAGCAAAGCGTTCAAAAGTGCTTTTTGTACCGAACGCATACCGATGACCCATGCAGCGATGCGGTTAATCGAGGCATCGAAATAGTCGGTTGCAAGAATTACGCGGTCAATTGCGTCGTTGCGCACGATCTCCTTCATGATTTCCTGCGTTTCATCATCGTAACGTACTACGTGATCGGAATCCCAACGAACGCCGCGCGTTACGTGAAGTGCGATTTTGGGATTGAAGCAGAGCAGGGCAGAGATCTTATCGGATACCACCTCAGTGGGATGATAGTGACCGTTATCCATCAAAGGAAGGATTCCGCGCGTCATCGCATAAGAGAGCGCAAATTCCGCTGAACCCGCGGTGTAGGATTCGAGACCGATCCCAAAGACCTTGGATTCCAGCGTAACGTACACCAGCTCCTTATCGTATCCGCATCCAAGAATCTGATCCAAGGAATCCATAAAGCGCATACGAGGGCCGAGGCGGTCGGCAGGGATATCTTTAAAGCCGTCGGGAATCCAAATGTTCATCACGCAGGGAATGCCCGTCTCGCGTGCAAAATATTCCGAAATGCGGATGCAGGCGATGCCGTGGCGAACCCAGAACGCGCGAATCTCTTCGTCGGGATTGGTAAGCGTACCGTTTTCAGCCAAAGGGTGAGAGAAAAAGGTGGGATTGAAATCAAGACCAATTCCTCTTTCCTTGGCAAAATGAACCCATTTTTCAAAATGTTCGGGGCGGATCTCATCGCGCGGAGCAACGTTGCCGTCCTCATAAATGCCGTAGCAAGCGTGTACGTTGACTTTGTGGTGCCCGGGGATGAGCGAGAACGCCTTGTCGATATCCCGCATCAATTCGTCGGGGGTGCGCGCCGCACCGAGGTAGTTACCGGTGGTTTGAATACCGCCCGTCAGTTCTCCCGCGCTTTCAAAGCCTTTTACGTCGTCTCCTTGCCAGCAATGCATGGAGATTGGAAGCTTGAGCAGCGTTTGGATGGCTTTTTCGGTATCAACACCAATTGCGGCATAACGCTCTTTTGCGATCCTGTAAAGTTCGGTTTGTGTCATGGCATCCACGCTTTATCGCAACTTGGGATTGTTCAGCGTACTTGCGGGATTCTTTGCACGTTCCTCAGCGGTCTTGTAGCCGGGATGCTTGCCGGGAAGTCCCATTTTGTGGCGCAGATCGATCAGCTTAAGCATCTGATCCTCGGGGATCTCCTCGATCTTTCCAAGCTCCATTGCCATTTTCATAATATTGGCGTTGAATTCAACCTCTTCCATCGTAAACATTGCGCGAGTCAAGGTATTGCCAACGGTCAGGGCACCGTGATTTTTGAGCATAAAAGCGTCGTGCTCCTGGATGTAGGGCATCAAAGAATCCGGGATCTCCATCGTCGAGGGAGTTCCGTACTCGCAAGTGGGGATATCACCGATAGTAAGAACTGCTTCGGGAAGAATGTAACGGTCCATGGGGATACCCGCAACCGTAAACGCCGTTGCAACAGGGGGGTGTGCGTGAACGACCGCATTGCAATCGGGGCGCTCACGATAGACGCGAAGATGCATCTTAATCTCGGAGGAAGGATTGAGCTCGCCCTCGAGCTTGTTGCCTTCAGCATCGATCTTAATGATCATGTCAGGAGTCAAAGCCCCCTTAGAAACACCCGTGGGGGTGCAGTAAAACTCGTTTTCGCTAACCTTAACGGAAATGTTGCCATCGTTTGCGGCAACGAAACCATGGTCATAAAGGCGATGTCCGACATCGCAGATTTCTTGCTTGATTTGTTCAACAGTCATCTTCAAAATCCTCCGGAATTTTGTGTTTTTTAAAAAAATGGCACCCCCAACGGGAATCGAACCCATAACTAACCCTTAGGAGGGGTTTATTATATCCATTTAACTATGGGGGCAGTGCCAAACATATTCAGTATATCACAATTTTATAAAAAAAGCAAGACATTTGATAAAACTCTATCGGCAAATTAAAGAAAAAGTAAAAAATAGTACAAATGTAAAATGAGGATATTTTGTTTTGTGCATATTGACCAAAATTTGAAAAATATTAAAAAAAGGTTGCAAACGACAAAAAAATATGATATGATATATGTGTAAAAAAGGATACTTATATCCGAATATGTATAAGATGTGGAGGACATATCATGGCAGAAGTTTCTGTTCAGTTCAGTAACAAGATCAACGGTTACAACAAAATCGAGGTTAACGAATACGTTAAGCAGGCTGAGTCCAAGCTTCAGGAAAAGTCTATCGCTCTGGCAAACGCACAGCAGCAGGTAGAGGAGCTCGAGGCAAGACTGAGCAAGATCACCGGTGCAGATTCCACCGTTGAAGAAAAGGTTGAGCTTTACGATAAGCTGATGAAGAAGATGGACGGTGATTACACCAACCTTTTGACTCCCGCAATCGCAAAGGCAAAGGCAATCGAGGAGCAGGCTGAAAAGGAATATGCAATTCGCATCGATCAGGCTCGCTATGCCGCAGAGGGGATCTACACCGAGGCTGCTGACCGCATCGCAGGTGTTGTTGACAACAACATGGACAGACTCTACAACCTTTTGGACGAGTTCATTTACTCCAAGACTCTCGCAGGTCGTATGCAGGCGTTCGTAAAGAACTGCAAAATCGTTGCAGGCAAAATCGTTGCAGCTCCCGCAAAGGCAGTTGTAAAGGTTAAGGAAACCGCTCTCAAGGTTAAGGCTTCCGTTGCTGCGAAAAAGCAGCAGAAGCTTGCTGACGCTGAGTAATATTTGACGAGAGGATCGGCACCGTATGAATATCGGCGAAAGGATCCGTGAGTTGCGCATCTCCAAGCTTATGACGCAATCAGAGCTTGCCGGAGATCGCATCACTCGGAATATGCTGAGTTGCATCGAAAACGGGTCTGCCAATCCGTCACTTTCCACGGTTCTTTACATCGCGGGGCGTCTCAACGTTCCGGCAGGGTTCTTGCTTGCCGAGGGTGGAGACGAGATCGTCTATCGAAAGATCAGCAACCTTTCCAATATCAAAAGAGCATATACAGCCGGGGATTTACGGGGGTGTCGCAGCCTCTGTATCTCCGGTTGCCCTGAACCGGATGATGAAATCAACTTACTGCTTGCCAACTGTGACGTTGGTATTGCCCAAGAAGAATTTGGGAGCGGTAGGTTGCGTTCTTCATGCCGTTTTTTTGATGAAGCATTAAGTTACGCCGAAAAAACGATCTATCCTACCGATTCCGTGGAAGCCACTGCGCGATTGTATTTTCGCTATATGGAGCGCATCTCACATACTCTTTATTCGGATATACTGGATGAACAAAAATTCATCGCTCTAAAGAGTGCCGATCCCTTGTCCGATTATTTGGACGTGTTAGATGAGTTGGATATAAAAAACACCACGTTGGCAGAACGCTTTTTACAAACGGCGGACTCCTCCAAATTTGAGTATTCACACGTCAAGGCACGGCTTTTAATTTTACAAAAGGAGTATCGCTCCGCACACAAGCTCTTATTACAGCTACTCAAAGGAGAGCTTTCTCTTTCAAAGGTTGCCCTATATACGGTGCTTTGTGAGTTGGAGCTTTGTTGCCGCGAGACCGATGATTTCAAAGGGGCTTACAATTACGCAAACGGAAAAGTAGAACTCTTGGAGCAACTATTAAAAGAAACTTAAAAACGTCGTCAAAAAGCGAAGGAAGATCGTTGGGCGGCGTTTTTGTTCGAATCAAAGGATTTTTAACCAAAAGAAGATTGTATTTGCAAATGAACTATGATATAATTAAAAAAGATCGGTTCACGGAGGAGAAAAAATGAAATTCTTGGTTTTTGCCGATTGGCATCATCAGCCGGGATTGTTTCCGGGAAGAACGCTTGAGGATCTTCACACCATTCAACGTCGCGCAGAGGAAGAAAACTGTGATTTTATCATCCATGCCGGCGATTTTTGCCACGGTCCCACAACGGTTGCACGCTACGTAGAGGAGTACAACAACTTTCATATTCCTTCTTACCATTGCCTTGGCAACCACGATGCAGACCACTCAACGTACGAGGAAGCACTCAAGCTTTATCATATGCCAAACGATTATTACTATTTCGATTGCAAAGGTTATCGCATCATTGTTCTGAATTCAAATTACTTTTTTGTCAACGGTGAATACATCCATTATTCAATGGGGAATTACTTTGCCAACGGCGCGTATCGTGATTATATACCGCCCGAACAATTAAAATGGTTAGAGGAGACCATTGCTTCATCTCCGTACCCGTGTATTACGATCAGCCACGCAAGTTTTGGACGCGAGGCGGATGGTGTAAAAAACCAGATGGAGGTTCGAAAGATCTTTAACGCGGCCAACGCGCGCAAAAAAAACAGTGTGCTTATGGCAATCAATGGGCACCATCACCGCGATCATGTCCGCATTTTGGATAATATCTGCTATTGGGATGTGAATAGTGCTGCCTTTGACTGGGTGGGAACACCGCACGATTTTTATCCAAAGGATGAGAGCGACCGTATCCACTTTATGCGCAACACGATTATTTTGAACGATCCCTTGTCTGCGGTTGTGACGTTGGAAGGGAGCAACATTGATATCAATGGAAGCGAAACGACCTTCTACCGTGGAATCACCCGTGAAATGACGCAAAACCCCCGATGCGATCCCATGGGAATGCCGCACGAGAGCGTGATCCGCTCTGCCAATATAACGTTGTGACCCAAAAAACATCCGCAAGCGCAAAACGCCTGCGGATGTTTCTTGTTTTGCGGAGCGAGATGCAAACGTATTCTTTATTGAATGTGAAAAGCAAACAACAAAGTGACTTCACGGTTGTGTGAAATCCAAAAACATTCTGTCAAAAAAACTCATTTTGTAAAAAACATTGACAAATATCAAGGTTGGCTATATAATATATTATATTATTATCATTATACTAAATATTCCCGATAGATGCGAGGTGAGTACCTATGTGTAATATAGCAGGATACGTCGGATGCGACCGCGCTGCGCCAATCCTGATTGAAATGTTAAAAAAACAAGAAGGCTTTGCGGAAGGATACTATAGCGGAATCGCAACATTGCACGAAGGCAAGCTCTATTCCGCAAAGGTGGTAGGCGACGTTGACCGTCTTTTGGAAACGACCAATGCGCTGTCGCTCCCGGGAACGGTGGGAATCATCCACAGCCGCTCAAAATCAGGCGGAGGCGAGTGTTGGGCGCACCCCTTTCTTTCCGAGAAGGATGGGAGCGTGCAATCCGCATACGTTGCCAACGGTTCGGCAGGATTCTTTCAAGACCGCTTAAAAGATGCTAAAGCACTTGCAGAAGAATTGGAATCAAAGGGCTATCGTTTCTCCTCTCGTACTAACAACGCCAACGGCTACGTAACGTTTGACAACGGAGAAAGCATCCACATGAGCGATTTGATGGCGCAATTGATTCGCTGTCACATAGATTGCGGAGAATCCAGTGAAATCGCCATGGAGAAGGCTTTTTGTGAGTTCCCGGGAGAAATCGTCGGTTTGCTCCTATGCGCTTCCGATGAGCAGTCCATCACGTGGTCGCGCATCAATATGCCCATGTTTCTCGGCTTTTCAGATCACGGAGCATATCTGGCATCCTCATCGATCGCTTTTCCGCAGAATGTCACAAATGAAACGCTTTTGCCTTGTCTCGCATCCGGCAAGGTCTATGCAAATTCCTACACCGTGATCCCGTATCCCAAGCATCCTTGTAATATGAAAGCAATCGACGATACGATCTTACGCAGTGCTTATGATGTGATATCCGAATGTTTGAAAGAGGGGAATAAGAGCTTTGCGGATCTGTACCGCGCGATCGCCCCCTTATTTGGCGTTTGTGAATGTAAGGATTCCGAACCGTTGGCATATCGGATTTTGCGTGCTTTGGAGCACGAGGGACGCTTGACGCGGGAAAATCGTCGCGTTGCCGGAGTATATGAGAAGCTTACCGCCCCCAAAACCTTTTTCTCGATCAAAAAGAATATTTAATTCTACGTTGTACAGTTTGATACGGCTCTTTTTAAAAAATGCGCCTTTGTTTCTTGTGTAATATTAACAAGAATAAAACGACAAATATATAATATTTGTGGTAATATCCGAAAGATGATTCTAATATTCGGCATTTTTTAAAACGTATTGACAAATACCGAGTATCGGTGTATAATTGTATACATCAAAGCGAAGAAAGGAATCGAAAGCCATGTTGGAAATTTCTTCAAAGACAAATTTATTAGAGCAAAGCACGTACCGCTACTCTTTGCAGGACGTTGCCGAACCAAATCTTTACCGCGAGGTCTATCCTTATACCGACGTTCCGCGCGTTGCGTTTAACCACCGCCGCGTGCCGATTGGTATGCCACAGGATATCTGGATCACAGACACCTCCTTCCGCGACGGTCAGCAGTCGGTTGAGCCGTATTCGGTCAAGCAGATCGTTGATTTGTTCAAGCTGTTGTCCCGCTTGAGCGGTCCGTATGGAATCATCCGTCAAACCGAATTTTTTGTATATAGCCAAAAGGATAAAGAAGCGCTTCAAAAGTGTCAGGAGTTGGGCTTGAGATTCCCCGAGATCACTACGTGGATCCGCGCCAGCCGCGAGGACTTTAAGCTCGTACGCGACCTTGGCGTGCGTGAAACGGGCATTTTGGTCTCCTGTAGTGACTATCACATTTTCAAAAAGATGAAAATGACCCGTAAGGAATGCATGGAATACTACCTCAAAACCGTTGCCGATGCATTTGAAGCAGGCGTTATGCCGCGCTGCCACCTTGAGGATATCACGAGAGCTGATTTTTACGGCTTTGTCGTTCCGTTCGTAAACGAACTGATGAAGATGTCCCGTGATGCGGGAATTCCCGTACGCATCCGCGCTTGTGATACGATGGGGTACGGAATCCCATATCCCGAAGTTGCAATCCCGCGTAGCGTTCCGGGCATCATCTACGGCTTACAACACTATTCCGAGGTTCCCAGCGAAATGCTGGAATGGCACGGGCATAACGATTTTTATAAATCGGTTACCAACGCGACCACCGCATGGCTCTACGGTGCCAGCGGTGTCAACTGCTCACTTCTCGGCATCGGAGAGCGCACGGGTAACGTCCCGTTGGAAGCAATGGTATTTGAGTACGCTTCCTTGCGCGGTTCCTTTGACGGTATGGATCCTACGGTCATTACCGAAATTGCGGACTACTTTACCAATGAGATCGGCTACCAGATCCCGCCCATGACTCCCTTCGTCGGAAGAAGCTTTAACGTGACCCGTGCGGGTATCCACGCGGACGGACTTCTCAAGGACGAGGAGATCTACAATATTTTCGACACCAAAAAGATCCTTAACCGCAGCGCAACCGTTATGCTCGGAAAAGCATCCGGTCTTGCCGGAATCGCGTATTGGATCAACGAAAATTATCGTTTGAGCGCAGCTGAAGCGGTTGACAAGAAGGATCCCTTGGTCATTGCACTCAAGGAGTGGATCGATGCCGAATACGAGTGTGGAAGACAAACAACGCTTTCCGTACACGAGCTGGAAGAGAAGATCGAGCAGCTTTCCAATAAGCGTTTTCAAAAGCTGTAAGGAGGATCGTTATGTTAGAGCATAAGACAATATCGCTTGCCGAACAGGTGTTCGAACGCCTTGAAAGCGAGATTTTAACAGGAAAATATCAAAGAGGAGAAATCTTGACCGAAATGCGTCTGGTCAGCGATCTCGGTGTCAGCCGCACGCCCGTTCGAGAGGCATTGCACAGGCTCGAACAGGAGCATATCATCGAAATCACCGCCAAAGGAATTTTGGTTCTCGGCGTTACCGAGCAGGATCTGACCGACATTTTTGCAATCCGTATGAAAATCGAAGGACTTGCATCCTATAATGCGGCACAGCGCATTACCGAGGAGGAGCTTGCCGAACTGCGTGAAACGCTGGAATTGCAGGAGTTTTACGTCAGCAAGCACGATCCGGAGCACATCAAGGTAATGGACAGTAAATTCCATCAATTGATCTACCGCTTTTGCGGAAGCACCGTCCTCTACGACACGCTGATGCCGCTTCATAAAAAGGTACAAAAGTACCGTCGTGCATCGGTAGAGAATCACGAAAGGGCATTGCAATCGGCTCGTGAGCACCGCGCAATCTTTGAGGCAATTGAAAAGCACGATGCCGCACTGGCGGAGCGTTACACCACCGACCATATTGTAAACGCTAACAACCATATTTTGAATAAATAAGAGGAATTCACCATGGGACTTACCATAGCACAAAAGATCATCAAAGCGCATCTGCTTTCGGGAGATATGACACCGGGCAGTGAAATTGCTTTGCGCATTGACCAAACACTGACGCAGGATGCCACGGGAACGATGGCATATTTAGAATTTGAATCCATGGGAATCGATCGTGTGCGTACCGAAAAAAGCGTTGCGTATATCGATCACAACACGTTGCAATCCGGCTTTGAAAACGCCGACGACCATCAATTTATCCAATCTATTGCAAAAAAGCACGGAATTTATTTCTCCCGTCCCGGAAACGGAATCTGTCATCAGGTTCACTTGGAGCGGTTTGGAATTCCCGGCAAGACTTTGATCGGTTCGGATAGCCATACTCCCACAGGCGGTGGTATCGGTATGCTGGCGTTTGGGGCGGGAGGTCTTGACGTGGCCGTTGCAATGGGCGGTGGCGCGTATTACATTACGATGCCCAAGATGATCAAAGTAAATTTAACAGGAAAATTACGTCCGTTTGTAACCGCAAAGGATGTCAGTCTTGAGATTTTGCGCATCCTTTCCGTAAAGGGCGGTGTCGGGTACATCGTTGAGTGGGGCGGCGAAGGCATCAAAACGCTTTCCGTTCCCGAGCGTGCAACAATCACCAATATGGGAACAGAGCTGGGTGCTACCACGTCAATTTTCCCGTCCGACGAAATCACCCGTGCGTTTTTAAAGGCAGAGGGAAGAGAAGCGGATTACGTAGCGCTTGAAAGTGATGCGGATGCGATTTACGACCGTGTGATCGATATTGATCTTTCAACCTTAAAACCCCTGATCGCTTGTCCTCATATGCCCGATAACGTAGTAAGCGTCGATAGCTTGAAGGGAACAAAGGTCAATCAAGTCTGCATCGGTTCTTGCACCAATTCCTCACTTTTGGATATGCTCAAGGTCGCAGCGCTCCTGAAGGGAAAAACCATCAAGCCCGAGGTCAGCCTTTCCATTTCCCCCGGATCCAAGCAGGTGCTTGCCATGCTTGCAGATTGCGGTGCTTTAACCGATATTCTCTCCAGCGGTGCACGCCTTTTGGAGTGTGCCTGCGGTCCTTGCATCGGTATGGGCTTTTCCCCGAATTCTGCCGGAGTCAGCCTACGTACCTTTAACCGCAACTTTGAAGGAAGAAGCGGAACGGCAGACGCAAAGGTCTATTTGGTCTCTCCCGAAACCGCTGTCGCAGCGGCTTTGACAGGGGAGATCACCGATCCGATCCTTTTGGGTGAGATGCCCGAAATCGCCATGCCGGATGCGTTCCGTATCGACGACAGTGCGATCATTCCGCCCGCAGCCCCCGAAGTTGCCAAAACGCTTGAAATTCTGCGTGGCCCAAATATCAAAAAATTCCCCGAAAGCTTCCCACAGGAGGATTCCATCAAGGCAGAATTGGTTTTAAAAGTCGGAGACAATATTACCACCGACCATATCATGCCTGCCGGTGCGAAGATCCTTCCTTATCGTTCCAATATTCCGTTCCTTTCGCAATATTGCTTCGGTGTTTGTGACAAAACCTTCCCGGAGCGCGCCAAAGCTGCAGGAAAGAGCATCGTCGTAGGCGGATCAAACTACGGACAAGGATCTTCCCGAGAACATGCCGCGCTGGTTCCGTTATATCTCGGTGTTCGCGTAGTGATTACCAAAAGCTTTGCACGCATCCACGTTGCAAATCTCATCAATGCGGGCATCATGCCCTTAACCTTTGCCGATCCCGCAGATTATGAAAAGGTCAAAGAAGGAGACGTGCTTTCGATTTCGGGTGTACACGCGGGAATGGATCGTGGCAATATGACGCTGGTCAATGAGACCACGGGCGAAAAAATCCCGCTCGTATGTGCCTTTACCGAGCGTCAAAAGGCAATCTTAAAGGCAGGAAGCCTTTTGGCTTATACCAAGGAACAGATTTAAGGTGATTCGGAGGAAATCATGAATAAAATTGCAATGAAAACGCCGCTGGTTGAGATGGACGGCGACGAAATGACAAGAATTCTCTGGAAAATGATCAAGGATGAGTTGCTTTTGCCCTTTGTTGATCTGAAGACAGAGTACTATGATCTCGGACTCCCCGAGCGCGAAAAAACGCACGATCAGGTAACCTTTGATTCTGCATATGCAACTCAAAAATACGGTGTTGCAGTGAAATGTGCAACAATCACCCCCAATAAGCAGCGCGTTGAGGAATACAACCTGAGCGAAATGTGGAAAAGCCCCAACGGCACGATCCGCGCGATTTTGGACGGCACGGTTTTTCGTGCACCGATCCTGATCGATAGTATCCGTCCCGCTGTCCGCACGTGGAATAAGCCGATCACCATTGCACGTCACGCTTACGGTGATATTTATAAAGCAACCGAATATCGCGTACCAACCGAAGGGAAGGCCGAATTGGTCTTTACGGATAAAGAGGGCAACGAAACCTTCCGCGAAACGGTTTACGAGTTTGAGTGTTCGGGTGTTTTGCAGGGAAGCTACAACAAGGACAATTCGATTCGCTCCTTTGCACATTCCTGCTTCCAATATGCACTCAATACCAAGCAAGATCTTTGGTTTTCCGCAAAGGATACCATTTCCAAGCAGTACGATCAAACATTTAAGCTGATTTTCCAGGAGATCTTTGACAATGAGTATAAGGATGCCTTTGAAAAAGCGGGCATTACCTATTTCTACACGCTGATCGATGATGCCGTTGCTCGTGTCATTCGCAGCGAAGGCGGCTTTATCTGGGCTTGCAAGAACTACGATGGCGACGTAATGAGCGATATGGTTTCTACTGCGTTCGGTTCTTTGGCAATGATGACCTCCGTTCTCGTCTCGCCGGATGGAAAGTACGAATACGAGGCGGCACACGGAACTGTAACCCGTCATTATTATCGCTATCTCCAAGGCGAAGACACCTCCACCAACCCGATGGCAACCATTTACGCATGGTCAGGGGCTCTCCGCAAGAGGGGAGAGCTTGATGGGCTTTCCGAGCTTGTCAATTTTGCCGATCAGTTGGAGGCGGCTTGCATTGATACCCTTAACGAAGGAATTATGACCAAGGATCTTGTAGGTCTCGTCCTGCCCGGTACACAGACTACCGCAGTCAATTCCCGTGACTTTATTGCGGCGATCCGCAACCGTCTCGAAAAGAGATTGGACGCATAATATGATGCTTAAAAATTCGGTTACCAACAGTAAACAATCAATTTAAGGAGATCTACATGGACTTTTTTGGTTTAGGCGAATATTCCAACGGAGAATTTCATTTTATCCGCGAGCCTTCCGGCGCATGGTCGTGGCAACATTTGACCTTTGTTTCATTCTTGATCGTATCAATGATCGCACTTGCAATCTGGATCGGACTTCGACAAAAGCACAAAAGCATCGAATTCAAAAATCGAGTGCTCGTTTGGTGCGCATTTTTGATCAACGGTTTTGAAATCGTAAAAATCGTCGTGCTTTGCATCCGCTGCCAGGATCCTTGGCATTGGCGTTACGTTCTGCCTCTGTTCTTATGCAGCATCCAGTTAATCGCCATTCCGTTGGCTGCATTCAGCTCGGGACGAATTAAAGAGGCAGCGTTGGATTTCGTAATGCTGTTCGGAATTCTCGGTGCAATCTTCGGAACGGTCGGTGCGGCACAAAACTATGCGTGCTATCCCGTTCTTTCGATGGATAACGTATTTTCGGGCATTACACATTCGATCTCCGGATTTGCATCGCTCTATATTGCTATTTCCGGCATGACCAGTATGAAGAAAAAGAACTTTCCGATCACGCTTGGAATTTTGCTCTTTTTCTCGGTTGCCGCATACGTTGCAAACATCATTCTCGATTATAACTATATGTTTTTGATGAGTGACGACGGAACACCTTACAGCATTTTCTACAATCTGGTTGGCGGGCATCCCGTTTTTTATCCCTTGATCGTCGTAGGATTGTTCGTTGTATATATTCTTGCTTACTATGCGATCTACTATTTCGTTCAGGGGAAGCGCCACAAGGCACTTGAAACAAACGAAGAACAGGAGAAAATCTCTGCGGAGTTCGCAACGATCGGTTAACCAACAAAAAAGAACAGATTATAAAAATCTGTTCTTTTTTGTTTGCATCTTATTTTTTTCGGCGTTGAAAAGCGGTTGGATCCAACACGTCCACAGCTTCCATTTTTTCGCTGAAATACTTATCCCAGCGGTGTCTGCGACGCCGTTGCAGAATAGATTCCGTTACGAGCCATGCAGTTATTGCCAACACGAAAAAGGCAAGACCTGCCAGCACCGCGCGGTTTTCAAACCATGATTGAATACTTTTGAGACCGCTGATCAGTGTGCTTCTCTCTGCACCTTCAACGGTGTAGAGCCGAACGGTTTGGAGAACGCGACCTTCATAAATGATTGCCGCGTATCCGACAAAGGTGTTTTCTTCAAAAGGAGCTTCCAATTCGGTGTTAATCAGGCGAATACTGTAAGTGATATCCTTTCCAAGCTCCGCATGAGCGGGGAGATAGGCAAAGTGTGTTTCATCGGTCTTAACGGGAACCTCGGTAGTTCTGTCCGAAACAGTAACGGGAATTCTGCAAATCTCAACATCGGGAGAGATAATCTCAACGTAGGAGTAGGTTTGATACACCCAATCTACCAAACGGTTTACGATCCGATATCCAAACTGCTCGGCATCGGTTTCTTGAGCCCCCAGCACAACGCAGATATAGGTCTCGTTTTCATGCTTGGCAACGGTAATCACGCAGTTTCCGTCGGCCGACGTGGAGCCTGCACTCATGCCGTTGCAATGCTTTTGAAAATACTTAGTTTCATCATACTGACAGATCAAGGCGTTTCGATTGTCACATTCCACATCTTGTTTCTTGAGCGTTGAAAAACTGTACGAAACGGTATTGCAGAGCTGCATATACAACTCGTTTTGGTAAGCCACCTTTGCGAGCAGTGCAATATCCGCTGCCGTCGTGCGTGAACCGCCGATCAACCCCGTAGGGTCTTCAAATCTCGTGTTTTTCATGCCGATTTCTTTGGCGCGAGTATTCATTCGTTCCACAAAACCCTCCAAAGATCCGTCGGTATGAACAGCGAGAATATAAAATGCGTCATTATAACTGCCGCAGATAGCCGCATAGAGCAGATCCTTGAGATTGATGATGTCTCCATTGGAGAGCTCCAATCGGTGACCTGCAAAGTAGGGCGAGGAAAGCGTCCACACGTCTCCCTCCAGCAACAGACTGTTTTCCCATTGGTTAGCAAGCTGTTCGCAAAATAAAAGCCCTGCCATGACCTTAACGGCAGTTCCGGCTCCAACGTTTTCGTTTTCATTTTTAGATGCCACCAGTGTTTCGCTTTCCAAATGAGAGAACCAAACCGCTTTTGCTTCTTCCATGGATGGCGGTTGGATCTTTTCGGCCGCACCGGAGAGCGGCAGGGAAATGCAAAAAAGGAGAATACACAAAGCAACCCCAATGATCCGCAACCAAGCGGAATAACGTCGCATAAGCTTCTCCTTTCTATCATTTATGCTTGATACTTGCGGGCGCGAATGATATCTTTTTCAATTTGCTCACGCAATGCATCCACACTCGCAAATTTTTGTTCGGGGCGAAGGAATTCAAGGAAGGCAACGGTCACTTCTTTTCCGTACAGATCACCGGAAAAATCCAGCAAGTAGGTTTCACAGTTCACGGTATCATTTTGATCAACCGTAGGTCGCACCCCCACATTACTCACGCCACGATAGCAAGCACCGTCTGTGGTACATTCCGTAACGTAAACTCCGTATAACGGAACCTGAAGCCCATGCGGGAAGGATTGATTGATGGTTGGGAACCCAAGCGTTCTGCCAAGCTGTTTGCCGTGTAAAACGCGGGAAACAAAGGAGTAAGGATGACGCAAGAGACGGGCAGCCGTTTGAACGTCTCCCTGCGCCAACAGGCTGCGAATCAGACTGGAACTGACAGTTTTGCCATTTTCCGTAATCTCCTCCACGATGGCCACAGGGGCAGGAAGGAGGTGCTTCAATTCCGCCGCCGTTCCGCTTCCACGGTGCCCAAAACGATAATTAAATCCGCAAACTGCCGCCACGCAATTGCATCGTGCACAAAGAATATCTTTGACAAAATCTTTCGGAGAAAGATCCTTTAGGTCCGAAAACTCCGCAAGAATCAAACAATCCATTCCTTCTTCTGCAAATGCGTGTTTTTTTTGCTCCGCACTGCCGAGGCGAGTTCTTGGATCGCCTAAAAATTCGGCAGGATGTTCGCGGAAGCAAAAAACCGCAAGGGAAGCGTGAGAAAGCATTGGATCGCTTGATCGCATTTTATTGGCTCTTTGCAGCAATGCGCGATGACCAATATGCACGCCATCAAAATTCCCGAGGCAAACGATCGTTGCCTCGGGAATTTTGATCGCTTGTCCGTTTGCGAGAGAAATACATTCAAGACGGATCATTTGGCTCTTCCAACTCAAGGTAATTCTTCACCAGCTCACGCATCAACTGATCACGGTCAATCTTTCGGATCAGAGCACGGGCATTTTCAGTATTCGTAATATACGTCGGATCCTCGGAAAGAAGATATCCGACAATTTGTCCAATGGGATTATAGCCCTTTTCGCTCAGTGCCTCGTACACCCGACGCAAAATCGCTTTCGGATCCAAGAGAGCGTCTTCTTGCGCAGAGGCAGCGGTATATTCGGAATTCATATAGGTCTCCTCCTTTTTGGATCGATTCCTATCTAATATTATATATCATAAACGCATTTTTTTCAAGTCTTTTTTTAAAATTCATGCAAAAACAGCACGGTTTTTATGGAAAACAGCCGTTTTTTGATTCTCAGGAATCGATAAACGGTAAAAGTGGTGGAAGAGAGCGAATTCGAGAGAAAAGCAGAGGATTTTTGCGTTTGCTTGCATTTAATTCGTGAAAATTCGATTTTATCAAGAATAATGCCGAAAAATGAAATATTTTGCATGTTTTTTTGAATTATTTTCGAAAATGTATTGCATTTTGGGCGAGTATCTGTTACAATATACTCTGTAAGTTTATGGTCAGAGTGTCGGAGATACGTTTTTTCGGATTGTTTAGCCGCCCGAGTGATACGTTTCGACAGCGGACAAAGGTTGTCCGTTTTGTTCCATGAATATTTTTTTATTTTTTATTTGTAAAGGAGTATTTATTCGGAATGAACAAAAATGTGCTAATTCGGCTGAACGGTATTTCCAAGTCCTTCGACGGGGAATCTGTTCTCGATCGCATCAATCTGGAAATTCACGACAAGGAGTTCATTACACTCTTAGGTCCCTCCGGTTGCGGAAAAACCACTACACTCCGTATGATCGGTGGCTTTGAAGTTCCCGATGAGGGAGACGTCTTTTTTGATGGGAAGCGTATCAATGACGTGCCGCCTCATAAGCGTCAGGTCAATACGGTCTTTCAGCGTTACGCGCTGTTTCCGCACCTGAATGTTTTCGATAACATCGCGTTCGGCTTAAGGCTTCAAAAATTCAAGGACGAGGAAATCAAGGTCAAGGTTAAGGAAATGCTTGCAATGGTGAACCTCAAGGGCTTTGAGCGTCGTAAGGTCAGCACGCTTTCGGGCGGGCAGCAACAGCGCGTCGCCATCGCGCGCGCACTTGTCAATCAGCCTAAGGTGTTGCTTTTGGATGAACCTTTGGCAGCACTCGACTTAAAGCTTCGCAAGGATATGCAAAACGAGCTCAAGAACATTCAGCATCAAACCGGCATTACCTTCATTTACGTTACGCACGATCAGGAAGAAGCACTTTCCATGTCGGATACCGTTGTCGTTATGGCACACGGACAAATCCAGCAGATCGGCACACCGACCGATATCTACAACGAGCCTATCAATGCTTTTGTAGCCGATTTTATCGGTGAATCCAATATCGTTGACGGTGTTATGCTTGAGGATTACCGTGTACGGTTGGCAGGGCACACCTTTGATTGCGTGGACGGCGGTTTTGAAAAGAACGAAGCCGTTGACGTGGTAATCCGCCCCGAGGACGTTGACGTGGTTGCCCCCGAAAAGGGAATGCTGTGCGGCTTGGTTACCGGCGTAACCTTTAAGGGCGTGCATTACGAGATCATCGTAGATGTCAAGGGATTTAAGTGGATGATCCAAACCACCGATTTTGTCGCTGAGGGCGAAACCATTGGTCTTTCGATCGATCCCGATGCCTTCCATATTATGAAAAAATCCGAGTTTTCCGGAATGTTCGGTGACTATTCTTCCTTCAGTGATGAGTTGGATAAACTGTCTGACGTAACGGAGGAAATCGAAGAAGAATGAAAAAGCACTCTTTGTTTGAGCGGATTGCCGCCGCTCCTTACGTTGCATGGTCTGCCATGTTTATCATAGGCCCCTTGCTTTTCGTTCTGTATTTTGCATTAACGGGTCCAAACGGCAATTTTACGTTTGAAAACATTCTGTCTCTCGGTGCCTATTCGCACACCTTTGTCGTCTCTTTGGGTTTTTCCCTCATTGCGACAACGATCTGCCTTTTGATCGGATATCCCTTGGCGTATTGTATGTCCCGTACGTCCGAACGCACCAGAAGTATTTTGACCATTTTGCTGATGCTTCCTATGTGGATCAGCCTTTTGATCCGCACCTATTCGCTCATGGCACTTTTGGACAACGGAGGATTGGTCAACTCCTTTCTTTCGGCAATCGGTTTTCAAAAAATGACCTTTATCGGAACGGATGCCGCAGTCATTCTCGGCATGATCTACGATTTTTTGCCGTACATGGTTTTGCCGATCTATACCTCGATGACAAAGCTTGACAAACGTTATCTGGAGGCTGCATACGATCTTGGTTGCAATAACCGACAAACGCTGTTTAAGGTTATTCTCCCTTTGACAATGCCGGGCGTAATTTCGGGTGTCACCATGGTGTTCGTGCCTTCCATCAGCACTTTCTACATCTCGCAAAAGCTTGGCGGCGGTGTGTTTGATCTTTTGGGAGATACCATCGAACGTCAGTTCCAAAATGCGGTAACCTATCATACAGGTGCGGCGATCTCCTTGGTCATGATGATTCTGATCCTGCTCTCACTTGCGGTCATGAATAAATTTTCGGACAGTGGGGAGGACATTATCGTATGAAATTCCTTTCAAAATTCTATATTTTGTTGATCTTTTTGATCCTCTATGCGCCGATTCTCGTTGTTATCCTGTTTTCCTTTAACGAATCGGGAAGCCTGAGCCAGTTTACGGGCTTTTCTTTCTATTGGTACAAAGATCTCTTCCAAAACGAAGAGGCGTTGACCGCGCTGAAAAACTCCTTGGTTTTGGCGATTCTCTCATCTCTTCTGGCAACCGTAATCGGAACGTTGGCTGCATTCAGCATTTCACGTACCAAAAGCAAGTATTATCAAAAAACGATGGAAACCGTTTCAAATATTCCGATGATGAATCCCGATATTGTAACCGGTGTTTCGATGATGCTGTTGTTTGTAGGCGTGGTAACGCTGATTGGCGGAGGTGCTTCCATGGGATTTGGGACGATGCTGATCGCGCACACGACCTTTAACCTTCCATATGTCATTTTGTCTGTACTCCCTAAATTTCGACAAATGGATAAGAGCCTGACCGAAGCTGCGCTGGATCTTGGTTGTACGCCTACGCAAACCTTTTTCCGCGTAGAGCTACCGTGTATTATGCCGGGTATCGTTTCGGGATTGATGATGAGCTTTACGCTTTCGTTGGATGACTTTGTCATCAGCCATTTCGTCAGTTCTCCCGATTTCAAAACGCTTCCGCTCTACATCTACACGCAGACCGCGCACGAGGTCAAATTCAGCATGTACGCGCTTTGCACGATCATGATCATCGCCATTCTGTTCCTTTTGATTGCTGTCAACGTGGCGGGATCGATGGGCGAGCATCGTGCTCGAAAAAAAGGAATTCGTCAGTAAGGAGGGAAGTGCAAAATGAAAAAAACGATTGGACTTTTCTGCCTTTTGATCCTGCTTTTTTCTATGACGATCATCGGCCTGTCCTCCTGCTCACAGGAAAGTGAAACCATTACGCTCTACGTTTATAACTGGGGTGAGTATATCTCGGACGGATCGGATGAATCGCTCGACGTCAACCAAGCGTTTGAGGAATATTGCCGTGAGGAGTTGGGGCTGAACGTCGAGGTCAACTACTCCACGTTTGCCAGCAACGAAAGCATGTATGCCAAGATCAGTAGCGGATCCACGGCATACGATGTGATCATTCCTTCCGATTATATGATCGAACGTATGGTTAAAGAAGATCTTTTGTTGCCGCTCGATCTTGAAAAAATCCCAAATTATCAGTATATTGACGACAAATTCAAGGGGGAAAACGTCTATTATGAGGACGATCCCACCAATGACGTACATTATTCGGTACCTTACTTTTATGGAATGATCGGTGTCATTTATAATACGTCAATCGTCAAGGAAAGCGATGAGCAGATCGGCAGCTGGGATTTGATGTGGGACGAGGAATACAAGGGCGACATTCTTCAGTTCAATAACAGCCGTGACGCTTTCGGAACGGCACTTTATAAACTTGGATACGACGTCAATGACGAGAACGAGGAAAACTGGAGACAGGCGTTGGACGAACTCCTTGCACAAAAAGAGATCGTGCAGGGCTACGTTATGGATGAAATCTTTAACAAGATGAAGAGCGGTTCTGCAGCGGTTGCGGCATATTATGCAGGTGACTTTCTTACGATGTATGAGGATAACAGCGATTTGTCCTTTTACTACCCAAAGGAAGGCACAAACTCCTATATCGATGCAATGTGCATTCCCGCCAACTCTCAAAATGCGGAGCTTGCAATGGCATATATCAACTTTATGTGTGAGGAAGAAATTGCCGTTGCAAATGCATCCTACACCTATTATGCATCTCCTTTGACCACCGTACGCGCCAACAGCGAGTATCAGGAAGCAATGGCTGAGGTGCACGAGGATGCATATGAGATCCTTTATGGGGAGGTCGCAAGTAACACCAAGACGCAGGCATACCTCAGCCTCTCTCCGGAAGGGCTTTCCATGTTGAACGTGCTTTGGGAAGAGTTGAAAGCAAAAAGCAGTATCGGAACAGGCATCTACATTGGATGCAGTTTGATTTTAGGCGTTTTGGCGTTATTAGCGGTCGTGCAATTCCTAAAAAAGCACCGTTGGAGCAAGCTTTACGATTAATTCACTTTCATAAAAAAGATAGCCGTTAGAGTGAATCGGTTCACTTTAACGGCTATTACTTTTTTGTTTTTTACGTCACTTCAAATTTTTGATAACGCGGTCAACCCACTCAAAGATTGCAGTACGCTCCTCAGGCTTTACAGAGCCGCCAAAGATCGGCATACCACCGTCAATGTAAAGGACCTCATCATAGATTGCATTGTTTTGAGCAACTTCAGAAATGATGGCCTTAACGTTATCCGCAGCTTTTTGGTCTCCGTCGATAATCAACGCGATATTTTGAGCACGAGCCTTTGTCAGCTCCTGGCAGAACAAACGAAGGGAATCCTTAACGTTGCCCTTAGCGGTCAGCATCAAAATAACGATTCTTTCTTTATCGCAAGAATATGCAGGGGGAATGCAATCTACCGCATTTACACCAAGATCATAGTGCGCCTTGATTTCCGCAGCGATGTTTTTGATCTTCTTCTTGCCGGAGTCGTAAAGAACTCTCATTTTAATTGCCATGATGAAATTATCCTCCAAATATCAATAATCGGCAAAACAATGCCTTTTCTTCATTATATCATATCAAACGAGTTTTTGCAAGAAAAAACGATCAGATTGTTGACATTTTTTTCAAAAAAGGTTATAATATTAGCAGTGTAATCGGACAATTGTGCCGCTGAATTTGAGAATGAGAGGTTAAACATGAACATTGCTTTTTTGGATGCCGCAACGCTTGGCGACGATCTGTCGTATGAAGTTTTTGAAAAACTCGGAAACGTAAAAGTTTATCAAAGCACAAATGAGGAAACCTTTGAGCAACACGTTTGCAATGCCGAGGTCGTGGTCATCAATAAGTATAAGCTCAACCGTAACAATCTGCCAAAGGCGAGCGTATTACGCTTAATTTGCATTGCCGCCACCGGATATGACAACGTAGATCTCGAATATTGCCGCGAGAAGGGAATTGCCGTTTGTAACGTAGTAGGATATTCAACGCAGTCGGTTGCTCAAATTACCGTTGGAATGGCACTCTCGTTATGCATTCACCTCCCCGAGTACAATGAATTTGTCAGAAGTGGGGAATACACAAAGCGGGGAATTGCAAATTGCCTCTTCCCTGTTTATCACGAATTGGCAGGGAAGACATGGGGAATCGTCGGCTTTGGCAATATCGGAAAACAAGTCGGACGCGTTGCCGAGGCTTTTGGATGCCGCGTGCTGGTCAACAAACGAACCCCCGTAGATGGATGGAATTGCGTAGATTTTGATACCATTTGCCACGAATCCGATATTCTGTCAATCCACGTTCCTCTCAGTGAAACTACCCGTAATATGCTCGACCGTGCGCATATCGGTATGTTAAAGTCCAATGCCATCGTCATCAACGTTGCGCGAGGAGCGGTCACAGATGAAGCGGCGTTGGCAGAGGCTGTTGCCAATGGACGCATCGCAGGACTTGGCGTTGACGTGTATAGCGTAGAACCAATGACTGCGGATCATCCGTTTCAATCGATCAAAGAACTTCCTAACGTATGTCTAACACCTCATATGGCTTGGGGTGGATATGAAACCCGCGTAAGACTGCTCAATGAAATGGCTGAAAATATGAAGGCGTTTTTGAATCAAGAACGCCGTTGCAGAGTGGATTGATTTGATAAAAAGAATCAATCAACGTACTGCTCGCAAATCCAAAATAAGGCGTAATATAGAAACCTCGACTCCCAATTTGAAACTTAAAATCGGGAGAGCAAGAGGAATCTTTATTACGCCTTATTTATTGGCATTTTACGAAGATTTCCATTATTGGAATCAATAAACCCAATATAATACACGTCCAAACACGAAAAATACCGCTTTTCGATCCCTCGTTATATACAAAACTTGAATTTTGTATAATTCTATGTTATTTTAGGATTGTACCCCATAAATTTCTTATGAAAGGAGTTTTGTATGTATGAGGACACGAGTTAGATCCCCTCGTGCGGATAAGCGTTTCTTTCGTCTTACCGCAGACCGAACAAGATCGGTTAATACGTCCGTTACAGTCCCTCGCGGTGGAATCCGCTTCTAAAAAATCTATTTTATCTTAAGGAGTAAAAAATGAAAATCTATAGTCTTTATTCAAAATCACAGAAACGTTATAACTTGCCGTTTTTTGCTGAAGATGACGATGCGGCTATCGCATACGTCACTCGTATGGTAAGTTCTCAGGGTGATCCCGCTTTGATGGCATCCCTTGACGATCTTGAGATCAATTTGGTTGGTATCTATGATCCTAAAGCCGATATTTTGAAGGATGAATTCCCTGTCGATGTCTCGGCTGATGGAGTGTGTATGGTGCTCTGTGATCTGCACAAGACACTCCCTCTTCCTCCCATGGTCAAGGCTGCTGTTGATAAGTTCTATAGCGGAGGTAAATCGAATGGGTAATGTAACCGGTATGCGACTTTTGGCATCGAAAGACGGCGGTTATGAGATTGTTCCGATTAAGCGACCTGATAAGCAGGTCGCTTCTCCGGTTGGATGTTCTAAACGCACGATCTTTAAGCGCAAATTTAATGATAAACATAGCGCTGTTTACGTTAGAGAAAAGGAGATTGATATGTATGCGCGTATTCAGTCTTTTGCAAATCAGTGTGACATTGTTGCTCTTGCGGCAAGAGCTAAGACAGATCCGTCGGTTCTCCAACAGAGAAACGGCTTTTACGGTGATTTTTCTGCTTCTGGCGATCTGCAAGATATGCTTGGAGCATACAACGGTATGAAAGGAGCGTTTGATAGTCTTGCAGAAGAAGAAAAGAGTAAATTGGGTGGCTCTTTTGAGAGCTTCTTATCTGGCATTGCAAACGGTTCATTTGTTTCTTCAGATGGCTCGCAAGGAGTAATTAAGTCAGAAGAATCTAAAAGTGAGGTGATTACAGATGAGTCGTAATGATATGACCCGTATTTCTCAACAGCCCGCTACTAATATTCGACGTTCAAAGTTCGGACGTGCTGCCGACTATTCTACTACTATGAATGCCGGTGTTCTTACCCCCTTCTATATCGACGATGGCGTAATGCCGTCCGATACCTTTGATCTGCCTACTAATGCGCTTTGTCGCGCCCTCGCGCCTTTGAAGCGTCCTGTCATTGATAACGCTTATTTGGATATTTACTATTTCGCCGTTCCTTGGCGTTTGGTTTGGGAATCTTCGGAAGAGTTTTTCGGCGCGACGGATAAAGCTTGGAATGCCGATTCCTCGAATGCGACTGGTGTTTCCGATCTTGCTGAAAAGTATGTCCCTTCTCAAACGGTTCCCGATGGTGGTTACAAGCTTGGTTCTATTGCCGATTATATGGGAATCCCTGTTTACGTCGGTGATGGTGATCGTTTGAATTGTATGCCCTCTCGTACTTATTTGAAGGTGTGGAATGATTATTTCCGTGACGGTAATCTCATGGATGAGGCGTTTATGAACGTATCCGATGAAGGAGATGACGATACGTTTACCCTTGCCGATGCACCTTTGCCCGTCTGCAAGTTCCACGATCTTTTCACTTCGGCACTCCCCTACCCCCAGCGCGGTGATCCTGTGACGCTTCCTTCTTTGGTAGGTGCTACCTTCCCTGTTCGTACTATTAATGGTTTGAATGATTATTATGCCGGTGATTCTCCCGAGCAGATTGGTTTAAAGTTCTCGCGTCTTGGTTATAATGCATCCGGATTCTCACAGGTTGCCGTAGCCAATGCACAAGGCTTTAAGCTTGTAGCTTCGTCCAATGATGGCAGTTCTGGTGGTGTTCAGATTCCTCTGCAACCAACTACTACCAATCCTAATACATCTACTGCTACTTCGGCAACTCGTCCTCTTGTTCCTAATAACCTTGTTGCAGACGTTACGAATGCTCCTGCTGTGACTATCAATGATCTTCGTCTTGCCGTTCAGATGCAGGCGTTGCTTGAAGCTGATGCGCGTGGTGGTACTCGTTATACCTCTCTGATCAAGCAGCATTTTGGCGTTACATCTCCCGATGGACGTCTCCAGCGCGCTGAATATCTTGGCGGCAAGCGTATTGCACTCAATACCCAGCAGGTCATTTCACAGAGTGGTGTCTTTGGTGACGATGGTGATGCGCTTGGTGAGGTTGGTGCAATGTCCAAGACGATTCAGCGTATCAACAACGTAGTCAAATCATTTACTGAGCACACGATCATTATCGGTGTGATGTGTATTCGTACCGATCAGAGCTATCAGCAAGGTCTCGCTAAGATGTGGAAGAAGCGTAGTCGCTTTGACTATTACTGGCCTGAGTTTGCTAACATCGGTGAGATGCCTATCAAAAACTACGAGATTTATTGGCAAGGTCCCAAGGTTGAGAATGAGTTTGGTGTTGTTGATGAACAGGTTTTTGGATATCAGGAACCCTGGTATGAATACCGCTTTAATTCTTCTCGTAAGACCGGATATCTTCGCACGAATGCTTGTCAGCTTCGTAATATCGCAATTGGTGATGAGGCGCCTATTTATGTGGGCGTTAAAGACGGTGTTGATGTTTACGGCAATCCTCTTGCCGGTTCCTTGGATTCCTGGCATTATGCATCTTGGTTCCCGAGCCTCCCCCACCTTGATAAGGATTGGATCGTTCAGGATGCGCGTGTGATTGATCGTACTCTTGCAGTATCTTCTGACGTGGCAAATCAGTTCCTCGTTCAACTCTATGTCGGCGAGGTTGATACCCGTCCTATGCCGCTCTACTCCATCCCCGGTATCGGTACGCATTTTTAAGCAACTTGCACAAGAAAAGTAACGCAGCTGAGATCTGATCGACCATAGCTGCGTTGCTTAAAATGTACAAAATAACCAAAAAATCCGCTTTTGCTCTATCCAGCCCGATAGGAGGTGCGGATCACCCAAACTACGTGCGTGAGGTGTCTTTCCCTCGCGGCTCGTTCCCGCCGCTAAATAGGCGGAGAACGAGAACCAGAACTTTGCGGTAGCCAAAGTTTTCCCTGTGGTAAACCCAACGGGTTTTCCATAGGGTAAACTTTACGGGCGCAAGCCCGCCGCATTCAGAGCGTCAGTTTTACCTTACGTGCGCGTGCGCGTTTGTATCTTAATCTTTCGTGCGCGTGTTTGTATGTTATCTTAACGGTTTATCGCTTTCGTAGTAGTATCCTTGGTCTCTACTTATTAACGATAGTGCTTCCAGCATCCAGTTGGTTGCTGTTTTTAGAATTTTGTTTTGTTCTTCTAATTCTCTACGCAAGGAAACGATCTCTTGCGTTAGTTTTTCGATTTCTTTGTTATCCATATCATCACCTCCTCGGTGATTTAATTTTACAATATAATTTGACTTTTGTCAATAGAAAGGTTTAATATGGGAGAATTGCTTTCTCTTTTTAATCCAGCTAAGTTGCTTTTTCAATTAGGTGGTAAGATTGGTGATTATCTTATGGGTTCTTATGAACATTCTTCTGATCTTCGATCTCAACTTGATGCTCAATCTGATATCAATCAGTTTTCTTTGTCTTCCGCCCGCGAGCTTTGGGAAAAACAAGCTGAGGCGGATCGTATTGCTATGAATTTTTCGGCGCAAGAAGCGTCGAAGCTTCGGAGCTGGCAGGAGAATATGAGTAATACCGCAAATCAACGTGCTGTTGAGGATATGCGCAAAGCTGGCTTGAATCCTCTTCTTGCGCTTGGTGATGCCGCTTCTACGCCTTCCGGTGCATCCGGTTCTGGTGTTTCCTCGGCGCGCCAAGCGGCTCAGCTTAATCTTGATAACGTTACTGCTACGTTTAAGAATTTGCTTCGTTCTTTGGATCAGTCTGGTGAGAATGCTAAGACTGCAGCTGATGCTCAGAAATATGCTGCTAATGTTTCCGCTGTATCTTCTTTCCTCGGTACGTTGGTAAATAATGGAGCTTTTAGATCTTCGTCCGGTAAGATCGGCTTTTGATTTTTGATTATGTTGATTGACGATGTTATTCGCTCTCGTGCGCGAGAGCTCTTGGAAGATACTCTCTACTATGAGAGCCGAATCTTGCCGACGGAATACCGTCTGGCACTTATCAATTTTTTGGAGGTTATTGTAAATGTATCATCAGACGTCTGATCTTTCACAGTTTTTTAATTTCGGTGTTTTATCTGTTAAAGAGGCCATTGAGATTGCAAGTTATTGCGTTTCCAATGATTGTTCTAATTGTCCTTTGGAAGGTGTTGATAAATGCGATAAACAATTGATTCGTAACCTTCTAAGGTTTGCTGAAGTCTCGTTACTTTGATGTACGACACTCAGCCCCATTTTTCCCTTGATGTAATGGGGCTGAGTGACTTCCAAATTTAAAGAAAGGAGGTTTTTACTTGCCTTGTTACTATCCCCTTTTAGCCATGAAGGATGAAAAATATAATACCGTTGATATTCTTGGTTCGTTCCGTGAGGATTATCAGGATAAGACTTGGAATATTTTAACCGAATCGAATCGACGCGATATTCGAGAGCATGCTATCGCGCGTTGGCATTTCATGCGCAAAGGTAAATCCGCACATTCAAAGTTGATCGAATTGCCCTGTGGTAAGTGTATCGGTTGCCGTTTGGAGTATTCGCGTATTTGGGCTAATCGTAACGTTCTTGAAAGTGTGATGCATCCCGATGGTACCAATTGGTTCTTTACCTTGACTATTGATGACGATCATCTTGTTCAAGGTTGTGAAGGTTTTCCCACTACTGTACTGGATGATCTTACCGCTTTTATGAAGGCTTTACGTCAGCACTGGTCTAAGGTGCATGGTGTCACTTCCGGTATTCGTTTCTATGGTACAAATGAGTATGGAGATGAGTCCA
Source organism: Eubacteriales bacterium (assembly GCA_045120465.1). Taxonomy (GTDB): domain Bacteria; phylum Bacillota; class Clostridia; order Oscillospirales; family CAG-272; genus UMGS1865. Next base: position 82,579 of record JBGVEW010000064.1, read on the forward strand.
TGCGTCCGCATTATCATGTTTTGATATTCGGTTGCCCTCTTTATGATTTGGAGTATTACAAGACTACCGGAAACGGTGATATCCTTTATAAGTCGAAAGAGCTCGACGAGCTTTGGAAGCAGGGCTTTGTCACGGTCGCGGAGTTCAATTGGAACACTGCCGCCTATACGAGCCGTTACGTAATGAAAAAAGCTAACGGCATTGATGCCGCAAGCTATGACGCGCTTGGTATTGAATCAGAAAAGCCCCGTATGAGCCGCCGCCCTGGTATTGCTCGCACTTTCTATGAAGCCCATGCAGGTTCTATCTATGATCTTGACGAGATCGTCCTCCCCGCGGGAAAAAATGGTACTTTGAAAGTCATTTCCCCACCCCGTTATTTTGACGAGCTTCTGAAACGTGATGACATTTCCCTGTTTGATAAAATCAAAGCAGATCGTGAACGTATTCAAAAGTTACGTAAAGAGGTCAACTATCAGCTTCAAGGCTATGATCCCGTTGAGCTTCTTGATAATAATCTAAAGTCAAAAGAGCAAAAATTGAAAATCTTTTCGCGTGATATTATTTTATGAATTTTTTGTAAATTCAATTATACATATCTTGAATTTTGTATAATTGGTGCTATCGCTCTGCTCTCCGCGATCTGTGTGTGGTTTTACACATCATTGATCCGCTTTTCTATGGTTTAGCAGATGACGAAACAATAAACCGATGAGCAGATTACAAAAAATGTGCTCATCGGTTTATTGTAGCTTATTTTGATATACAATCCCAGAGAAACGCATGGGCCTCATTCATCAGCCCCTGATTAGCTGTGTTGATGAGGTCACGGTCAACGCTGTTCCAAAATTCCGCACGAACTCCGTTTGGAATTCGGTTTTGATATTGACGTTGCAACGCCTGATATTTTTCTGCTACTTCTTTCATATATTCCAAGGATTGAGAATCCATGAAGATATCATTGTGATCGTTTTGCCCTTCTTTTGACATGATTTTAGGTTTTACGTAAGGATTGGTGATTCGATTGCGATGCGCGATGATCGCCACGGTTTCAATGGGGATCACTCGGTCGCAGGTCCCGTGGACGATCATTACAGGGATGTTATTGCGATTGATTCCATCAACGGCATTTAAAGACGCGTGCATTCCAAACAGCCGCTTATTTTCCAATGCTACAAACGGACGAAGGAAAACTGTGAACTTTCCCATTGTATGGAGCGCAAAATCCATCATCATTTCGGTCGGATCCGCATATCCCGCAAAGCTTACAACCCCTTTGATCGGATGGTCAAAATTCAAAACCGCAGTTACGGCATATCCGCCCCAGCTGTGCCCCATGAGAACCACGGGCAGTTGATTGAGCTTTGGATCTGCTTCGACATAGGTCAGAGCCGCATGAAGGTCCAACGCAGACTGTACGAGCCCTATTGTGCCCTTCCCTTCACTTTCACAAGAGCCTGTGGCATCGTATGCAAAAACGCGCCAACCGTGATCCACCATCCATAAAATTTCTTGGATATAACTTTCATGACCGGTTCCGATGCCGTGTGCGAACACCATCAAACCCAAATTATTTTCTGCACCGTAAACGTATCCTTGCAGTCTGTTTTTACCGGAATAAAAGCTGAGTGCCGTACGCGGATAATCCTTTTGATAATGCTCGTAATAGTAATCGGCAACGGTAAATTTTGGATAACTCCCCCGTTTGAAGCGAGCTTTGATAATTAAGTGCGTGGCAAGCATTGTTCCTAAAAAGAGAAGGACGCATACTACTGAAATGATGCCAAAGACCAATTTTAATTCTCCTTTTTGAGCCGCATAAAAATCATGCTTTACGGAAAAGCTTTAAAATTGCACTGAATTTCAAGGGGGTTCCGTACAAAAGCACGCCAACTCGATAAATCTTTGCAGAAAGAACACCAATACCGACGGTCGAGCCGATGAGAATTGCAATGGAAATAGCAATTTCATACCACGCCACCGTACTCATACAAATTCTCGTAAACATCGCCATAGGTGAGGTGAACGGAATATAGGAGCATACGAGCATTGCGGTGTTATCTACAGAGCCGCTGCTCATTGAGAACATAACTACCATAAATGCGATAATAAAGAGGAACGTGATCGGCATCACCGAAGTGTTGATATCTTCAAGCTTGGAGGCTGTTGAGCCTATCGCGCCAAACATAAACGCATAGATAAGGAAACCAAGCACGAAGAACACGATCAGATAGATAAATAGCTCGATCGGAATATCGAATATAGAAGCGATCAAGGGATTGGAAAGAGCTTCCTTGTTCACGTTGTAAAGGAGTATTGCCGTACCAAATACGAGAACGAGCTGAGAAAAACCTGCAATGCAAGAAGCCAGCACCTTGCCAAACATCATACTTGTGGGCTTTGCGCTCGTTACGAGAACTTCCATCGCGCGTGAGCTCTTTTCGGTGGCAACGTTGGTGGCAACCATTTGACCGTAAAGGAGAATGACCATATAAAGCGCAAAGATCATTATATAAGTGTAGAAGAAGTTCTGCATCTGATCCTTGCCGAGTGTTTCTGTGCTGCTTTCAATCTGTACGGACATAATATTCCCGGCTTGCTCGGGCGAAAGACCGTTTTGTACCATGGCGTTGATACGATATACCTCTTGCAGAACGGTGTCTGCTATGGCGGTATTGCTATCGTACATCGAAAGGTTGTTTACATAATAGGTATAGGAGGATGCGCTGTTCATAACAAAGGCGCACTCTGCATTTCCGGATGCGATTTCATCCTTCAATTCGTCAATGGTGCCATTGGCAATTTTGACGTTGTAATCGGCAAACGCTGTGCCAAAATATTCTTTGACCAAGGAAGCGAGATTTTGATCATCCGCATATACCAGCATCGTCCTAAGATCCTCCGGCGACACTTCCGATTCATCCTCTCCGATTGCCGAAATGATATTGGGTAAAAGCATAACCAGCGTAATGGCAACCATGAGAAAAATTGTGATTCCTACAAAAACCTTGTTTTTGAGATATCCCATGAGCTCAAATTTTAAGATTTTACCAAACTGTCTCATTCTTCCCTCTCCTTATATCTGTGCGCCTGCGTACTCTACGAATATATCGTTGAGCGAGGGTTCAAACACCTTTACCTCGTCAATGTCGTAGCTTTCTACAAGGCGTTTCATCATTGCTTGCTTATCGTTGGGAGTTGCAAGACGAATCAGCAAAGTTCCGTCCTCACGCTCGGTGCAAATATCTCCGAGATCTGCTTTTATCTGTTCGGTAGATTGGGTGCTTACCACGATCTTATCGCGCGGATAGGTTCTCTTGATTTCGTGGAGATCTCCGCTGATAGCCACCTTGCCTGCATTGATGATTGCAATACTGTCGCAGAATTCTTCAATATAACTCATCTGATGACTTGAGAACAGCACGATCTTCCCTTTTTCAATCTGCTCCTTAACAATGTCTTTGAGAAGCATTGCGTTTACGGGATCAAGCCCCGAAAAAGGCTCGTCCAAGATAACGATATCAGGATCGTGCGCAAGTGCGGTTACAAGCTGAATCTTTTGCTGATTTCCCTTAGATAACGTATCAAGTTTCTTATTTCGGTATTCACTCATACCGAGTCTTGAAAGCCAATAATCGACCGCTTTTACTGCCCCCTTGGCACTCATCCCCTTCAACTCCGCAAAATAGACGAGCTGATCGATAATGAGCTTCTTTGGATAGAGTCCTCTTTCTTCGGGAAGATATCCGATACCGATTTTGTCATAGTCAATAGGCTTTCCATCAATCAGCACTTCACCGCCATTTGCAGGAAATACGTTCATCAGGATACGTATAGACGTCGTTTTTCCGGCTCCGTTTCTTCCAAGCAAACCGAATGCCTTCCCGCCCTCTGCCGTGAAAGATACGCCTTTAAGAACTTCTTTTTCTCCAAAAGATTTGTCAATGTTTCTAAACTCCAGTTTCATAATCCGCCTCCTGTACGTGATGCGTGGAATTGGTATCTGCATACGTTTATTATAGCATTTTATTTATCAAAATACAAGAGATTGAAACAAAAAAAATCGGCATACGCTGCGGCACACCGATTTCTCCTATTCATTTTCAAAAAAACGAGTCAATAAACTCATGGAAAAGCAAAGCAATGAAAGCCCGTCGTTTGCGCGAAGCAAAAAATAAACGGCAATTGCCCATAAAAGGAACAAGAACAAAAAGGAGCTTCCCTTCAGGATTTGCCGCGCACATCCTTCCCTTCCAAACGAGAGCAAAAAGGCTTCCAACATTCTGCCGCCGTCAAAGCTTTTGATTGGAAGGAGATTCAAAATCCCCAACAATAAGGAAGCGCAGGAGAACGGCACACTTATGGGAAGCGAATCCCACAGCGGAAATGCAAGTGCGGCACAAACCAGACTGGTAAGTGGTCCTGCTGCGGCAAGTAACCATTCTTCGCCAAAGGATAGTAGCCGCCCCGAAACCTCGAGCCGTGCTCCCAAAAGGTCAATACGAAGCCTGCGTAAAGGGATTTTTAAGGCTCTTGCCGCCAAAATATGACCGCACTCGTGTAATAGCGCAGCGAGCAACGTAGAAATCCCGATTCCGTTTCGATCGCCGATCAGCGTCCACGCCAAAAACACCAGTGTGGGAAATCCAATCCACAACCTTCTCCCATGCATTCGTTCCCTCTCCCCTGCGATCGTATTGTTTTACTCTATGAAAAAAGGCAAACGGATATGACAAAGGGGTTATAAAAACAATTTTCTGAATTGCTTGCCGTTCAACGCGGCACTGAGTGTCGGTCGTAAAAGCGAAAAATCCGCTACCAAAGAGTGCGGCTTCTTTTCGGGATCATCCTGGTTCATGGGAACAAAGTACACGCATTTACGTGAAAGGAGCGTTGCGATATTTTGAAGATTGGCAGAAAGCGCGTCATTGGATGCCAAAGCCAAAACCAGCGGTCTGTCGCTTCGCAAATGCGCTTTGGCGGCCATACAGACGGGGGTATCGGTAATTCCGTTAGCAAGCTTTGCAAGCGTATTTCCGGTACAAGGAGAAACGATCAAAGCTTCCAAAGGATGCTCTGGGCCTAAGGGCTCAGCATCTAAAATCGTGTGTATGATCGGTCGTTTGCAAAGTGTTTCAAGATGCTCGCGCAAGGCTTTCGCACTTCCAAATCGGGTATCCGTATTCCAAACGGATTCGCTGACAATCGGTTGCACCTCATATCCATCTTTTATCAGCGCGCACAGCTCATTTAGCGCTTTTGCGTGCGTGCAAAATGAGCCGCAAAATGCATAACCTAACATGGTTTATCACCTCACAGTTGTATCACTCAAATAAAGAATCTTCCTCTAAAATCGATTCTATTGTTTGCGCAAGAATCATCCCCGCGCTTTCGGGAGCGTATTTTCCCGGCAATGCGCTTCCCAGCACCGCGCGCATTCCAAACTCCTCCGCCGCCTTCATATCAAAACCTCCCGGTGCGGAAGCAAGCTCTATCAGAATGCAGTTCCGAGGGAGCAATTCCAAAATCGATCGGTCTAACAATCGAGCGGGAACGGTATTGAAAATGATGCGAACCTCTTTAGAGAGTGCCAAAAAATCATGCTTACGATTCTCGGTCAATCGAATCCCTTTGCAATGCGCCAAGGTTGCCTTGGCAAGAGATTCGGAGCGTCTTGCAAACACCGTAACCTCCGCTCCAAGCGCATTCAGCTTTTGCGCAAGCAATTCTCCGATCCTACCGTATCCGATCACCGCTGCGCAGACCCCGTCAAGAACGACCGGCAAATGATGCATTGCGATTTCAAGGGCTCCTTCGGCTGTAGGAAGCGCGTTTTTTAGTTGCAGGATCTCGGAATCGAAATAATCTACACAAGGAATGTGATTTTGCTTGCATGCTGTTAAAAAATGTGCAGGAATCCTTCCTCCCAATACTCGTTTTCCGCGCAGAAACGGCAAAAGAATATCCAATCGCAACACAGCATCCGAATCCATCGGTAAAAAGAGCCTGACTCCATCCTGACTGACAGGAAGCGGAAGAATGACAACTTGCGACTTTTCCAAGGCGTCTTCCCAACTTTGACAAGGATGTGCCTCTTGAGGGAGAGATTCTTTCGGGAGTCCCCACGTGTCGATCGAATGCGATTGCGCAATCAACTCACTAACCATTGCAATCTGCCGCTGATCTCCACCCAAAACCGCAATTCTGTATGGTTGCTTCATATCCTACCTCCAAATTGGGAACGTTCTGTTATCAGCATATGAAAAAAGCCACTTTTCGACACAGCAAAAAGGGCTTTTTTCTATCTATGGGAAACAGACGTGATATCCGTTTTCAAAAGAACGAATGACCCGACTGTTTGACGGCAGATACGGGAGCAATTGATCCAATCGTTCGTCCGAAATCAAGATCTCGTTCGGGGTATTCAGCATCCGCGGAAAGGAATCCGGGGCTTGAGAAGAAAATCCTGTACTTCCAAACATCAAAATCTCGCTTTCTTCCATCCTCTCATTGGCGAATGAAAGCAACTCGCTGCTTGGAACGGACGCATTGACGTAGGTCAGATCCCAATCGTTGATCCGAACCGAAAACAGTAGCGCGGTATGTCTGCCCGAAGGAAATACCTCTCGCTCCAATCCCTGAAGTTCAAAGGACGGGATGGAAAAAGCAGTGCTTTCGAAATGCACGGCAATTCCAAGATTTTCCGCTTCCTCACACAACCGCATTGCAACCCCCAATTCCCATTTGTCAATAGGATCAGGCAGATGTAAATGGCGCACGCGTATCTTCGAAGCGAGCACGTTTAAAAAGTAGGTCGCCCTATTGTGATAATGAGACAAAATAAAATCGTTCAACTCGGTACAACGCGCTTTTATAGCGGCATTTGCAAGTGCCAGTGCACCGTTAGCGGTCCCGTCCGAAAAATCGACTGCTACTGCACGAGCATTTTCGGTAAACAGAAGCAGATCTCCACCGCTTTCTATCAAGTAATCCATTCGAACTCCATCATTCGGCAAATACGTAACCACGATCGAGGATGCCACACACATGCCCGCAAGACATAGTGGCAAGATTCCCCATGCCAACCGTTTCAGCTTTGTAAGGGCTAAAAAGACCATTGAGGCAAAAACCAATAGTGAAAGCACGCTTGTCAAGCAATCGTTTGCAGGAAGCAAAACGTCTTCCATATCCGAAATCCGTTGAGCAAGGTATAAAATCAACCTTATACAGGGGGCGCAAAGGTGTGCTATTGGAGCAAAGAGCAGCGTTGCAAGGGCGGTTATGAGCCCTACGGATATTGGAAGAGACAGTAATATTGTAGCCGGGATCGACATCCATGCGATTGTACCATATGCACCAACCAATACCGCAAGCATCGCAAGATTGGCAATGACCCCGACAAAAAGTGCCCCTATTACAGACGTAACTGCCCGATAAAGCCATATGGGAGGTTCAAATCGCTCGTAAAATTTGTTGCATGCCTCTTGAAAAATCGGAGAAAAGATGATAATGGCAGCCGCAGCAAGAAAGGACATCCACATCCCCAAATCGTTCACCGAATACGGTGTCACCAATAAAATGGCTGCCAGTGCACAGGATAGTGCAGTCAATGAGTCGTATTCGGCGTGCGAGTAATAGGCGATCCCTAAAAAGCCGAACATCAACACCGCGCGGCATATGGAGGGAGACGCCCCCGTTAGGAAAAGATAAAAGATCGCAAGAGATGCCGTAACGGCGATTCGCCCACCCTTGCAAACACGCAAACGTAGCAAAAACCATTCTAAAAAGCCAATCAAAATTGAAACGTGCAAACCACTGAGTGCCAAAAGATGAGAAATCCCCGATCGTTCAAAATCAAGCTTTGTTTGCCCACCAAGATCGTTTCTGTTTCCCAACAAAAGTGCGGAAGCAAGTGCACCTTCCTTTTCCCCCATCAAGGAGCGCAAACGAAAAGAAAGATCGGCATTCCATTCCATCAACTTGACCCGCAACGACGTGTTTTTTCCCAAGAATTCACAATCGTCGGCATCCTCACAAATCGCTGTTAGCAGAACTCCGTCAGAGAGCCCCGCACAATGCAAAGCTTCTCCGCTCGTCTCGTCTTTTTCAGCGTATCCAGTCACGCGCATACAAAAGCGATCCCCCGGCTGCAACGCGGATGCGTAAGCGCATTGCACGTACATATCACCGTCACACGCCGTTCCATTGATCGAATCGACCTCAACCCAAAGCTTTGCGGCGTAGGTCACGTTGCTCAAACGCTTCAATACCGTTCCTTCCATCTCAAATTCACGTTCTATCAAAGCTTCAAAACGCGGCAACTTCACGTGAAAAAACAAAAAGGAGGTTAATGAGACAAGCATTGCCAAAAGGGCGCATAAAAAGCCTAAAAAGAAGGGTCTGCGGCGTGTCTGAAGCAGAAGAATGAAAAAAACAATCAGGCTGAGTGCTAAAATTGCAATCAGCACCAGTGCCCAAGAGCGCGAAAGCAGAGGAAGCGCAAAAGTACAAGCCACTGCAATACAGCATGCAAAGCATAACGGACGATTGTGAAAAATATGCACGGTTTTCGCTCCCTCCTTTCATTTTATAGCTTTTTTGTGCTAAAAAAGTCGAAAAAACACAGGCATTTGCAAAAAGCTCTTGACAAATCAAGGAAATTTCGGTATAATATATACGTCTTGGGCATTGCGCCCAAAAGCCCGATTTTAAATTCTTTTGGAGGAACACAATTATGTTCGAAACACTGAAAAACATTCTGGTAGAAGAGCTTCAGCTTGACGCGGATGAGATCACGATGGATTCCGATCTTGCCAACGATCTCGGTGTCAATTCCATCGAGCTTGCCGACCTCGTAATGCTTTGTGAGGACAAATTCGGCGTTGAGATCAAGGACGAGGATATCTACAAGTTTGTAACCATCGGAGACGTTGTTAACTATCTCGAGGAAAACGCAAAGTAACATATAAAAGCGGCATCGGCAAAAAGCTCGGTGCCCTTTTTATTTCGACACTATTATACACAATAAAACAAATTCTGTCAAGTAAATAAAAAACAGAAGGTAAATTTCGGCTTTTCGGTTGCATTTTGACTTGAAATTTGTTATAATAAAATGAAAATTCACTTATGAGGTCTGTATTATGAGAATGAGAAGAAAAAAGCACGGAGCAGAACGGATTGCAGCTTGCGCCGAGATTTTGATCGAAGAGCCCCAGATTCCCGCGGTTGAACCGACAACCTATTTTACCGATGCCCGTCCGACGCATTTGGAAATCGGATGCGGCAAGGGAGATTTTGCGGTCGGTATGGCATCCAAGCATCAGGACGTAAACTTTATCGCAATGGAACGCGTTTCGGACGTGGCCTGCCTCGCACTTGAAAAAGCAATGAATGCCAAGGATAGCCGTTCGGACAATCTGCGTTTTTTGATCGGAGATGCAAAAAATCTTGTTGAATGGTTTCCTGCTCATTCCGTCGATTGCATCTATTTGAATTTCAGCGATCCGTGGCCAAAAAAGGGATACGCCAAGCGTAGATTGACGCACAGAGGTTTTTTAGAGCTTTATCGCAATGTTCTTTGTGAAGGCGGAATGCTGAAACTGAAAACCGACAACGAAGGGCTGTTTGATTTCAGTCTTGAGGAATTTGTGGCGGCAGGCCTGACAGTGGAATGGATGACGCGCGATTTGCACCGCTCCGAGAAAAACGCTGACAACATTATGACCGAGTACGAGCGCAATTTTTCCGAAAAAGGTCAGGTCATCTACTCGGCTTGGGTCAAATTTTAAGAAAGAGGATACCATGCTAAAGGATTTGTTAAAGCAAAGCAGAAGTTACAGAAGCTTTGATCCAAACGCGAAGATTACCGAAAAACAGCTCTTAGAATGGGTAGATCACACAAGATACTGCCCTTCAAGCATCAATTTGCAAATGCTGAAATTCCGTCTTGTAACCGATGCAAGTGAGTGTAAAGCTGTGCTTTCCGACACGCGTTGGGCAGGAAAAATCAAGGATACGGTCCTTCCGCCACAAGGACATGCGCCTGTCGCTTATATTGTGATTTGCAGTGACAGTACCGTGATCCCGTCGGCAGAAAGCTTTCAAAAGGACGTTGGCATTTGCGCGCAGACCCTAATGCTCGCGGCAAGCGAGAGCGGATACGGTGGATGTATGATCGGTTCTTTTTCTGCACAAAATCTGCAAAAAATTCTCTCGCTTCCCTTATATATGGTTCCGCAACTGATTCTGGCACTGGGACGCCCCGATGAACAGGTCAAACTCGCGGAAGAAGCCGCGGACGGAAGCGTTACCTATTACCGCGAAAACGGTATCCATTACGTGCAAAAGCGCTCCTTGGAGCACTTGATTGTCAAACCTTAACAGAAAGGCAGAAAGCTATGCCAAATGAAGAGATTTCCGGAGTCCTAATCGTCAACAAGCATGCAGGCGTAACCTCACACGATATCGTCAATAAGATCCGACGCCTGTATCATACGCGTCGGGTCGGTCATACGGGAACGCTTGACCCCATGGCAACCGGTGTTCTTGTAATTTTGATCGGACGGGCGGCAAAGGCTTGCGAATACCTTGCAACCGACTCTAAACGATACCGCGCAACGCTTCGATTGGGCATCACTACCGACACGGAGGACACTACCGGAAGCGTTTTGACCTCCTGTGAGCATATTCCTGCAGAAAATGAAGTTCATTCAATACTTCCCCATTTTCAAGGCAGAATCATGCAGGTGCCTCCAATGTACAGCGCGTTGAAGGTTGGCGGTCAAAAGCTGGTGGATCTGGCAAGACGCGGAGAAACCGTTGAGCGTGAAGCCAGACCGATAGAGATCTTTGATCTTACGGCAACACCGTGTAAAACGTCCACCGACTATATCTTGGACGTACATTGCTCGGGAGGAACTTATATTCGTACCCTTTGTGCTGATATTGGTGCGGCACTTGGATGCGGTGGCGTAATGGCAAGCCTTGAACGGTGTGAAACAAGCGGATTTTCCATCGAAAAATCCTATACCGTTGAAGATCTGGAACGCATGACAGACAACGAGCGGGAGGCCTTGCTGCTTCCCATCGAAGTACTGTTTGAAGCTCTTCCTTCGCTTACACTTCCCGCCTTTTACGAAAAGCTGTGTCGCAGCGGATGCGAGATCTATCTCAAAAAGCTCGGTGCTTCCATTGCATTGGGAACGCGCGTTCGTTTGTACGATCATAACGGTTGCTTTTTTGCCATCGGTGAAGTTGGTGAATACCGCGACGGTCTTGCCGTAAAAGCCATTAAAACGTTTGTACTTTAAATAACAAAAAGCAGAAAACGAAAACGTTTTCTGCTTTTTGTTATGCGTTATGCGCCAAGTGTTTCCAAAAGCCGCGCAGCGTGCCCCTTGAGCAATGCCGAATAATAGGTGACTACAATAACTTCCAGCGCGCGGTTCAAGCGTTCCCTTGCCCCCATAAGAGGCTCAACGTAGTCAACGGTTATCTCTTCTACTACCCGATCAATGGAATCCAACGCAATCTCTTCTTGACCGTCAATGCACTCAAGGATACGGCAAATATAATCGTACAGAATGGAATCGCTGATAATATCGTCACTGGTGTCCTCTACATCGCCATTGATATAGTGGATTAAAAACGCAATGTGATCCAACTGCATACAAGAACGGAGCATATTGATGATGAGAATATGCGCTACTTGGTCGATGTTATATTTTTTGAGCTTTGCATTGGTAACCCACCCGCGCTTGGTCCAATTTTGCAAAGTTGAGCTATCGATGCCCGAAATATCGCGTATCTGCGTGAGCATAACGCCTTCGCTGACAAAAAACACTTTTTTTAAAAATGCCAGTCCCGTCAAATACTCGGTTTCGCTTTTTTTGAGCTTCGTACCGGGAACAAAATCATCTGAAAATTGCAGCTTCATCTTGTGCACCTCAACAATCTGTCTGATAATTGCAATTATTTTATCATACAATCAAAAGATTGTCAAGCGTTTTTGCCTGACTTTTTAACATATCAAACACTTTTATTTCAACAACACTGTCCGAACAATAGAATCGGCATCGAGCCCGACGCTTTTCAAAATCGGCTCATCCTTTTCCTGAATTCCAAATTCATCCTCCAGTGCCATGATCCGAACCGTTTTATTTTCCATAATCGGATAGGATCTGAGTGCATCGGAAAGCATCATGCCCATGCCGCCTGCGCGAATTTCTTCCTCGAGGAAAATCATCTTGCATGATTTTTGCGGCAAAAGCTCTGACACCTCGTGCGCAGTCATTTCATAAGGCTTCAACCGTTCCAAAAGCAAAATACCCAGGTTGATTCCTTTTTGCTTCAATGCTTCCTTCGCCTTTAACGCCTCTTTCACAATACGACCGTGTGTGATTATAACAGCATCAAGGGTTGAAGCGTCGTGCGGACGGTAATCACACCTGACTCCGATGCCGCGCGGTGTAGCGCTTCCGTAAAATGCGGATTTGATCATAGGATCTTCAAAACCGTTTGGATAGCGGATGGCAACAGGACCTTCGGAATGCAATGCGTCCTCAAGCGCGTTATAGAGTGCACCGAACGTGATGGGAGTATAGATGGTCATGTCGGGAATCTGCGATAAAAAAGCAACGTCAAAAATGCCGTGGTGCGTTGCTCCGTCCGAAGCGTTAAGACCTGCTCTGTCAATACAGAATACCACGGGCAGCTTTTGAAGCGCTACGTCATGGATGATACTGTCATAGGCGCGTTGCAGAAACGTAGAGTAAACGGCAACCACAGGGCGATATCCGCTTGCCGCAAGTCCTGCCGCAAAGGTCACGGCGTGTTCCTCGGCGATTCCGACGTCCCAAAAACGTTCGGTATGTGTCGCACGGAAGGCTGTAAGCCCCGTTCCACTTGTCATTGCCGCGGTAATTGCACAAATTTTGTCATTTTTATTTGCCATCTCATTCAAGATCGTTCCAAATTGCTCCGAAAAATTCTTTTGCTCGGAAACGGTCTTGCCGGCGGGTGACATTCCGTGAAAACGGTCGGGGGTCGCCTCGGCAGGGGCATATCCCTTCCCTTTTTTGGTCTTGAGGTGAACGATACAGCATTGATGCGTCTTTTTGGCTTCCAAAAGCAACTTTTCAACAGCCTCCTCGTTGTTTCCATCTACAGGACCGAAATAATGGAGACCGAGATTTTCAAAATAGTTACTTCCGTAAAGCATTGATTTCAACGCCAGCTTGATATGTGCCAACAAGGCAAAAAGAGGTTTGCCGATCAAAGGAATTTTTTGCAAAACGGAAGCCGTTGCATTTTTGGTTCGGAAATATCCTTTGGAAGAGCGAAGATGTGAGAGCGTTTTGGCGAAACGTCCGATGTTTTTGGAAATGGACATTTCGTTTTCGTTCAGGATAATAATCAGATTCAACTTTTTACGGCAATTGTTCAGTGCCTCGTGGATCATTCCACCCGTGTAAGCACCGTCCCCGAAGACGCATACGGTATAGGCATCCGAGTCACTCAGCTTGTCCGCTTCGGCAAATCCAAGTGCCGCTGATAAAGAGGTTGAGCTATGCCCTGTTCCAAAGCAATCGTGCTCACTTTCCGTAATTTTGGGAAAACCGCTGAGTCCACCGCCGCGACGAAGTTCGGAAAAGCGATCTCTGCGCCCCGTTAAAAGCTTATGAACGTAGGCTTGGTGACCCACGTCAAAGATCACGTGATCGTAAGGAGTGGAAAATGCGCGATGGATCGCCAATGTCAATTCCACAACCCCAAGATTGCTCGCAAGGTGTCCGCCGTTTTCGGTGACGCGATGGATCAAAAAGTTACGAATTTCCGACGCTAAGAGCTGAAGCTCTTTGGAGCTGAGCCGTTTCAGATCATCCGGCGAATTGATGCGTGACAGCAATGGAAATTCCACCTCGGCCGCCTGCCAATCGTTTGCCATGGCAATTTCCCTCCTTCTTTTAAAATTCTTCATATAGTATATCACAAAAAAGTAAGTTTGTCAACCAAGTGCCCAAGGACAAATTTTATTTTCCCTCAAAACACTTTTCTTTTTTTAAAAAACGGCGAAAAAGTGAGAAATTTAAAGAAAATGCACTGTTCTTTTCACCTCATCGGCTTTGATCTTTTGTTTTTGACCTTGTTTGACCTTGACCTTCTTTGACTTTCGTGATAAAATAAGCGTGTAAAGGTCAAGGAAAGTCAAAAAAGGAGAACGAACTATGCTGACAGATTATATTGCCCAAATGATTGAGGAGATGTTAAACCAAAGCGGTGGAACGCTGGAATTACAACGCAATGAGATGGCGAGCCGTTTGGGATGTGTTCCAAGTCAGATCAGCTACGTCATTTCTTCCCGATTCACTCCCGAACGCGGCTACGTGATCGAATCCAGAAGAGGAGGCGGCGGTTGTATCCGTATCGTTCGCAAGCAACTCGGGCGCGACGAGTATTTGATGCATTTCTTTTGCGCCATCGGAAACAGTATTGACGAAAACGAGGCGCTTGCCTACTTGAAAAATTTGCTTGGAAACGGTTTTATCAATGAGTCGGAATATCAGATCGCATATGCCGCCATTTCGGGAGCCGCGCTTTCTTCCATCCCTCATACTTATCGAAACGTCGTTCGCGCAGATATTTTTAAACAAATGATTCTTAGCTTGATGTCAAGCAAGTAAAAACTTCCATTTTTTTTCGTTTTACAGAGATTGTGACAAATTCCGCAAACGAAAAGCGATATAATTATACAAAAAAGGTTGACGACGAGGCTATGACTTGTCCCAACCGACAAAGAAAGGAATGATCAATCATGTTATGTGAAAAATGCAAAAAAAGAACAGCCACCGTGTTCTACAACGAAAATATGAACGGTAAGATGCGCTCTTATTCTCTTTGCGGTGAGTGTGCCGCAAAGCTTCGTGAAAAAGGCGATTTACAGGATATTACTTCGATGATCGGCAGCTTTGCCGACCCCTTCTCAGAGCTTCATGACGATCTCTTCGGTGGATTTTTCGGAATCCCCGCACTCAAATCCGTCGCAACCGAAAAAAAGTGTCCTTCCTGTGGCTCCTCTTATGCGGATATTGCATCCGAAGGACGCGTCGGATGTCCCGAATGCTATACCGTTTTTGAAGAAGAACTGGCTCGCACAATTCGATCGGTCCATGGGACGACCTCCCATACGGGAACCGTTCCCTCACGCCATCGCGCCAAGCAAGAACGCGCAGAGCAACTCAAAAAACTCAAGCGCGCCATGCAAGAGGCAATTCAAAAAGAGGATTTTGAACATGCGGCATCCTTACGCGACAATATCCGTCAACTGGAAAACGACTGTGCAAAGGACGGTGAATGATGATGGCATGGTATAATACGATTGGACAAGCCGCAGACACGGTGATCAGCTCACGCGTACGTCTTGCAAGAAATATCAACGGCTACCCCTTTGCCTCCAAACTGGATGCAAACGGTGCAAATGAAATTATTGAAAAAGTATCCTCCCCTTTGGAGGCTTCCGGGTTCAGAAGAATTAATTTTTCCGATCTTTCCCCCATCATGGCAACCTCCTACGTAGAACGTCATTACGCAAGCCCCGAATTTGCCACAAAGGAGACCCCGCACGCCTTGCTTCTCCAAGAACAAAGTGGGATTGCCGTAATGGTTTGTGAGGAAGATCATCTGCGTATCCAATGCATTTTAGCGGGGCTCGCTCTTGAAGAAGCTTACAAAAACGCCGCACGCACAGAAAAACAATTGGACGAGGAGTTTGATTTTGCGTATAGTGAACGGTTGGGATATCTGACGCACTGCCCCACCAATCTCGGCACGGGGATGCGCGCATCGGTCATGATGTTTTTGCCGGCTCTCACGCGAGGCGGATATATGAATTCTCTTGCCAATCAGCTTTCAAAAATCGGTTTAACGGTGCGCGGCCTTTTTGGCGAAGGCAGCGGATCGGCAGGAGCAATGTATCAGATCTCCAATCAAGTAACGCTCGGTATTACCGAAGAAGAAACGCTTCGCAAGCTGACCGATGCGGTCAATCAAATTATCGAAAGTGAACAAAAGGCAAGAAAAACGATCAACGGCGAAGCCCTCGATCGCTTGACCGACCGCATTAAGCGTAGCGAAGGGATCCTCAAGTATGCACACATGATGACCTCTTCAGAATTTATCAAGCTCTTTGCAGACGTTCGCTTTGGAATTGCACTCGGTATTGTTTCCGATATTTCTTACGAACAGCTGGGCACACTACTCGTAGAGGTTATGCCCGCCACCTTAACGCTTTCCTCTGAAAACACCCCTAAAAATGAAAGCGCGCGGGATAAATTGCGGGCTCAAAAAATTCAAACGTTACTTCTCACCAAGGAGTAACATCAGCCGCCTCAAGGGCGGAATTTTCAAAGAAAGGATCTGAAAGTATGCAAAACAGATTCACACAAAAAGCACAAGCAGTACTCAATCTCTCCTTGCAAAGCGCGTCTGAGTTGGGGCACACCTATATTGGCTCCGAGCATCTGCTACTTGGACTTTGTCTGGAAGGGACCGGCGTTGCGGCACACTATCTCACGGAGCGTGGAGCAGACGCGGAAAAAATCAAGCACGCTCTGATCGGAATGGCGGGAGTGGGAGCTCCCTCTGCGGTTTCCGCCGCCGATCTGACGCCACGCACCAAAAATATCATTCAAAACTCCTTGGGCGAAGCGCAAAAGCACGGTCAGGAATATATCGGAACCGAGCATCTTCTCTCTTCCCTATTGGGCGAGCAGGATTGCGTCGCAGTGAAGATCCTGGAATCGATCGGTGTGTCTGCGACGGATTTGCGCAACGATCTTTCCGCATTTCTCTCCGCCTCGCAAGGAAGAGAAAACAACGCGAACACACCGGGTCATGCGCATGAATCCGGCGGAAAAGGCGTTTTGGAAAGCACGCAGACCTTAAAGAACTACGGCAGAGATCTCAATGAAATGGCATCCTCCGGCAAGATTGACCCCATTATCGGCCGCGAAAATGAGACCGAGCGCGTGATTCAGATCCTTTCCCGCCGCACCAAAAACAACCCTTGCCTGATCGGTGAGCCGGGTGTCGGCAAAACCGCTGTTGTGGAAGGCTTGGCACAGCGCATCGTTGGTGGAAGCGTTCCCGAAAATTTACGCAATAAAACCATTGTAACCTTGGATATTGCCGCAATGATTGCAGGTGCAAAATACCGCGGCGAGTTTGAGGAGCGCTTTAAAAACGTGATGGACGAGGTGCGCAAAAATCCCAATTTGATCCTCTTTATCGACGAGATCCACACCATCGTAGGTGCAGGGGCAGCTGAAGGAGCGGTGGATGCCGCCAATATTATCAAACCCGCATTGGCACGCGGTGAGATGCAGGTCATCGGTGCTACGACAATCTCGGAATATCGAAAGCATATCGAAAAGGATGCAGCACTGGAGCGTCGCTTTCAATCGGTAACGGTTGGCGAACCGAGCCGCGAGGATGCCTTGGAGATTTTACGAGGCTTGAAAGATAAATACGAAGCACATCACAAGCTTAAAATTTCGGATGCCGCACTGGAAGCGGCAGTGAATCTCTCGATCCGCTATATCGCAGATCGCTTTCTCCCCGACAAAGCAATCGACCTGATCGATGAGGCGGCATCACGTTTGCGCATCAGCTCACGCACTTCCCCTCCCGACCTCAAAGAGCTTGAGGAGCGCATAAAGACACTTGGAAAAGAAAAGGAATCTGCTGTAAAAGAGCAGGATTTTGAGCGTGCCGCATCCTTGCGGGATGAAGAGCAAGCCCTAAAAAAAGAGTATGAATCCAAAAAAGAGGAATGGGAAACCGCTCAGAACACAAACAGCCCCGAGGTACTGGATACCGACGTTGCAGACGTGGTAACGCAATGGACGGGAATTCCCGTCAATCGCCTGTTAGAAGAAGAAAGCGACAAGCTGCTCCGTTTGGATTCCCTCTTGAAAGAGCGGGTAATCGGTCAGGATGCCGCTGTGGAAGCCATTGCAAAAGCAATCCGTCGCGGCAGAATGGGGCTTAAGGATCCTCGTCGCCCGGTGGGATCGTTTATCTTTATGGGGCCGACGGGAATCGGTAAAACCGAGCTTGCAAAGGCATTGTCCGAGCTCATGTTTGGAGATGTGTCTGCTATGATCCGACTGGATATGTCCGAATATATGGAAAAGCACAGCGTTTCCAAGCTGATCGGCTCTCCTCCAGGCTACGTAGGCTTTGAGGAGGGAGGACAATTGACCGAAAAGATCCGACGCAAGCCCTACTCCGTGGTATTGTTCGATGAGATTGAAAAAGCACATCCCGACGTCTTTAATATCCTTTTGCAGGTATTGGAGGACGGTATGTTGACCGATTCACAAGGCAGACACGTGGACTTCCGCAACACGGTATTGATTCTCACCTCCAACGTGGGAGCGGGTGAAATGAGCGTCGGTAAATCCCTCGGGTTTACGGCAAATACTACCCTTGAAAGTGATCGTGATGCGCAAAAATCCCGTATGATGAACGCGCTCAAAGCAACCTTCCGCCCGGAATTTCTGAATCGAATCGATGACGTTATCGTCTTTAACAGTCTCTCTAACGAAGATATTGAAAAGATCGCTTCCTTGATGCTTCGAGACGTAGCGCGCCGCATTTCGGATCTTGGAATCACGGTTGAGTTCACCCCCGCCGTCTCTTCCCTGCTTGCTAAGGAAGGATTCGATCCTACCTACGGTGCAAGACCGTTGCGTCGCGCCATAGTGCGCCTTGTGGAAGACAGCTTTTCCGCTGAAATGTTGGAAGGCAAAATTGTAACGGGCGACCGTATTCTCGCAGACGTTTCAAACGGTCTTATCACCTACTCCAAACAATAAACGTAAATCCCGCGAAATTTCGCGGGATTTTTTTATATTTTTTTGTTTTTTCTCCCAAAAGCTATATTGTTTATGTTATAATATTATTATAAAGCATAAGGAGGCTGATATGGATCGTAAAATACGCAATCGAACCGTAAAAATTTCATGTGTTCTTTTGGCACTCATCGTTCTTGCCGGCATTTTGATACACGTCAGCGGAAGTGAATGCTATTTTTCCGGTGCCGCGGCAGAATACTATCAATCTCTTCTGAAAATGGGATTTCCTGAGGATTATGCCATTTCATTGACCGAACTGCACCTGCTTCATCCAACCTGGAGCTTTCAGCCCTTGTTGATTACGGAAGGAAAATCCTCTTACACCTGGAGTTACGTGATTTCACAAGAAACCAAGGAACCCGATAATAACTTGATCTCCTCCGACGAATCTCACAAACCCTATCGCCACCCCACCAATTCCACACAGTATGATGCGGGACACTATCAGGCTTCAACGGGGGCGGTTGAATACTTTATGGATCCGCGTAATTTTTTGAACGAAACCGATATTTTTCAATTTTATGATCTTTCTTCTGCCTCCAACATCAATATCGAGGCGGTAGAATCGATTTTGGCATCTACGTTTATGAAGGATGCAATCTTGGAAAACGGTCTTACATACGCTGCGTATTTTGTGGAGCTTGGAAAAGAATTGCACGTGGATCCGATTTATCTAGCGGTTAAAGCGCGTCAGGAACAAGGTGTGGGCGGCACTTCTCCCGTGATCTCGGGCACTTGCGGAACGCTTTTGAACGGTTACTATCAAAACCATACGCAGTATTCCGAATCCGGGAATGCCATTTTGACTCCCTCTGTCGGATATACATCCGAGGAGCTTCTCTCTTATAACAGGCTTTATAATTTTTACAACGTCAGCACTTATGGAAACGGTTTATTTGAAATCTACTGCCGCGCGATGAAGCGCGCAAAAACCGGAACGGCAGATATGGCCGATGCGTGGGGATCCCCCGAATGGAATACTCTTTGGAAATCGATCTACGGTGGAGCTTACACCATCAAGACCTCATATATCGATCGCTATCAAAACACCATTTACCTACAAAAATTCAACGTGGACAGCCGCTCCAACCGTAATTTTTGGGGACAATACATGCAAAACGTAGGTGGCGCATTGACCGAAGCCCGGACACTTTACTCCTCCTTTGCCTCCAATGGAGCATTGGATTCGGAATGTACCTTTCTCATCCCCGTTTATAAGGGAATGCCGGACAAACCGTGTCCCGATCCCGCAAACGGCTCTTGCTCGTATCTTGCAACGGCAAATCGAAAATTCGATTATTCCGTTTCCATGACCGCACCGTTTTCCGAAAGTACGGAAAACTCCCCGCTTTATCTCTCGCAAGAAATTTATTCCGATCAAAGCCTCGACCTTGCTGGCATCGTTGAACATTCCTACGGGCTCAAAAACCTTGAATACAGTTGGGACGGCGGTGAGTGGATCCTCTTTTCCGAGGACCGTAATATGGATTTTTCCATTCCTCATCACTTTTCTGCCGGTTCGTCGCATATATTGGTAGTACGCGGCACCGCAGCATATGACCATGCGGTCAGTTCCAAAAAATCCAATTACAACTTTCTTTGTTCAGTGATCTACGTAGATATCGTTCCCCCTCCGACGGCGACGCTTCGTTTGGTCACCAAAAACGGTGCCGATGCACGCACTTATCCAATGGGAGAAACGGTCACATTCCCCAATTGCGAAGAAGCAGGATTTATTGGATGGATCGGAAAGGATAACTCTTTTCTCTTTCCAAACTCCGAAATTACGCTTACCGAAGATCGTTTCTACCAAGCACTCTATTTGAATCTTCAACATCCGGACGGTGCGGCTCTGCTCTTTTCTGATGGTTCCGTACGGTTACGCTTTTATGCCGCGTTGGAAGAAGAACTGTGGGAAACCTTAAACCGTGCGGCGGAAACTGTTCGTCTGTCTGCCACCGTTTCTGACGTCAACGGCACCTCCACTTCGCCCGTATCGATTTCCGATACGGTAGATGCGCATCAAAGCACGTGGCGCGTCTTCCATGCCAATACCCCTCATTTGCCGCAAAACGAATGGGAAAACGCGCAAACGGTTTCCTTTTCCATGCTGCTTACCGACTCAAGCGGAGTCGAAAAAGAGTTTGCGTTGACCCCAACTCCCGTAACACGTAGCGTAAAAGAAGTTGCTGCACGCGCATTAAACGATCCTGATATCGTTTATTCTTTTTCAATATTCCAAAAGCTTTTGCAAATAGCACCCGATGCGAAATGATACAGAAAGGACCTTTTTTGATGAAAACCCTCGGCTATTATAATGGGAATCTTGATGAATTGGAACGCATACAGGTTCCAATGCTGGATCGTGCTTGCTATTTTGGTGACGGTGTATATGACGTGACCTTTAGCCGCAATTACCGCATCTATATGCTCGAGGAGCACGTAGAGCGGATCTTTCAAAGTGCAAAGCTGATTGGAATTCACCCCACCTTAACGGAGCGGGAGCTCTGCGAATTGTTGCGCTCCTTGATTCAAAAGCTGGACTCGGGCGAGCAATGGGTCTATTTTCAGTTTTCACGCGGAACAGATTTTCGTTCTCATGCTTTCCCCGAAAATCCCGTTACCAATCTTTGGATCATGATGAAGCCTGCCGAAATCAAGGACACCTACAAGCCTTTGCGTTGCATTTCCATGCCCGACACGCGCGCGCTTCATTGCAATATCAAATCACTCAATCTTCTGCCATCCGTATTGGCAACGCAAGCATCGGTGGAGGCAGGAGTGGATGAATGTGTGCTGCACCGCGACGGTATTGTCACCGAGTGTGCGCACTCTAACGTTTCCATCCTCAAAAACGGTGTACTCTATACGCATCCCGCAGATTGTATGATCCTGGCGGGGACGGGACGTGCGCATTTGATCAAGGCGTGCCGTGCGTTTGATATCCCCGTAAAGGAGGAGTGCTTTACGTTGAACACCCTGAAGGAAGCGGATGAAATTCTTCTCACCTCTGCATCCGCACTTTGCATGAGGATCGTAGAGCTTGACGGTACTCCCATTGGCGGCAAGGCAACCTATACCGTAAAACAACTGCAGGATTATCTTCTCACTGATTTTCTCACCGCAACAGACGCGTAATTTGAACTCTGTAAACTTTTTAAGATGCTTGACTTTCCCCTATATCTATGATACAATAGTAACTGCTGAAGTAAACGTAAAGGAAGTAATGCTTTGACTACGAAAAAAAAGAATAAGCTCTTTGAGTTCTTCAATTATCACCGCGACAATCGCCCCGATGCACTCGAAGAGGATACAACTCCTACCCTTAAACGGTATTTTAAGCTTTTGGGACGGCGTTTTTGGAAGCTTGTCACCTTGAACATGATGATGCTCCCGCTAATCCTGCCGATTTTGATCGGTGTGTATCTCTATTTTGGAATTGCGCAAACTCCAACGGCAAACGATCTTGTCTTTCCTCAATTGTACGGAATTTCGCAAATCGATTCCTCTCCCGCATCCACCCTTTTGTTGGATCTCTTTGGCGCACAGCTCAATATCCCCGTATATGGGAACAGCATTGGAACGTACATTGGGATCGGTGCTTGCGTTCTGTTTTTGCTCGTCACCTTTGGTTGGCAAAATATCGGGGCGACCTACGTGCTTCGCGGAATGGTGCGCGGAGAGCCCGTATTTGTTTGGTCGGACTATTTTTACGCGATCAAACGCAACTTAAAACCGGCACTCTTGTTAGGGTTACTTGACTTTGTCGTGCTCTTTTTGCTCGGGTTTGACATCATGTATTTCTGGAATCAAACCGGCACGTTTATGCTGGACGTTGGATTTTTTGCGATCTGTGCGCTCTGCATTCTGTATTTCTTTATGCGTTTTTATATCTACCTGCTTTTGGTGACCTTCGATCTTTCCATTCGAAAGATCCTTAAAAACGCATTGATCTTTACCATGCTCGGTGTCAAACGCAACCTGATGGCGGTACTGGGGCTTGTGGTGATCACCGCGATCGTACTGGTTCTCTTCCCGCTGTTTGCAATGACGCCACTTGGAATTGCGATTCCATTGATCCTTCCCTTCCTTTTTTATCTTGCCGTCACCGCATTTACAACGGCCTATGCGGCATATCCCATCATCGACCGTTATATGATTGCTCCCTACGTCAATCCGAACGCTGATGAGGATACGGTATCCGACGACGCTGAACCTTCTGCCGACACCGCAACGGAGTCCGCAGAATCCTAATCACAAAAACACGAATTGTTACCATACGGTATCAATTCGTGTTTTTGATTATTTTTTCAGCTTCAGCGTTTTTTCATACGCCGCTTTAACGGCATTCATGGAAGATGCACGGAAGGCACCTTCCTCCAACGCGTGCACTCCGGCAATGGTAGTTCCTCCGGGGCTGCAAACCGCATCCTTCAATTCCCCCGGGTGCTTTCCGCTTTCCATAAGCAGCTTTGCGGCACCGAAAAGTGTTTGAGCGGCATAAAGATTTGCCTTATCACGTGCCAAACCACATTCTACCGCACCATCCGCCATTGCTTCGGCAAATAAATATACGAATGCGGGGCCGCACCCCGAAAGTGCGCTTGCTGCATCAATTTTGCTCTCTTCAATGCAGTCCAATCGTCCTGCCATGCACATTGCCGCGCAAAAACGTTTCGCTTCTTCAACGGTAGTCGCTTGGTTGGCAGTATAAAGGATCATTCCCTCGCCGACCGAAACCGGTGTATTAGGCATGATGCGGATAATGGGAAGCTCCATCTCTGCAAACTGTTCCACCGCAGAGATGCTGATCCCCGCTGCCATTGTAACCAGCACGGTACGCGTGCTTTTTTGCTTTAACATCGGTCGCAACGCTTCAAAAAGTCCTTCGAACCCCTGTGGCTTGACACCGAGAAACAAAAAATCCGACGCTTGCACGGTACTTGCAAGATCGCACACGTTTGCTCCGATCTTTTGCGCCAAGTCTGCCGCTTTTTCGGCATTGGCATCACACAACAGAATGTTTTGTGCGGAAACCGTTTTGGAAAGTGCCAAAGCCAATGCTCCGCCCATGTTTCCGCATCCGATAAAACCAAATTGACAATTCATAATCAATTCCTTTCCGTTCAACGGATCTGACCGTTTCCGCGAACGAGATATTTATAGGTCGTCAGTTCTTCCAAGCCCATAGGTCCTCTTGCATGGAGCTTTTGCGTAGAGATTCCGATTTCACATCCCAAACCAAACTCTCCGCCATCGGTAAAGCGCGTGGATGCATTGACGTACACCGCCGCGCTGTCAACCGCAGCGACAAAATAGGCGGATGCCTGTTCGTCCTCTGTGATAATTGCATCGCTGTGGTGCGTGGAATGAAGTGCAATATGCGCCACGGCATCCTTTACGTCCTCAACGACCTTGATCGCAAGGATATAATTGAGAAATTCGGTGTCAAAATCTTCATCCGAAGCAGGAACACCGTCAATGATGCGCAACGCCTCGGGATCAAGCCGAAGTTCGACCGGAGTCACCCCTTTTGCGATTCGCTGATCGACCAGTCGATCCTTCAACATCGGCAAAAAGCGATTTGCGATCTTACGGCTGACAAGACACACTTCTTCTGCATTGCAGACAGAGGGACGCGAGGTTTTTGCGTTTTCGATAATATCAAGTGCCATATCAAGCTTGGCTTCGGAATCAACGTAAATATGACAAATGCCCGTTCCGGTTTGAATACACGGAACCTTGGCATTTTCGACACAAGCACGAATCAAGCCCGCACCACCGCGCGGTATCAAAAGATCCACTTCGTTTACGGCTGTCATCAGTTCGTTTGCACCCGCACGGCTCGTATCTTCAAGAATATTGATCAGCGTTACGGGCAGTCCCAAGGATGCAAGCCCCTGACGCATTGCCTTGACGATTGCCGTAGAGGAACGGTAGGCTTCCTTCCCGCCGCGCAGTACGCAAACGTTGCCGCTCTTGAGTGCCAATGCCGCCGCATCGGAGGTAACGTTGGGGCGGCTTTCGTAAATAATGGCAACCACTCCCATCGGTACTCTGACCTTTTGAACCGAAAGCCCGTTGGGACGGGTAAAAGAATCGGTAATCGCCCCCACGGGATCGGGGAGCTTTACCACGTCACGGATTCCGTCTGCCATGGCTTTGATCCGTTCGGGAGTCAGACGCAAGCGGTCGATCATCACCGAATTGATGCTATCCTTTACCGCATCGATATCCTCTTTGTTTGCCAGCAGAATACTATCAGTCGCATTTTCCAATGCATCCGCCATTGCCAGCAGAGCTTGATTTTTTTCTTCAGTGGAGAGCAAAGACAAGGACGGTGCAGTTGCTTTTGCTGATACTAAAATGTCACGTGTTGTCATGTCGTTTCTCCTTGCGCCAAAAAGCTTGTTCCAACGGGTTTGCCGTCAAACAAATCGTATAAAAGCATCGGATCCGCACCGTTGAGGATGACCATTTCGCATCCTGCCTCCATGCAAATAGATGCCGCATGCAGTTTGGTTTTCATTCCGCCGGTTCCAAGCGAGGAGCCTTCCCCGCCGCCTAAAGCAAGAATTTCGTCGGTAATCGCATGAACCTCGTGAATGAGTGTCGCGTCGGGACACTTGTGCGGATCTGCCGTATAAAGCCCATCGATATCGGATAACAGGATCAAACGGTCGGCTTCTACACTGACCGCTACCATTGCCGACAGAGTGTCGTTGTCTCCAACCTTGATCTCCTCGGTGGCAATCGTATCGTTTTCGTTAATAACCGGTAAAACGTCAAGCTCCAAGAGGCGCTTCATCGTGTTTTGAAAATTGTGATAACGGTCATCGTGACGGAAATCCGATCCCGTCAACAGGATCTGTGCAACCGTGTGGCGGTACTTTTGAAAGAGGCGGTCATAAGTGTACATCAACTCACATTGACCAACCGCAGCAGCGGCTTGCTTGGTAGGAATATCGCGCGGACGTTCTTTCAACGAGAGCTTTCCAACGCCCATGCCAATAGCGCCCGAGGAAACCAAAATCACCTCGTGCCCGCTGTTTTTTAAATCGCTCAAAACCTTGCAAAGCTCCTCGACGCGGCGGATATTCATCCGTCCGTTTGAATGCGCCAAGGTTGACGTTCCGATTTTGACTACTACTCTCATTGCTTGTACCTTCTTTCGGGATCTTTTTTACATTATATCTAAAAAACGCAATTTCGTCAAGTGCTTTCACAAAAAAACAGCTTTTTTATTGCATTTGCTTGACAAAAGACAGGCTTTGGATTACAATAAATATAAATCACCATAGCGGAGGGCTTTATGAATCAATATTTTATCAGTGATACGATTCCGCCCAAACAATGGACCGAATCGATCCCGATCGGATGCGGACGCATGGGTGCGACCGTAATGTGCGGTGTCGGATGTGAAATATTAAATTTAAATGAAGAAGGAATCTGGTCCGAAAATACCGATCACAATACCGATCCCGAAATGTTTGAAAAACTTCAGGCGGTGCGTGATCTTCTGCTGTCAGGGAGGCCTGCTGAAGCAGACGTTTTGGCAAAAAACACCTTGGGAAATTGCTTTTCACGAATCCGTTCCTTTGAAGGAGCGGGAAAACTGTTGGTTACCCTTCACTCAAGCAACGCTTGCAAGCATTACCGCCACACTCTGGATCTGACACGCGGTCTTGCAACGGTTGAATATGACAAAGAAGGTTCTCATTATACGCGAGAATACTTCGCTTCCTATCCCGATAATATCATTGCCTGCCGTTTTGCCTCCTCAAAAAATCCGATTCAAGCACGCATCGGCTATGACCGAGAGCGCATCCTTTCCGAAATATGCCAAAAAGACGAGATCTGCATTGTGGCGAAAACCGCGTTTGGCGATCATCGTTTTTGTGTCAAAATCCGCGTTGTCTCGGATGGTGAAATCAATGCTGACGGCGGAGATCTGGTCGTAAAAAATGCTTCCAACGTTTGCATTTATGTCTCCATTCGCAGCGAAGCATTATTCGGCGCGGAAGCAATGATGCATCCGCTATTCCCGCTCGATCTTGATTTTGATGCGTTGAAAGCACGTCATATTGCCGATTTCAGCAAAATGATGAGCCGCGCGGATATTGAACTGCCGACCGACGAGGTCTGCAATTCTCTTCCCATGCACGATCGCCTTTCGGTATATCAAGTCAATAAACCCAAGGATCACTCCCTCTTTTCGTTGCTGTGGCAATTTGGACGGTATCTGCTGATTTCCTCCGGGCGTCCCGGAACACTTCCCGCCAATCTGCAGGGCATTTGGACTGATGGCGACGTTTCGCCGTGGAATTCCGATTACCATACCAATATCAATCTGCAAATGAACTATTGGCCTGCTGAGATTGCAAACCTTTCCGAATGTCATCTCTCACTGTTTGATTACATGAATCGATATCTTCTTCCCGCAGGTCAACGAACCGCGCAAGAGGTCTATCACGCAAACGGCTGTGTGGTGCATCATTTGAGCGATATTTACGGTTATACCAACCCCGCAGACGGCTTTTGGGGTCTGTGGCCTCACGGGGCTTCCTGGCTGGCACTTCATATGTGGGAGCATTATCTCTTCCACCCAGACAAAGCTTTTCTGCGCAACGTTGCCTATCCTTTTATCCGTGAGGCATCGATTTTCTTTCTTGAAACCTTGGTTGAGGATAAGGAAGGCAGACTGTTATACGCCCCTTCTACTTCTCCCGAAAACCAATATCTTGTCAACTGCGAGCATGGAAACACGCACCAATGCTTTCTCGCGGCCAGCACCGCGATGGATATTGAGATCATTTTCACTCTTTTGGACTGCTTTATCAAAAGCTCCGAGCTGCTTGCAATCGAGGACGAAACCGTTGCTTTGGCGCGTTCCTCAATCGCAAAGTTGCCGCCTCTTCAAATCGGCTCGGACGGAAGGCTTTTGGAGTGGCTGGAAGAATATGAAGAAACCGAGCCTGGTCACCGACATATTTCCCACTCTTTCGGTCTGTATCCCGGTATGATGATCACGAGGGAAACCCCGGACCGATACCGCGCAATTGAAAAAACGATTGCGCACCGTCTTTCGGCACCGCGAGGTGGAGCGATCGGTTCCGCTCATAACGTTGGATGGTCGTTGGTATGGCTTGCGGCATCCTACGCAAGACTTCACAAGGGAGAACGTGCATTTGCAATGCTCGACTCCTTTTCCAAGCAATGTATCAGCCGTCATCTATGGGATCTGTATCCGCTTGGAGCAACACCCGCGTTCCAGATTGATGCCAATCTCGGTTATACTGCAGCCCTTGCGGAAATGCTGATCCAAAGTCACGAGGGCGTAATCTCGCTCTTACCTGCTCTTCCCGTCGGCTGGGATCACGGTCATTTTCACGGTTTGCGTGCCAGAGGAGGATATGAGCTGGCAGTCGAATGGGAGAAGCATCAAGTACGATCCATTGAGATCCATGCAACGGTTTCAGGAGAATGCAAAATTGAGCTTCCCCCGTCCCAGAAAACCACCGTCTTTAAAGATCAAAACGGAACGCCTTACACCGCCCAAAACGGCATTTTAACGCTTTGGATTCAAGAGACACTTCAATTACACATCTGAAGCAAAAAAGGATCACACGCGCGCAAAACTATGCGTATGTGATCCTTTTTTGGGGTATTTGATTCTTTTTTTACAAAAGGCTTGCAAAAAAGCCGGGAGTGTGATATACTTATAAAGATTGACACAAAAAGGCAGGTGTACTATGATTACAATTTCCAATCTCAGCTTTCACTTTGGCGGCCAGCTTCTCTTTAAGGACGTTGATCTTAAATTTACACCCGGTAACTGCTACGGCATTATCGGTGCAAACGGAGCGGGAAAATCTACGTTTTTGAAGATCCTTTGCGGAGATCTTGAGCCTTCTACGGGCGAGGTTTCGATTCCGGATACCGTCAGAATGTCGGTGCTTCGCCAGGATCACTTTGCGTTTGACGAATACACGGTACTTGACACCGTTATGATGGGTAACAAAAAACTGTATGACATCATGAAGGAAAAGGACGCAATTTACGAAAAAGAGGACTTTGACGAAGCAGACGGCTTGCGCGCGGCAGAATTGGAAGCGGAGTTTGCGGAACTCAACGGATGGGAAGCAGAATCTGAAATTTCCAAACTGCTTCAAGGACTTGGCATGAAGGATGAGCAGCTTTACGATTCCATGTCTTCCCTTTTGGAAAGTGAAAAGGTCAAGGTCATGTTGGCGCAAGCACTCTTTGGAAACCCCGACATCATCATGCTGGACGAGCCTACCAACGGTCTTGATATTGATGCGATCATGTGGCTCGAAGAATTTCTCTCCGACTATTTCGGAACGGTACTCGTTGTATCGCACGACCGCCATTTCCTCAACGACGTTTGCACGAATATCGTCGATATTGATTACAGCGGCATTAAAATGTACGTCGGCAACTATGAGTTCTGGTATGAATCCAGCCAGCTGATTCAGCGCATGATCAAGCAGCAAAACAAAAAGGCAGAAGAAAAGATCCGCGAGCTGCAAGCATTTATTTCACGCTTTTCGGCAAACAAATCCAAATCCAAGCAGGCAACCTCCCGCCGCAAGCTTTTGGATAAGTTGACCGTCGAGGAGCTTCCCGCATCCAGTCGCCGCTATCCCTTTATCGGATTTGATATGGATCGTATTGCCGGCAAGGATATCCTCTTTGTAAACAATCTTACCAAAATGCAGGACGGGGTTCCGCTGTTTAAAAACATTTCCTTTGCAGTGGGAAAAGAGGATAAAATCGCTCTGCTCGGCAACGAAATGGCAATCACCGCTCTCTTCCGTGTTCTGATGGAAGAAGAGGCGGCAGACGGTGGCGATTTTAAGTGGGGCGTCAGCATTACCAAATCCTACTTCCCCCACGATAATACCGCATACTTTAACGGTTGCACCCTTTCGATCATCGATTGGTTAGCACAGTATTCCAAGGAGACGACCGAGACATATCTGCGCGGATTCCTGGGCAGAATGCTCTTTTCCAACGAAAGCGTTTTCAAACCCGTCAACGTTCTGTCGGGTGGTGAAAAGGTGCGTTGTATGTTCGCTCGGATGATGCTGTTCGGATCGAATTTCCTGCTGTTGGACCAGCCCACCGACCATTTGGATTTGGAATCGATCAGCGCGGTAAATAACGGTCTCTCCTCGTTCAAAGGAAATTTGATCTTCTCCTCGCACGACTACGAATTGGTCAACACAGTTGCAAACCGCATCATTGAGATTACTCCCGATGGCGGTATCATCGACCGTAGCGGCACGTATGAAGAGTATCTTGCTTGGAAAAAGGAGCAAGAACAAGCATAAATACAAATGGGGTGAGGCAAATGCGAAAACGCATTTGGTACTCACCCCCGTGGTTTTTATTTTGGCGGTTGAACACCGCCATTTTTCCTCATAAGAGGCAAAAAACAACAAATTCCCCAGCGCAAAAAAGCCTACCGTCGCCTTTTTCACGCGGGGGCTGAGTCATTGACTCAGCCCCTTTTCTCATCCTATGCCGAGCCGTACCGTTACCTCGGTTTCTGTGCCGCGACGAAAGATTTGAAAGGTCACGCTGTCTCCAACGTTATATCGATAAAGAAGTGCTTGCAAGGACGCAACGTCGGATACCGCTTTGCCATCCATGGCATAAATCACGTCTCCGATCTCTAAAACACCGTCCGCACCGCTCCCGGCAACAACCTTTTGCACGCACACACCGTGATAAGGAAGCATATATTCTTCCCCGTTTTCAAAGCTCAACACGGTTCCCGCGGTCAATTCCGCAACAGAAATCCCGATACTCGGTCTGGTTGCGGCTACAGTGGATTCGGATTGACGAAAGGTTCCGTCGATCATCTTTTCAAGCGATTGCATCGCCTCATTGATCGGGATCGCAAATCCGATTCCCTCGTAATCGGTCAGTTTTCGCGCCACAATACCGATCACCTCGCCCTTGGCATTGCAAAGAG
Source organism: Eubacteriales bacterium (assembly GCA_045120465.1). Taxonomy (GTDB): domain Bacteria; phylum Bacillota; class Clostridia; order Oscillospirales; family CAG-272; genus UMGS1865. Next base: position 113,494 of record JBGVEW010000064.1, read on the forward strand.
GACCTCCGGAATTCCCCCGATTGACGGGAGCATCGGTTTGCATCATTTTCACCTCGGCAGTATAACCCGTTCCGCTAACAGATACGATTCGCTTGGTTGAAGAAATAATTCCTTGCGTTGTCGTCCAAGTTGCTTCCTCGCCGGAAGGATGGCCGATCGCAATGGCAAGGTCTCCAACGCGCACCTTGGAAGAATCTCCGATACGAACCGTTGGATAACGGGTTCCTTTCACCTTTAACACCGCTAAATCGTCTGCAGACGAGCCTGCGACGTATTCCGCCTTCAAAATTTCACCCGTGTAAAGACGAACTTGAATTTCGCTTCGATTTGCCACAACGTGATCGTTGGTTGCAATATATCCATCGGAACGAATAAAAAATCCCGTTCCAAAGCTGGTTGTGTATCCGTCCGAAGCCAAAATGAGCACCGTTGCGGGATTCACCGCATCTGCCACCGTCCCAATCACATTTTCACCTTGAAGAGCAAAATTCGGATTTTGCGGCTGATCGGCCCGATAGCAAAATGCCGCAATCAAAAGCAACGAAATACAGACAATAAACACCGCAGACATCACCAGCGCATACGTCCACGCGCCCTTTTGGTTTTGTTTGTGCTTCAATTCACAATCATATGCCGTTTGCGCAGCATAATTCCAGTGGTAAACGTGCAGAAGGTTGGAATCCCGCCCTTGCGGCTCCTTCTCTTCTTGCGGCGGCGAGTTCTGTTTTGAAAATTCAGACATACCGTTTATCCTTTCAGTTCAAAAGCTCGAACTTGTATCCAACGCCCCAAACCGTTTTGAGAATCCATTTATCGGATGCACCCTCCAGCTTTTCTCTCAAACGTTTCACATGGACGTCAACGGTACGGGAGTCTCCCAGATAATCAAAACCCCAAACCTTATCCAAAAGTTGGTCTCTCGTAAAAACGCGGTTATAGTTGGACGCAAGAAAATACAGCAGCTCCAGTTCCTTTGGCGGAATATCTACCGATCTGCCGCGAAGCTTTAATTCGTATTTTTGAAGACTGATTTCGATATTCTCAAATTTGATAACTTCCTCATCGTTTTGATGCGCGCTGGATTGGCAACGTCTCAATACGGCCTTTACGCGTGCGGAAAGCTCCTTGATATCAAACGGCTTGACGAGATAATCGTCTGCCCCAAGCTCCAACCCCAAAACCTTATCAAACACGTCGCTCTTGGAGGAGATCATAATAATCGGCTTGGCGGACATTTCTCGAATCTCACGGCACACCTGCCATCCGTCCTTTTTCGGCATCATGATGTCAAGAAGCACGAGATCGGGAGAAAAAATTTTAAAGTAATTAAGACCTTCCAATCCATCGCTCGCGATCTTTACGTCATACCCTTCGTTTTCAAAATAGATCTTAAGCAATTCGCTGATATTGGGATCGTCATCGATTACAAGAATTTTGGTATCCGTCATAGTTAGTATTCTCCTTTTGGCATATCTGATACGATTTATACCGTTTTTTTGTAGCAAATCGCAAAACATATCGTCGAATTTTTGTTGCTATAATACTCGCTTGATTCAAAGCATCCAAGCAAATGATATTATAACATAAAATTGAACAGATTGCAAATGGTTTTGAAACATTTTTTTGATTTTTTTTGTTTTTTGTGCAAAATATGAAAAAACCTTATATAAGATACCAAAAGTTTGTGAATTGAATTTTAATTTTCTGTGTTCGCAAAAAAATATTTTGAAATGTTTTTTGACAAAAAGAAGCAAGATTTTAGGCAAGAGGTCTTGAAAAAACGCCGTGAGTATGATATAATAATAAGAGTTGAATGAACACGTTCGGTTTTCGGGTAGCTTTTTTCTCGCTCGCCCGAATCCCCCCGAAAGATAAAGGAGTTAGAAGACAACATGAAACTTGGTATCGTAGGACTTCCAAACGTTGGAAAAAGCACATTGTTTAATGCACTGACCAATGCCGGTGCGGAATCGGCAAACTATCCTTTTTGCACCATTGAGCCTAACGTGGGCGTGGTGACGGTTCCCGATAACCGACTTGATTTTTTGGCGGATATCCATCATCCCAACAAGTACACCCCCGCTGTTATTGAGTTCGTTGATATTGCCGGACTCGTTAAGGGAGCTTCTAAGGGAGAAGGTCTTGGAAACCAGTTCCTTGCCAACATCCGCGAGGTAGATGCCATTTTACACGTGGTTCGTTGCTTTGAGGACGACAACATCATTCACGTTGACGGTAAGATCAATCCGATGCGCGACCTTGAAACCATCAACCTGGAATTGATCTTTGCAGATATGGAAGTTTTGGAGCGTCGCATGGATCGCACTCGCAAAGCAATGAAGGCAGATAAGAAATACGGTGCGGAATTGGCTGTATTTGAAAAGCTGATGGCAGCATTGGCAGACGGAAAATGCGCCCGCACGGTAGAATTGACCGATGACGAGGAGGCATGCCTTTACGACACTCCCCTCCTGACCCGCAAGCCTGTCATTTACGTAGCAAACGTCAGCGAGGATTTTGCTGCAAGCGAGCCTGACTCCGCAGCTTATCTTGCTCTAAAGGAATACGCCGCTGGTGAACATTCACAGATCATCCCCATCTGTTGTCAGATTGAGGCGGAAATCGCACAGCTTGACGCAGAGGAAAAATCAATGTTCCTTGCCGATCTGGGCATTGAAGAAAGCGGACTTGACCGTTTGATCAAAGCCAGCTATGCCCTTTTGGGTCTGATCAGCTTTTTGACTGCCGGTCCCGATGAGTGTCGTGCATGGACCATCCGCAAAGGAACGAAAGCCCCCAAGGCGGCAGGAAAGATCCACTCCGATATCGAACGCGGCTTTATCCGTGCCGAAGTTCTGGCGTTTGATGATCTTGTCAAGTACGGCTCGATGAATGCCGCTAAGGAAGCAGGCGTTCTCCGCAGCGAAGGCAAAGAGTACGTCATGCAGGACGGCGATATCGTATTCTTCCGTTTTAACGTATAATCAAAAGAACACCGTTGGAATTCAATGCTTCCAACGGTGTTCTTTCATTTTAGGAGTCAAAAACAACTGTAGATCACGTTGCGTAGGCGCGGCTGATAGTAGGTTTCCTGAGGATTGAGCATATGGTGCGCATAAAACACACCGATCTTCATTTCGGGATCGACCAAAATGGTGGCTCCGGCAGCACCGCCCCATCCAAATTCGCCGGTCAAACCGTTGTAACCGCTCTTGGCGCGGTCTAACACGGTACGCACGCCAAGACCGTATCCATATCCGGTAAGCTGATTCCATGAGTAATTCTTCAACTGTTCCTCATTCAGCTGATTGGTGCGCAACAATTCGATCGTACCGCGCGAAAGGATCTTTTCCCCCGTTGCACCGATTCCACCGTTTGCCAATGCGTTTGCAAACTTGGCATAATCCTCAATCGAAGTCGTAATGCCTGCGCCGCCACTATCGTACTCGGAACCATATTCAAAATAACACACGTCTCGTCCAACGTTTACCAGCTTTCCGTCAACCGAAGCGATTTCTCCGGATTGCAGCTTGACGGCGTCGTTTTCACCCGATTGCTCAAACCGATATTGCTGTGCAACGTGTCCGCGAAGCTTGGAGTTGTGATAGCCGGCGGTTTTCATGTCGAGCGGATCAAAGATGTGCTCCTGTACGTAATCTCGGAATTTTTGTCCCGAAATTGCCTCAACCGCCGCCGCCAAAACGTCATGGCACAAGCTGTAGTTCCAACGCTCGCCCGGATGGAAAAAGAGCGGTTCCTTTGCCAACTCTTCCATAACGGCGAGCGTCTCCATTTTTCCATCTGTCTTTTTCTCCGCTCTGGCACGCCAGGGGGCGTTGCTGTCATAATTGAACCCTGCGGTCATCGTAAACAATTGGCGCATCGTAATGGGAGAGTTTGCCCGTTCAAGTTCTCCGTTCTCCTTAAGAACCGTCATATCACGAAACGCGGGGATGTATTCGTATAGCGGATCATCCAGCAAAAAGAATCCTTTTTCATAAAGCTGAAGAGCCGCGGCAACCGTACAAGGCTTGGAACAGGAATAAATATTGAAAAGTTCCCCACCCTGCATCGGGATTTGATTCTCCACGTCCGAAAAACCCGATTGATAGGTAAAAACGGGCTTGTTTTCAAAATACACCGTTACCGAATTTCCGGGGATTCTCCACGCGGTAAGTCGGTCCATAAAATTCTTCAAATTTGTAAAATCCATCATTGCCTCCTGAATCAGAATCCGACGATGTTACGCACCTCGTCAAGCTTTTTGACGTAATAATCTACGCGCGCATTGGAAAACAGATCTTCGCTATCCCATAAGCATCCGTACATTCCCGCATTCATTCCCGCATGTGCGTCAATCGGGCGGTCTCCAATCATGATGCAGGTCTTAGGATCCAGCGAAAAACGCTCCGCAAGATACCGCAACGCATCGGGAGCCGGCTTAAGCGGGAACTTATAAGAGGAATCCAGCACAAAGGTAAAGCAATCCAAAATCCCCATACGTGCCAACATATCCTTCACAACAGGTCCCGTATGGGTATAGAGATAGTTCTTTTTTCCTGCTTTTATCGCATCTCGCAAAAGGGATTCAACGTTTGAAAAGATTGGAAAAGATGCGCGGTGTTCCTCTTGCAACGCGTGAAAATCTTCCATAAAAGCGTGGTAATCCATAATATCCTCACAATTCATTGCGCGAAACGCATCCATTCCCGTGGTTTTGAGTGCACGGTAAAGCGTGGTATCGTCGCAAGGGATCTTGATTCCCCGTTTTTGCGCAATCGTTTTGAGGAAACTGAAAAACAACGGATAGGAGTCTGCGATCGTGCCGTCAAAGTCGTAAATCAAATGCTCGATCGTACTCATCTGTCATCTCTTTTCTGCTTGGGCTCCTGATCCGACTCGGGATAGGCTTGACGGTTAAAGAAGGATGTAAATTTAACGTCCTTTACGCCGAGAACGTAAGAAATGCCGCTTACAATCATAGCGGGGATCGTGATCAGAAAATACATAAACCAGTAGTTGTTGAGCGCGACACCGCCAACCGGAATCGCCAAAATACCGCTGTACATTCCTTCGATCAATACCGAGATCGCCTGACAAACGCCACCGACACCGACAAGAGCGCTAAAGCCCGGCACAGATGCCAGCGCAATCAAGAGTGCCAGTATCAAATTGATAGAATTGGCGCAAAGCGAGATCAGTACCCCCTTAAACGGTGTGTATTTCTTTTTGCCGATATCCACGGACACCTTGTCACGGTATCCGATATCCCATGCGGTTGTGTATAAAAGAAACAGATAGAATAAAATCGAAAATACACTGCTGAAGGTGCGGAGCGTGTCGTTATCTGCCTTTCCCGCAGCCAAAGCAAGCGAAAAACCAAAAATGGAAATGGCGATTTGGTTGAGCAACATTTTGACCATGTCATAAGAATGGTCGATCAAAAATCGTTTCATAAAGGTCCTCCCCTTTTATTTGCTCTTATTATAACGAATATTGAAGCAAAATGCAACATCGGGAATGAAAAATTTACAATTTATCAACTAAAATATCAAGATATGCTGTATAATGAAAATAGTACGTACGGAGGTTGACATATGGCTACTCTCGTTTCGAAGGATGAATTTTCCTCGCTGATTCAAGAATATGCGTCCTATAAGCGATCGATCCAAGGTTGCTCTCAAAAAACGGTCGAAGAATATCTCTTGGATCTGCGCACCTTTTTTCGCTATCTGGTCGCACGCAAAGCAGGCATCCCCTTTTCTTCCGAGGAGTTTCTGCAATTGGATATCCGTGGGGTCGGGCTCAAGGAATTGGAAAAGTTGCACGCGGAGGATTTTTACGATTATTTAACCTATATCGCAGATGACCGTGCCAACAAATGGTGCGCGCGCGCGCGGAAGCTATCGGCAATTCGATCGCTCTACAAATACCTGGTCAATAAACGTCATTATCTGGAATACAACCCCACGCTCGATATCGATTCCCCAAAACCCCAAAAAAGCCTTCCCAAGGTTTTGAGTCTTCAGGAGGCAACACAGCTTTTGGAGGCGGTGGAAGCCGACCTGGAATCCAAAAATCGCATTCGTGATTATGCCATTCTTACACTCTTCCTGAATTGCGGTATGCGTGTTTCGGAATTGGTAGGAATCAACATCAGCGACATCGATTCCGAATTGACCTCTCTGCGCGTCGTTGGTAAAGGAAGCAAAGAACGCGTAATTTATCTCAACGATGCCTGTCAATACGCCTTGACCGAGCATTTGATCCAACGTTTAAGCGGCAAATATAAGGGTGTGAGCGACAGGGCTCTGTTTTTAAGCGCACGCGATCAGCGAATCAGTGTAAAAACCGTCCAGGCATTGGTATATAAATATCTGAAAATGGCGGGGCTGGAATCCAAGCATTATTCCGTTCATAAGCTCCGACACACCGCTGCCACGCTGATGTATCAAACGGGACACGTTGACGTTCGCGTGCTCAAAGAGATTCTCGGCCACGAGCAACTCAACACTACGCAAATCTATACGCACGTCTCCAATTCCGAAATGGAGCACGCAATGACACAAAATCCCCTTGCTACCAAACGGATCAAGCGCAAATAAAGAAAAAAGATTGCCTCTTGCTCATAGAGCCGAGACAATCTTTTTATTTAACGCTTGCGAAGCTTTTGGCACAGCCCGATTCCGGCAATAGAAATGCACAACGCTATACAAAGATAGACCAAAAGATTTCCTATCACGGTGTAGAGAGTCGCATGATCCTGCATTTCTACGTCTGCGACGGCATAGCCTTGCTTCAAAGCGTCGATCCAAGCGAGATGATCTCCTTTATCGGTGACGATAGTCGAAATTCCCGTATTTCCTGCGCGAACAAGATATCTTCCGGTTTCAATCGCACGCAACATTGCTTGCGCCTCGTGCTGATAGATTGCCGAAGAATCGTAAAACCATGAATCGTTACTCGAGAGGATCATCACGTTTGCTCCGTCACGGACACTATCCAAGGTCAAGCCCTCGTAAATCGAATCAAAGCAGATCAAAGAGCCGATCTTACCGTACTCGGTTTCAAATAAATTGGAATCCTCACCTGCCGAAAGATCGTCTCCAAGTGCCGAAAGGTTGGCGAGCGGTGGGATCAGGGTCATAATGATATCCCTCATGGGAACGTATTCGCCAAACGGTACCAAGTGCCGCTTTGCATAGATATTTTGATCGATCTTTCCATCCGGATGCACGAGATACAGCGCATTATAGCTGTTTTCGTTCTCATCCTCGTAGATCGCACCGACGATAATGGAAACATCACACTCTACAGCAAGCTCTGATACAAAATCCTTAAGCAACCCATAATGATTGAGGGTGTATGGAAATGCGGTCTCAGGCCATACAACGATTTCGGCACCTTCACGCGCGGCGCGGCGCGTCAGATCTCCGTAAATCTCCTTGGACATTGCGTAACTGTTGGCACTCCACTTGTCATGCGAATTGACATTTCCCTGTACCACTGCCATACGAACAGTTTGATCGGGCTTGGATTGTGCACTCATCAAAAAGACACCGCAAAAGAGATTGGCAAGGATCAATCCAACCGCAACCGATGCATATACGGCAGAACGGCGAAAATCAGCACGGTGCAACAGCGCATATGCCAAAAGTCCATTGACAAGAAGTAAGAGGAAGCTGATCAGATAAGAACCGAACAGCGATGCGCTTTGTAGCATTGGAAGATAATCCGCCTGCCCCAAACACAATCTTCCCCACGGAACACCGACCCAAGACAAGGTGCTGGACCACTCAAAAATAATCCATAGTGCAGAAAAAGCAATCGGGCGCAAAATCGGCACTCGTTGAAACACCGTTGTGCGGTGCATCAACTTAAAGAACAGGAAGATCAATCCACCGGGGATTGCTTGCAGCAAGGAAAGTCCTGCCCACCCCGCAACGATCACAACGGCAGAGGAAATATGATCCATGCCGACAAAATCGAGCGGATACAGATAGGTGAACCAATGATAAATAACAAAATAGAACGTAAAAACCGTTAAAAAGCCATACCAATAGGTACGCCAAAGCCCATGGCTGTCGGAATTTGCCAAGCGATATGCCCCCACAAATAAAGGGATCAGCGTGACCCATTCCAAAAATCCCAGCACGGGAAATACCAAAGTCAATCCCGTCAAAACCGCACCGAGCAGCAGGAGCGGAAGGATTGTGGTTTTGATATTGATCATACAAACTCCTTTATATAAAATCCTTCAAAAACCAAACGTCGTCGTGATCGATCTCAAATTGCTTGTTTTCCAAATACTTGAGCGCGCCCTCTCGATCGGTCTCTTTAAAACGCAGCTGAAATGCATAGAGCGCCTGATATTTGTAGCCTTTTTGGCGGTCGGAACGATTGACACCGTATTTTCCGTCTCCGAGAAGCGGATGCCCGATATGCGCCATATGCGCGCGGATCTGATGTGTTCTTCCCGTAATCAGTTCAATCTCCATCAATGCGTTTCCGTTCTTCTCTCTCAAAACGCGGTACTTCGTAATGATCTCCTTATATCCCTGCAAACGCTTATCCGAAATGTCCACCATGTTATCGGCACTGTTCTTTTTGAGATATGCCGTCAGCGTAGCGGTCTTTTTTTGAGGAACGCCGTGCACCGCGCAAAGGTAACACTTACGCAACTCATCGTTTCGGATACGCTCATTCATTTCACGAAGTGCCTCGGCATTCTTGGCGGCAATGACGATTCCACCCGTATTGCGGTCAATGCGATTGCAGAGTGAGGGAGCGAAGGATTGCTCGTTTTCGGGATCGTACTCCCCTTTTTGTGCAAGATACGCCTTAACGTGCATGATCAGCGTGTTTTCGGCTGCCGCGGTATCCTCGTGCACCAAAACCCCGGGGCGCTTATTGAGGAGCATGATATTTTCATCCTCATAGACGATATCCAATTTCGGCTGAATACGTTGCAACGCGCCGTGATCGCTCTCCGGAGACGCAAAAAACTCCTCACGGATAAAGAGTTGGATCTCGTCCCCCTCGCAAAGCATATAGTTCTGCTGTGTGCGTGCGCGGTTGACCTTGATCTTTTTCGTGCGGATATACTTATACATCAAAGAAAGCGGAAGCCCTTTTACAGCTTTGGTTAAAAACTTATCCAAACGCTGACCGGCATCGTTTCGTTTAACGGTGATAATTTGCATAAAATACGAACAGTGGGGAAACTTGCGAAAAAGCTTCCCCACGCTTCCTTTCGGTGTTGTTTAGAGAGTGCCGAAGATACGGTCGCCCGCGTCTCCAAGACCGGGTACGATGTAATCGTGCTCGTTGAGGTGATCGTCAAGCGCCGCTGTGTAAATATCTACGTCGGGGTGCGCCTCCTGCACACGCTTAGCACCTTCGGGCGCCGCAACCAGACACATAAATCGAATGTGCTTGCACCCGCGGTTTTTGAGCATGGTCAAAGCATCGATCGCAGATCCACCCGTTGCCAGCATGGGATCAACCAAAATGACGATTCGCTCGTCGATATCGGGCGGGAGCTTACAATAGTATTCTACGGGCAGGTGCGTAGCGGGATCGCGGTAAAGACCGATATGACCAACCTTTGCTACGGGAATGAGGCTGAGCAAGCCGTCCACCATGCCAAGACCTGCACGCAAAATCGGAACGATCGCCAGCTTTTTGCCCGAGATCATCTTTGCCTTCATTTTGGTCAAGGGAGTTTCAATGGTGACATCCTCAAGAGGCAGATCGCGGGTCAACTCATATCCCATCAGCATGGCAATCTCCTCCAGCAACTGGCGGAAATCCTTGGAACCCGTCTTTTTATTTCGCATAATGGAAAGTTTATGGGTGATCAGCGGGTGATCGATCACGTGAAATTCGCTCATAATATTCCTCCAAAAAGTTTCTGATAGAATTCCCTTTCATTATACAACGGTTTTTGCTTCTTTTCAAGTCTAATTTGCAAATTCCGCATGATTTTTTAATTTTTTTATTTACTTTTATCTTTTTTTGTGGTACAATATAAAATAGCGAATATTTTGCTTTGAAAGGAGACTGCCATGAATACGTCGAGCCCTGCGGTTGGCATTTACACGTTGGGATGCAAGGTCAATCAATATGAATCAGAAGCCATTGCAGAACGTTTTGCTTCTCTTGGCTGGCATGTTGCGTCTTCGAACGAAGTTTGTGACGTTTACGTAATCAACACCTGCACCGTCACGGCAGAATCCGATCGAAAGGCACGCCAATTTATTCGTCGTGCCATCCATAAAAATCCTTCTGCCTACGTTTTGGTAACCGGATGCTTTTCGCAAACCTCCCCCGAGGACGTTGCGCGGATTGAAGGAGTGGATTACATTTGCGGAAACTCCGAAAAGCTTTCCGTAGTAGAAGAAGCAATTCGGCTTTATCAAAGCGGCCGAAAGTCCCAACACCCTCGCGTCTCCTGTCCCCCGCCCGATTCCTGCGGATTTGAAAAAATGTGCATTTCACACTTTGGCAGAACCCGCGCCTACATCAAAATCGAGGATGGATGCGAAAGCCACTGTAGCTATTGCATTATCCCCGCGGCTCGCGGAGCCATCCGTTCCAAAGCCCCCACAGACGTTTTGGACGAGGTCAAGGCTTTCACCGCCGGAGGATGTCGTGAGATCGTTTTGACGGGAATCGAAACCGCATCCTACGGAAAGGATCTCAACGGCTACGGTCTTGCGGATCTGCTTGAGGAGATCGATCGAATCCCGGACATCGGAAGGATCCGTCTCGGCTCTCTTGATCCGTCACTGTTTAAGCAGGCGTTTGTTGATCGTATTGCTAAGCTGAAATCCTTGGCACCGCATTTTCATTTATCCATGCAAAGCGGCTCGGACAAGATCCTTGCCTTGATGAAACGAAAATACAATCGCCGCATGGCGCTGGATGCCATCAAACGATTGCGCGAGGCAATTCCGAACGTGCAGTTTACCACCGATATGATCGTCGGCTTTCCCGAGGAAGGCGACGCGGAATTTTCCGATACGCTGGCATTTGCCGAGGAAGCGGAATTTTTAATGATCCACGTCTTTCCCTACTCCAAACGTAAGGGAACGCTCGCCTCAACAATGAAGGGACAAGTTGAGGAGTCGATCAAGCATGAGCGCGTCCGAATTCTTTCCGAACACGAGAAAAGAATCCGAACCCGTATTTTGGACGGCATGATCGGCCAAACCGTTTCGGTGCTGTTTGAAACCGATCGTGAGGGGATCTCCTTCGGTCACACCCCGAATTTTATTGAAGTCGCTTGCCCCACCGAGCTCCCCCTTTCGGGATCCGTAAAAACCGTGATAATCGACTCTCACGATGGAATGCTATGCTCGGGACGCCTCTGTTGCGACAATCCCACAGACAAAAACTGAGAAAGGTTGTGCCTTATGAGTTATAGAAGTGTCATTCGAAATTTCCGATACTGCAACGCCGATCAAGCCAAGCGTTTAAAAAACGAACTGACGTTAGGCATGTCCGACGAAGTATTGTCCTACTGTATTGCGCATTATAAGAACCATGAATTGCGCGACCCCTATATTGACGAATTGCTGATGCTGGATCGCCTTTGCGCAGCGTTGGAACGTGCGCCGGACGCGGTAGCCCCCACCGATCTCTTTACAAGAGATGATTTTGCGGCGGAAACCTATGCAGACATGATGGCAAAACGTCGGCAGACCAATCCGGATGCCAAGCATCCATGTACGATGAGTGAAGCCGCTAAACTGGCAAGCATCTATATGCTTCGCGCCGGAAAATCCGCATCCGTTCTCCGCTCGGCATCCGTAATTCCCGAAAGCGTGCGTGACCGTCAGGCATTCCCGAGCGAATCCTGTCTCATCGCTCCCAACTCCGCCTTTCGTCTCCGCGTTCTGCCCTTTACCACCGCAAAACCGGAGGTTGGAGACCTCTTGCTTCTGCTCTCCCCCGGAGAAACGCAAACACGCCTTTCCTTTTATAAAGCCACCGAGCGTTTGCTTGAAAATCCCACAGTCGCCACACTCCTGAAAGGCGTCTATACAGTTCGTCGCACGGGACTTTTGCGCGAATTGTTGGAGATCACCAATAGTCTTCGCTTGGTTTTGACTCCGTTTTCGAACTTGCATACCCCAATGCCCCTAACGATCTTGAACGATCATCACGAGGGATGCCGCATTCTTCGCATTCGCGCCGACGCAAAAGAAAAGTTGATGCAATTGATCCGTAAAGCAGAGATTTCTGCCTCGCTGTTTGGAGAAATCACCTCCGACGGTCGATTCACCTTCTATCGCGGTGATGAGGAATCCTTCTCGATCCATCCGCAGTTTTTGCGCACGCTTTACCGATACAAAGGAGTACCTCTAAAGCTTGCCACCGAAACCACTCTTCCGATTGACGAAATCCGTCACCGCACGGTTGCTCCTTTCCATTGTCAGTATCTCTCGCCCGAAATTACCAACCGTTTGCGAGAAGCGGTATCAATTAACGGAGTTCTTGCCGCCTCGGCATCCGCAACTCCTCAAAAATCCTACTGCAAAACCGCACTTTATACGGCTCTCTCCCCCATTTTGACGCTTGCCGCAAGCGGTGTGCCATATTCCGATCAAGTACTCTCTCTCGGCGTTGAAATGCCGGAAGGGTACGACACTCCATCGGTGGCAGGCGAAGGCATGTCCGTATTGCTGGGGCTTTACCGCGCACAAGCCGAGCTTGGAATTCCCGCTCAGGCAATCTCTCTTCGTACTGAATCTGCGGTAAAGCATCCAACGGTTACCGCCTTTGCATTGGCGGAAGGAAGCACGCCTGTATCTTCCTGCTTTACTGCCCCGGAGCACGAGGTCTATTGCCTCGTTCCAAAATTTCACAGAGACGGAACACCGCATTTCCAATCTCTCAGAAAAATGATGGACGAAGTAACGAGCCTACAAAAAAGCGGTCAGATCGCATCTATGCGGGTCATCGTGAACGAAAGCGTTACCGACGTGCTCTCCAAAATGAATCATACGATCTTCTGCAGCTTAACCGAGCTTTCCATCGCTTCGGACGGTCCGATCCCATTGGGAATTTTGATTGAAGCCGCGCAAAACCTACCCTACCCTCCCATCGGCATCACGCGTGCAAAACAGGAGTCTGAAAGCACGCCCTCTCCCATCGATGACGTTGTAAAGCCTTCGCTAATTTGGTCGGATCTGCCCGAAATCGTGATCCTCGCCAAAAAAACAGACGCAGATGCACAAACGCTTACGGCACTCTTTGAGGGACGCGGTGCACACGTTCATCTCTTCTACGCGGATGCAATTACCGACGGAAACCGTCTCTCTCGTGCCATTCTCGGTGCGCAGACCTTGATTCTTTGTAACGGTGCATCCTTGCCCCAAGACGAAAAAATCGATTTTGCTCTTGCCGTTATGAAGCAAGCAAACGGTGTTTTGGTCAATTTTGCCCCTTCTACCGTTTCCAAAAACGGCTTTTTGACGCTCTCGGGTGGGCTGGATTCCGCTTTTTTGGAAAAAATTTGTCCCGATAGAAAGAAAAACCGAAAAAATTCGTAAAAAAATCAAAAAAACTCTTGCAATTTGAAAAAACATATGGTATAATAATTGACGTTGTGAAGTAACGTATAGCCGTACTATGCCAAAAACGGCAAGAGATCTATTAGGAGGTGTCAAAAATGGCAAAATGTTGTATCTGTAGTAAGGGCGTTGTGTTCGGTCAGAATGTTTCCCACTCTCACCGCAAAACCAATAGAACTTGGAAGCCCAACATCCGCAAGGTAAAGCTGGAAGGCAGCAAAGCAATCTACGTTTGTTCTCGTTGCCTGCGCACCATGAAAAAGGCTTAATTGCCCGCGTGCAAATAAAGTAAGGCAGACACACTGTGTCTGCCCTTTATTTTCTTATATCCCAAATTGACAAGGAGTTTACAATGGAAAAGGAAAAGCTTGACCGAATCAATTTTTTGGCTCGCAAAGCCAAAACCGAAGAATTGAGTGATGCAGAGCGCGCCGAGCAAAAGGAATTGCGCGAGGAATATCTCAAGGAATTCCGCGCGTCTTTCAGAGGAATTCTCGATAATACGGTCATTCAGTACCCCGATGGGTCGAGAGAGTCGGTTCCCGAATACCGTGACCGCAAAAAGAATGCCAAAAACTGATCCGCCGAGAAAAAGAAATCCCGTATGGGGCTTTACAAACTCGGCAAAGTATGCTATACTAATATAATAAAGGTTAATTTTGTATTTGGAGGTTCGGTATGGATCCCTTGAAAACGATATATACCTCCGATACGTCGGAAACCGAGGCGGCAGGTGCAGCTCTTGCAACCGAGATGCTCTCCAACCCGTCTATCCCCCGCTTTATTGCACTTTACGGTGATCTTGGGGTTGGAAAAACCGCCTTTGTACGAGGCTTTGCTTCGGTGGTTGCTCCCAACAGCCTCGTTCGCTCTCCTACCTTTGCACTGGTAAACGAATATCGCTCTGCAACACTCCCACTGTTCCATTTTGATATGTATCGCATAGACAGTGAGGATGATCTGATTTCAATCGGATACGACGATTATCTGAATCGTCACGGTGTGTGCCTTGTGGAATGGAGCGAAAAGATTCCCGATTTCATCCCCGAGGAATTCGTTCGGGTCACCATCGTGAAAAACGATCCGCAAAAGACCGATTCCAGGGTAATCACGTTCGAACTCGTTACGGAGGTAAACGCATGAAAATTTTAGCGCTCGACAGTACGGCGTTGGTTGCTTCCGTCTCTCTTTGCGAAGATGAGAAGCGGCTTGGAGAAATTACCATTGAAAACGGGAATACGCATAGCGAGACCTTGCTCCCTATGGTCGAGTTCCTCTTAAACCGTTTTTCCATGACCCCCGATGGCATTGATCTTTTTGCAGTTTCCGCCGGCCCCGGATCCTTTACCGGTGTTCGCATCGGTGCTGCCACGGTAAAGGGATTGGCATTTGGAACTGACAAGCCTTGTGTCGGTGTTTCCACGTTGGAAGCACTTGCGTATCATCTGCGAATGCACGACGGTTTGATCTGTCCCGTGATGAACGCTCGCAGAAAGCAAGTCTATACGGCACTTTTCCGTGCTCAAAACGGGACTTTGGAGCGTTTGATGCCGGACTCCGCCATTCCGATCACAGAACTCGACGAACGTCTTGGCAACTATCATGAGCCCGTTCGTCTCTGCGGCGACGGATATGAGATCACAGAAGCACTGTTGACGCATCCGATCCTTCCCGTCCCCTCCCCTCTGCGTCAACAAAGCGCCTATTCGGTGGCGCAAGTGGCACGTATCGCATTTGAAAACGGTGCCAAAGGCTTTGACGTTGATTTAGCTCCCACCTATCTACGACTTTCCCAAGCGGAACGCGAGCGCGCGGAACGCCTCGGAATTGATACAGGAATATAAACGTGAGGTACCCGATATGAATATCAAAAAAATTACGGTAGGCTGCGATCACGCCGCCTTTGAACTGAAAAAGAAGGTCATTGAGCATCTCGCCGCACGCGGAATTGAGGTCATTGACGTTGGAACCCATTCTGCCGAAAGCTGTGATTACCCTAACTTTGCGCACGCCGTTTGTAAAAACGTGCAGGATGGCGTTACGGAACTTGGAATTTTGATTTGCGGAACCGGCATTGGTATGTCGATTGCGGCAAACAAGCATCGCGGAATTCGCGCGGCCGCCTGCTCCGACACCTTTAGCGCACGCCTCACCCGTATGCACAACGACGCAAACGTACTCTGTTTTGGAGAACGCGTTGTTGGTATGGGACTTGCTTGCGACCTTGTCGATAGCTTTATCGATGCGGATTTTGAAGGCGGAAAGCATCAACGCCGCGTCGATATGATTACCGCAATCGAAAACAACGAATTTTAATTTCCCCAAAAACACCGCTTGAAGCATACAGAAAGAAAGGTGCTACGTTATGGATAAGAAATTGTTGAAAATCGCAGAAGTCGTTCACGAATGCATCCCGGACAGCTATACCGCCGCAGTCATTCTTGCGGCAGGCGCTTCTACTCGCATGGGCAAGATCGACAAGCAGCTGTATTCGATCGGAGGAAAGCCGATTTTGGCGCATACGCTTTTAGCATATGAAAAATGCCCTTTGATCCGCGAGATCGTTGTGGTCACCAAGCCCGAAAACTTTGATGCCGTTTTGGAAATGAGCAAAAAATATCATATCAAAAAGCTCAAGCAGCTGGTGATCGGCGGTGCAACCCGTCAAGAATCTGCGCGCCGCGGCGTTGAAAAACTCAGCGCAAAGGTCAAGTACGTGGCAATCGCGGACGGTGCACGTTGCATGATCACTCCCGCGCAAATCACCAAGGTTTGTCTGACCGCATACCGCTCTAAGGCGGCTTGCGCAGGACACTTGATCAGCGATACCGTAAAGCGTGCAACCATCATCGGAAACGTGCAGGAAACGATCGATCGCACGGGTCTGTGGCAGGTACAAACCCCTCAGGTCTTCCATACTGCACTCTATCACGCTGCTCTGGTTAAGGCAGAAAAGGATAACTTCACCGTCACCGATGACGCATCTCTCATTGAGCACCTCGGCTATCAGGTTCGACTTGTCGAATGCGGATCTTCCAACCTGAAAGTAACCTTCCCCGAAGATCTCCCCTTGGCTACTGCAATCTATCAGTACAGAACGGAGAAAAAGAAGTGATTGATATTCGCGTAGGTCACGGTTACGACGTGCACCGTTTGGTTGCCGATCGCAGGCTGATCTTGGGCGGTGTGGACATCCCACACGAAACGGGACTTCTCGGCCACTCTGACGCAGACGTTCTTCTGCACGCCATTTCGGACTCACTTCTCGGTGCATTGGCTCTCGGAGATATTGGAAAGCATTTTCCAGACTCCGATCCCTGTTATGCGGGTGCTGACAGCCGTGTGCTTTTGCGCGCGGTGGCAGATATGATCCGTGAGCACGGGTGGAGCATTGGAAACGTGGATGCAACGGTATTGGCGCAAGCCCCAAAGCTCGCTCCCCACATCCCAAAAATGCGTGAGAACATTGCAGAAACGCTTTCCATCTCTATTGATCGAATCAGCGTTAAGGCAACCACCGAGGAGCATCTCGGTTTTACCGGTGAAAAGCTGGGGATCGCTGCACACGCCGTCTGCCTTTTGATCCGCGAATAAAGCACGCGCCCACACGGTTCTCGTCTTCATACGTCCCATGATTGTTTCTTCCCTCCGTGCGGCAACGTGCGAATCTTCATTGTCAGTATATGCGAGTTTTCCAAAATTCGACGGGATTCTCACACACTTTTCTAAGTTTCAGAAAGGACCGCTCTTATGATTTATATTGCCCCTTCTTTACTGGCAGCAGACTTTGCAAATCTGGCAACCGACGTAAAGCGTATTGCTGACGCCGGTGCAAACTATCTGCACCTTGACGTCATGGACGGTGCTTTTGTACCGAACATTAGCTTTGGTGCCCCTGTTATCGCGGCATTGCGTTCTCATACGAAGCTGATCTTTGACGTTCACCTGATGATCAATGATCCGATTCGCTACATCGACGATTTTGTCAAGGCTGGTGCGGATCTGATTACCGTTCATTTGGAAAGCTGCAACAATATTGACGCAGTTCTTGAAAAGATCCGCTCACACGGTGAAGTGAGATGCGGTCTTGCGATTTCGCCTGCAACCCCCGTGGAGCGTTTGATCCCTTACCTTTCCAAAATTGATATGGCTTTGATCATGACGGTAGTTCCCGGCTTTGGCGGGCAAGCACTGATTCCCGAAACGTTGGAAAAGGTACGTGTGGTACGCAGATATGCGGAAAATCAGCAGTTGCGTTTGGATATTCAGGTTGACGGCGGTCTTAAACCCGACAACGTCCACCTCGCAACCGAGGCAGGTGCAAACATTATCGTGGCAGGATCTGCAATTTTTAGTGCTAAACAACCAAGCCAAGTAATCAAATCCATGCGGCAAACCGCCGCTGAGCATCCTTACAACGGATAAAAGTAAAACGCTTGCGTAAGCCGATACCGCTACGCAAGCGTTTTTTGGGTTTTACATCAAAAGAAAAATGAGCGGAATGGTGATACACGAAAGAATATGGGATACCAATGCCATTCCCGCCGCTATGGATACATCCTTACCGTAGGCACTTGGAACGACGACCGTATTCAAGCCCAAAGGCATTGCCAAAGCGGCAATCAAGCAAACAAAGAAGGTTTCCGGCATCGGAATCCATTTGAATGCCGCAAGGAATAAAAGCGGAATTGCCACAAGACGGATTGCCGTAATCGCATAAATTTTAACGTTGGAAAAGGTCTTTTTGAAATCGATATTGGCAACGGTCACACCCGTGAGGAGCATTGCCACGGGAGACATGCAGCTCTTAAGCGCGGTGATGACGTTATCGATCGCGTTTAAAGGAGGCAGCAACGGTGCGGGAATCGTCATTTCGGGGAGAACAGAGGTAACGAGACCAACAATCATGCCAAGGAACATACCGATAAACATCGGATTGAGCAAGGATTTTAAATTTTGAAGGAAAGAGGTCTTTTCCTCTTTCATCAACAACGTGGGAACGCCCCACAGATAGATCAGGATGTAAAGAGGCATCGTAAAGACCAGGTAATCTCCCGCATACTGCGGAAAAACAGCCTCGACCACCGAGATCCCCATGTAGCCGAAATTGGAAAACGCCAAGCCGTAGGTAAAGATATTACGCGTAAAAGCATCTCGGGTCAATCCCTTTGAAATCAAAATTGCCATGGGAACAACGGGAATGAGCATTGCCGCGCTGAACAAAAAGACACTGCCCGATTGCGCCAAACGATCTACGGTAAAGTCGGTCATAAAGGTTTTAAGCATCAATGCCGGAATAAAGACCCAATTTTCAAGTGTTGCAAGGATCTTTGCGGCATCTGCCGACAGGATCCTTAACTTTGTCAAGAGAAAACCGATCAGAATTAAAAGAATCAAATAAAAGGTCTGGCCAAGCGCAGAATAAAAAATTGCCATCATATACTCCTTTCCAAAAATCCACATTATTGTACACCAAAACGTATCAAAAGTCAAGTGTCCCAAGCGATTTTAATCCGTTTTGTGCGTTTTTTGCGTTTTTTTATGTAAAATCTATCATTTTTTGTGATTTCTATTGATTTTTTTCATACAATGTGTTATAATTTATCTCTATCCATTTTAAAAAGAAAGGAGACGTCATGCTATCGCAATTACATCAAACCTTACATCATCTTCCACCTGCAGCATCCATCATTATTTCAATTGCATTTATGCTGTTTTTCGGGTTTGCAATGACTCGTCTGACCAAAGCCTTTCGTCTTCCAAACGTTACGGCATATATCTTGACAGGAATTTTGATCGGACCCTATTGTTTGAATCTGATCCCCGCATCTGTTGTCGGCGGAATGGATTTTCTTTCGGACGTTGCCCTTGCATTGATCGCATTTACCACGGGAGAATTTTTTCGTTTTCGAAACATTAAGCAAAACGGATTGAAAGTTCCTATCATTACACTGTTTGAAGCCTGCACGGCATCGGCATTGATCTTTGTTCTTTCATTCTTTATCCTTCGCCTGCAATTTGCCTTTTCGATCGTTCTGTCAGCACTTGCTGCCGCAACCGCATCGGCATCTACAATGATGACCATTCGTCAAACGGGAGCCAAAGGCGACTTTGTCAATACCCTTTTGCAGGTTGTGGCAATCGACAATATCGTGGCACTCCTTGCCTACAGCATCGCAATTTCGGTTGCCGTAACCTCCATTTCGGGTGGAACGATCCAAGCCGACAATATCATTCTGCCCTTGGTTACAAACATCGGTGTTTTGCTTTTGGGTGGTGTATTCGGCTTTTTTATGAAGTGGATGATGCCAAAAAAGCGATCGAACGACAATCGTTTGATCATTTCTATTTCCCTTCTCTTTATTTTCTGCGGAATATGCGTGATTTTGGATATCTCCCCGTTACTCGGCTGTATGTCAATGGGAACGGTTTATATCAATATTACCAACGATGATAAGCTCTTTAAGCAGTTAAACTATTTCAGTCCCCCAATCCTATTGCTCTATTTTGTACGTTCCAGCGTTAATTTTCGTTTGGATGCGCTCTTTTCCTCCTCGGGAATCGGTACGACACCGCTGATCGCAGTCGGTCTTCTCTATTTTGCCGTGCGCATCGTTGGCAAATATCTTGGTGCGTTCGTTGGTTCTTGGATCGCAGGAAAGTCTCCGCAAACCCGTAATTACCTCGGGCTCTCCCTGATCCCGCAAGCCGGTGTTGCAATCGGTCTTGCCGCTATGGGAGCGCGTACGCTTGGAGGAGAGATCGGTATGGCACTGGAAACCATTATTCTGGCATCCAGCATTCTGTACGAATTGGTAGGCCCCGCTTGTGCAAAGCTCTCGCTTTATCTTTCGGGCTCCTATTCCGAAAAGCTTGAGGATCTTGTTTCGGTTGAGGAAACGCACGAATCCGGAAAACCCAAAACCGAGATTGAGCTTTTGATCGAACGAATTCAAAAAATCCAGGAGCACATTCCCCCCGTAAGCGAGCAAAACATGGAGAACGAAGAAGCATTTACCGAAGCTGCAGAAGAACAATATAAGCCGATACAACCGATCAACCGTCGGTACGGACGGCGAAGATAACACAGGAGGTTTATATGAAACTCGATCCGATTGCCAATCTTCTTGGCACGTGGGCAACTGAACTCAATCTTTATACCTTAATTTTACGCATTGCATTGGCTCTCATCTTATCCGCGATTCTCGGCTGTGAACGCTCCAGTAAGCGTCATGCTGCGGGATTGCGCACCTTTATGGTGGTAGCACTTGCAACCTGCATTGCGATGATTTTGGATCTCTATCTCTCCAACGCCTTTTACGTGATCTCCGCCGCCTCAATCATAGGGCTGGCAATTATCACGGTCAACTCCATTCTCTACAGTTCCCGTAATCAGATCAAAGGTCTTACGACCTCCGTCAGCCTTTGGGCATGCGGTGTCATCGGGCTTTGCATCGGTGCGGGACTCTATACGGTAACCGTGGTCTCCTTTCTGCTTCTTCTCTGCTCGCTTTCGATCTTTCCCAAGTTTGAACGATACCTTAAGAACCGCTCCAATCACTTTGAGGTGCACCTGGAGTTAAAGAACATTGCGTATCTGCAAAACTTTGTTACCACCATTCGAGAACTGGGAATGTGGATTGACGATATTGAATGTAACACCGCTTATCAAAATTCGGGATTGAGCGTTTATTCGGTCGCCATTTCGATCAGCAGTAAAGAATTGAAAAAATATAAAACGCACAGCCAAATCATTGAGGCGTTACGTTCTCTTGACTATATCTATCATATCGAGGAAATGCACTGATACAAAGAGCGCACCAAGCAATCGTTGCTCGGTGCGCTCTTTGTATCAGTTTTGCTTTTGCACACTCTTGTACTCGTCATAGTAACGATAGTACGGGCAGGATTGGTGCTTTTGCGTTAAAAAGCGCACCATTTCATCCTCGTCCAAATTCATTTGACAGGAATAGGTTTCCCACTCCTCGTCATAATCGTAAAACACACAATCGTCACAGCTTGTCGCTTGGTTTTTATCATTCATTCTTCTTTTCCTCCAACTCGTGAGCTTTTCCAATATTTGGGAGAGATTCCCGTAATACGTTTAAACATTTTGGAAAAATTGCACACGTCCTCATATCCGGAAAGCTGTGCCGCTTCGGAAACGGATGCCCCTCTTTCCAACTGTTTTTTTGACTCCTCAATGCGCACGTCGATTAAATATTCCTGTACCGTTTTTTGCGTTTTTTCCTTGAATAAACGGGATAGATAACGACGGTCGAGGTTCATTTTTTCTGCAATCTCTTCAACCCGAATCGGTTGCATATAAAGTGTGTTGATATAGTTTTTAACACGTCTCACGTAATGGTTTTGCGGCTTATCTACCGCAAAAAGCTCAGCGCACATTTCAAACAAAAGCGATGCGATACGATATTCGATCATGCCGTTTCGATTGTCCAACATCAACATTTTTTCCACCCAATTTGTGGAATAGGAAAGAACCGGGGGCAAAGTTAAAAAACGCTCGGCAAGTGCACCGTCAAAGCCAACCCATTGATAATACCACGGATCCTCCAAATCGGCATAATACGTGGTTAATTCCTCAGGACGAATGACAAAAACCTGACCTGCGCACAGCGAATGGGTCGCTCCGTTACACTGAAAGTATCCCTTCCCTTTCACTACAAAGTGCAGCAGCGTATATTTTCTCACTGCGGGACCGTATTGATGCCCCGGTGCGCACTGCTCCTCCCCAATCAACAGAGGGTTGAGATCAAAAAAGTGTCTGTTTAAAAGAGTTATATCACGCATATTGAGCACCACCTCTCACTAAGTTACATTATACCATATTTATGTCACCTAATGCAATAGATTTTTAAAAAAAGAATTGGTATAATAATAGCAGATTCCGAATGTTTACGGATTTTTTCAAAAAAGAAAGGATACAACATTATGAAACTTACTTTTATGGGCGCCGGAAGCTTTGTTTTTTCCAAAAACGTACTTGGCGACACGATGATGTGCGAACAATTCCATGACGTTGAAATCGCACTTTACGACATTGATGCCGGTCGGTTGGAAGAAGCTTACCAGATGATTGAAGCAATGAATCAAACCATCAACGAAGGCCGTGCTAAGGTTTTGACCTACCTTGGCGTTGAGCAAAGAAAAGACGCTCTCCGCGGTGCGGATTTCGTCGTCAATGCGATTCAGGTTGGTCTTTATGATCCTTGCACGATCATCGACTTTGAGATTCCCAAGAAATACGGCATCCGCCAAACCATCGGCGATACGCTGGGAATCGGCGGTATCTTCCGCGCAATGCGTACCATCCACGTGATGAAGGGCTTTGCCGAGGATATTGAGGAGGTCTGCCCCAACGCATGGCTTCTCAACTACACCAATCCGATGGCGATGATCGCGGGTTATATGCAACGCTACACAAACGTCAAGACCATCGGTCTTTGCCACAGCGTTCAGGTTTGCGCGCGCGACCTCCTCAATCACGTAGATATGTCGGATAAGCTTGAGGGATGCAAGACCAAGATCGCAGGTATCAACCACATGGCTTGGCTCCTTGAGATCACCGATAAGGATGGAAACGATCTCTACCCCGAAATCCGACGCCGCGCAAAGGAAAAGAATGCAACCGAAAAGCACAACGATATGGTGCGCTTTGATTACATCGAAAAGCTTGGCTACTACTGCACCGAAAGCAGCGAGCACAATGCAGAGTACAATCCCTTCTTCCTCAAGCAAGGGCGCGACGATCTGATTGAAAAATTCAACATTCCGCTTGACGAGTATCCTCGTCGCTGTATCCGACACATTGAGAAGTGGGCTCAACAAAAGGAAGAGATTATGAACGGTGGAAAAGTACAGCACACCCGTTCCAACGAATACGCCTCCCGCATTATGGAAGCTATTTGGACCAACACGCCTTACAAAATCGGAGGTAACGTGATCAACCACGGTTGCATCTCCAACCTTCCGGACCTTGCGTGTGTTGAGGTCCCCTGTTTGGTTGACAACAACGGAATTACTCCCACCTACGTAGGTGAGCTTCCCTTGCAGCTCGCGGCAATGAACGCATCCAATATCTATACGCAGATGCTGACCATTGAAGCAGCACACACCGGATCTCGTGAGACGTTGTATCAGGCGGCAATGATGGATCCCGTAACCGGAGCACAACTCGCTACCGACGAGATCGTCGCATTGTGCAATGAGCTGATCGAGGCACACACCAACGCGGGATATCCTATTTTCTAACAAATACAAATACAGCACCAACCGAATCGGTTGGTGCTGTATTTGTTATTTAATAAAACATTTCGATGTTGCGTTTGATGTAGGACATGATTCTGCCGCGAATATATTTTTGATTGCCAATGACAAAGTTGCGGATCTTTGCAGAATCCTCGCGGTAGTTTTGCATGATAAAGCGGAACGCTTTTACCATTTCGGTCTCCCCTGCCTGCGACAGCGCATTGCAAATGGAGGTAACCGTTTCGGGAGTGGATTTAAGAAGATATTCCCAATAATCCTCCACGTTCTTATCCGCCAGATCGTACAGCATCTTGTACGCGATCAACGGACGGTAGATCTTGCGATATCCAAGCTTAAGCTCGTTTTCAAGAACGTCATCCGTCCAAAGCTCCTCGACCGATTCACTGACCGTAGTCAAGAGGAAGGTCAAACGCTCGTTAGCAAGCTTAAAGGAAAGTTCGTCGATATCAATGTTGCGCTTTTTTTGACGATCAAACAGGAAAAAGTTGGGCTCGGTATCACGTCCCAAAATCAAATATACAGCAATTAAAAGTGCCAAAACGATCAACAAGACCGCGATAATTGTTCCCAGCACCAGCTTATAGGTTGCATCGGCGTTCATGACGGGAAAAATCAGAATCAAAACAGCACCAACTACGCACAAAAAGGCAGCAATTGCCATCATCAAGGGTAACTTTTTCTTTAATACAGAGCTCATCAACAACATCCTTTCCTTTGTGTCTGCTATCAATATATATTATAGCATAACGAATCCTTGTTTTCAAGTAATTTTTTCGTATTTTTTCAAAGCTTTTTTCGTGTTTCTTTCCAAATTCGTTCCAAGCGCTCCCGGGCAAAGCGCATCAAAATCAAATCGCTTTCGCTGATCAGGCACAATCGATCCACAGGATACCGTGCTGCTGCAAGACGGATTGCAGAGGCACATTCCTCGTCCGATGGCAAAAGCGAAAGCCTGAGTGCCATGGATATCTCGCAAGTATGCTCCAATGATTGCCATGCAAGCATCGCATCTCGCGTATCGGAGCGACGGCTTGCCCAAATCAACGCGGGAAGTCCGACCGTATGCTCTGCATAGTTCAGCAAAGCGGTGGCGGACATAGGATCGCAATCTGCATAAAAAAGGATCGGCAACTTCTGTTCGCACGCCTCGCGGAAAAGCTGTGAAAGGATCAAGGAATTCTGCTCATCCGTTCGCGTGGAAGCTGCGAGCGCTAACGAGACATGATACGGATCCGGCTTAAAAAAACGGAATTCGGAAGGGAGAGTCATCAGAATCTGCCGACAGCCTCGCTGCTGAAACGCCTCAAAAACACCGTTCAAATTCGATCTCCAAGAGGAAAAGTCAGTATATGGAAGTGTCAAAAGGCTGTTGACATCCGGCATCGGTTCAAGCTTGTCCGAAATTTCAAAAAGCCGATCCCACGGAATCAAAGCGCGGCTGTTTTGCGGAAGAAAATCGGAAAGCTTTCTCGGCTGCTCTTCCAAATCGTTTATCGTCATCTTCCAAATCGTATGGGTGTTTTCACCGTTCGGCTCTTCTATGGACGGAAAATACGCCTGAAAAAAGGCTTTTAGAGCGTTTTTGACGGGATGTCCCGCCAGCATGGGATAGGATCGGCACAGTGCAGCAAAATACTCATAATCGGATGCAAGCGCATTGATCTCGCATTCACGCATGCCGCACAAACGCAACAATCCTTGCAAATCGTCACTTCGTAACAACTCCGACGGATTGCTGATGGGGCGATCAAAAGCCCCAAGCCTATTCACGTAAGAATAATCAAACGCAAAAAGCGATCTATCCATTCTTTTCCCTCCTTTTTTCAAAATCCATCATCATTATACTATAAAAATAAAAAAAGGTCAATATAAACGCCGAAAATTGCATTTTTTTTGCATACGCTATAGACGAATTCGTTTTTTTATGATATACTATAGGTAACGTTTTGAAAGGATGCTCACAAATGGATTTTAATGCATTCAGCCTCATCTATCCAAGTGAAACCATGCGCCGCAGACATGAAAGCGGTGAATGCGTTCCGGATATCGATCTTTTTACGCTCCAAGAGCTTGGGCTTTTGGAAATTTTTAATTTAAAAAACCGAGATTTGTCGGAATTCTTTACCACAGAGCCCGAGGTCATGCGCTACCGCATGGCAACCTTTGATGATATGCTCTCCTGCCCTACGCTCACCGATATGCTCAACCGACTGGTTCCCGTTCTCAACGATATCATGGAACTGCGCCGACTGGAAGCCGATAACGGAGACGCTGACGATTATCTTTCCAGCATTACCGAGATCGAATTGTACGTTTCGAGCGTAAAAGTACTTCACGAAGGGCTCAGAGAAGTCAAACAGGATTTGAAAAGCCCCGCCTTTACTGCACTCACTGAGCTGGTAACCACCTTGGCGGAAAGCGATTATTATCGGGAATTGAACGACAAGCTCAACGAATTGACTCAGCGCGTGCGCGAAATTAAAAGCGTAACCGTTGGCGTCAATCTCGATGCTCAGCTTCGCCCTGCCTCCGCCGGTGTACTTTCGATCAATTCCGAGTCCTTTAAATCGGGAGACGTATTGGATAAGATCCTTCGCCTCAACTTTAAAAACGACAGTTATACTTGCATCGCAAATCTGGTTCCATTTGGCAAAAAGCAATCCGAAAATCAAAAAATGGCGCTTTCCTTGGCATTCAACAGTGCAATCAACGACGTTTACCGCTCCTCGTTGCGCTCTTGGAAAAAGATCGTGCAGACCTACGTATTGGAAAACACCGAATTTTTGCTCAATCTCATGCCCGAATTTGAATTTTTGGTACGCGGAACGCAGATGCTCCGTGCACTCAAGCAAAAAGGCTGCGTTTTGACCATTCCCGACATTCGTCCAATGGAAGAACGCGCATTTTCCGCGATTGAGCTTTATAATCCCTGCGTCGCGCTCAAGATTGAGGATGAAATCGTTGCCAATGACCTTGTATTTGATGAAAACGCCACGATCTACGTACTCTCCGGCCCGAACCGCGGTGGCAAGTCCGTTATTACGTGTGCCATTGGTTTGGCGCAGGTCATGCTCCAGCTTGGAATGTACGTTCCCGCGCAAAATGCGATCATCTCTCCCGTTGACGGAATCTACACGCACTTCCCAACCGGTGCGGACGATACCATCGACAAGGGGCGTCTTGGTGAAGAGTGTGCGCGATTGAGCGAAATTTTGGATTGTGTAACCCCCAATAGCCTCGTACTTCTTGACGAGTCCCTTTCCTCCACGGGCAGCTTTGAGGCATCCTACATTGCCGCAGAGGTGCTGGGCGGACTGGCACACGTGGGTTGCCGTTGCCTGTTTTCTACCCACTTGCATGAGTTGGCTGCCGAGATCGACAACATCAATAAGCGCTCCTTGGCAGGCGGCGGTGTTGCAATCGACACACTGGTAGCCGGCATCAAGGGCGAAGGCAAGCGATCCTTTAAGATCACACGCGCAAAACCGGACGGAAAGAGTTATGCCCGCGACATTGCGGAAAGCTACGGCCTTACCTACGAAAATATCGTAAAGCGAGTGAAGGAAAAATAAATATTATCGCGTGCTGTGCATATGACATGTACGGCACGCACTTTTTTGATAGAACAAAAGCAGAGGCGCGTTTGGTAAAAAACGTGCCCCTGCTTTTTATATTTGATTTTATTCGGTGGTATAGTTATCAAAATAACCCTGAATATGAACGATGGGAGTTCCCTTATCGCCCGAGCCCGAGGTCAGGTCGCAGAGAGAACCGATCAGGTCGGTGAGCTGACGGGGAGTCGTACCCTCGGATGCCATTTGTCCGTAGAGATCTCCGTCCTTTTCCTTGATCTTTTCTTTGATTGCTTCCTTGAGGGCATCACCCGAAAGAGCGGCAAAATCGTTGTCTGCCAGATACTTGAGCTTGAGCTCGTTGGGAGTTCCCTCCAAGCCGCTCGTATATGCGGGAGAAACGACCGGATCTGCAAGCTCCCAAATCTTTCCAACGGGATCCTTGAACGCGCCGTCACCGTAAACCATTACCTCAACGTGCTTGCCGGTCTCCTTAAAGAACAGCTTTTGAATATCCTCTACCAAGGTCTGGCAGTCTCTCGGGAAGAGCTTGACCTGCTCGTCGGTTGCCTTATTGGAACCGAGCAGACCGTACTGCTCGTTATATCCGCTACCGTTAACGGGAGCGGTGAGGATCTCGTCCATTCCGTAAACAATGGACGCACCTGCTGCCTTGAGCAATCTGCGGGTACGCTTGCGCGTATGAATATCGCAGTTGAGGACGTTTCCGGTATATTTGAGGATCGCACGGGGATCGTTTGCGAAAATGATCTCACACTCAGCCCCTGCATCACGGATGAGCTTTTCGTAAAACTCAACGTAATCAACGCCTGTAAAACGATGCTTCTCATAGCCAAAGCACTCGCGGTACTTTGCAAGATCCAAAACATCGCGGTAAGGATCGATTCCCTTTTCATCCATTGCATCCAGACTGATCAGGTGATTTCCGACCTCATCGGAAGGATAAGAAAGCATCAGAACGATTTTTTTAGCACCTTTTGCAATACCTGTCAGACATACGGAAAAACGGTTGCGGCTGAGAATGGGGAAAATAACGCCCACCGTTTCGCCACCGAATTTTGCACGCACGTCTGCGGCGATATCGTCAATCGTTGCGTAGTTCCCCTGCGCACGTGCAACGATCGCCTCGGTCATTGCTACGATATCTCGGTCTCTGATTTCATAACCCTCATCCTTAGCTGCATCCAAAACGGATTCGGTAACGATTTTTACCAAATCATCTCCACTGCGGATGATGGGGGCGCGAACGCCACGGGATACTGTGCCGATCATACGGCTCATAATCACACACTCCTTTTTAATCCTGTCGGGTTGACAGTTTGGAAAATTATCTCACCGTAATAGTATACCAAATTTTTTGCCGTTTGTAAAGTAATTTTTAAAAAAAAATCTGCCAACCCGTATTTTTTTTACAATTTTTCAAGAGTTTGCTCCTAAAATATACCTGTTTTCAGGAATCTCTTTCCTCTTTAGCCCTTAAAAAAGACCGCAAAATTGAGAATGAGCATATAGATCAACCACACGTCATGCAACAAAAACAAAACGCCTGCAAATTTGCTGATCCGATAATAGCAAAAAGTGACACCGACGGAAAAGCAAAGGATCAGGATGCTTTCCAAAACGCTCAAAAACAAGAGCCCCGCACCGAACAGCGTTGGATACCAGCAAAGCTCCAATACTGCCAACAATACAAAGAGCATACTTCCCTTGTATTTATCCACCTCACATCCACCCGCGCGATACCCCAAAACAAAGCCTGCGGCGCATCCGATGATCAAAAAGGACAGCGTCCATAAAAGGGACATGAGCCAGATTGGCGGCAATATCTCCGCAATATCCAGTGCCATGACCGTCATATACGGGCTTCCCACCGCGATCCGCACGATGATCCCTGCGGCAACCATGATCATTCCAAATAAAATCATAACTGCGGGGCGGGATTGCTCCATTTCCATATTCAACCACGCGTTAACCGTTACTTTTCCGTATTTCTTCTTATACAAAACAGCACCTCCCATGAGATGCTGTTTATTCTCGCATCTCTCAAATCAACAGTATGAGAGATGATGTTTTTTTATTCTTCAGGCGGCACTCCGCCCCCCCACGGAACGGCAATGCCGTCGGGATCTTGAAAGGAGGATTCCTCATTTCCCTCCCGTCGTTTTTGATGCATGGGACAGGAGCGATGATAAGGCAACGGAACACCGCTGTGCCCTATCCACCTTCCGTTTGCCGCTCCGAAATAAGGCTTGGAAGGATCGGATTGCGGAAAAAGGACCGTGGGGTCACCGTTGTAAACGTATTGCGCATCCAAAACACGCACGTTTTCGGGGAAAGCACGCTCAACGCGAATCAATCCAACCTCTCGGACGGCTTCTTCGGGACAAAAGCCATGATCCACACCACCGTTTTCGGTATCGTACCGACACAGTACGTGGCAATCGCAAAACTCTTGCGGCTCTGTGCCCCTGACAAACCATCCTGTTTCCGTTCGGGTTCCTCTTGCATCCTTGGCACATGCCTCGGTCATCAATTTTCCGGAATCTCTGCAAAAGCTTGCTTCTACCAGCTCGGAAGAAACAGAAAACCTCTTTTGAATATGACCGCTTTGGCAAATCTCATTCATAATATCATTCCAAATGACCGTACTGACGTTCTTCCCCTTCAACGGTTGCGGATATTCGTATCCGCTCCAAACACCGCAAACATAGTCGGGGGTATATCCGATAAACCAACGATCGCAATCGTGCGAGCTGGTTCCCGTTTTGCCCGCACACTCGCAGAGCTTGTCCAGATTGATAAGCCCTGACGTTCCGGTTGCCGTAACGCCTTGTAACAGCTTGGTCATCAGATCCGCAGTTTGACGTTTTAAAACAACTTCCCCGCGATCGGGGTTTGCCAAAAGAATTTTACCGTCCGCATCCAGGACGCGATAATAGGAGCGATACGGATGATATACTCCACCATCCGCAAACGCCGTATATGCCGCCGTCATTTCGCGCAAAGTAACACCGTAATGCAACTGCCCCATGGCAAGTGCCGCAAGATTGCAATCGCTTTGTCCGCGGTAATCGATCATTTGGGTAAAATGAAAGTGATTTTTGACAAAATCAAATGAATTGCGCAAACCGAGCTCCTTCAACACCCGCACCGCAACCGTATTGGTGGAATGTGCAACTGCATAGGCAACGTTGGTAAGTCCGCGGTAGGTTCCGCTCGCGTTTTGCGGCCACATCCGATGCCCCTCAAAATCGAATTCGATGGGAACGTCATCATACACACTTGCCCAGTTGAGGAGTCCTCGCTCCAGTGCAGGGGCATACACACTCAAGGGCTTGATCGTCGATCCGGGAGAGCGCACCGTTTGCGTAGCAAAATTTTGAAGATGATTCCCACGCTTTTCGCCCACAGCACCGGCAACTCCCAGAATATCCCCCGTACTGTTATCCAAAATGATCACAGCGGATTGAGCGAGAGTCCCATTCTCATCCTCGGGAAGTCGAATTTTTGTGAGATAATAGCGTTCCGCTATTTTCTGAATCTTCTCATCCATCGCCACGTCAATGCGTAAGCCGCCTGTATAAAGCAAATGAGACGCAGCCGAACGACTCATACCGTAGCGCTCGCACAAATCGCCAATCACGTCCTCAATCACCATGTCGGTGTACCACGAATTGATGCCTTCGGATCCGCTCGATTCATCTACACACAGGCAGAGCGGCGTTTCGATTGCACTTTGGTATTGCGCAGAATCAAGATACCCCTGCGCATACATTTCGGAAAGGATCAAATTTCTCCTTTTGAGATTATTTTCGGGATGTCGGATCGGATTATAGAAGGCGGGATTGTTGGTAATCGCCGTAATCGTTGCGCATTCCGAAACCGAAAGCTCTTGCGGCGTTTTGGAATAATAATGTTTTGCAGCCGCTGCAATTCCATCGCATTGATCCGAAAAATGGATGATATTGAGATAGAGCTCCATGATTTCACTTTTATCCAGCTTGCGCTCAAGATCGGTAGCGAAAAAGATTTCACGGAGCTTGCGTTGCGGTGTTACCTGATCCTCGCCCGTCATGTTTTTCACCAATTGCTGCGTGATTGTAGAAGCACCGAAGGTATCCGAAAAGCCCAACACGTAGTTGGCACACGCTGCAATCGTCCGATACCAATCAACCCCTCGATGATCCCAAAAATGACGGTCCTCAATTGCTACAAACGCATTGATCAAATCTTGAGGAATCTCTCCGTAAGGAACGTACAAGGTCTCTTTTTGCGCATATACCGACGAGGTAACCTCAACCGCTTCTCCGCGTCGATTTTCGCGGTCTTCAAAATGATAGGCATAAAACCGCGGCGAACGCGCTCCGATATCGGTTTTGAAAAGCGCGGTATCGATATATTTTTCATAGGTGGTATGCACATACCACACCCCTGCAAAAACAGTGACGAGTGTCACCAGCGAAAAAATCACCGCTACACTCCACAAAATCAGCTGAAGGTATTGCCTTTGTTTGGATTTCGTTCGTTTCATGCCCTTCTCCGATCTTTTTTTCATATTCATAGTGTTTCCGATTCGAAATGAATATACCCGAAAAAAAAGGACATGCTATCTTTACCCGGATTACAAAAAAATGAAAAAGGAGAAATTTGATGGATATTTCTAAGTTGTTTTCGATTTTAAGCGCGTTTTTGCTTTTGATCTGTATGACGTTTTCAATCACTGCTCTCGTGGTCTTACGCAACACAGTAAACGAAACCGACGTCAGATTGGATGCCGCCGGAGAGTTGCTTGCGGATCTGAACGCTTCCGTTGAAAGATTGAAAGACTACGATCCCTCGATCTCGGTCTCCGCGGACGCGGACAAAGAGGAAACCGACGTCGATATCCTCTATCATCGCTTTACCATTCGTGAAACAGGTGGAAAAATCGGTGTTTACACCCCGGAAGGTTATCTGATCCGAACGATTGAAATCGACGTGTCAACGCTTCCGCGCACGGAACGTGAAGCTTTGATCGCAGGAATCACAGTTGACTCATGGAAAGAGCTGTTTGAACGGATACAGGATTATGAGTCGTAATAGAAAGACGTGTCAAACACAATTCGCATTTGACACGTCTCTCTTTATTCAATATTCGAATAAAGCTGTTCCGCAAGCTCCGCTTCATCACGCTTCTCAATAAACAAGAGAATCAACGTATAGAAAATGAGCGGATAGGTAATGAACAACAAAACGTCCAACATGCAGAACAAAAGGCAGGAAAGAATACAGATGCCCAGATAGGTTTTGTACAGACTTGGCTTGCGCACAACCGCTCGGATCGTGCAAAAACGGTGCCAAAGATACGCAAGCACACCAACCACACCTGTAGAAGCCAGAATCTGAACCGCCGTATTATGATAAAAGAACGGATACAGTTGAATATCCCACGTGGAAACAATTCCGTTGTCATAAAATCCCGCTCCAAATACGGGAGCACTCAGGAATTTTTGAACGCCAAGCTTCCACAGATCAAAGCGCTCACTATCGTCAAAGCCTTTATCCAAAAAGCTTTGCAAAAGCCCCATCAACTTTTCGCGCAAAAGCAAAACACCGATTCCCGCAATGACGATCAATCCGATCGTTAAGATACGGTTGATCCGTTTGTTTCGTCCAAAAAAGCAAAGAGTTGACAAGCAAATCAACAGAATGACACCGCCAAACAGCATTGCGCCGCGGCTTTGCGAGAGCACGGTGCAGAAAAACTGCACAAGCCCCAACCCGTAAAAAATCCAACCATATCGCTTGGTTGCCGCAAAATAGAAGGCAGCGGGCATTAAAAAGGCGATCATGCCACCGATGGTCGTCCAAACGCCCCACCCCAGCACGACGTTCGTCTTAACGATCACACCGTCCACGATTACCGCTCCCGAAAGATATCTGGCAAACAGTTCCAAACAAATGGCGGAGCACGCAATCAGCAAACAATACATGAAATAGTCAAACGCAGTCTGATCAAATTTAACGTACATAGCAAACAACGTGTACAAGATCAACAGCATCAGGGGAAACGTTACTGCGTACAAAAGATTTTGTACGGAATATACGGGTGCAAACAAGCCGTTAAGGCAAAGAGACGCGCACCAAATGGAGAGACTCAGAAAAAGTCCCTTCCACGGGAAGCTATTGATCCGTCTGCGGTTACGAATCGCAAAAAGAACCGTTCCCACAAAAATCAGACCAAAGCCGATCACCATAACGGTGACTGCCAAGGGCTGCATATAGTATTCGCGGAATTCGGTTACGTTTTGTGCATGACGAGGAGACACGAAAAAGACCGTACACATAAAGGGGGACAACGCAAATCGGAAATCGTATGCAAACAGGCATCCGATAAAAAAGCTTGCAACCATTCCCAAAAAGCAGGCAAATTCATAACCTAATGAGTTGCCGAGAACCGTTAAGGCAAGAACGATCAAGGGATACCATTTTCCGCTATAAAAATCGCGCAAATGATCCAACACTGTTTTCATGTCTCGTTCTCTCCTTTCAAAATTCTCACGTTTTCATCAAACACGGCAGACAGACGATATCGCTCCAAATATGGATAGGAACAGGTGTTCATACCGTAGGTTTTAGATTCCCACACCCGTTTGAGTGCTTGACAAAATGCTTCCGTATCGTTCAAAGGATATAAAATCGATTGATCATTTTGGTGAAGATCGCTCTGTCCCTTCGTATCCGACATGACCACGGGCAAGCCCATAGCCATTGCCTCCATTACGTTAAACGGCAATCCCTCGGATACACTTGCCGACACGTAAAGATCGGTAATGGCAAGATACGGGAGGATCGGTTCGAGATTCCCGGGCAAGAACACGTATTCATTCGCGTGCAACCGTTCAATCTCCGTCTCCAACTCCTCACGCATACCGCCCTCTCCTGCCAAGAGCAGGCGGATCGGAACGCCTTCCCGTTGCAATCGCTCGGCGGCGCGGATCAAAAAGATCTGATTCTTTCTGCTACTCAATTCACCGACAAAGGTACACAAAAAGTCGGTTTGCTCGGAAGCATAACGTACACGCAGATTGTGATCATAAGCAATCGATGGTACTTGATCCGGAATTCCCATACCGTAAAGGAAGGAAATTTCACCGTTTGTCAAACGGTATTGCTTTGCAATCGAAAGATCCTCGTCATTCATCACCGCCAAGGCATCGGTCTTTTTGCGCAAGAGCTTTTCACAAAACAAAAGCAGCTTTGCCTTAAGCCCTGTGATGGGCTTTGAAAACAGATATCCATGAACTACGTTGAGCAGTTTGGGACGGTGACGCAAGCCAATCATTGCCATGCGGATGACAAATGCCGCTAACGTGGTGTTGACGATGACGCGATCGAATTTCTCGCGCTTTAAAATCTTTCGCACCTTGGGAATGGCAAGAAAATTGGCAGGGCTGAAAAAGCCCTTGGAAAAGTTGATCGCAAAATCGATCCCCTCCCCTTCCGTACCAAGCAAATATACGTCATATTCCTCTCTCAACGCCTGAATATACGGCATATGGAAGCGTTTTAAATGTGACGCCGTTGACGCCGCATACAAAAGCTTAGGCTTCTTCGTCTGCGTCATCTGTCTGATCCTCATAGGACTCGGGACGGTTCATACGTGCGTTTTGCTTTGCCTCCTCGTGCTTATCGCGCGCCGCGTATTTTTCGTGACGGTTGATCGCCTTAAATGGAGTGAGAAGCAGAATACGAATATCCGTCCAGAACGTCCAGTTTTCGATATAGCTGATATCCTCATCGATACGCGCTTCAATAGACGTATCTCCGCGCAAGCCCTTGATCTGTGCTTGCCCCGTGATTCCCGGGCGAAGCGTGTGTTTGAGCATATACAGAGGAATCTCTTTTTTAAACTTTTCAACGTAGAACGGAACCTCGGGGCGAGGGCCGACAAGGCTCATATCACCCTTGAGAACGTTGAAAAACTGAGGAAGCTCGTCAAGAGCAAATTTTCGGATAAAGGCACCGAATCGGGTCTTTCTGGGATCCCCTTCGTGAGACCAACCCGTTTGCTGCGTATCGTTGACACGCATGGAACGGAATTTATACATCGTAAATTCTTCGTTATGTCTGCCTACGCGCACCTGCTTAAAGAGGATCGGCCCCGGTGAGGAAAGCTTGACACCGATTGCCGTAAAGAGCATCAAGGGCGAGGTGATGACAATCATCACCAACGAGCCAACGATATCTACTGCTCTCTTAAGAAAACGGTTAAAGGAGTTATCCAAGGGGGTACTGCGGATATCGACCATGGGAAGATTTCCAAGCATCGAGATCTGTCGCGGAGACTTGAAATAACCGCAGATCGCAGGCACAACCATAACCTTGGCACAATTATTGTTGCAAATGGAAATGTACCGCGTGATCAGCTTTTTACGAACGGTATCCAATGCGATAACAACCTCGTCGGGGCGATATTCCTGCAAAACACGGTCGAGGTCTCCCGTCGTTCCCAAATGCTTGAGACCGTGAACGTTAAGATTGCCGACGTATCCGATTACCGAGTAACCGAAATGAGGATTGTCGAAAATTTCCTCCATATATTCGTCCGCCATTTCCTGACTGTCGGTGACAAGCAGAATGTTTTTGACATTCTGCTTGTGAATACGCAGTGAGTGCAAAAAAGCCAGCATAATGATCTTTTTGGAGGAGATCGTGGTAAAGCTGATAATATTTGCCATCAGAAGCCAACCGATAAAGAAAGAAAGATTTCCTTCCGGCACGGTCAAAAGAACCAAAATCGCCGCGGTGCTGAAGATTTCAACGTTGACCAAAAAGATTCGTCCGACAAAGAACAAAGGTCCTTGCGTTCGCATGGGCGCATACACGTTGTGGTAGTTGTTCAATACCGAACCGAACACGCAGAATACCGTTACCAACGCAACCATTCGGACAGGACCGATGGGAGTTCCGCTAATGAAGATAATATCGGCAAGCATGTAACCGAGATACCCCATTAAAAAATTCAGCAAAAAGTCTAATAGAATATCCAGATTTTTCAAAACGTTATGATAATCGCTTTTGATTTTTACTTTCATAAAAGATTCCTTTCAAGCAAGTTCTCTTTATCTTATATATTTTATCATATTTTTTTTTAAAATGCAAGGCTATTATAAAAAAAGCGCAGCCAAGCCCGCAAAATTCACCTCTTTTCGACAAAAAGTATCCGTTTTCAAAGAAAAAAAGAACAGCTTGAAGATCATTTGACCTTCAAGCCATCCTTTTATAGATGTTGGATATCGATTATTTTTCGGTCTTACTTTGAGAAGCAAGCTCGCGGCGATGCTTTTCCATAAGGCTTTGGATGCGCTTTACAGGATTGAGCAAGGAGCTGATTGTAGCATCGTTGTTGAGCGTATCGATCAGATATGCAACGTATTTGCACATATTGACCTCGACGTACCAAGACTTGGTTGCAAGCTCGGGACGGCGATAAACCAGGTTGGTGGTGAAAATCTTATCAAACACACCCTCCTTTGCTGCCTGGTCGAACTTATCAAAGCCCTCGGTAAAGAGCCCGAAGGTGGAGAAGCAGAACACGCGGTTTGCACCCTTTTCCTTGAGCTGCTTGCATACGTCGATCATCGATTCACCGGATGCGATCATATCGTCCACAACGATCACGTCCTTGCCGTGAAGGTCTTGTCCGAGATACTCGTGCGCCTCGATGGGGTTTCTGCCGTTGATGACGATAGAATAGTTTCTTCTCTTGTAGAACATACCGATGTCCAGACCCAGAACGGAGCTGTAATACATGCAACGTGCCATTGCCCCCTCATCGGGAGAAATGATGACCATATGATCCTTATCAATCTGCACGTCGGGAACCGCACGAACCAATGCCTTGATCATCTGGTAAGCGGGGCGAACGTTGTCAAAGCCGGAAAGCGGGATCGCGTTGCAGATACGGGAGTCGTGCGCATCAAAGGTCAAAATATTGGATACGCCCATTGCAACCAGCTCCTGCAGCATCATCGCACAGTCCAAAGACTCGCGGCCGGATCTCTTGTGCTGTCTGCCCTCGTAAAGCATGGGCATGATCACCGTAATTCTTCTTGCTTTTCCCTCAATCGCCGCAATAATACGCTTCAGGTCTGCAAAATGATCGTCGGGACTCATCGGAACGGTCATACCGTACATTTTGTACGTAACACCGTAGTTAAACGCATCGCAAATGATGTAAACGTCCTTGCCGCGCATGGATTCGTGAATGATACCTTTTGCTTCACCCGAACCAAAGCGAGGGCAATCCGCCGTTACAAGAAACGTACGGTCATCCCCGTGTCTGCGCCAATCTTTGAGATAAAAATCGACCTGATCTGCAAATGCGCCGCATCCGTTCATACCGATAACGGCAAGTTCTCCGTGTTGATTCTCCTTCATAGTTAGCCTCCGTTGTTTTTTATTTTTTACATCTATTTCCCTTTTTTACGGTGCAAAGCCCCGCGCTGACAGGTACTTTTTCGTCAGCTTAATTTACAAAACGTTTGATATGCCGCATCCCAAGCCGCACGTTCCTTGGTGGGCTCATAATGCTTGCACGTAAAGGACTTTGCAACGATACGGCGCGCGTGCTTGAGGTCCTTTGCGTCTCCCGCCGCCATCAATTGCATCATCAGGTTCCCGATCGCGGTTGCTTCCTCGGGACCGGCTGATACCTCCATTCCCGTTGCGTCCGCGGTCATTTGCGACAAAAATCCATCCTTGGTTCCGCCACCGACCACGTAGATCTTCTTTGCCCCAAGTCCCGTAATCTCGTTGATAGACTCTGCCGTATAGCGGTACTTGAGTGCCAGACTCTCGTAGATGCAACGAACGATCTCTCCCACGCTTTGCGGAACGTACTGCCCTGTTTTACGGCAGAATTCGCGGATGCGCTCGGGCAGATTTCCGGGAGTGGCAAAGGAAGGATCATCGGGGTTGATAAAGCATTGCAAAGGCTTGCACTCTCTTGCAAGTGCCTCCAGTTGCGCAAAGCTATACTCGTTTCCTTCTCGTCTCCATTGACGACGAGATTCCTGGATAAGCCACAGTCCCATGATATTTTTGAGGAATCGGATCGTTCCGAACGCACCGCCCTCGTTGGTAAAATCGTATTTTGCCGTTTCGGCATCGATGCGGGGAGCACTCAATTCGGTTCCCATCAGCGACCACGTTCCGCTACTGATGAAGATAAAATCATCCTCCTGTGTGGGAACGGCAATGACGGCACTTGCCGTATCGTGAGAGGCAACGTTGATCACGCACGCATCGGTTTTTCCCGTCTCCTCCAAAACCTGAGGCAACAGCGTTCCGAGATGGTTACCCGGCTGAACGATATCGCCAAACAAACGGCGCGGAATTCCGATCTTATCGATCAGATCGAAGGCATACTCACGCTTTTTTGCGTCAAGAATCGCGCCCGTGGAGAGAATGGTGTATTCGTTTGCCATTTTCCCCGTGAGAAAATAGTTGAGCAGATCGGGAATGTTGAGCATACGGTCGACACGCGCCACCATATCGGGATCGTCGCGCAAATCACATGCCAACTGAAAAATGGTATTAAAATTCATGCATTGGATACCGGTTACGTCATACAGATCGGATTGCGCAAAAAAACGACCGATATACGACACGACACCATCGGTACGGGTGTCCCGATAGTGGATAGGATTTGCGAGCATTCTGCCTTGCTGATCCAGCAAAGCATAATCTACGCCCCAAGTGTCGATACCGATCGAAGATACGGCGTCCTTTTCCAATACAGTTTTGGTAATAGACTGCTTGATCTCATGGAAAATACGCAAAATATCCCAGTGCATTCTCCCGTTTACGATAACGGGATCATTGGAAAAGCGGTGATTCTCCTTAAGAGACAGCTTTTCGCCATCGAACGTGCCAACGATTCCGCGGCCGCTGGATGCGCCAAGATCGATTGCAAGCATTTTTTTCAGTGCCATGACATCCTCCTTGGAAAACAAAAATGGAAGCAACTTCAATTCTTTTTCATTATAGCATACTTCCCGTGCGATTACATGAACTTTTTGTGAACGAATCGGGTATATTCTACAAAAAATAAACCTTGATACGATCAATCTGCGCACGAAGCATCTTGCCTTTTGAAAAGCTCTCTCATACGATTCAGATATTCCAATCTGTTTTTGTTATATTGCGGATTGTGTGCCAGCGCGTCACAGCGTTGCACCTCAAAAAGCGTTTTTGCAAATTCAAGATCTTTTAATAAATCCTCCTCTGCCAGCGGCGTATCGTGTTTCTTGATGATTTGGCAAATGTGATAGATAAAGGATTTATCAAAAGCAAATCTTTTCAGAATGTCGTGCACCATGAGCGCAGATTGTTCCGCATGACCTTGATAGTGGCGAACATTCCCCTCTTGTGAAAAGCAATGCGGCTTTCCGATGTCATGTAAGAGAATCGCAAGTCTGATTGCAAAATCATTTTCAGAAAGGCTCAGCGCCATGAGGGTGTGGTTCCAAACGTCCAAATGATGGTGTGGGTGGCAGTGATCGAAGCCGATCATGCTCTCTAATTCCGGAATAAGTGACAATAATTGCGGTAGATTTCGTTCGATTGCCGAAACGATATCATTTTGCAATAACAATTCAGCAATGTATTTTTGAGATTGTTAATACGGCATTTGATCAGCCATAATATTCCTCCACATTCGCTACCGTAAAATTACTTTTGAAAATCGGATAAAAACTAAAAATCGACAAGCTCCTGACGAAACTTGTCGATTTTTTTGGCGGGCGAAGCCCGTAGTCGAACTCCGAAGGAGTGTGCGAAGCACGCGACTATCGCGTGGTTTTCGTCTTACAAAAACCAAACAAAACGTAAAGTTCAGTTTAGGTTTTTTAATCGATATATTATTTTGCGTTATTTAATCCGGGTGCTTCCTTGATTGGTTCATCAATCACGGGAGAAGCCTTATCATTATTTTCTTTTTCCTCAATGTCGTTTTTAAGCTCCGGAATTGCTTCTTTTTTGCTCTCAACCATGCCAAGATCTTGCTTTATACTTTCGATAAATTCTTTTTTCGTATCGCCACAGCCTTTCGCCTCGGCAATCGATTCGAGTAAACTGTTATCCTTTACTCCGTATTTGTCACCGTATTTAGCAAATTTTTCGCCTTCAAACGCAAAAGGCGTAAGTTTGTGAAGAATAACGTCGGTTATTTTTTGACCAACAACAACACTGTCCTTTGGGTTCATTCCAAAGGTACTAATTTGGTCGCAAATATAAGTAAACATTTCGATTGAATATTGCTTAACAAGCTCTTCCTTTTTTTCGGAGGTATCAGCAGCATCGTAATTAGCGCAGAATGCCGTTGTTTTGGGCTTTGCATTTCTTAAAAGAAAGATATCAACGTATAATTTTGTTTGATTTTTCTGACCTTTTACTAAGCTATCAACCTTATCGGTCTCTTCAAGGATTCCATCGTAAAACTCTTCCATAAAATCATCATCCTCAAAAAGCCCCTCTACTCTTTGAGCGGAAACGCTTGCCGCTATATCTACGTTTTTATCGTCGATTACGTTATTTTTATTAGCGTTTGCTTTAATTTCTGTGACATCATTATTTGCCTTAAGCGTATTATCCACAAGACGGTTGATGTCTAAGATATTTGATTGAACGGTGTTTTTTATAGTTTCAAGCGAGAAAGATGAATTAGCCACAGTTACTGCCAAGTCGTGAGTAGCATAGGACTTTTTTATAGACGATTCAATAAATACGTTTAACGCCTTATACTCTCTGTTTTCAGCAAGTGTTCTTCCCAATCTAAATAGGTTTATATAGCTCCAAACGGTATGTCCCTGTACTATCTTTTCAAGCGCGTTATGATAGTTAATTATGCGTCCAAGCTCTTTTTCAGTATAATAATTACTATTTTTGATCTTCTCAAGGTCTGCTCTCATTTTACGAAGAGGCATTCTACCTGCAAGATATTCATTTCTTACGTAGTCGTTTTTATTTGAAAAGCCATCTGTAAACTCGTTTACCTTGCCTTCCATAGCTTTTATAATGTCGTTACCTTTTTTCCAACCGCCTAATTTAGAGGGAGCTTTTCTCTTTTCGTCGGAGCAATATGAACGGTAAATGCCCATTAAGTCTTCAAAATCATTAATAAAATCGGTATAATCAGGAGTAGTGAAAAAAGTTTTGCTGTATCCGAAAATTATACTTTCCATATATTGCTTGTAAAGCTTTAAAAATTCTTTTCTGTAAACGTTGTCTTCGTTGGAAACACCATTAACCGGACCTTTTAAGAAATTGTCTGAGAAGTTGTCAAATCTACGCTGCTCCTCGTCATATTCCTCAAAGCTGAAATTCGTACCGTATTTTTTGTTAAAAGTGGCTACAAGATAATTGTATTCTTCAAAATTATTTGCCATAATAAATTCTCCTATAATTCTTATATTTTGTAATAAAAAATCGACTTTCATCTCTTTTGTAATATCATTATAACATATTCCGCGTTACAAAAGCGTTACAAAATCAAAAAAACAAAAAAATTTCAAAAAAGCGAAAAAGAGCTTAGTGATTTCACAGCCATGACCACCAGCCGTGTGAAATTATCAATAGAAAATAGGCATAAAAAACCGCAATTCCTTTGTATCAAAATTACGTTTTTGTTTATCGGAATGTGCGAGTCGAAAATTGAACTAAATTGAGTGATATTCTGCTAACGCAGAGTGATATTTTTGCTTTGCAAAAGTGATATTGTTCGCTACGCTCACAGTGATATTATATTCGCCTATGTAACTTTTAACTGCCGAAGGCAATATCACTACAAAGTAATATCACTGCGAAGCAATAGAACTCACCGATAGGCGAATATAACTGAAAAACCTCAGTTGAAAGTTCAACTGAGGTTTTTCTTGGCTAATGACTGTAATTTTGATACAAGGTTCAATCAAAAATATGTTCTTTTATTTCTGCCAAAATCGACTTTTCAACATTGATCGTTTTTTTGAAAAGCCCTTTGACCGTAAAAGGCGTATAAAAGGAGACCTCTATTCCATTTTGTGTAAAAATATAAGTTTTCAAAGCATCCGTTTCGCCGCCTGCCGCCAATCCAATTCGTGTGCTATAAGAAAACAAAGCATATGTAAAAGCCTCGTTTTTCAATTTTCCAACGACAGCAGCATACGCCCTATCAACATCGACAGAGCCATCTCTTGATTGCAGGCTGACAAGCTGATTTGAGTCGGGAATCATAAGCATAGGAATCAAACATCGGTCTTGCTTCAAAATATCAGCGCTGGATGCAATATGATTGTTCAGCAAATCAATTATGCTTTCTTGTACGGCGGTATCGAGTTCTGAAAATTTCATAGCGGATACTCCTTTCGTTTGATAAGTATATTATACCATATAATTACAAAAACCGCAATCCCTTTGTATCAGAATTGCGGTTTATGTTTGGCGGAGAAGGTGGGATTTGAACCCACGCGACGCGTTAACGCCCTACGAGATTTCGAGTCCGTTCGGCAACTTGGAAGTTATCGAACAATACTATCCCAAACTCGCCGTATTTCAGTAGTTGATCTACAACCATAAAAATCGTCCGCTACGTTGAGTTCTCTCCTTGAATTTTGGAGAGAAGGTCAAACA